>CAZBTV010000136.1:0-19722 GCA_964494895.1 uncultured Steroidobacteraceae bacterium | reverse complement strand
GCCGCCTACCAAACACGCGCTCGGCCCGCTACCCTGTAGCTGGTGAGACGCTTACTGTCAAACGCTGAGGCAGTCACTCGTATGCCAGCGCAAGCGCCGCGAACGGTGTTGGGACATATGCTCGTGCTGGATGATGACCCTGTCGTGCGGGAATCACTTGCCGACTACCTTGGAAAATACCAATTCCGGGTCACGGCGGTCCCCGACGGGCGCGCGATGCGCACTGTGCTGGCACGGGAAGTGGTTGACCTGGTGGTCCTGGACCCCAACCTGCAGCACGAAGACGGAATGGCTCTCGCGGGACAGCTACGCGGGGACTCGGGCGTACCGATCATCATGCTCACCGCCCGCGCCGAAGAGGCCGACCGGGTGATGGGGTTGGAATTGGCAGCCGACGACTACCTGACAAAGCCCTTCAGTCCGCGAGAGCTGCTCGCCCGGATCCGTGCGCTGCTGAGGCGCCGGCAGCCTGAGGTACAACAGGGCCGGCCGCGTGGCATTCGTGCCTATCGCTTCGACGGTTGGGAGTTTAATCTCAACACGCGGCGCTTGCGTGCGCCGGACGGCCGGGTGGTGCAACTGAGTAACGGCGAGTTCAGCCTGCTGGTTGTGCTCCTTGGCGCGGCCAATCGCGTTCTTTCACGCGAGCAGTTGCTCGAGATGTCGCGTCTGCACGGCGACGACGTCTACGATCGATCGGTGAATACACAGATTTTGCGGCTGCGTCGCAAGATCGAGCCCGATCCGGCGCACCCGAAATACATCCGTACGGAACGCGGCGTGGGATACGTGTTCAGCGAACGAGTCGAGATCATCTACTGAGGGCTTTCCACAAAGTTACATCTGTGACGCGACTGCGAATTCCAGACATCGACGTGTGACTCGGCGGGGGGACAGTGAGCTGACACCCTGGAAGCGGCGCCCAACTTCGAATACGCGCCTCGCAGCAAGTAACGGCCCGGTCCACGCACGGACCTCGTGATACGGAGGCAACGATCATGTCAGACAGAAAATCGATATCGGCAAATATCAGCGCGGCGCTCGATGAGATCCACGACTCCTGGGGCTGGTTCATAGCTCTTGGGATCGCGCTCGTCATCCTCGGTGCGGCCTGCATTCTGAGCTCGGTAACGGCGACCCTGGTGACGGTGCTGGCCTTCGGCTGGTTGCTCATCCTCGGGGGCCTCTTCGCGCTCATCCAGGCGTTTCGTACGCGCACCTGGAGTGGCTTCTTTCTTTTCCTGTTGAGCGCCCTGTTGCGGGGCTTCACGGGATATCTCTTGATCCGATATCCGCTCGCCGGCGAAATGAGCCTGACGTTGATTCTCGCGTCCTTCTTCATGGTTGGCGGCACCTTCCGGGCGATTGGCGCTGGCGCCCTGCAGTTCCCGCAGTGGGGCTGGGCGGTCCTTTCAGGAATCATCTCCGTGGCGCTCGGCATCATGTTGATCATGCAGATGCCGGTATCGAGCCTGTGGTTCATCGGACTCGCCATCGGTATCGATTTCATTTTCGACGGCGCATCGTTCATTGCCTTGGGGCTGGCACTGCGCGGGTTTCCCAGCAGCCGGTCTTTCGCGAGGTCATGAGCGTGTCCCCTAAACTTTCGTGGGAGTGATACCATGGAAAAGATGTTGGTAGTTGTGTTTAGCGACGAGAAATCGGCCTACGAGGGCGTGGCTGCTCTGCATGCGCTCGATGGCGAAGCCAGCATTGTGTTGAATTCACTTGCGGTCATCAAGAAGAACGCGGATGGTTCCGTTTCGACGGAGCGAGTGGACGACGACTTTCCGCCCCCGTCAGGGACCTTCGGGGGGACTGCGATAGGCGGTCTGATTGGTGTCCTGGCAGGACCGATCGGCATGGCGATCGGGGCGGGCACGGGTGCGCTGATCGGTCTCATCAGGGACGTGCGTACGTCCCGAGTGAGTGCAGACTTCTTGACAGACGTATCGAGCGCCTTGACTCCCGGGAAGTATGCGGTCATCGCGGATGTGGACGAGGAGTGGGTCACACCGGTAGACACCCGGATGGAGGCTATTGGCGGGGTCGTCTTTCGTACACTCAAGAGTGTCGCAGAAGAGGACCGACGCGCGCGTGAGGCGGCCGAACGGCGCGCGGAGCTCGACCAACTCAAGGCTGAGCACGCCAAAGCACTCGGCGACCAGAAGGCCAGATTGCAGGCGAAGATCGATCAGCTCCGGGCACGGCTGGAGAAGAGTCTCGAGCAGGACCGGGCGCACTCGAAGCAAGCCTCGGAGCAGATGCAGCTGAAGATCCAGGCATTGCAGAAGAAGGCCGACAAAGAGAAGGGTGACGCGAAGGCGGCAATCGAGGCTCGCATCGGCAAACTGCGTGACGAATATCAGCGCCGCCAGCACGTCTGATCAACTCGCGAGGAAACAGTCATGAACATCAAGGTGAAAGACACGAAGGTCAAAGATGCGCTCGACCATATCCGAGAGTCTGCGCAGGAGCTGCACGGGGCTATCAGTGACGCGACCGCCAAGCGCGGCGGAGCCCTCAAGGCCGATATCGAGGCGGTCAACGACAACTCCGGGAATGCGACGAGATCAGCCCCATTGGTGACCGCCAGGTCGACCAATCGGAGATGTTTGGCGAGATTTGCCTCGAAAGCGCCGGCGGTCGGCCTGAGTTGGGCAGCGGCAAACTTCATGGCGGCGAGTCCGTCCTATCCTGCGTGCCCGGATTCCAGAATCACTTGCGCAGAGTCTCCACGATCGCTGAGATATCTTGTTGCCCAAAGCCCGCGCTCGCGGCTGCCAGATATCGATCTCGCGCCGCTTCGCCAAGCGCCGATTTGATGCCGGCGGCGTGGAAAGCCTCGCCCGCATACGCAAGATCCTTGGCCATCAGCGGCACCAGGAAATGGGGTTCGTACGCTCGTTCCAGCATGCGCTGAGCAACCGTCTTGACCAGCGGGCTGCCTGGCGCACCCGCTGTTAGTACCTCGACAGCCTGATTCACCTCAAAGCCGCTTCTTTCAATCATCGCCAGCGCCTCGGCAAAACTGGCCACTTGCACGCCACACACGAAGTTGTTGATCAGCTTCAGCAATGTGCCGCTGCCTTGCGGCCCGACATGAATGCAGCCGCCCATCGCTTCGATCACAGGTCGCGCGCGTGCCAACACTTCAGCATCGCCACCCACCAGGAACCTGAGAGAGCCGCTGTGCGCTTGTGACTTGCTGCCGGTGACCGGTGCGTCGAGAATCTTGAGCGAGTGCGCCGTGGCCGCGGCTGCGAGCTCTCGCGACCAATCGATCGTCAGCGTGCTCGATTCGATGATGATCGAATCTGGCTTCATCGCCGCCAGTGCGCCGCTGTCGATCCAAACACCACGCGATGCTATGTCGCTGGCGACCATCGCGATAGCAACGTCTGCCTCCCGTACGGCTTGTGCCGGGGAAGTGGCCACTTGCGCTCCTGCTTCGCGAAGTGCGGCTGCTTTGCCGAGATCCCGGTTCCATACGGTGGGCACAAAACCGTGCGCGAGCAACTGTCGCGCCATGCCTGATCCCATGATGCCCAATCCCAACAGCGCCACTTTCAGAGTCATTCGATCACCTCGAAACGTGCGAGCTCACTCTCGTTGACCTCCAGGCCGAGCCCGGGAACATCGTCGCTCAATTCGACAAATCCATCTTGGGCGCGCGGCTCGCCTGTGAAGATATACCAGAACAGCTCATTGCCGACTTCCACGTCCACAGGCGGAAAGAACTCCGCCAGTGGGGAGTTCAGGCTGGCCATCACAATGTGATAATTGTGCATCTGTCCCGCGTGCGGCACGACTGGAATCGAGTACGCCTCGGCCAACGCCTGGATCTTGCGCGCGGCGGTCAGCCCACCAACACGATTGGTGTCGAACTGGATGTAGTCGAGCGCCTTCGCCTCGATGAGCTGACGGAATCCGTAGAGTGTGTGCTCATGCTCGCCCGCCGCGATGGGCGTACGGCCGAACCGGCGCAGCTCGTGATACCCGTGCACATCGTCGGGGATGATCGCCTCCTCGAGCCAGCGCAGATTGAAGGGCTCCAGCAGGCGCATCATCCGCTTGGCGTAGTCGAGGCTCCAGCCCATGTAGGCATCTGCCATGACGTCGATCTCATCGCCAACGGTTTCGCGGACCGTGCGTACGAGCTCAACGTTTCTGGCCATCCCCGCGGCGCCATCGAGGGGACCCCAGCCGAAGCGCAGCTTCATTGCCTGATAACCTTCCGACTTGTACTTCGCAGCTTCGGCAGCGAGCTCCTCGAGCGGCGTGGAATACAAACGGCTCGCGTAAACCGGGATCCGCGCCTTGGTCCGCCCGCCCAGGAGTCGATAACAAGGCTGCCGTGCGGATTTTCCCATCAGGTCCCATAACGCGATGTCCACCGCGGATATTGCGACAAGTGCAATGCCTTTGCGACCGAACGCCATGGTCTTACGGTACATATGTTGCCACAGGAACTCGGCGTCCCATGGGTTCTCCCCGATCAACAGTGGCGCCAGGTATTGATCGATACATTGTTTGGTCAATAGCGGCGAGAGGGCTGCATTGCCAATCCCAACCAACCCATCGCTGGTACGGATCTCCACGATGAGCCAGCCATGGAATGCGAACGTTCCCATGGTCTGCGATGAAAGCCTCGGCGAGACCATATCCATCGGGTTGGTGCAGAAATGAGCGGGCAGCGGCACAGTCTTGCCCTTCCATCGCACCACGCGCGTGCGAATTTCAGTGATCTTCACGGTCGAGTCCTTCTCGGAAAATCGAGTTGTTGAATGCGAGGCAAAGCAAAGCAAATCAGTGCAAATGCCAACAAGTGGAGCGATGCGGCCACGGTCAGCACCGGCGTATAGCTGAATCCAGCCTCGAGCGCCCATCCGGCCGCTTGGCCCATCACGATACCGCCGAACGCTCCACCCAAGCCGACCAGGCCCGCGAGTTTGCCGAGGGCACCGCGCGGTACGAGATCGGTCGGAACCGTCATGACCAGCGTCGACCAGCTCTGCTGGCCAAAGAACGCGAGACTGAACAGAAACAACACCATCGGAATGGAGTCCACAACGGGAACCAGCATAACCCACGGCATCAGCGCCGCACTTATGCCCAGAGCGACTTTGCGTGCGACATTGACGGAATAGCCCCACGCGAGTAGTCGTCCGGAAAAATAGCCGCCGCATAGACTCCCGATCCCCGACGCGGCATAGGGAATCCAGCCCAACGTTGCCGCCTGCTTGAGATCGAATGCGCGAGCCTCGAACAAGTATTTCGGTAGCCAGAACAAATAGAAATACCAGGCACCGTCACTCAGGAACTTCGCGAAAGCGATTCCGAGCACTTCTCGCCTGGTGAGGAGCTCAGATAACGATGGTGCCGTTGTCGCAGACTCCGGTGGATCCGAGATTTCCACACCGGATGACATTACAGCGGGCGTGCGGTAACTCGCCAGCCACCAACAGCTCCACGCAACTCCAAGCGTACCCGTGATGAAGAACACCCAGCGCCAACTCGAGAGCCCAAACCATGCGACGTGCGAAAGGATCAGCGCAATGAGGGGCGGAGCGACGACCGCTCCGACCGCTGTGCCTGCGTTGACAACGCCCATCGCCGAAGCGCGCTCCTGCGGGGAAAACCATTCCGCGATGGCACGCGTTGCGGCGGGAAATCCCCCACCTTCGCCCACACCCAGCAGCAGCCGGCTGATAGCCAACACCATGACTCCAACGGCGAAACCGTGGCTCGCGCAGGCCAGCGACCAGAAAGCCATGATGATCAAAAATCCGCGTCGCGTGCCGATACGATCCAGCAACCACCCGCCCCCCAGGTATGTCAAGCCGTAGGTGACGAGGAATGCGGAATCCAGAAAGGCCTTGGTCTGATAGCCGATCGGGATGTCCGATTGAATGTGGCTGATAACCCAAGGCAGCGTTTGGCGATCGACATAACGGATCGCTAGCGCCACGCCGACCATCCGCGCGATCGCCCACCGATTCCGAATCTAAGACGTCACGCGCTACTCGCCGGAAAGCATGACCAAAGCGACTCCCTGCCGTGGCATGAACTCGCGGATTGCGGGTTCAATCTCTGCGGCTTCGTTTCCGAAGCCGCTCCAGCATATTGTATTGATCTGCATTCGGCGACTGTGGCGAGCCCGCGCCGTCAGTGGGTGGATCAGGGTTCCGCGGCTGCGAGCGGCGCGCCAAGGAGGAACTGCCCGCTATTTCCAGCGTTAGACGGGCGCGATGAAGGCTTTTTCCGAGCGTTGATGGAGAGCAGGGCGGTGTCAAGAATCGAGGACTACGCTCTGCTCGGTGATTGCGAGACGGCGGCTCTGGTTGGCCGTGACGGCTCTCTGGACTGGCTGTGCTGGCCGCGGTTCGATAGTGGCGCGTGCTTTGCCGCCTTGCTCGGCGGGCCGGAGAACGGCCGCTGGCTCATCGCTCCTCGTGGAACGGTCAAGCACAACACGCGTCGATACCGCGCGAACACTCTGATCCTCGAGACCGATATTGAGACCAGCGAAGGCGCCGTGACGCTGGTCGAATTCATGCCGCCGCGTGGCAAGTCGTCTGATCTCGTGCGCCTTGTCATGGGCAAGCGTGGCACGGTCCCAATGCGCACAGAGCTGGTCATCCGCTTCGATTATGGATCGCTCGTCCCCTGGGTAACACGCCACGGGGACGATACGCATCTTGCGGTGTCGGGACCAGATATGATCGTGTTGCGTACGCCGGTGGCCTTGCAAGGCCAGCACCGCAAGACTGTAGGAGACTTTACGGTCTCGCCCGGAGAGGTCGTTCCCTTCGTCCTCACCTATGGCCCGTCGCATCTTCCGCCGCCGGCCCACATCGACCCGATGGCGGCCCTGACGCAGACCGAGACTTTCTGGCGGGAGTGGTCGTCGCAATTCGAGGCCCCACGCGAATGGGCTCAGCCAGTGCTTCGCTCGCTCATCACACTCAAGGCGCTTACCTATCGGCCGACGGGCGGCATCGTCGCCGCACCCACGACGTCGCTTCCCGAACAGCTTGGTGGGCCACGCAATTGGGATTACCGCTTCTGCTGGCTCCGAGATGCGACCTTCACGCTGCTCGCTCTCATGAATTCGGGTTATTGCGAGGAGGCGAAAGACTGGCGTGCGTGGCTTCTGCGAGCTTTGGCCGGCGATGCGGCCCAAGTGCAGATCATGTACGGCCTGGCCGGCGAGCATCGCCTGGTTGAATGGGAGGTGCCGTGGCTCGGCGGGTATGAGGGCGCGAAGCCAGTCCGCGTCGGCAATGCCGCCGCGAAACAAACTCAGCTCGACATCTACGGCGAGGTCATGGATGCGCTCCACCACGGCCGTGCTGGAAAGCTCGCGCCCATAGAGGCCGGCTGGGAGCTTCAGCGCGAATTGCTCGCGCATCTCGAGACGATCTGGATGAAACCAGACGAAGGCATCTGGGAAGTCCGCGGCGGCGCGCGGGATTTCACCTATTCAAAAGTAATGTCCTGGGTGGCGTTCGATCGCGCTATCAAGAGCGTGGAGCGGTTCGGCCTCTCAGGTCCCGTGGAGCGCTGGCGGGCCACGGCGGCGCGTATTCATGAGCAGGTGTGTGCGAAGGCTTTCGACGCCGAGCTCGGCGCCTTCGTTCAGAGCTATGGTTCGAAGCAGCTCGATTCCAGCGTTCTCATGATTCCGCTTGTCGGCTTTCTGCCGCCCAGCGATCCGCGCGTGCGCAGCACCGTCGCGGCGATCGAGAGCCACCTCATGTCTGATGGCTTCGTGCTGCGATACGATCCAGTTGCAAGCAAGGACGGGCTGCCCGGTCGCGAAGGCGCATTCCTCGCGTGCAGCTTCTGGCTGGCCGACAACCTGGTCCTGGTCGGACGCACGGCCGATGCGCGGCGGCTCTTCACCAAGTTGATTGGTTTGTGCAACGACGTGGGGCTGCTGTCCGAAGAGTACGATCCGCGTGCAAAGCGACTTGTCGGGAATTTCCCTCCGGCCTTCTCGCATCTCGCTTTGATCAACACGGCCTACAACATCAGCAACGCGAGCAAGCCGGTCGAACAGCGCTCGGAGAATCGCGCGCAGCCCGGGAATTGAGCGACCTCAGCCCGGACCATTCAAAGTCATGTGTCTGTTGAGCGGCGACCGGCGGGATATCAGCCACCGGTGGCGAAGCCGGGGAACAAGGTCATGCCGCCGTCAACAAACAGCGTTGCCCCAACGACATAGTCGGAATCATCGGACGCGAGCCAAACAGCGGCGCGCGCAATGTCGATTGGCTCGCCGATCCGCTTATAGGGAACCAACGTCATCAGCCGGTCGTAGGCGTCTTTCGTCTGCCAGGCGGCCGTGTTGATGGGTGTCCGAATAGCGCCCGGAGCGATGCTGTTGACGCGGATGCGATGTGGCGCGACTTCCTGGGCGATGCTTTGCATCATCATCATGATGCCGCCCTTCGATGCAGCGTAATTCGCATGCCCGGCCCAGGGAATTTCCTGGTGCACGGAGCTCATACAGATGATCTTACCCGCAGAGCACGAGACGCCGGCTACGACGCCGGTCTTGAGGAACTCACGGACGGCGGCACGCGCGCAGAGGAACTGGCCGGTCAAGTTCACATTGATGACCGTATTCCACTGAGCAAGCGTCATCCGGTCGATTGGCGAATCGCGTTGGAGCCCGGCGTTATTGACGAGAATGTCGATCCTGCCGAGCTTTTTGACCATGGTCCCAAACATCTCTTCGACCTGATCCTCCTGCGATACATCTGCTCGATGTGCATACGAAGAGCCTCGTCCCGCGTCGCGAATCGCGCGGACGACCTCTTCGGCGGCTTCCGGGTCGGTGACGTAGTTGACAACGACATCGGCTCCGGCTTGGGCCAAAGCGATGGCGACGGCCTTGCCAATCCCGGAATTCGCTCCAGTCACAAGCGCCTTCTGCCCCCGCAGGACCTGGGGAACCGGGCGGGCTGGGGCGGTGGCGTTTTCAACATTTGCAGAGGATGACATCACTGGGCTCCGGAGGGTGTGTTGGGTCATGCGTACGTCATTGACTTGAGGCCCACCGACTCCTTACCCGGTCGGTGCTTTGCGCGGCCGCGTCTGCGAGGCGGATTCGGCTATCGCATATGAGGCAGGCTGATCTGTGATGAGGCGGGCGCCTCGAGCATAGGTGACCCACGCCCAAAGCCAATTCACCATCACGACCAGACGATTACGAAAGCCGATCAGGAAGCGGAGATGGACGATGCCCCAGAGAATCCAAGCAAGCGTCCCGGTGAGATGAAACCCGCGCAGATCAGCAACCGCGGCCGATCGCCCAATGGTCGCCATCGTGCCGTAATCGCGATAGCGAAACGCCGGCATGTCGTGATCTCCGGCCAATCGCCGCCTTAGCAGAGCGCCGAGATACTGCCCCTCTTGCTTCGCAACGGCGGCAAGGCCGGGCAGCGGCTTTCCATCTGCGTCAGCAGCATCGGCTGCATCGCCGATCACAAACACGTTCGGCAGGCCGGGTACGGAAAAATCGCGCTCGACCTTCACCGCCCCATGCGGTCCTGGCTTCTGGCGCAGCCATTCGGCGATCTTCTGCGCCTTGACACCGGCCCCCCATATGACGGTACGCGTTTCAATGCGCCGCCCCCCAGCAATGACGCCGCTGTTGTCGATGTGATCGAGTTTGGTGTTCAGCAGGACGTGAACGCCGAGACGCGCGAGTACCTTATGGGCATAACTCCCCAGCTCTTTCGGAAAGGCTCCCAGGAGACCCGGGCCCGCTTCGACGAGGATGATGTGCGCAGCGGCCGGGTCGATACGACGGAAGTCGCGGCGCAGGGTCGCCTTTGCCAGCTCGGCCATGGCGCCCGCCATTTCGACGCCCGTGGCACCCGCGCCCACGACAACAAAAGTCATCCATGCGCGCCGTTCTTCCTCATCGTCGCACGCCTCGGCATGCTCGAATGCGAGCAGCAAGCGCCGGCGGATTTCGATTGCATCGCTGAGGTTCTTTGGGGCCGGCGCCAAACGCGCCCAATCCTCACGTCCGAAATAATTGAACGCCGAGCCTGTTGCGAGGACGAGCACGTCAAAGCCCAGATGCCGACCGGAGCGCGTTGTAATCTCCGCCTTCTTCAGGTCGACATCGACGACATCCTCGAGCAGCGTGTTGATGTTGGGGGCATGAAGCAGGCTGCGAATCGGAACTGCGATATCCGCTGGCGAAAGCGCTGCCGTCGCGACCTGATACAAGAGGGGCTGGAACAGTGTGTAATTGTGACGATCGACGAGGGTGACAGCGGCAGCAGTCGCCTGAAGCGCCTTGGCAACTTCCATCCCGGAAAATCCCGCTCCAACGATGACGACACGCGTCGCCGCGAGGGCGCCGTTCCGTCCGCTAGCCTGAACTCCGCTCGCGCGAAATGATGAGCTCGGAGCCATTTGCCTCCTCTCAACTCCTTCTCTCTACACGAAACGAGCGGGGTTGGAGATCGTTGCATTGAAACGATTCACTGCTTAGGGCGTCGCTGGCGCGAAGGTTCCATATAGCGGTGAACTGACGACCGTTTCAACATCGACGTCGCGACTGTGTAGCCTGGCATGCCACTTGCCGCTGGGCTACCTCATCAATCCCACAACGCAAGCGGAGCGTCAGCCTTGAACTCGGATCATTACGACCTCATCGTGATCGGGTCAGGGCCGGGGGGCGCCTCTCTTGCGCACCGTCTCGCTCCAACGGGCAAGCGTATCCTGATACTGGAGCGCGGAGACTATCTGCCGCGGAGTGAGAAGAACTGGAACTCGCAGACAGTCTTCGTCGACGCCGCTTACCAGGCGCACGAGACCTGGACGAATTCCGCGGGCGATACGTTCAGTCCCGCCCTGCATTACTACGTCGGCGGCAACTCCAAGGTCTATGGGGCGGCGCTGCTTCGGCTGCGCGAGCGCGACTTCGGTGAGGTGACACATAGCGGCGGTATCTCTCCGGCCTGGCCCCTCGGTTACGACGTGTTCGAGCCCTACTACACGCAAGCGGAGCGCTTGTTTCACGTGCACGGGCAGCGCGGCGAGGACCCTTTGGAGCCCTGGGCGAGCGCTCCCTATCCTCATCCGCCGGTGAGCCACGAGCCAAAGATCGCGGAACTTGCGAACAACCTCCGCGGCATCGGACTGCACCCCTTTCATCTGCCGCTCGGCATCCTTCTCGATGAGAAGGACGGCAAGCCGACTCCCACCAGCATCTGCATGCGTTGCAGCTTCTTCGACGGATTCCCTTGCCTGCTCAATGGCAAGGCCGATGCTCAGGTCGTCTGCATCGATCCCATGCTCGCCCGCTACTCCAACGTTACGTTACTGACCAACGCCTATGTATCGAAGCTGGACACGGATCCTTCGGGGCACACGGTGAGCTCCGTTCATGTGACATGCGAAGGCAGGGAAGAGCGTTACTCGGCTGCTATCGTGGTTGTCGCCTGCGGAGCTCTCTCGTCCGCCCTGCTGCTCTTTCGATCGGCGAACAGTGCGCATCCCAACGGACTGGCCAATGGATCGGGTCAGCTCGGGCGAAACTACATGCGTCACAACATGAGTGTGCTGATGGCTGTCATGCCCGAGGTCAACGATACCGTGTTCCAAAAGACGCTGGCATTCAGCGACTACTACTTTCACGGTCAAGACTGGGATTACCCGCTCGGCCTCGTGCAAATGTGCGCCACCAGCCACTCTGACCAGATCCGCGGCGAGGCTTTGCCGCAGTGGCTGGAATGGCTGCCGGAGATGCCGTTCGAGGAGATGGCGCGCCATTCGATGGACTTCTGGCTGCAGGCGGAGGATCTGCCGCATCCGGAGAATCGCGTCTACTACAGGGATGGCAAGGTCCATCTCGATCTCACCCCCACCAACTCCGAGGCCCTGCCGCGCTTGGAGCGCAAGCTCAAAGATGTCCTGAACCGCGCCGGTCACAACGCTATCCTCCTCCATCGCTCTCTCTATCTTGGCAAGAACATCCCAATCGGCGGCACCGCTCATCAGGCGGGTACGGCGCGCTTCGGCATCGATCCGGCGAGCTCGGTGCTCGACCTGGACTGCAAGGCGCACGAGCTCGATAACTTATACATTGCCGACGCGAGCTTCTTTCCCTCGATCGGCGCCGTCAACCCGACGCTGACCATCATTGCCAACGCCTTGCGGGTCGGCGATCGGATAGCGGAGCGGTTGCGGTGACCACCGCGGCGATCGCGGCGCTGGTCGTCCGCTGCGTGCTTGTGGTGTTGTTCCTGCCATTCAGCGCGCTCGACAAAATCGTCGGGTTCGAAGGCGCCGTCAAGCAGGCGCAGGAGGTGTTCAAGCCGCGTCCTCTGGCGATTGCCGTGCTCATGTGCGGACTCGCCATCGAAGTGATCATGTCGCTCGGCGTCGTGACTGGCTTTGCCGACCGGATGGCCGCGTTGGTGTTGGCAGCCTACTGCGCGGCGACAGCGGTGCTGTACAAGCGCTTCTGGGCACCGGGTGATTTCTGGGCGAGCGGTGACAGCAAAGGGCGCAATCTCTTCTGGGATTTTTTGAAAAACCTGTCTCTCGGGGCGGGGTTCCTCCTGATCGTGATCGGCACGAACGGCTCCGGCCTGTGGCCATTCCTTTCCCATCCCCTTGCCTCCAGCCGTCCCTATGCCTCATCCCCGGAGCATCTATGAGCGATCCCGGCCAGAAGCCATCGGTACCCTATTGGCACCTCTGGGTGGACGCCGACGGTGTCAGCCACCAGCGGCAGTGCCATCTCACCCATTATGAGCTGCATCGGGTCGGCCCGGCCGAACCGCAGTGGAACAACAAACAGGGTACTCATCCATCCACGGTCGTCTTCACCGTCCAGCCGGCGGGTTGGGTGGGTGAATGGCACGAGAACCCCGCCCCGCAGTGGATCGTGGTGCTCTCGGGCCGCTGGTGGATCGAAAGCATGGACGGCACTCGCATCGAGCAAGGCCCCGGTGAATTTTCCTTCGGGGAAGACCAGGGCTGCAGCGAGCGTGACGGCAAGAAGGGACATCGCTCCGGAACGATAGGCAGCGAGCCCGCGGTGCTGATGACGGTGCAGTTGCACGTTCATCCTTCCCGGGTTCCCTGTCACAACACATAACATAGCCTGCCATGAACCACATCGAGATTCACGACGAGCGGTTCCGGTCGATGGTGCTGTCCAACGCCCCATTGGAGATGCTCGGCGAGGGTTACGGCTGGCTGGAGGGACCCGTATGGTTCGCGGACCACGATTGTCTCTATGTCAGCGATATCCCCAACGACCGCATTCTGCGGTGGAGCGAGCAAGGCGGTGTCAGTGTATTCCGCCAGCCCTCCGGCTTCGCCAACGGCCATGCACGTGACAGACAGGGTCGGCTCCTTGGCTGCTCACATCACGATCGTTGCATCACTCGCACGGAGCTCGACGGCACCGTGACGGTGCTCGCCAGCCGTTATCGCGGCAAGCGTCTGAACTCGCCTAACGATATCGTGTGCAAGTCAGATGGGACGATCTGGTTCAGCGATCCTCTGTACGGCATAAGCACGGATTACGAAGGCGGTAAGCAGACTTCCGAGCTCCCGCCGACGCTCTATCGTCTGGACGTCCCCACAGGCGATCTCACCGTCGTTGCGGATGACTTCGAGGGGCCCAACGGCCTTGCATTCTCGCCTGACGAGCGCCTGCTGTACGTCGCCGAGAGCGGCGGCCAGTTCGATCCCGAGCCGTGCCAGTATATCCGTCGCTTCGACGTGCATGAGGGTGGGCGTTTGTCTGGCGGTGCGCACTTCCACAAAGTATCACCCGGCTTTGCCGATGGATTCCGCGTGGATGAGCACGGTAACGTATGGTCGAGCGCAGCCGATGGTGTCCACTGCATCAGTCCCGAAGGCAAATTGCTCGGCAAGATTCTTACACCGAGCCTGGTCTCGAATCTCGCATTCGGCGGCCGCAACCGCTCCCGCCTGTTCCTCTGCGCCTCGCATCGCCTGATGGCGATCTACACCAATGTCCGCGGTTGTGTTCGGCCATGACTGCGCGGGTTTCGGCGATCACTGCGGTTCGGCTCACCACAGCCCAACCTGAGCGGCTCGCGGCGTTCTACCAGCAACTCGGGTTCACCGTTGGCCGTCCTGAAGCCATTGGCGAGGATGAGATCGCGCTGTTGGGTCTGGTGGGTAGCGGCGTGCGGGTGCCGCTTCGCCTTGGTGAGCAGCGGGTCGATCTCGATAGCTTCGAAGTTCAGGGACGGCCGTATCCGATGGACTCCACAGCAGCGGATCTCTGCTTTCAACATTTCGCGCTCGTCACCGACGATGCCTCGGCCGCGTGGAAGCACGTGGCAGCCATCGGCGGCCGGCCTATCTCCACCGGTGGTCCGGTGCGGCTTCCGCCCTCAACCGGCGTAGCCGCCGCGGTGAAGTTTCGTGACCCGGAAGGTCATCCGCTCGAGCTGTTGCAGTTCCCGCCTCAAAGCGCCGGCCGCTGGATCGGTACTGGGTTGCTCGGCATCGACCATTCAGCCATCAGTGTTTCTAACGTTGACACGAGCTGCCGCTTCTATGAAGCGTTGGGCCTGTCAGTGCAGGCACGGACGCTCAACGCAGGCCCGACGCAGGTCGCCTTGGACGGCCTTCCCAAGGTCGAGGTTGAAGTGGTGCCGATGTTGCCGCTCCGCGCCACTCCCCACATTGAGCTGCTGGGCTATCGCCGCCCGAGGGGTCGATCCGCGGGGCAGGTGGAGGCCAACGATATAGCGGCGACGCGGATTGTATGGGCGGCGGATCGGGATCAGTTGCTCCGCCACCCCGATGGACATCTTCACCTGCTCAGGCGCGAGGCCGATCGCCAGCGAGCCTGAGGTTCCGCGCGTCCGCGCGCTTCTCAAGCGCCGACCGCAACGAGGTGAGTTGGCTCGGCACGGGTGAGGGGCATGCCCGTTGACCAACGGGCTCATATCCACTTGAACGCCCGGGCCATAATTCCTAGCATTGCGGCGGACATCAGCAGCCACCAGATCCGGTCGAGCGCTCGACCAATCTTGAGCGCGCTGAACGACTTTTCCATGCTGAGGGCGAGGCTGGCGAGCCCGTCTTTGACCGCGTCGATTTTGGTGGAGAGGTTCTCACTGACGCTGTCGATCTTGGTGGTGAGCTTCTGATCGACGCTGTCGATCTTGGTAGTGAGCTTCTGATCGACGCTGTCGATTTTGGCGGTAAGCTTCTCATCGACGCTGTCGATCTTCGCTACGAGCTTCCGATCGGTGCCATCAATCTTGTCGTTGAGTCTCCGAAGGTCCGTCTTCATGTCCGATATATCGGAGCGGATGTGCTCAATGTTGGCTTCCAGAACGGCAACGCGCTCTTCCATTGGGTTCTCCTCTTCAAATTTGGGTGCGGCCATCGCCATTGGACGGTTCCTTATCGTGACGATTTGTTGTTGACGTATATAGTACGACTCTGTGTTTGAATGCAAGAGTTTGATGGAGAAGGGGAGAATGAGTGAGCGGGCGAGGATACGGTATGAAGCGCGTCAGAGATAACGTCGGGTTTGCGTGTGGATACCGACGTCCAAGCCCGCGTGCAGGAATGCGCGAAACTTGGGTTGGTGATGATCGGCTTGACCGGATGTCAGGGCCTCAGGTCGGTGCCTGTGGGCATTGCCATTGGTGATGGGGACTGCCCTGTCGCCGCCGTTATCGCCGCTCCGGTCTGAACGTTTGTATGCTGCGGCGTGGCGTGCACATCTGGGTCGCCTGCACGAATGAGCTCGCAGTGTGGTCAGCGTGCCCGTCGCGTGCACCGGCCCTGGGAAGGGCCGCTCGCCCCCTCGCGTTGGTGGCGCAGCCAATACCCGCGGCTACCGCCCCATTGCGGATCCGTTTGCTTGGCGATTCCCTCAGACTTGTTCTTCTGATTGCGAGGCTACAGCTTCTCCAACCGTTCCAAGCTCGATGTTCGGACTCACTGCTGAAGCCGCGAAAGGAGGACGGCGAGTTGATTCCGGATAGCGGCGCTTTGGGTCGGTGCGAGACCGAGCTTCGGCAGGAGATCCTTTACCCCAATGTAGATGTCGGTCGCTTGCTGAAGATATCGTGTACGGGCCGGCTTATCGCGTGTGGTGACGGCGTGGTCGAGAATAGAGTGGGCGTGCCGAAGGTCTAATAAAAGAAGCTCCGTCTCACCATCAACGGTGGCATGAGTAGGCGTGGATTTTGCGTCCATGCGCCATTTCATCAGTTTGAGGTGGTTCTGGGCATCGTGGGAA
Source organism: uncultured Steroidobacteraceae bacterium (assembly GCA_964494895.1). Classification (GTDB taxonomy): domain Bacteria; phylum Pseudomonadota; class Gammaproteobacteria; order Steroidobacterales; family Steroidobacteraceae; genus 13-2-20CM-66-19. Next base: position 3,440 of record CAZBTV010000136.1, on the reverse strand, counting down.
ATACATACGCTGGCGGAATGATCGCTCGGGGTTTGGGAACTGTCCTCGTTCCTCGAATGGACCTGAGGCCGTGCACTTCGATGGCCGTTGATCGGGCTCAGGGTCATCCCGGCTTGTTTGGCCTGATCTTCAAGTAGCCAACCAACATCTCACCAATCGCCGCCGCAATCTCATCGACATCTGAGCGGGAGCGGTTCTGGCTGGAGATCGCTTTGCCGACCGAGGACATGATCAGCCGCACCAGATCTGCGACGAAAGCGCGTTCACGCAAGGTCGCGTTGGGAAGTACGTCCTTGATGAAGGTCTCCATGAGGTGACGACCTTCCTCGGCGTGGGCACGGGATTCGGGCGCTTCGCGGTATAGCGGCGCGGCTTCTTCCAAAGCGCTGCGGAATGCCGCTTCGTCGCACTCGGAGCGGAAGAACATCCGTACCGCACCGCGGAGTCTCTCAGGCGGCGGGACGCTTGCATCGCTGAGTATGCGGCGCAGCTCGCCCATCGTCTGTCCCCATTCCTCTGCCTGAAGCCGGAAAAGGATCGCCTCCTTGTTCGGAAAGTATTGATACAACGACCCGACGCTTATTCCGGCGGCCTCTGCCACGCGTGCAGTCGTGAAACGGTGCGCGCCGTGGCGTACGAGAACGCGAGCAGAAGCCTCCAGAATGTCGGAGACGAGCCTCGAGGAGCGGGCCTGCCGGGGCTGTTTTCTCGCGGAAATAATGGGTCTTTTGGCTCTTGCCATTTGCGCACTCTGGAAAGCGAATAGTAAATGCGATCTTTTATTCGTATTCTAGCTCGCACACAAGCCCCTGCGGTCATACACCGAAAGAGACCACCCATGAGCACCCTCACGACTCCCCCATGCTCGAGCGTAGTAGCGAGACTGTTCGCCGAAGCCGACGACAGTGATGCGCGGCTCGAGGAGCAACGACGCGTCCTTCCCCCGAACGAGCACGCCAGGTTGATGACGAGCACGGATGACCATCAGTCGTTTTACGGAGCCTTGAAGGACTTTCATCTCGCGATATCACGTGAAACGGCGACTCTGCTCTACATGCTGGCTCGATCGACTCGGACGAGGAGCATTGTAGAGTTCGGCACTTCGTTCGGCGTTTCGACGCTGCACCTTGCCGCGGCACTCCGTGACAACGGCGGTGGGCGGCTGATCGGTACGGAGCTGGAGTGGACGAAGGTTGCCCAGGCGCGCGCAAACATCGCCGCGGCAGGACTTGGCGACCTCGTCGAGATTCGGGCCGGCGATGCGCTCGAGACTCTCGCGAGCGATCTCCCGGAAACCATCGACTTCGTTCTCCTCGATGGCGCGAAAGGTCTGTATCCGAAAGTGCTCTCGCTGCTCGAGCCTCGACTGAGGTCTGGCGCGTTGATAGTCGCTGATAACGCGGACTGGAGCCCGGAATACCTTGCGCGCGTCCGTGACCGCGGTGGCGGCTACCTGTCCGTTCCATTCGCCGGGGACGTTGAGCTCAGCATCAAACTCCAGGGGAAGACCGATGAACTCTGACTCTGTATTGCGAAAGACCGTGCTGCTCGTTGGAGCCTCGCGCGGACTCGGCTACGCCATGGCCGAGGAGTTTCTGAAACGCGGCTGGAATGTTGTGGGTACCGTTCGAGGTCCGGCGCAGACTGGACTTCACGAGCTGGCGCGGCGTTCGCCCGGGCGAGTCGAAATCGAGACCGTCGATATCACTGTGCCAGAGCAGATAGTCGCCCTTCGCTCCCGGCTCGGGGACAGGAAGCTCGACATGTTGTTCGTCAACGCCGGCGTCACCAACAACAACCCGCAGGAGACGATCGGCGAAGTGTCAACCGAGGAGTTCATCCGAGTCATGGTGACCAATGCTCTGAGCCCAATGCGTGTGGTGGAGGCGCTGCATGACGTCGTTGCGGACGAAGGCACGATCGGAGTGATGTCGTCCGGTCAAGGTAGTGTCGCAAACAACACGAACGGTATGCGGGAGGTGTACCGTGGGAGCAAAGCCGCCCTGAATATGTTTATGCGCTGCTTTGCGGCACGCCACTCTACCGATCGACGTGCCATGGTCCTGATGGCGCCTGGGTGGGTTCGCACCGAACTGGGCGGCCCGGACGCGCGCCTCTCAATCGAGGAGAGCGTCCCGAACGTAGTGAGTACGCTGGAGGCTGCGCACGGCCATGCTGGCCTACAGTACCTGGACTATCTGGGCCGGACGGTTCCTTGGTAGACGCCGACAACGAGCTCGGAATCAGAGAGAGTCCTGACGGCACAGCTACGGTCGGTTGCGTCCCTTCGTTCGCGCACAGATAACCGTGTCCCGCGGTACCCACCGAAGTTAGGGCGCAAGGGTAGCCATGCGTAGTACACCCTCGAGCTTGACCGGAGGCCGCGGGCGGCGTCGGGGTGCCGAGGACTCGGCTCCGATGAAGCCGTAGACAGGAGTGCAGTTCGTCTCAAGGTACACGAGCGACCGTCAATCCGACCCGGTCAGAACCGCTGTGAAGTTGACTCGCGGCAGGTCGTCATGTGTCGTTGATGCGTGCTTTCGCTGAGAGCGATGACCGTCAGGCACAAAACTGCGAGCAGCGCTGGCACAGCAAACAGTGACATGATGGTCGTATCAGCCATTCCCGCACTCAACCCGGCACCAATCGCCACTGGTGCCACCAACGTCCCAACCCGCCCCACGCTCTTGGTCCACCCGATCCCCGCTGCTCGCAGATGGGCTGGATAATAGCTCGCGAGCACGACATTGACGCCGCCGTACGCACCTAAAACAAAGAACCCGCACACAGCCAGCAGCACAAGCAGCACCGCCGCAGATGCGGAGGCCAATACCCGGCCGATAATGAAAAGCAGCACGGTGGAGAGGATCAGAAACGAGACGAGGGTCCGCGTCGCTCCCCAACGATCGATCAACAGCCCGACACCCAGTGCGGCGACGATACCCCCAAGTGAAAAGATGGACACAGAAATCGAAGCCAGTTGCTCGCTCCGGCCTACCTCGACCAGCAGGGTGGGCAGCCAGGAGCTCAGGCAGTAGCTGATGGTGAGCATACAAACGAACAGCAGCCATAACATGAGCGTCCCGGCCACGTAGCGCGGTGAAAAAATGAGGAGGGCGCTTGGCTTGTCCGATGCCACAGCGCCGCGAGAGACTTCGGAGTCATCAGGAGCTGATGACTCCCTCAGCCACACCCAGGCAAGAATCGCGGTGAGCATGCAGACAGCGCCGACTACGATGGTTGCCAAGCGCCAGCCTCCCAGTTCAGAGAAAGCGGTACAAACGAGGCCCGCCGCCATCGCGCCCAGTCCGTAACCGGTGAACAACATCATGATCGCGAGGCCACGCCTCTTTCCGGGTGCGGCCTGAGTCACGAGTGCCAGGCAGCTAGCCTGAATTTCCACCGCGCACCTTTCGACTAAGCCCGACGGGCTTCCCCCG
>CAZBTV010000135.1:0-19851 GCA_964494895.1 uncultured Steroidobacteraceae bacterium | reverse complement strand
CATACAACCGATCCCCCTTCAACCCCGCCTCACTCTCCCCCCAATACGACCCCGGAATCACTTCCTCAGGCGCCACCAGCACCAACTCCATCCCATACCGCCCCAACAGCAGCGCCACCGAAACCCGATCAACCGACCCCAACAACAACATATGAACAGACCCGGGTAATTACTGAACACCCCACACATCAATAACACACAATTGGCAGGCCCCCGCCCTCGAGGCGCGGCCGCGATCGAAAGGGTCGAGGCGGCTCCTTGGAAAATGCTGCAGCAATCGCATTGCGTCGCGCGTGACTATTTCAAACCTGGCAGGGCCAACCGGGACGCGACGCTGTGCGATTGAAAAGGAATGCCGGAAAAAATCACGGTCCCCGTGATTTTTTCCGAAGCACATTTTCCCAGGAGCCGCCTCGACCCTTTCGATCGCGGCCGCGCTACCCAGAAAGCGAATCTACGCTCGTCCGAACCGAGCTCCCGGCTACTCCTGACGCAGCCCTCCCAGAAGCCCGCCCCTACAACCGCGCCAACCGTCTCATCACCATATCCGCCAGATCATGCGCCATATCCTGCCGCAAGACCGTCTCCTCATGATTCTTCGCCAGCAACAACTGCTCCGCAAACGCAAAGCTCCGCACATTGCTGACATCCGTAGGCGGCAACAGCTCCTTATCCCCCGCCACCACCGAAAACCGCACCGTATAAGTCAACTCATACTCATCCGGCTGATTCTGCGCAGACACCGACAACGTCCGCCGCACCACCTCATCCCTGAGAATATTGACAACCACGGACGCCCTGTCCTTCTCCTCCACCGGACGCGCCCCCGAGGTGATCATCGCCCTCTGCAGGCTCAGCACGAACTCACTCTGCGGATCCGCAGCCTGAACGTAGGGAGCCTTGACCACATCCGGCAACGGCGTCCGCCCCTGCAGATGGAAACCGCAAGCGCTCAACAGCAGCACTGCCACCGCAACGCACCCGAGCCTCTTCATCTCACACCACAATGTTGACCAGCTTCCCCGGCACGATAATCAGCTTGCGCACCGGCTTGTCCCCGATGAACTTCTTCACGTGCTCATCGGCAAGCGCCGCTGCCCTGATGACCTCTTCGCCCGCCCCCGCCGGAACGACCACTCGACTCCGCAACTTACCGTTGACCTGCACGACCAGCTCCAGCTCATCCTGGCGCAGGGCTTCCTCCAGGGGCTGCGGCATCGAAGCATCCAACAAGTCGCCGAGCTCCTTGGCAAACCCGAGCTCGACCCACAAGGCGTGCGTGATATGAGGCGCAATCGGATACAGCGTACGCAGCAGAATTCCCACTCCTTCCCGAAGCACGGATTCCCCCGCCGGCGCCTTCGCCGCATCCAGTGAGTTGAGCATCTTCATGGTTGCGGATACGACAGTGTTGTATTGCATGCGCTGATAGTCGAACAGCGCCTGTTGCAAGGTCGCGTGCAGGTCGCGCCGAACTTTTTTCAAGCCACTTTCAAGCGTCACCTCATTCACAGGCGGCGCGCCCGCGATCCGCTCACGGTGCTCATAGCAGAAAGACCACAGTCGCCTCAGGAAGCGATGCACGCCCTCCGCGCTGGCGTCGGACCACGGTGCGCTCTGATCGGGAGGACCCGCGAACATCACGAAAGCGCGCGCCGTGTCCGCTCCGAAACGCTCGATGAATGCGCCCGGCTCGACGACGTTGTTCTTGCTCTTGGACATCTTTTCGATGCCCGCATAGACGACAGGCTTGCCATCCTCTACGGCTACCGCGCTCACCGGCACACCGCGCTCGTCGAACTGCTCTTCCACCTCTGCAGGATAGAACCAGCGTTTCTTGCCGCTCGAGTCTTCGCGATAGTAACAGTGCGCGAGCAACATGCCCTGTGTGAACAGCCTCTTGAACGGCTCGTCGAACTTCAGCATTCCGAGATCGCGCATCACACGCGTCCAGAACCGCGAATACAACAGGTGCAGGACAGCATGCTCGATACCGCCGATGTACTGGTCCATCGGCATCCAATAGCTGGTGCGCTCATCCACCATCGTCGCTGCGTCAGGGCAGCAATAGCGCATGTAGTACCAGGAAGAATCGACGAACGTATCCATAGTGTCGGTTTCCCGGCGGGCAGGCTTGCCGCATCGGGGACACTTGCACGCGAGGAAGCGTTCGTCCTTGTTGAGCGGATTCCCACTTCCATCCGGCACCAGGTCCTCGGGAAGCACGACCGGAAGGTCTTCTTCCGGCACTGGAACGACTCCGCAGACCTCGCAATGGATGATGGGAATCGGCGTGCCCCAGTACCGCTGGCGCGAGATCCCCCAGTCGCGCAGGCGCCATTGCACCTTCTTTTCGCCAATCTCCAATGCCATCAGGTCGGCAGCGACCGCATCGACCGCCTCCTGATAGCTCTTGCCGTCGTAGTTATATCGACCGTCGCGCGAGCGGGAGTTGATACACACACCGTCCTTGGTGTCGTACCACGGTTTCCACTCGTCGGTTGAGAACTCCAGGGCCATCAGCTCATTGCGCAGATTCGCCAGGTCACCCCCGCTTGCAGCTCGCTCCGCGAGGGCACGCTTGACTACCGCCGCCTCGCGCCGCTCGATAACCTGTTTGATAGGCAGCCGGTAGCGGCGGGCAAATGCGAAATCGCGCTCGTCGTGCGCCGGCACGCCCATCACCGCACCGTCGCCATAACTCATGAGGACGTAGTTGCCGATCCAGACCTCCACCTGCTCGCCGCTCAAAGGATGCGTGACGAAGAATCCGGTCGGTACGCCCTTCTTCTCCATGGTGGCGAGCTCGGCATCCGCCACACCGCCCTTACGGCATTCGTCAATGAATTCCGACAATCGATGTTGTCCCCGCGCCTCCTCCCGCCGGGCGAGGTCCAATGCCAGAGGATGCTCTGGAGCAATAGCCACGAACGTGACACCCATGATGGTGTCCGCGCGGGTCGTGAAGACCCACAACAGCTGCCGTTCGCGCTCGAGCTCATAGGGAAAGGCGAATCGCACTCCCTCACTGCGGCCGATCCAGTTCTCCTGCATGGTCCGCACCTGCGCGGGCCAGCCTTCGAGATCGTTCTTGACCTTCTCGAGCAGATCGTCGGCATACCGCGTGATCGCCAGATAATAGCCAGGGATTTCCCGCTTCTCGACCAGCGCTCCCGAGCGCCAGCCGCGACCGTCCACCACCTGCTCGTTCGCCAACACCGTCTGATCGATCGGATCCCAGTTGACGATCTGGGTCTTGCGATAGGCGATGCCGCTCTCGAGCATCTTCAGGAAGATCCACTGGTTCCAGCGATAGTAACTTGGGTCGCACGTGGTCACTTCCCGTGACCAGTCGAATGCGAACCCCATGGGCGCGAACTGCGCCTTCATATCGGCAATGTTGGTTCGCGTCCATTTCGCGGGCGCGACGCGCTTGTCGATAGCGGCGTTCTCGGCCGGGAGACCGAAAGCGTCCCAGCCCATGGGCGTCATCACGTTGTAGCCCGAGGAGCGCATGAAGCGATACACGACATCATTCAACGTGTAGTTACGCATGTGCCCCATGTGCAGCTTGCCGCTCGGATACGGCAGCATCGAGCACACGTAGTACTTCCCTTTGGGAAAGCGCGGGTCGTTCTCTACGGCACGATAGGCGTCCAGCGAACGCCAATGCTGTTGTGCGGCGGCTTCCACAGCAGCCGGGTCGTATATCTCTTCCATCACGGAAACCGCTTAAAGCTCAGTTGGTTGCGGGGGACGTGAGAGGATACACGAGTGCCGTCACGGGGCGAGGCCCGGCATACCCGGGCCGAGCGCCCGGCACAGAGGCACGTCGCAGAGCCGGCTCGCCGACCCCGCGACCTAAATCCCTGATTGCCCTTGCCTACTGAATCCTCAGCGGCACAAAAATCTGCGCCTCGTCCCGCTGGATCAGCAGCGCCACATTCTTGCCCGCGGACTTAGCGGTGTCCTGCAGCTCCTTCGAAGTCCTCACGCGTTTGCCGTTTACGCCCAGGATGATGTCGCCAGGCTGCACGCCCGCCGCCGCTGCCGGCCCAGTGACATCCTCGACCACGAGAGTCCCCGTCGTCTGAACCTGCTCCTTCTCTTGCGGCTCGAGCTGCCGCACGGTGAGACCGAGCTGGGTAGCCTGGTCGGTCTGACGGTTTCCGGGCTTTCCGTTCGGGATGTTTGCAGCCGACTGGGGCTGCTCCTTCAGCTCGGCGACCTTGACGGACACCTGCTGCTGCTTGCCCTGACGCCAGACCTGGAGACTGGCATCGCTGCCCGGCTTCATGGCAGCGATCGAGCCGGACAACTCGCCATAGCGCTCGATGGGATGGCCATTGACGCCGAGGATGACATCGCCCGGCGTCAGGCCAGCCTTCGACGCCGGCCCATCCTTCTCGACGGAGCTCACGAGCGCGCCACGCGGGCGATCGAGTCCGAAAGACTCCGCCAGCTGCGCGTTAACGTCCTGGATGGTCACGCCGATCCGCCCGCGAACGACGTGGCCTGTCTTGACGAGTTGGTCCTCCACGTTGCGTGCAACGTCTATCGGAATGGCGAACGAGACTCCCATGTAGCCGCCCGTGCGGCTGAAGATCTGGGAGTTGATGCCAATGACCTCACCCGAGAGATTGAACAAGGGGCCACCGGAATTGCCCGGGTTGACCGCCACGTCCGTCTGAATGAAGGGCACATAGTTGTCGCTCGGGAGCGAGCGTGAGGTGGCGCTGATGATGCCCGCCGTAGCGCTATTCTCGAAGCCGAAGGGCGAGCCGATCGCCAACACCCACTGTCCCGGCTTGATCTTCGAGGGATCCCCGAGGCGCACGGTCGGCAAGTTGCCGGCGTTGATCTTGATGACAGCCACATCCGTACGCTCGTCGGCGCCAATGACTTTGGCCGGAAACTCACGCCGGTCCGTGAGGCGCACCGTTACCTCGTCAGCGTTCGCCACCACGTGTGTGTTGGTGAGAATGTAGCCATCGCTGCTCACGATGAAGCCGGAGCCGGCGCCGCGCACGGGCGGCTGGCCTCCTCCGCCGTGCGGCGCCTGTTCGGGACCGGGGATACCGAAGCGGCGGAAGAAATCGAAAAACGGATCGTTTGGCGACAGCCCGGGCACACTACCATTGCCACCGCCTTGAGCCTTCTCGACCACCTCGACGTTCACCACCGCCGGACCGTATTTCTCGACGAGGGGCGAAAAGTCCGGCAGAGCGCGCACGAGACTCTCGGCACCGGCAGCAGCAGCCGGTGGCGGTGCCTGCGCAACCCGCATCGGGTGCGGAGACTGGGCGCTCAGTCCGCCGGAACACGCGACCAGTACAATGGAAACGCCTAACACCGAGACCGCACGATGGGCTGGGCGCGAAACTCTCATGCTCGACTCCGGGGTGAGGGGCCATTTGGGCCCGCGTGACGAAGGACTCGGGTTCATTGCGCAGCTCTCAAGTCAAACTCCAGCACCTGACGTGCCCACCGTGGGTTTGCGGCCATAGGCTTTGCGCACCCACAGCGCTCCGCCCAGAGCCGCGGTCGCCAGGATCACGATCAGCCAATTTCCAACACGGGCGTACGGCGTGAGGCCCGCGCGTGGCGTTATCGAAGCGTGAAGCACATAGGTCTGGAACTCGGGAGCCAGTGCCACGACTTCGCCGTGCGGTCCGATCACACCCGAGACGCCATTATTGGCTGCTCGGATCATATACCGGCCCGCCTCGAGCGCGCGCATCCGGGCGATCTGAAAGTGTTGATAGCGGGCGGTGGAGTGGCCAAACCAGGCATCGTTCGTGACGTTCACCAGCCCGGTCGCTTTGCGCAAGACGGCGAGCATCGCGCTGCCGTAAGCGTCCTCGTAACAGACCGTCACCCCTAGCTCGAGACCTGCGGCCGATAGCGGCGGCTGGTTGGCGCCGCCCCGGGTGAAGTCGGAATACGGCAAGCTCATCAGCCGCAGCCAGGAGCGCACGAATCCCGGAACCGGAAAGAACTCGGCGAAGGGCACCAGGTGATCTTTGTCGTACCAGCCTATCGTCTTGTCGAGCGACAGCACTGAGTTGAAGTAGTGCTGGCCCGTGTCGGACTCGCGCAATATCCCGAACACCAACGCCGTGTTGCGGGCGCGAGTCTCGTGATAGAGGGCACTGATGTAGGGAATTTGATTATTGGCCAGGTCGGGCACGGCCGACTCGGGCCACACGATGAGCTGTGTTCCCAGGTTCTTCTCGGTCAGGTCGCGGTACAGCTTCAGGATCGTGTCTTGGTTCTTGTCGAGCCACTTCTGCTCCTGCGAGATGTTTCCCTGAACGACCGCCACCGACACGGGCGGGCCACTCGAGGACGTCCAGTCGACCGAGCGCAGAGCGGCCCCGGCGAGCCAGGGAACGGCGAACACGATCGCGCCGACGATCCGGGCGCGGGGTGTCCCACAGATCACCGCCGTAAGCGCCCCCGCACTCAGCAGCAACATTGCGCTGATGCCATAGACACCGGCTATCGGTGCGTAGGCTGCGAGCACGGTATCGGTCTGAGAGTAGCCGAGTGAAAGCCACGAAAAGCCCGACAAAAACCACCCACGCCACCATTCGATCAACAGCCAGGCCGCGGGCACGCCCAATAACCATCGAACGACACCTGTGGCCGGCAGCCAACGCGCCACGGAATAGCCCAGCGCCGCGTGATACAGCCCCATGATCACGATGAGCGCGATCATGAGTAAGAATGCAACCCAGAGGGGCGCCTCGCCAAAGATCCGGATGCTGATGTACAGCCAGTAGGTGCCCGCCGCGAAGGTGCCGGCGTTGAACCAGAACCCCAGCCACGCCGCCACCCGTGGGGTAGCGCCTTGCCACAACCACATCAGCAGCGCCGGACTCAGGACAGCCAGTGGCCACCAGTTCAGCGGCGCAAATGCGCACGCGAGCAGCGCGCCCGAGCCGGCAGCCAGGGCCGCCCGCACGCGAACGGAGGACAGCCGCAGCGGCAAAAACCGAGCCTCATTCGGTGTCACGTCCACACGATCGTCTCGTATGGTGCCGGTGACGGCGGCTACGCGCCGTTCGCTCATAATCAGGACTCGCCGGCCGAGGGCCGATCTTCGGGTGGAATGACGTCTTGCGGTGGGACCACGCGTAAGGCATCGATGCGTCTGCGATCTGCGCGAGTGACCCGGAACTCGAAGCCGTCGATGGTCGCAGATTCGCCCCGGCGTGGAAGGCGCCCGAGCTGCTTCATCAACAGCCCCGCGACGGTGTCGAAACCTTCCTCTTCCGAGAGGTGAGCGCCGAAATACTCGTTGAACTCCTCGATGCGGGTCACGCCACGAACGGTGAATTGGCGTTCGGCTTCCTTGCGGATGTTGTGATCATCCTCCACATCGAACTCATCGTCGATATCGCCCACGATCTGCTCGATCACATCCTCGATGGTCACCAGCCCCGAGACACCGCCGTACTCATCGACGACGAGGGCCATGTGATTGCGGTTGCGGCGGAACTCCTTGAGCAGGACGTTCAGCCGCTTGGACTCGGGAACAAACACCGCCGGGCGCATGTACTCGCGGATGTCGAACCGCTCGGGTTGCTCGTTGGCACACAGGCGCAGCAGATCCTTCGCGAGCAGGATGCCCACGATGTCGTCGCGATCCTCGTCCATGACCGGAAACCGAGAGTGTCCCGACTCGACAACCACCGGCAGGAGCTTCGAGAACGGATCATCGCGCCGGACAAACACCATCTGCGCGCGGGGGATCATGATGTCGCGTACCTGAAGATCCCCGACCTCCAGCACGCCCTCGAGCATGGTGAGCGCGTCAGGCTCGACGATTCCCCGCTCAGCGGTCTGACGCAACACGGCGAGCAGCTCCTGACGGTCCTGGGGCTCCCCGACGAATCCCTGAGCGAGTCTCTTCAGCCAGCGCCCGGTCGCATTGAGGTCCTTGGCCATCAGTCAGCTCCCCTTCCTACGCTCTCGCGGAGCTTCGGTAGGAAGACCGTCCGAAGGCAGCCTCCGGGCGAGCGGGATACGGCCCGGCTCCCGAAGCGCCGTGCGCGCAGCAACGTAAGGATTCGCAAAGCCGAGGCGACGTAGCACCGCGATCTCCCTCCGCTCCATGCGGCCGGCGTCCGCATCGCGCTCGTGATCGTAGCCAATGAGATGCAGCGATCCGTGCACCACCAGGTGCGCCCAATGCGCCCGCAAGCTCTTCTTCTGCTGCCGAGCCTCAGTGCGGAGCACGTGAGGGCAGATCACCAGATCACCGAGCGGGCGCGGCTCGTCACCGCTGCCGGAAGGCAACTCCGCCACCGGAAAAGACAACACGTTCGTCGGCTTGTCGCGTCCACGAAAGCGGGCGTTGAGACTGCGGCTTTCGGCCGGCCCGACCACCGAGACGCCGATCTCGCGACCCGCCGCACGACGACCCAGAGCCATGCTTGCCCAGCTCGCGAGATCAGTACGTGGTGGCGCCCAACTTCGAACGCGCCGACGCACATCGACGCTGAGAGTTTTGCGCCCGTTACCGGCGTTGCGCGCAGGGGGAGCGCTCACGAGGAACCACTCTGGGCCTCGTAGGCCTTCACAATGCGTTGCACCAGCGGATGGCGCACTACGTCCTGTGCGTCGAAAAAAGCGAACGCGACGCCATCGACGCCGCGAAGTACGTTGATCACGTGGCTCAGGCCGGACTGTTTGCCGGGCGGCAAATCTGTCTGCGTTACATCACCCGTCACGACGGCTTTGGAGCCGAAACCGATGCGGGTCAAGAACATCTTCATCTGCTCGACAGTCGTATTCTGCGCCTCATCGAGAATGATGAAGGAATCGTTCAACGACCGGCCCCGCATGAACGCAAGCGGGGCGACCTCGATGACATTACGCTCGATGAAGCGGGATACCCGATCAAACCCCATCATCTCGTAGAGCGCGTCATACATGGGCCGCAGATAGGGGTCGACTTTCTGCGTCAGGTCTCCGGGCAGAAATCCCAGGCGCTCGCCTGCCTCGACCGCGGGGCGCACCAGAATGATCCTGCGCACCTTGTCTGCCTGGAGGGCCTCCACGGCACAGGCAACGGCAAGATAAGTCTTCCCTGTCCCCGCAGGTCCAATGCCGAATGTCAGATCCTTCGCATGGATATTCGCAAGGTATTCGCGCTGGTGATTCCCGCGCGCGCGGATCCCGCCGCGCGGAACGCGGACCAACTGTTCGCTTTGGCTCCCGCCCGGAGGAATTTGCCCAGACTCGCGCTCACGCAGAGCGAGATGCACACGCTCGGGCGTCACCTCCTCGCTCTTCGTAAGATCGAACAGCTCTCGCAGCGTGTCTTCCGCGCTCTCGGCATGAATTCCCGTGACACGGAAGCTATCGCCGCGGCGTCGGATCTGCACATCCAATCGGGCCTCGAGCAGACGCAAATTCTCATCTAGTGGGCCGCACAAATTCGCGAGCCGCGCGTTGTCCGACGGCTCCAGGTCAAATTCGCGCAGGGATGAGGATGCTGAAGCAGTCACTGGCATCAGGCGGCAGCCGCGGCAATCAGCCGTCCACGCAGACTATGCGGACGCGCATCGGTGATGAGAACGTCCACGAATCGATCCATCAAATCAGGTGGGCCAGCGAAGTTCACCCACCGGTTATTCTCGGTACGGGCCGCCAGCTCCCGTGCGTCCCTCTTCGCCGGCCGCTCGACGAGCACCCGTTGCACGGTACCGACCATCCTCTCATTGATCGCGTGGTGCTGCGCGTCGAGCTGCGCCTGCAGCTGCGCGAGCCGCTCTTGCTTGACCTCGAGCGGCACCTCGTCGGGCAGCGACGCTGCCGGGGTGCCTGGGCGTCGGCTATAGAGAAACGAAAATGACTGATCGAAGCCCACGTCACGCACAAGCGCGAGCGTAGCAGCGAAATCGCGCTCGGTCTCGCCCGGGAAGCCCACAATGAAATCCGAGGAAATGCAGATGTCCGGCCGCACTGCCCTTAGCTTGCGGACTTTGTCTTTGAATTCAATGGCGGTATAGCCCCGCTTCATCAGCGCCAGCACGCGATCGGAGCCGCTCTGGACCGGCAGATGAAGGTGGTTGGCGAGCTTCGGCACACTCGCGTATGCCTCGATGAGGCTGTCGTTGAACTCGAGCGGATGCGAGGTGGTGAACCGGATCAACTCGATGCCCGGAATCGCCGCCACATAGTGAATGAGTGTCGCCAGATCGACCACCGCTCCATCGGCAGTGGGACCGGCATAGGCGTTGACGTTTTGCCCCAAAAGGGTGATTTCCTTCACCCCCTGGCGCGCCAATTGCCGCACTTCCTCGAGCACAGACTCGAGGCCACGGCTGATCTCCTCGCCACGGGTGTAGGGAACGATGCAGAAGCTGCAGTATTTGCTGCAACCTTCCATGATGGACACGAAGGCCCTGGAGCCCTCCGCACGCGGTTCCGGCAGGTGATCGAATTTTTCGATTTCCGGGAAACTCACATCCACGACGGACCGCCCCGTACGACGCAGCTCCGAGATCATCTCGGGCAGGCGGTGCAGCGTTTGCGGACCGAACACGAGATCCACGAAGGGAGCCCGCTCGGTGATGGCCTCGCCCTCCTGGCTGGCAACACAGCCCCCAACGCCGATGATGACTTCCGGACGGGTGGCCTTCAGCCTGCGCCATTCACCCAGCAGCGAGAACACCTTTTCCTGCGCCTTTTCGCGCACGGAGCAAGTGTTCACGAGAAGCACGTCGGCCTCGGCCGGGTTATCGGTAGCCGTAAGGTGCGCGCCAGAGCGCAATACGTCCGCCATCCGAGCAGAGTCGTACTCGTTCATCTGGCAGCCGTAGGTTTTGATGAAGTAGCGACGAGGCATAAGGAGTAAGGTGGCGAATTTTACGGCCTTACGCGCGCGCTCGCACGACTCCCCGATCGGGCTGCTCGCAAAGACCGATTCATCCTTGATAATCAATTACCTACACAAATAATCAAGCGCTTCCCCGGCCGCAGCGCGCTTCGAATGAGCCGCATGACCCCATCCTTCCGTGCAAGCAGCCGCAGGACGAGCGTGACGCTCCCTTTCCAAGCGATATTCTCCGTGTCGCCAGATGCGCTTCAGAACGGGATATCGTCGTCGAAATCGTCCTTCTCACCACTCGGCGCCGACGGTCCAGAGTACTCGGGATACGCATCGGGCGGGGCCCCTCGGCCCCCACCACCGCCGCCGGAGGAGGAACCCGATGACGCGGAGCCACCGTAGCCGCCACCGGCTCCGCCACCCGCTCCCCCGCCGCCACGGCCACCCAGCATCTGCAGCTCGCTGCCCACGATCTCAGTCGTGTAGCGCTCGTTACCCTGTTTGTCCTGCCACTTGCGGGTCCGCAGGCTGCCCTCAATATAGACCTGCGAGCCTTTGCGCAGGTATTCGCTGGCGATCTCGGCCAGGCGCCCGAACAGCGCGACCCGGTGCCATTCGGTGCGCTCCTGCTGCTCGCCGGAGGTCTTGTCACGCCAGCTCTCGCTCGTGGCGATGCGCAAATTGGCAACCGAGCTGCCCGAAGGCATGGCTCGGGTCTCGGGGTCCGCGCCCAGGTTGCCGACCAGGATGACTTTGTTGACGCCGCGGGCCATGGATGAATCCTCGAGCTGACACCAGAGATGAGCACTCATTGTAGTCCCCCCACAGCCCCGCGCGAACCTCAATAAGCTCCGCGAACATGCAGTTTTGAGAGGGAGGCTTGCGGGCGCGTACACTTGACGGTCGGCCCGGGTCTGCCGCAGTCGCTTCGGCGCGAAGAAAACGGCCGGACGCCTGATTCCAAAAAGCAGCTCAACACCTTCATATGCAACAGATTCGTGTCCGTGGAGCCCGCACCCACAACCTGAAGAACATCGACGTCGATCTGCCCAGGGATCGCTTCATCGTGGTCACCGGCCTGTCTGGTTCTGGCAAGTCCTCGCTGGCTTTCGACACTCTGTACGCCGAGGGACAGCGCCGCTATGTGGAATCGCTGTCGGCCTACGCTCGCCAATTCCTCTCCATGATGGAGAAGCCGGACGTCGACACCATCGAAGGGCTCTCCCCCGCCATTGCGATCGAGCAGAAGGCCACCTCACACAACCCACGCTCGACCGTCGGCACCGTCACGGAAATCTACGACTACCTCCGCCTCCTGTTTGCGCGTGCAGGCATTCCACGCTGTCCAGATCACATGATCGATCTAACGGCACAGACGGTGAGCCAGATGGTCGATCAGGTGATCCGTCTGCCCGAAGGCAGCGCGGCGGCTCTGCTCGCTCCACTGGTGAGCGACCGCAAGGGCGAGCATGCGGACATTCTCGAGAGCCTGGTTGGTCAAGGATTCGTCCGGGTGCGCATTGATGGCCGCATCCACGAAATGGAAGCCCTGCCAAAGCTCGACCCCAAGCGCAAGCACACCATAGAGGCTGTGGTCGATCGCATGCGAATTCGATCCGATGCCGCGCAGCGCCTGGCTGAATCCTTCGAAACGGCGCTGCGGCTGTCAGGCGGGCTGGCGCGACTCATTTTCCTCGACGATCCCCCGCCCGAAGGCCTGCACGAAAACAACAAAGAGCTGGTGTTCTCCAGCCGCCACGCCTGCCCGGTCTGCGGCTACAGCGTGCCGCCCCTGGAGCCCAAGCTGTTTTCGTTCAACAACCCGGCGGGAGCCTGTCCAACTTGCGACGGGTTGGGTACGCAGACATTCTTCGATCCGGCGCGCGTGGTCACACACTCGCATCTATCCCTGGCGGGGGGCGCGATCAGAGGCTGGGATCGCCGTAACGCGCACTACTTCCAACTCATCCAGGCGCTCGCCCGCCGCTACCGTTTCGACATCGAGGCGCCGTGGACGGAGCTGCCGTCCGAAGTACAGAAAGTAGTGCTCTATGGCAGCGGCGATGAAGCAATCGAATTTCGCGAGACCACGGGCAAAGGCCGTGTCTCACGCAAACGGCACCCGTTCGAGGGCATACTTCCGAACCTGGAGCGTCGTTATCGCGAGACCGAATCCCTCACGGTGCGTGAGGAGCTCTCCAAATATCTCGGCACTCGGCCGTGCCCGGACTGTGGCGGCACCCGGCTCAACCGCGCCGCGCGCTTCGTCTACGTAGCCGAGCGCACTCTGCCTGAGGCAACTCACTTGACTGTCGGCAAGGCGTTGGAATTCTTTCGCTCGCTCAACCTGGCCGGTTGGCGCGGTGAGGTGGCCACCAAGATCGTCAAGGATGTTGCCGAGCGCTTGCGCTTCCTGGTCGACGTAGGGCTCGATTATCTGACACTCGATCGCAGCGCCGAGACGCTTTCCGGCGGCGAAGCCCAGCGGATCCGGCTCGCGAGCCAGGTAGGATCCGGCCTGACCGGTGTCATGTATATCCTTGACGAGCCTTCGATCGGGCTCCACCAGCGCGACAACCAGCGATTGCTGGCCACGCTCAAACAGTTACGCAACATCGGCAATACGGTGATCGTAGTGGAGCACGACGAGGAAGCGATCCTCGAGGCCGACCACGTCATCGATCTCGGACCGGGCGCCGGCGTACACGGCGGCCATATCGTCGCTCAGGGCACCCCACGAGAGATCATCGCGAACCCGGCGTCCATCACCGGGCAATATCTGGGCGGCAAGCGCCAGATCGCAGTGCCCCGGCAGCGAGCGCCGCGCTCGCCGGACAAACAGATCCGCATCGTCAACGCGACCGGCAACAATCTTCGCAACGTCACGGCGGAGATTCCCATGGGGCTGCTCACATGCGTGACGGGTGTTTCCGGTTCCGGCAAATCAACTCTCATCGTCGACACGCTGTTCGGCTACGCCACCTCACGTATCAACAACACCGTTCTCAACGCATCGCCTTGCGAGCGAGTCGAGGGGTTGGACCAGATCGATCGCGTCATCGACATCGATCAGAGCCCGATCGGCCGCACACCCCGCTCCAATCCCGCCACCTACACCGGCCTGTTCGCGCCATTGCGCGAGCTGTTTGCCGCGGTACCTGAGGCACGCGCGCGCGGCTACGACGTAGGCAGGTTCAGCTTCAACGTCAAAGGCGGCCGGTGTGAGGCGTGCCAGGGCGATGGCGTGATCAAGGTCGAGATGCATTTTCTTCCCGACGTGTATGTTCCATGCGACGTGTGCAAAGGGCAGCGGTACAACCGGGAAACGCTCGAGATCCGCTATCGTGGGAAAAACATCCACGAAGTCCTCGAGATGACGGTGGAGGATGCTTTGCGCTTCTTCCAGAACATTCCCGCGGTCGCGAGCAAGCTGCAGACACTGACCGATGTCGGTCTTTCGTACGTCCGCCTCGGACAGAACGCTACGACTCTCTCGGGAGGCGAGGCCCAACGGGTCAAGTTGTCACGGGAGCTCGCCAAGCGAGCCACGGGCCGCACCTTGTACATTCTCGATGAGCCGACCACTGGGCTGCACTTCCACGATGTGTCACAGCTGCTGGAGGTGCTCCACCGGCTTCGTGACGAAGGCAACACGATCGTGGTGATCGAGCACAACCTCGATGTCATCAAGACAGCCGACTGGCTCATCGATCTGGGACCGGAGGGGGGTGAAGGCGGGGGCGAGATCATCGCCACCGGCACCCCCGAGCAGGTCGCCGCGAATCCGCGATCCCATACCGGCACCTACCTGCGCCCGTTGCTAGGTGAGGCCCCGCATACCGGGGCCGAGCGAGCGTCAGGGATGGCGGGCCGGGTTGCGGCTCCGGGACGGTAGTAAGTAGCGGCGCGAAAGCGGAAAGTACGGACTGCAACCGGAGCGATCTCTCGAAATAGCTCGGGAACGTTGCAAATGCGAACCGTTCTCATTCATACTCGGGCTATGGATGCAGCAGCCGCCCCTGTAGGGACCGAACTAAACCCCGGCTACGTCAGCTTGAGCGCTCTTTCGCAGGGTAGCTCCGGGCTGATCGTTGGTGTAGGGAACCGCGCGGGGACGGTGAGCCCGGTAGAGCGGCGTCTACTCGAGCTGGGCTTTATCAGCGGCGAACAGTTCGAAGTCGTGGCCGAGGCTTGGCCGGCACGCGATCCCTTCGTCGTGCGCATCGGGAACACCACCCTGGCGCTGCGGCGTCGGGAAGCAGAATCCATCTGGGTGGAGCTTTCCCGACCCGACCCCGCCAGATGAACGCCACCGCCGATCTGCGTGTCGAGCCGCAGCCCACCGGGCTGGGCGCGGCCGCGGGTCCGACCTTATCTCTGGTCGGCGTGCCGAACTGCGGCAAGACAGCGCTCTTCAATCGCCTCACCGGAAGTCGTCAGAAAGTCGCCAACTACCCCGGGGTTACGGTAGAGCGCAAGGAAGGGCGATTTGCGGGTCCGCGTAGCGGGCGGGTATTTCGGATCATCGATCTGCCAGGCGCATACAGCCTCGAGCCGACTTCACTGGACGAAGCGGTCACCCGGGACGTGGTACTTGGACGACATGCCACGGAGCCCGCACCCGATCTTCTTGTCTGCGTCGTGGACGCGACCAATCTTCGCCTCAATCTGCGCTTGGTCCTGGACCTGAAGCGCATCGGTCGGCCGATGCTGGTCGCCCTGAACATGAGCGACGTTGCCAAAAACCGGGGCTATCGAATGAACCGCGAGGCGCTCGAGCGGGCGATAGGAGTACCGGTGATCGAAACCGTAGCTGTCCGGCCGGGAGGCGAACGGCAGCTTCTGGAGGCCATCGAACAGTATCGCTTCCCGGAGCGAGTCGGCACGGTGACCGCCCCTCCCCCAGCGACCGCCGCCGACATCGAGGCCACGCAACGTGAGGTTCGCCGAATACTCGATGAGATCGGGTATCGGGTACCTCCGCGCGTCGCATTGCTCACGCGGCTTGATGCGATCGTTCTCAACCCGATCGCAGGCCCACTCCTGCTGGCGACTGTGTTGTTCCTGATGTTCCAGGCCGTGTTCAGCTGGGCGCGTGTGCCGATGGACTTCATCACGGAGCAGATCAACGCGTTGGGCGATATCGTCGGCAAGATGCTGCCCGAAGGACCGTTGCGCGGCCTCGTGTTGGACGGCGTTGTCGCCGGGACTGGCCAGGTCCTGGTGTTCCTGCCCCAGATTCTGATCCTTTTTCTGTTCATCCTGGCGCTGGAGGACTCCGGTTACCTGCCGCGCGCGGCATTCATGCTCGACCGGCTCATGGGCAAGGTGGGACTCTCTGGCCGCGCCTTCATTCCGCTTTTGTCCAGCTTCGCGTGCGCCATCCCGGGCATCATGGCCACTCGTACGATTCCCTCCAGTCGCGACCGCCTTGCGACGATCATGATCGCGCCGCTGATGACATGCTCAGCGCGATTGCCCGTCTACGCCCTCCTCATCGGTGCATTCATTCCCCAGCGCGAGGTCGGTTTCTTCAACCTCCGCGGACTCGTTCTCTTCGCCCTGTATGTGGCAGGGGTGTTGAGCGCCATGGGCGTCGCGTTCGCGTTGAAACGCACCGTCATGCGCGGCGAGGATCGGCCGCTGCTGCTCGAGCTCCCCGAGTACCGGCTGCCGAATCTTCGCAACCTGTTGCTCGGCCTGTGGGAACGGCTCCGCATCTTTGTCGGGAGAGTCGGCACGATCATCCTGGCGCTGATGGTCCTGCTTTGGTTTCTTGCCAGCTTTCCCGCGCCGCCACCCGGGGCCACCGGCCCCCCGATCGAGTACAGCGTCGCTGGACTGCTCGGACGCGGATTGCAATACCTCTTCGCCCCTATCGGCTTCACCTGGCAGATCTCGATTGCGTTGGTTCCAGGGCTCGCCGCTCGAGAGGTAGCCGTGAGCGCCCTCGGTACCGTTTACGCGATGTCTGGGACGCGTGATGTCTCCGGCGCGTTGGCTCCCGTTATTGCACGGAGCTGGAGTCTGGCCACGGCACTTTCCCTTCTCGCGTGGTACGTGTTTGCGCCCCAGTGTCTCTCGACGCTCGCGGTGGTGAGGCGCGAAACAAACTCCTGGCGCTACCCCTTGCTCATGGCGAGCTACCTGTTCGCTCTGGCATACGTGGCGGCGTTTCTGACATACAGGGTTGCTCTTGCCCTGGGGGCTGGTTGAAATGGAATCGCTCGCTCAGGACGTTCTGGTGGGGCTCATCGTGGCCGGTTGCGCCATATTCAGCGCGTGGCGCCTGATGTCTCCGACCCTGCGCCTGAAGACTCTCGCTTTCCTTGCTCCGGCAATGGGCAAGCTCGGGGCCGGCAGCGCGCTGGAGCGCTTACGAAGCAAGACTATCGGACAACTCACAAGCGGCGGTTGCAGCGCCTGTTCGCACAAGAACGCGGTGCACCGGCCGCGCTCGCATCACGGCTGACTCGCCGTCAGTCACGGCACCTGCGACGCTGCCCCCGTGACTTCAGCGTGATCGAATCAACGCGGCGGCTTCCGCACACCCGATTCAAACACCTGGCGAACCTCGCCGTTGACGATTCGCTCCTGGTAGCTACCCTTCGTATAGCTCGCCACGACGCGCCTCCAGAAATTCACGGCGCCAACATTACGCAGATACTCGCTGATTTCCCAACGTCCCGCGAAACGGTTGAGGATCAGCTCCACCGCTATTTCTCCGATGCCAAGCCGGCGCCGGGCGCGCGCAATAAAGAATTCCGCCATTCTGTAATCGATGCGCGGCTGCGCTAGACCAGGGCCGCGTGCCACGCGCGCCACCATGGCAAAGCCCACTGGCTCGGCGGCTTTGAGAATGATGAGGGGAAAAGCATTCGGCTCACCGAACCAGCGCTGGAGCTGGTCGGGCTCACGGTGACCTACTTCGCCCAACACCGGAAACACGCCCGTGTCAGGGGCAAGATCATCGAGATAGTCTCGATAGACACTCTGGATCCACCGGCGATCCTCTTCGGACGCTCGTGCGTCCCGCACACTGACGGATACGTGCATGGGTCAACCGACTTACAAAACAACACGGCCCAGACAGCTCGCTCACGCGCGCCGTCCGGGCCGATGTTTCGTCCTCAAGCTAATCAAAGGAGCAATTCGCCGTCGAATTACCCCATCAGCACACTCTTACTGCTTCGGCGGGGCGGCGGGAGCCGCGGCGTCAGCAGGAGGAGTCGCCGGAGGCGCAGCGGTGCCGCCATCCGCCGGAGCGGCGGCAGGAGCAGCAGGCTGATCGGCGGCAGGAGCGGCCGGTGCCTCGGAAGCCGGAGCAGCCGGAGCCGCGCTGCTGTCAGTGGCGGCCGGAGGAGTCGCGGCAGGTTCGGTGCTGGCGGCTTCCTGCTTCGCGCAGGCCGTCAGCATCAGCGCCGCAACGAGTGCGCTAAGAGCAAGTTTAGTGTTCATCGATCGGTACCCCGAAGAGAAGCAAGAGTGGTGAGAAAACCAGACGAACGAGTTTTTTTCGTTCCGCGAGTCCTTCACGGGTCGCGGCCGCAAATTCTATAGACTCCACAGGAGTTTTTAAACAGCTTGGGCGTGGGTTTGTCTCGCCCATACGACAGAGGGCTCGCACTGAGCTGAATCCGTGTCGCGCGGAGGCGAACCGCGCGTCTTTTTACAATCTGTTGCAGCCAGGGGGAGTCGGGCTGACTGGAAACCTGTCTCAGACAGGTCCCCTGGACGCGCATCCCTGGGGAGGAAGAGCATGTCCGAAGCTGATCGCCATATTGAAACAAGCCTGGAACGCGCCTCTGCGCTGTCGCGGGATCTGGAAAGCACTTTCGGCCCTCATCTCGCAACCGTTTGCGCGCGCACTGGGACGGCGCTCGAGGCATGTGGTTATTCCGCGCTCCTGGTCCACTCGGGCTCGCTGCTGACCGTCTTTGAGGATGATCGTACCTACCCGTTCGAGTCTCACGCCCCATTCAAGGTGTGGGTGCCACTTTCGGACGTACCCGACTGTTTCGTGTACTTCGAGCCCTCGAATGCACCATTACTGATCTTCAACCGGCCGGAGGATTTCTGGCATAAGGCGGCGGATGTTCCGCGGGCCTACTGGACCCGTCATTTCGACATCCGTCCCGTTGCCAATCTGAGCGCGGCTCGTACTTGTCTGCCTGATGACCTCACGCGAATCGCTTATATCGGCGATGCGTTTCCGGATCTAGCCGGTTGGGGGGTGGGAGCGATCAATCCGCGCAATCTCATGCGTCATCTCGACTACGGTCGCGCGAAGAAAAGCCCTTACGAGCTGGTGTGTATGCGCGAGGCGAGCCGCCTCGGCGTTCGAGGTCATCTCGCGGCTGCGGAAGCGTTCGTGGCGGGCGCTTCCGAGTTCGAAATCGAGCTGGCCTTTCTCAGGGGGTGTGGGCTGCGTGAGCAGGAGTTGCCTTATAACCCGATCATCGCACTCAACGAGGGTGGAGCGGTGCTGCATTATCAGGTGCTCGAGAAACGGGCGCCGGCGGAGCGGTATTCGCTGTTGATTGATGCGGGCGCGGAGTTTGGGGGTTATGCGAGTGACATCACGCGCACGCATGCGATCGGCGGCGGGGATTTTGCGGAGTTGATTGGGCGCATGGATGAGATGCAGCAGGCGTTATGCGCCGGTTTGCGGGCGGGTGTTGATTGGCGTGATGTTCAGTTGCGTGCGCATCAGCTGACGGGGGAAGTGCTTCGCGAGGCTGACATTACGAAGTGTAGCGCTGATGAAGCGGTGGCTACCGGAATTACCGGTGTGTTTCTTCCGCACGGGATTGGACACTTGCTGGGGCTTGAAGTGCACGATGTGGGGGGGTTCATGCGGAGTCCGGAGGGCGGGGATATTCCGCGGCCGGAGGGGCATCCGTTTTTGCGGCTTACTCGCGTGCTGGAGAAGGGATTTGTGGTGACGGTTGAGCCGGGGATCTACTTTATTGATCGGCTGTTGGAGGCGGCGCGGGGGGATGGGCGGG
>CAZBTV010000134.1:0-19925 GCA_964494895.1 uncultured Steroidobacteraceae bacterium | reverse complement strand
CGATCTTCATACGGATCTGGTTGATGAAGATGACGAGCGTGTTCGAGCGCTTGATGTTACCCGTGAGCTTGCGTAGCGCTTGAGACATGAGGCGGGCTTGCAGACCGACCTGCATTTCGCCCATCTCTCCCTCGATCTCCGCCTTCGGCGTAAGCGCGGCGACGGAGTCGACGACAACGACATCGACGGCGCCCGAGCGCACGAGCATGTCGGTGATCTCGAGCGCCTGCTCGCCGGTATCGGGCTGCGAGACCAGCAAGTCGTTGATATTCACGCCGAGCTTCTCGGCATAGGTCGGATCGAGCGCATGCTCCGCGTCGACGAAGGCCGCCGTGCCGCCGCTACGCTGCACTTCCGCGATGACCTGCAAGGTCAGCGTGGTCTTTCCCGAAGACTCCGGCCCGTAGATCTCGACGACTCGTCCGCGGGGCAGACCACCGACTCCGAGGGCAATGTCGAGTCCGAGCGAGCCGGTCGAAACGACTTCCACATCATACGACGCCGCCGCGTCGCCCAGCCGCATTACCGAGCCCTTGCCGAACTGCTTTTCGATCTGACCCAGTGCGGCGACGAGCGCCTTTTTGCGGTTCTCTTCCATCTCGTGAATTCCCCTCGGTGTCGGTTTGGGAGGAGCTGTTGAAGGACATCATTATCTCACAAGAAATCGCCGCCGTGATGCCCTTCGCGAGCGAGTTTTTACGTGATTTCAGCTGTTTTACGCCGTATCCAGCAGGCACCAATTGATAACACTGTATAACGCGTTTCCGAGCAAGCGCCGGTCCACGCAAGTGCGAACCGCCGTCCTCGAGACGCGTACTCTCATGCGCAGCGCCTGAGTTGGACAACCATTCTTGCAAGCAACGGCGGCAGGTGCGCGGAAGCGACTGATTCTGCACGACTCCAATGCTCCGGCGTCATGAACGTGGTGCCTCTACGCCGGTCTGGACCGCTGAGGGAGCAATGGGAAAGTCTGAAAGACGCTATAGACGGCCCCGTCCGGCTCCGTTCGGCTTTCGACGAGGGCAAACTCCCTGAGTTGCCAGCTCACAGGGTGCATGGACAATGAGCGAGCCGGACGACCGACCTTTCGGGCCAAGGTGATGTGGGCGCGAAAGGGCTTCGGATCCGGAGCAAAACCGATTCGCGCCGTCTCCCTAAGTAATGTGTCGGCCAGCGCATTCGCGAGCGCGTGCCCCGCGCCGGATGACTGGCCCGTCGTGGCAACGAGCACCGAGGACTTCTGCCAACACGCGAGGCGATCGAAGACGAGCTCGGCCGTCGACTGGTAGCCCGCGTCGGCGCTGGCGGCAGTCATCGCCCCGACAGAAAGGAGGTCAGGAATGCGAGCCTCGGCGACCGTGCCCAGAAAAAGCAATGTGACGTGAAGATTATGCGGCGGCACCGGACGCCCGCCGCAGGCGCGCACAGCTTTGTGGGTGGCATGCAACACCCCGGCGCGCAGTGTTTCGTCGGGCCACAAGGCAAAGAACATTCGCCGTGTCGGCTCACTCATAAGCATCAACGCACTCGCTCGTGTCTCCTATCATTGCTCTTCCGGAATCTCGGCAGGCGCCGGACCGTGCAGATAGCCGATACTCACCAGGAATCGATCAGTTTCCAGCAGCGTCGGACCAAACCATTTCCCGCCTTTTGCATTTTCAACTGGGAACCCGGCGTAATTGGAAAAACCGTGGTCGGCTCCTTCATACCCGACGAGCCGGCACTGATTGCCACGGCCCACGGCGCGTTTGCAGAACTCCTCCGCGATGGTATAAGGCGTGGTCTGATCGGCCTCTCCGTTGAGTATGATTGTGGGCGGCAATCCCTCATGTACATGCTGGAACGGGGAAATCGCACCAATCTGGTCAGTCACCGAGTCTCCGAAGCGCGACCGGATGAATGCTTTGATCGCTGTGTTGGTCAGATCGACTGCTGGACTGAACAAAATCAATGCGTCCGGCCTGGCGGAGATACGACTATCCCCAGCCCCGCGCCCCTCAATGAGCGCCGAGCTCAGGGCCAGGTGCGCGCCCGCAGACTCGCCACCGACTGCGATACGCGCGGGATCGACACCGAGCTCCGCTGCATGGCTGCGTATCCATCGGATAGCCTCTCTGGCATCTTCAAGGGAATCAAACGGTGTTGAGTTATCCCGACAAAGCACCCGATAGTCAGCCACCGCTGCTACCATTCCCCGCCGCGCCAGATACTTTGCTTGAGGAACAAATTGCTCCACCGTTCCCCACGTCCACCCACCTCCAAAGAAGAATACGATCGCGGGACGTTGATCCGACGGTCGAAAGTCATCGGGAAAGAAAACGTGCAAGCGCAGCTCGGTATCATTCACGGTTCGGTAGGTATAGGCCGCTGAGCCTTGCACCGTTTGCGGCCGTGTCATCCATGCCAGCTTTTCGGGTACCTTCTGGCAGTCAGCCTGCGGACTGACGCCCGCCGGCACTCCCCCCGTATCGACCGCCCCGAGACTTGTGGTGGTTGCCATAGACCCTCCTGAATCATGGGCTGGAGAAACACCTCGCCGGGCGTGAGCAATCCCCTTTTTTCGACGGAATTCCTGGCGAGAGGAAACTCGACCCTCGCCGCGTCGATGCTCACGTTCCCTCAGGAGCCTCTCTGGTTGATGATCCCCTGCTGCGGTCCGACCCAGATCGGTCGCCTTCAGCGACCTCAGTCAGACAGGCTCCCAGACTCGACAGGCTTTCATTCTATTGGAGCGTCCGGGCCGAGTCGTCACGAGTTTTCCCACTGCCCTTTTTTCGAGCACAGGGCGACAGCTTCGTGAGCCCGTCGATGGCAACTGACCGTAACAGCTTGATAGACTGAGGTTATGTCTATCCTGGACAGGTTATTCAAACCGAAAGCGGCTCCCACCGCCGCCGTCTCACACGCGTCCGATGGCGACGACTTCAAGGCCCTTTTCGCGAGCGCCGTCGACGCCGCGGCGAGCCGTGACTACGAGCGCGCAATACGATTGTACGATCAGGCCATAACCGTAAAGCCATCCTCCGCGGAGGCCTACTACAAACGCGCCAACGCACTGAAAGACCTCGGACGCCTGGAAGACGCGCTTCGCAGCTACAACGAGGCCATAACACGCAAGCCCGATTACGCCTATGCATACTGCAATCGCGGCTACGTGCAACATCGGCTCGGCCTTCTGGCAGAAAGCCTGTCGAGCTATGACAAGGCGATCGTCTTCGAGCCGACCGACGCCCTGGCTTACTACAATCGCGCCCTGTTGCTGCAAGATTGCTCGCAATGGCCAGAAGCGCTGGCCAGTTACGACAAAGCGATCGCAATCAACCCCGCGTTCTCGGAAGCGCAATACAATCGAGCGCTGACTTTATTGCTCCTGGGAAAACTGCAGGACGGCTGGCGCTCTTTCGAGTGGCGCTGGGCCAATGCGGAGCGGTTAGGCATCGGGAAATCGAGAGACTTCGAGCAGCCGTTGTGGCTCGGAAAGGAGCCCCTCGCGGGCAAGCGGCTGCTGATCCATAGTGAGCAAGGGCTTGGCGATGCGCTGCAGTTCTGCCGGTATGTGACGTTATGCTCCGCACTGGGCGCCACCGTCATCATGGAAGCGCAGCAGCCGTTGATCGGCCTGCTCTCGAGCCTGACAGGTGTTTCGGAGTTGATCCCGAAAGGCAGACCGTTGCCCCCTTTCGATTATCACTGCCCGCTGATGAGCTTGCCGCTCGCCTTCCAGACAACTCTCGACACGATCCCACAACCCGGGAAATACCTGCGCAGCGACGCCGAAAAGGTTTCTGATTGGCGCAATCGTCTGGGCGAGCGCAAGCGGCCACGCATCGGACTGACATGGAGTGGCAATCCGAGCAATCCTGTCGATGCTCGCCGCAGCATCCCACTCGCCGACTGGATCCCACGGCTACCATCCGGGTTTGACTACTTCCGACTGCAGACGCAGCTCCGCGCAGAGGACCGTGCCGCGCTCGAATCAACCGACAGCATCTTTTCGTTCGACGACTTCGACGATGGCGCGCTGGATTTCGCCGGCACAGCAGCCTTGTGCGAATGCATGGATCTGATAATTACCGTCGATACCAGCCTCGCCCATTGCTGTGGGGCTCTAGGCCGGCCGACCTGGGTTCTGTTGCCATTCTTGCCGGACTGGCGCTGGCTGCTCGACCGCAGCGACAGCCCTTGGTATCCCACCATGCGATTGTTCCGGCAACAAAGCCCCGGAGATTGGAAAGAGGTGCTCACCCGCGTTGCGGCAGACCTGCCCGGCGAGTTTTCGCAGGCCTATGGCCTGTAACGGCTGAATGTGTACCCACGCGGTACGCCAAATAGGCGACCTCATTCGAGAATTCCAGCCTGAAAATAAGCATATCCGGTACCGGTTCAGCTGTTACAGGCCGCTAGTGTTTTGAAGGTTGTCAGCTTACCGACATACACGCGGCCGTAGCACAACACATGAGGGGTGAGTGCCCTGGAACTTGCGTGTCACACCACTATGCTTCATCCAGTACGAGTTGCAAGGCGCGCTCCACCGAGCGACGCCGAATCAGCTCGCGATCACCCGCGAACACATGCACCTGTGTGATCACTGACACTTCGGTGCCACGGCGAGAGGCCAAACCGAACCAAACTGTTCCCACCGGCTTGGCCGGCGTCCCCCCGTCAGGCCCGGCAATGCCGCTGATCGCAACAGCGACGTCCACCCCAGAAACACGCAAAGCTCCCACGGCCATCTCGCGCACCGTCGCCTCACTTACCGCCCCATGATCCGCAAGCGTCCGCTCCGAAACGCCCAGGTCCCTAACCTTCGCCGCGTTGGAATACGTTACGAAGCCGCACTCGAACCACTGCGAGCTGCCCGCGATATCCGTGCAGGCCTTCCCTACCCAACCACCCGTACAAGACTCCGCTGTCGCCAGACGCCGGCCGGCGGCCCGCAATTTTTGCGCTACGCGGGCGGACAACTCGAACAGTTCTTTGTCAGTGCTCATAAGCGCCAATGCTACAAGCGACGGAGGCGCCTGACCACGTCCCATTCGAGGCAGTCCCAGAACACAGCCCCCGGAAAGACCCGCTACAGGGCACGCGCCCGCCGAGCCGACGCGTCTCTTGCCTTTCGGTTGAGTCAAGAAATCCATCCATGGAGTGTTTCCCTTTGCGATTGCCCAGCGCCTTCCAAGCCGCAGCCGACGCGTATGACTGCGCGTCGACCTGCCTCGCTTTCCGCGAGCGCGCTCCAGAGATCTCCCTGGAGGTTTTGGGGCACTGGCAGTGCACTTAGTAGTCTTTAATTATCGCCCTGCCTGGCTCGAGCTGGCAATCGGCCGCCAGCAATACCTCGGGCTGTAGAGAAATATTCCTCAGCCGGTGAGCTGAAAGAAAATGCGCACAGTGACGAAATGCCGCAGTGTGGAGGCGAACGCTGATGACGAGCGAGTCGCTACGGGATGTAGCTCATATTGGCCCATGACTGACCAGGCAAGCTGGCCATCCATACCGGTCTTCGGCCGCGTGAATTACTCGCGCTGGCAGTCGCGGATGTAGCAGTCGATCTGAGGCAAGATCACCGTGCGACGCTCGATCACGGAGTCATTGACGTTTAAGATTCCCAAGATCGATAAAGAGTGCACTGTGTTGCTATACCCTCCTGCGCGTGAAGCACTTAAGCTGCTGATAGCCATGCCGAGCAACGGCAGCCGGTCCATCTGCAGGTCTGGCTCAACCGTCATGAATCTCGGACCGACCGCGTGCGCGTACGCGCAGACTTACCCCAAGATATTGCCGCCCAAGCAGTAACCACTGAGATACAAAGATTATATGGATGTGTCCGCACACACGCCCATGATGCAGCAATACCTGCGCATCAAAGGCCAGCACCCCGATGTCCTGCTCTTCTACCGCATGGGCGACTTCTATGAGCTCTTCTACGATGACGCGCGGCGCGCGGCCGCTCTCCTCGACATTACCCTGACCGCGCGTGGCCAGTCAGCGGGCCAGCCGATCCCGATGGCCGGGGTACCGTTCCACAGTGTTGAGAGTTATCTGGCAAAGCTGGTACGCAAGGGTGAGAGTGTCGCCATTTGCGAGCAGCTCGGCGACCCCGCGAAATCGAAGGGTCCGGTCGAGCGGCAGGTTGTACGCATCATCACTCCCGGCACTGTCACCGACGAAGCCCTGCTCGAGGAGCGCCAGGAAACCCTGCTCGCCGCGCTCGCCGCCGATGGAGAGCGCTTCGGGCTGGCCTGGCTGGACCTTGCTGCCGGACGTTTCACCGTGTCGCAATCGGAAGGACGCCTCGCGCTCGCCGCCGAATTGGAGCGGCTGAAGCCCGCCGAGCTGTTGGTCTCGGAAAGCGCCGCCAGCGTGACGGTCGCCCGCAAAGGCACGACGGTAAAAACCCGGCCTCCGTGGTACTTCGAGTTGGCGAGCGCCTCGCGCCTGCTGACAGACCAGATGGGTACCCTCGACCTGAAGGGCTTCGGGGTCGATGAGCTGCCACTCGCAATTTGCGCGGCGGGCGCCCTCCTTCAGTATGTCCGGGATACCCAGAAAGCCGCAGTACCCCACATCCGCAGTCTGCATGTCGAGGAGAGGACTGACGCGCTGATCATCGATGCAGCGACCCGGCGCAACCTGGAGTTGGACGTCAGTCTCTCCGGAAACGAACAGGCGACGGTTTTCGCACTCATCGACAAGTGCGTCACCGCAATGGGCTCACGCGAGCTGCGCCGCTGGCTCAATCGCCCGCTCACCGACCAGACAGCTTTGCGCGAGCGGTATCACGCACTCAGCGCACTGAGCGATCGACGCCAGTTTGAGCTCCTGCGCGAGCACCTGAAGGGTATTGGAGACATCGAGCGCATCCTCGCTCGTGTAGCATTGAGGTCCGCGAGGCCGCGCGACCTGACGCAACTTCGCACTTCCCTGGCATTGCTGCCTGCGTTGCGAGAGACGCTGCTAACGATCGACTCCCCACTTCTCCAGCAGCTCAGAGAAGGAGTCCAGGAGCACAACGACGTCGTCGACCTTCTAACGGCGGCGATTGACGCCGAGCCCGCCACCTTCGTGAGGGACGGCGGCGTGGTTGCGGACGGCTATGATGCCGACCTGGATGAGCTACGCAGGATCTCCACCCATACCGACGAATTCCTGCTCGAGCTGGAGCGGCGCGAGCGCGAGCGCACTGGCATCAGCGGATTGAAACTCGGGTTCAATCGCGTGCAGGGGTTCTTCATCGAGATCACACGCAAGGACGCCGAGCGTGTGCCGAAGGATTACATCCGACGACAGACCGTGAAATCCGCCGAGCGCTTCATCACGCCAGAGCTCAAAGGCTTCGAGGACAAGGTGTTGAGCGCCAGAGACCGGGCGTTGGCGCGCGAGAAGGAGCTCTACGAGCAACTCCTGACACAGCTCATCGATCGGCTTGGACCCATGCAGGCGAGCGCGAGAGCGCTTGCCGTGCTGGACGCGATCGCCGCGCTCACGGAGCGCGCCTGCTCGCTCGAGTGGACACGGCCGGAGTTGGTCGCGGAAGCACGCCTGACGATCGAAGGGGGCCGCCATCCCGTCGTCGAACGTTTCTCGGACGCGCCGTTCGTACCGAACGATCTGCGGCTCGAAGCCGGGCGCTGCATGTTGATCATCACCGGGCCCAACATGGGCGGCAAGTCGACCTACATGCGCCAGGCGGCACTGATCGCGCTGCTGGCCCATATTGGCAGTTACGTGCCTGCCGACCGCGCGACCATTGGACCACTCGATCGGATCTTCACCCGCATCGGCGCGGCGGACGACCTTGCCGGCGGCCGGTCCACCTTCATGGTGGAGATGACAGAGGCGGCGAACATCCTCCATAACGCCACCGCTCGCAGCCTCATTCTCATGGACGAAATCGGCCGCGGCACGAGCACGTTCGATGGGTTGTCCCTTGCGTGGGCCATCGCCCGCCACATTGCCACACGCTTGAAGTCGTTCAAATTGTTTGCGACACATTACTTCGAGCTCACGACACTCGCGGGCGAGATAGAAGGTTGCGCCAACGTTCATCTGGACGCCACCGAGCATGGAGATGGGATCGTGTTCCTGCACGCGGTGAAGGATGGTCCGGCAAGCCGCAGCTACGGCCTGCAGGTAGCCCAGCTAGCGGGCGTCCCTCGCGAGGTCATCAGCCAGGCACGCCAGTACCTGGAAGCACTGGAAGCACAACGGGATCACGACAGAGGCCAGCGCGGGACGATGCAAAAGGAATTACCCCTGTTTGCGACGGCGCCGCCGCTGACATCGAAGTCATCAACGCCACCGATCTCGGCGCATTCCACTGCGCCCGACGAAATCCACGCGGCGCTGCAAGCCCTCGATCCCGACGAGATCTCCCCCCGAGCCGCGCTCGATGCGCTCTACAAACTTAGGAGGCTACTCGAGCGACGCAAGCAATAGCGCCTCAAGCGACGCGCTCCGCGCGGGACGAAAACCGCCCCTCACATAGAAACGTCCCGGTTTCGCGCGCCACGCGCGCGGACACCAGCAGCCCTAGGTGACTCACGGGCAACACAAGGTGTTCCGTCGCTCCTGGAAGACGCGTCTCGCTCACAGCGACCGTGCCATCCGAGTCCTCTTCGAAGTGCGCGAGGATCTGCCCGAAGCCGATTGGCTGGGAGCCGGCGATGATCCCCAGCGGCCGATCCATGGTCCATTTGCGCTCCTGGCGTTGCAGTAGCTCATCGGCCACCGGTTGCCCCATCAGCGTCGCGACCAGGCGGAAACGGCTCGCCTGCTCCGCGGCGCGACTTGCAATGCACGGAGTTCCGAGGAATACGACGCGGCCCGGCGGTTGCTGAGGAAACCGCTCCAGGAAGCGATAGATCACCAAGCCTCCCAGACTGTGTCCTACAAAGTGGACCGCCGGCACGTCCAACGATTCGACGAAGCTTTGCAGTCGTGCGGTAATCTCGGTCATGGTCGAGTGGGCGGCCGAATACCGGAAAGGATGCACCTGCATGCCGAACTCGTGCGCCAGTCGTCGACGCAGAAAGAGCGACTCTCCGCCGGACATCCACAAACCATGCACGTAAACGACATCAACCGCGATACTGCTCAATAGCCGTGATCCTCTTCAAGGGAACCCCTGCCGGATGCGGACATTAGCAAGAAACACCCATGAGAAGCAGGGTGCCAGGACACACGTAAGCGAGAAATCCGGCAACGGATACGCTCCATCGTCCCATTCGTCCCGGCTGCGCAGGCCGGCATGGCCACCTCGCGTTATGCCGGGCACCGTGTATCCAATGCCACGCTTCGCCGTCGCTACCTTGTGGATCCTCTTCATCACTGCACGCGCTACTTATGCTGCCGATCCGCAGTCCTACAACGTAGATATGGCCTCCACTCCCAACGGCGACATGAACGCCACGCTCAAGGCGACCTCTGATCTCATCACGCTGCGCAAGTCCGCGCCCGTTGGGCCTTTCGCCCTCATCGGTCGGGCTCGCAGCGACGTGGACCGGCTGAAGACTGTGTTGGAAAGTGATGGCTACTATCAGAGCTCCGTCCTCATCACGATCGACGGCCTGGGGCTCGACGATCCGACTCTCGGCGAGCACTTGAGCGCGGTGCCACAGGGCGAAGACGCGCACGTGAAGATAACATTCAACCTGGGCCCGCTGTACCATCTCCGCAAGATCGAAATCCAGGGCGACATACCCGAACCGGCCAGGAACGCGCTCGGCCTCACCAGCGGAGATCCCGCGATCGCGGCCAACGTCCTGGCGGCGGGCGAACGCTTACAGACCGCGCTCGGCGACGAGGGCTATGCCTTCGCGAAGGTCGATCCGCCGGTAGCCCAGGAGGTCCCCGCCCAGCGCGTACTCGATGTCAGCTTCCATGTCACTCTGGGAGAAAAGGTCCAGATCGGTCCCATCCACATCGAAGGCCTGAAACGCATGCGCGAGTCGTTCGTGCGCCGCAGGCTGCTCGTTCACCAGGGTGAGCAGTACGGGGCGAGCAAGATAGAGAACGCGCGCAAGGATTTGCTTTCATTGGGCGTGTTTACCTCGGTGACGGTGCAAACAGGCACGACACCCGACAGCGCTGGACGGGTCCCAATCACGTTCCGGGTGCGCGAGCGGCCGGAGCACGCGGTGAGTCTCAACGCGTCGTACTCCACCGATCTGGGGGGCAGCGCAGGAGTCACCTGGACCAAAAGAGATGTCTCGGGCAGGGCCGACCAACTCAGCCTGGGCGCCTCGGTCATCGGACTCGGCGGCACCGCGTCCAAAGGGATAGGTTACGACCTGAATGCAAAGTACCTGCTGCCGGAATTCGGCCACCGGGACCAGACACTACAGCTCGCCGTACAAGCCATCAACCAATCCCTGCAGGCGTACGACCAGAAAGCCATCATCTCAGGAGCGACGCTCACCCGTAAGCTTTCCAGCATCTGGAGTGCCTCCGTCGGCATCACCGCGCAAAGGGAGCGCATCAACCAGGAGGGCAACACTCTCCGCACCTGCACCGTTACGGATGAGACCTGTTTGAAGTCATCAGACATACCGGTGGAGAGCGAACGCCAATGTACGCCGGCGGGCCTCTGCACGCAGGAGGTCTTCACTACGGATCGCCTTCCGACTGATTACACACTGCTGGCCACACCATTCACTCTCCTCTACAACACCACCGGCCTGAGCTCTCCGATCGAGGATGCAACCCACGGTATACGCGCTTCCTTTAGCGAGACCCCCACGCTATCCCTCGGTACGCGTAATGCAAAATTTTTCATCACACAGGCCAACATCGCTTATTACCTCGACCTGCATGACCTGAGGCTGAACCCCGATCCGGGGCGCAGTGTCCTCGCGCTGCGCGCCTTGGGGGGGCTCGCACAGGGCGCAAGCCAGTTCAGCCTGCCTCCCGACCAGCGCTTCTACGCAGGTGGGAGCGGCACCGTGCGGGGCTACAGATATCAGGCTATCGGACCTACCTTCCTCAATGGGGACCCGGCCGGTGGAACCGCGATCAACGCCGGTACGGTAGAGTTCCGGCAGCGTGTTGGTGAAAGCCTCGGCTTCGCAGTGTTCGTCGATGCCGCCCAGGTCAGCCAAACGGTAAAGACGGTGATTTCGCCTCTCCAATTTGGCACCGGCGCGGGAGCACGGTATTACACACCTATCGGCCCGATACGCTTCGACGTCGCAGTGCCGCTAAAGCGACGCCGTAGCCCCACGACGGGTCGTTTCATCGACGACGCTTTTGAAATCTACATTGGACTGGGACAAGCGTTCTGATGCGCCGTGCACTGAAAATCTCTGCCTGGATTTTCGGCTCGCTGCTCGCGCTGGTCGTCGTGCTGGTGCTCGCTGTCATGATCATCGGCAACACCCAGAGCGGACGTGCGCTCATCGTCCGCCTCACCAGCCGTTTCACCAGCGGTAAGGTCCAGATCTCCGGGATCGGCGGATCATTTCCCCAGGCGTTGGATCTCGACTCGCTGAAGTTGCGCGACGACCGCGGCATCTGGCTCGCCGCCGATCACATCTCGCTGCGCTGGTCGCCCATGGCGTTGCTGTCAAAGCATGTGCTGATCGAGACACTTCACATCAGCCGCCTGCACGTCGAGCGTGCTCCTATCAGCAAGCAGCAAACGAAGTCGAGCAGCTCGACCTCTTTACCGCACACCGATCTGAATCATCTCGATATTGATACGCTGGAGCTCGGATCGGAGCTGGCAGGAGCCGCAACGTCCCTCGTCGTCCACGCCAGGGCGCATTGGATATCTCTACAGGACGCCATGGTCAGCTTAGCCGCCCAACGAGCCGGCGGCGTCGATCATTATCAAGCCCAGCTCCGTTTCAACGCGGATCGCATGGACGCGACGCTGAGACTTCAGGAGTCCGCCAACGGCCCGTTGGAAAACCTGTTGCGGGTACCGGGCCTGGGCGCCCTGTCGATAGCCGGGGATCTGAGTGGACCGCGAACGGCGGAAAACCTCCAACTCGATCTCGACGCCGGCGCCCTGCACGGTCACGCCAGAGGCGTCGTGAATCTGCCCGCGAAGTCGGCCGATCTCGATTATGCGTTGTCAGCGACCGAGATGACCCCGCATGCCGGTCTCTCCTGGCAAAGCGTGAATCTCCACGGCCGCTGGCACGGAAGCATGAGCGCCCCATCGGCTGCCGGCCGCCTGGACATCCAACAGCTCCGGATCCCGGGAGGTACGCAGCTGGCCCGCCTGAATGCCGATCTGAATGCGGAAGGGGGACTGCTCAAGGCCCGCGCGACGCTCGAAGGGCTGATCGTCCCGGGATCTGAGCCCGCAGTGTTCCAGGACACACCCGTAACACTGGACGCTTCGGCGCACCTCAATGATCCGGCGAAACCCGTCGATCTCACCGCTTCTCACCGGCTCTTCGCGTTACGGGCTCACGCCATCACGGCTGGGAAGCCGAACGCGCGGCTCGAGCTTCGCCTGCCCGACCTGGCCCCGTTAGCCGCGCTGGCAGGCGAAACGGTCAAGGGCGATGCGACGCTCAGAGCGCAGGTCGCCTACGACGCCCCCTCGACCCGACTCACCGCTAACGCCGACGCCAATGTCGACGGCGGCAAAGCGAGCTGGGCCGGCTTGTTTCGTGGCCAGACCACACGACTCCAACTTGCCGCATTGGCGAACGATAAAAAAATCTCCGTCGACAAGCTGGAATTGAACGCCAAGGCTATCACCCTTGGAGGAAGTGGCAGCGTGTCTCGTTCCTCCACACAGGACCTGGATGTCCGCCTGAATCTCGATCTGTCGGACCTCGCGCAGCTCTCGCCCACACTCGATGGCACACTCAAATTATCCGGGAGAGTCAGCGGACCGAGCACAGCGCTCAGCACCGTCGCCGAGATGACATCCACTCTGTCGGTCCACGGGTCGCCCAAAGGGACAATATCAGCCTCCGTGCGCGCAGAAGGACTTCCCAAGGAGCCACGCGGGACGATCGACGCACATGGAGATCTGGATGGCGCGCCTCTGCAACTCAACGCCTCCCTTGATCGAGCCGGTCAAGCGGACATCGTGCACACTGTCATCCGCCATGCAGACTGGAAGAGCGCGCATATGGAAGGCGACTTGACGAGCAGCCCCGATATCGCGCGAGCCCGAGGCAGTCTGCGGTTGAGAATGACTCAACTGGCAGACCTGGACAGACTGCTGGGCAGCACACTGAAGGGCAGCGTGACTGGCGATATCAAGCTGACCCCGACGGCGGGTCCCTCACGCGCGCAGATCGAATTCCAGGTCCAGGACCTGGAGACGGGCGGGCTGACCGCCAACGCAAGAATGACGGCCACAGGCACGATGGACTCCCTGGCCATGCAACTCGATGCCGAATCGCCGGCCGTCGGCGGCAAGCCTGCCAGCATGACTTCGTCGGCCATCCTGAACACGGACGCGCACGAGGTGCGGCTCACCACTCTGGAAGCACACTACCAGGGGCAAACCGTCAAGTTACTACGCCCGTCCAGCCTGGCGTTCGCCAACGGCCTATCCATACGCGAGCTGAAGCTCGGAGCACAGACGGCGGTGCTCGATGTAGATGGCGTCATCTCACCCACGTTGGATGTTCGGGTGTCGCTGCAACAACTCAAGCCGGAATTGATCAACGCCTTCGTGCCCAACCTGCTCGCAAATGGAACCATCCAGGCAAATGCGCAAGTAAAGGGAACGACATCGGCACCGACGGGCAATTTGCATCTGGATGCGACCGGGCTGCGCGGCGCGAACGATGCGGCACGTGATCTGCCCGCTATCGACATCCATGCCGATACGCAATTGATGGGAGACATCGCGCTCGTCGATGCAAAACTCAGGGCAGGCACCGCTACGCACCTGGTGCTGAGCGGGCATGCGCCGATATCCGCCAGCGGCGCGTTGGACTTGAAATTCGGCGGCACTCTGGATGTCGGGATTGTCAACCCAATTACCGAAGCAAGCGGCCGACACGTGGCCGGCACCATTACCATAGACACCACGGTAACGGGCGCACCGGCAGCGCCAGAGATCGGCGGCACCGTTCGCCTGGCCGATGGCAGCGTGCACGACTACACCCAGGGAATCAACCTGACAAACATCACGGGAGATCTCACAGGCAGCCACGGCACACTGCAGATACACAAGATCACCGCAAGAGCGGCCCCCGGCGATCTGTCCATCAGCGGCACGATTGGCGTGTTGCAGCCCCGTCTGCCAGTGGACATCAAGCTGACAGCGAAAAACGCGCAGCCTATTGCAAGCAATATCGTGACAGCCAACGTCAACGCGGACATCCTGGTCAGCGGCGCGGTACGCGAGAAGCTCGACGTCAGTGGCAACGTCCGAGTGAATCGCGCCACAGTACAAGTTCCGAGCGGCTTTCCGCCCAACGTCGCCGTGCTCGACGTCCGCCGCCCGGGTGAGGCTCCCCCACCGCCGGCCGCGAAGCCGCTCGTCGTGGGGCTCGACCTCACATTGGATGCGCCCCGTCAGATTCTGGTGAAAGGCCGCGGCCTGGATGCCGAGCTCGGTGGCCAGATCCGGGTTCACGGCACCACGGACGATCCACGGGTCAGCGGCAGCTTTGATCTCGAACGCGGTACGTTCACGTTGGGAAGCAGTCAGCTTACGTTCACCCAGGGTAACGTGACCTTCAATGGACAGGGTCTCACGAAAAAGATCGATCCAACGCTGGACTTCGTCGCCCAGACCCAGGTGGTGGATATCACGGCATACATCAAGATCACCGGGCTCGCCGACTCACCCAAGATCGAGCTCAGCAGTACTCCTGACCTGCCCCAGGACGAAATCATGGCCCGCTTGCTCTTCGGCACGAGCGCCTCACAGTTGACTGCGCTGCAGGCGGTTCAGATCGGAGCCGCTCTGGCGCAGCTCACTGGGGGCGGCGGCGGGCTCAATCCGTTAGGCAAGCTCCAAAAGACCCTGGGACTCGATCGGCTGACCGTAGGCGCGGGCCCAAGCACCGGCGCAACCTCCGGCCCCGCGACCCAGCAGAATGCGGGTTACAGCGTGGAGGCCGGACGCTATGTGTCGAGCCGCGTGTTCGTAGCGGTCAAGCAAAGCACGACCGGTGTCAGCCAGCTCGCAGTGGACGTGGACCTGACAAAACACCTGAAGCTCCAGACGCGGCTGGGAAACGGCTCGACAACCGCGCAAGGCACAACCCCGGAAAACGACCCCGGCAGCAGCGTCGGCCTTGCCTATCAGTTTGAATATTGAGCGTTAGTTGGCCTGAGGTACCCGCACGCGAATATGCAGCTCGCGAAGCTGCGCTTCGCTGGCTTCGGTCGGCGCATCGGTCATCGGGTCGGCGGCAGTCTGCGTCTTCGGGAAGGCGATGACCTCCCGAATGCTGTCCGCTCCCGCCATCAACATTGCCAACCGGTCCAGGCCGAACGCGATCCCGCCATGCGGAGGCGCGCCGAACCTGAGCGCATCCAACAGGAAGCCAAACTTCCTTTGCGCCTCCACCGCGTCGATTCCGAGCAGATCGAACACCGTCGATTGCATCTCCTGCCGATGGATACGGACCGAGCCACCGCCGATCTCGGACCCGTTCAGAACCATGTCGTAGGCTTTCGCCAGCGCCTTTTCCGGGTCGGCCCGCAGCACCGCCGGATCATCCTCTTTCGGTGAGGTGAACGGGTGATGCATGGCAGCCCAGCGCTTCGCGTCCGCATCCCATTCGAACATGGGGAAGTCCACGACCCACAAAGGCCGCCACCCTTCCTGCACCATCTTCAGGTCCTGGCCGACCTTGAGGCGCAAGGCGCCCAGCGAATCGTTCACCACTTTGGCGGTATCCGCGCCGAAGAACACCAGGTCGCCGTCCTGGGCTCCAGTGCGCTCCAACACGCCGGCCACCGCGGTGTCACTCAGAAATTTCACTATGGGCGACTGCAACCCGTCACGGCCTTTCGCGCGCTCGATCACCTTGATGTAGGCGAGACCCTTCGCGCCATAGCGGCCAACAAACTCAGTGTATGCGTCGATCTGTGATCGCGGCATCGAATTGCCGCCCGGAACGCGCAGGGCGGCCACCCGGCCACGCGGGTCCTTCGCCGGGCCCGCGAAGACCTTGAAGTCACAGTCTTTCACCAGATCCGCGACATCGACGAGCTCGAGCGGAATGCGCAGATCCGGCTTGTCGGATGCGTAACGCCGCATGGCCTCCGCGAAAGTCATCCGCGGCAGCGGATTCGGCAGCTCGACGCCCAACACTTCCTTGAAGAAGTGCCTGACGAGGCCCTCCATGAGCCCCATGATCTGGTCCTGGGTAAGAAACGAGGTCTCGATATCGAGCTGTGTAAATTCGGGCTGTCGGTCCGCGCGCAGATCCTCGTCGCGGAAGCACCGGACGATCTGGTAGTAGCGGTCGAACCCGGAAATCATCAGCAACTGCTTGTAGATCTGCGGAGACTGCGGAAGCGCGAAAAACTTCCCCGCGTGCGTCCGGCTCGGCACGAGATAGT
Organism: uncultured Steroidobacteraceae bacterium; assembly: GCA_964494895.1. Taxonomy (GTDB): domain Bacteria; phylum Pseudomonadota; class Gammaproteobacteria; order Steroidobacterales; family Steroidobacteraceae; genus 13-2-20CM-66-19. The sequence goes on along the minus strand of CAZBTV010000134.1, from coordinate 3,425 downwards.
CGCGTGCGCCCTCGGGCGTCGTCTTGCCGAGCATCGGCGTCTCGAGATCGATGAACCCGTTCGAGTCGAGGTACCCGCGCATGGACCGCGTGATGCGATGGCGCAGCCTCAGGCGCTGGTTCATGACCTCGCGCCGCAGGTCGAGATAGCGGTACTTGAGGCGAACTTCCTCACCGACCGTCTCATCGAGCTGGAAAGGCAGCGGCTCCGCGCGATTGAGCACCTCGAGCTCGCGGGCAAGCAGCTCTACGCGTCCGGACGCTAGATTCGGGTTGGTAGTTCCCGCCGGACGCTCGCGGACGAGGCCTCTTACCCGGACGACAAATTCGTTCCGCAGCTTCTCGGCCTCTTTGAACATCTCGGCCGCGTCCGGATCGAACACGATCTGCAGCAACCCTTCCCGGTCGCGCAGATCCACAAAGATCACCCCGCCGTGATCCCGCCGCCGATGGACCCAGCCCGCCACCGTGACTTCCGTCCCGATGAGTGTCTCGTTTACCTGACCGCAGTAATGTGAACGCATAGGGCGCGGGATGTTACGGAGCCCGCCGGGCGGGCACAACCACGGTTGCTGGAATTGGGCCGCAGCACCGACGGGCCGGGGCCGCTCCAAGCTCGTCAGGCAACTCTTTCGGGCAGCTCGGGCAGCTTTTCCGCCGCGGCGGGAGGTACCACCACACCGCAGGTGATGATCATCTTCATGGCCGCGTCAACGGACATATCGAGCTCGACCACCTGCCGCCTCGGCACCACCACGAGATACCCCGCCGTAGCGTTCAAGGCCGCCGAGAGGTAAACGCAAGCGTGCGGCTCGCCCGTTTTCGCCGAAATTTCGGCGACATTCTCGGCGGTCATGAATCCAATACTCCACGCGCCCGCGCGGGGATACTCGATCATCACCACCTTCCGGAAGGAGCTCGACTGCGAGAAGACGCTTTCGGCAAAACTCTTCACCCCGCCGTATACCGAGCGCACCACGGGGATGCGATTGAGCAGCTCCTCGCCCCACATCACCAGCCGCCGCCCGATCAGATTCGTGACCAGCATGCCGGTCAGCAGCAGCACGACGAGCGCGAAGATCGCCCCTAGCCCTGGCAGCGCGAACCCGACCAGTGCCTGTGGCCGATACGCTGCGGGCAGTAGCAGCAGGGTCCGGTCCATGATGTGCAGCAGAAAGCTGACCACCCAGATGGTGGCCAGAATAGGCAGCCACACCAGCACGCCGGCGACGAGGTAGCCACGTAGCGACCACCTCTTCGCGGGAGGATCCGCCGCAGACGGCCCGGCAGCGGACGTCAACGACGTCCCTTCTTGGCCTTTACCTTGGCTTTCGCTTTGGCTTTCGGCTTGCTGGGAGAACGACTGGAGGAGGTCTTGGCCGCCACCTTGCTCTTTCCCTTCGCCGCAACCGCCGGGCGCTTGGATGAGCTGACGTGGGCACTTATGCTTTCGCGCTTCGGCTCGCTCGGCGCGGCAGGCTTCGTTTCGGCGGCGGCCGGCTTCACCTCGCCCTTGCCCTCGGCGGCTTTCTCGCCCGAATCGCCCCCGCTCTTGGATTCCTCCTTGTCAGGACCGGCGAGATTGCGTTTGTTCTCGTTGTCCCCCTTGAAGTCCGTCTCGTACCACCCGGCGCCTTTGAGGCGAAACACCGGCGCGGAGATCAGCTTCTTCATGGTCTTCTCACCACAGGAAGGGCATTTCTCCAACGGCGGGTCCGAGATCTTCTGCATCAACTCCGTGTAAAACTTGCAGTTCTGGCACTCGTATTCGTAGAACGGCATGGTTGTTTTTCGGTTGGAAAGGTTGAAACACCTATCAATTATACTGAAGCGCGACGCAGGACAACCTTGTCCTCCGTCGCGCTTACCCTGATTGCCCCCGCCCGCCTGGTCAATCGAGCGAGCCGGGAGCTCAACGCGCTTTGCTGAATACGATCTGCCCGTCGCGAACACCGACCTGGATCCGATCGCCGGGCCCGAATTCGCCCTGCAGGATCTTCTGCGCCAACGGGTTCTCGATCTGCTGCTGTATGGCTCGTTTCAACGGCCGCGCTCCGTAGACAGGGTCGAATCCCGCCTCGCCAATCGCATCTCGCGCAGCGTTGTCGAGCGTGAGGTCCATATCACGCTCCTGAAGCCGCTTGCGCAGGTAGATGAGCTGAATATCCACAATCGCGCGAATCTGCTCTCCTCCGAGCGGATGGAACACGACAATGTCGTCGATCCGGTTGATGAACTCGGGCCGGAAACTCTGCTGCACGATCTCCATGACCGCGCTCTTCATACGGGCGTAGTTCTTCTCACCCGCATGCTCCTGGATAACCTGGGAGCCGAGATTGGAGGTCATGATGATGACGGTATTTCGGAAATCGACCGTGCGCCCCTGCCCATCCGTCAGCCGTCCGTCATCCAACACCTGCAACAGCACGTTGAACACGTCCTGGTGCGCCTTCTCGACTTCATCGAGAAGGATCACGGAATATGGACGGCGACGTACCGCCTCCGTGAGGTACCCCCCTTCCTCGTAGCCGACATACCCCGGAGGAGCGCCGATCAGTCGGGCGACCGAGTGCCGCTCCATGAACTCGGACATGTCGATCCGAACCATTGCTTCCTCGGTGTCGAAGAGGAACTCCGCCAACGCCTTGGCAAGCTCCGTCTTACCTACACCCGTAGGCCCAAGGAACAGGAATGAGCCGTTCGGCCTCCGAGGATCCGCAAGGCCGGCACGCGAGCGCCGGATCGCGTTCGACACGATCCGCAAGGCCTCATCCTGCCCAACGACTCGCTTGGCGAGCGCTTCCTCCATGTGAAGGAGCTTTTCCTTCTCGCCCTCGAGCATCTTCGACACCGGAATGCCGGTAGCCTTCGAGACGACTTCCGCGATCTCTTCCGCGGTGACCTTGTTACGTACCAGCTGTGGGGTCTTCGCCTCCGCCGCAAGCGCCTGCTGCAATCGCTTCTCGAGCTCAGGCAGCTTGCCGTACTGCAGCTCCGCCACGCGGCCAAGATTTCCGGCGCGGCGCGCGGCATCGATCTCCAGCCGGACCCGATCCATTTCCTCACGAATCTGGGCAGCGCCCTGCAAAGCGGCCTTCTCGGACTTCCAGACCTCTTCCAGGTCCGCGTACTCCTTCTCCAGACCGCGCAACGTTTCTTCCAGTGTGGCCAGCCGCTTGCGCGAGGCCTCGTCCTGCTCCTTCTTCAGCGCCTCCTGCTCGATCTTGAGCTGAATGATCCGCCGTTCGAGCCGATCGAGCGCCTCCGGCTTGGAATCGATCTCCATGCGGATCCGGGCCGCCGCTTCGTCGATGAGGTCGATCGCCTTGTCGGGAAGCTGTCGGTCGGTGATGTAGCGGTGCGAGAGCGTGGCCGCGGCGACGATCGCCGGGTCGGTAATGTCGACACCATGGTGTACTTCATAGC
>CAZBTV010000133.1:0-19943 GCA_964494895.1 uncultured Steroidobacteraceae bacterium | reverse complement strand
CCGAACCGGAAATCAGTCGCTTGCGGTGTTTCCCATTTCATGACGAACCTCTCCTGTTCATTGGACAGGCTCATCCTTCCGCACCCTCCGGTGCGTCCGAAACCGTCCGATCATGAAACTGGGCTCATGATTTTCATGAGCTGCGCCGGGACCAACCCTGGCTGTTACCATCCGCGTATGAAGCTGCGCACTCGCCTGAATCTCGTGGTAGCCGGCTTGACCGCCGTGTTCGTGGCCGTGCTCCTGATCGCGGAAATCCAAAATACGCGCTCATCCGTGCGTGAAGAGATCGAGGCGGCCAACGGTGTCGCCTCGCAACTTCTTGGGCGGTTGGCCGTTATCTACTCTCGCACGGGTGGCACGGAGGTGGTACTGCAGTTCCTGCACCAGTTGGGACACATTCGTGCCAATGACATTATCTTGCGGACCCCCGCTGGCGAAATTCTCTATACCTCACCGCCAGCTACCTACAAGGCGGGCCACGAGGCACCCGCATGGTTCGTGCACCTGATAACGCCGCACACCGCGAGACATACGTTCCCGTTGCCAGGCGGAGCGCAGCTGGTGATTCAGGCGCAAGCTTCGCGCTCGATACTCGATGCATGGGACGGCATCACCGAGCTACTCTCGATTGCCGTCATCATGTTGATATTGGTGAATGGACTTGCTTTCTGGTCGGTTGAGCGCGCGCTCGCCCCCTTTCCCATGATTGCCACCGGCCTGCAACGTATCCAGCGTGGCGAGCTGACATTCCGCTTGCCGCCGCTGCCGGGAACCGAGGCGAGTGCGATCGGAACTGCCTTCAACCGGATGGCGCAGGCAGTGGAGGACAATGTCCAGGCCGAGCGAAAGGCCAGGGAAGCGGAAACGCGGCTCGAGGAGCGCCGCGAAATGTCATTGCTGGTCGAGCAGCGTGTCGAGGAAGAGCGTCGGCTGATTGCGCACGAGCTGCACGATGAATTCGGCCAGTCGGTGACAGCCATCCGCAGTCTCGCAACAGCCATCGCCGCCCAGTCCAACGAGGCGCCCATGAAAGATGCGGCGCGATTGATCTCGGAGGAAGCCGCGCGCCTCTACGACGCCATGCATGGGCTCATTCCGCGCCTTCTGCCGGTGTCTCTGGATACGCTCGGACTTGCCGAAACGCTCGAGAATCTCATTCGTGACTGGCAGCGCCGCAATCCGGCCGTGAAGCTCTCCCTGCAGCACGAGTTACCTTCCGACCTCGGCCCGAGCGTCACGCTGGCCGCCTATCGTATCGTGCAGGAGGGTTTGATCAACGCGCTACGACATGCGCAGGCGTCGAAGATCGAGATCAAGTTGGAGACACGGCCCGACGAACAGCAAATGATCGTCACAGTCGCCGATGATGGCGTCGGCTTGCCGGCAAGTTGGTCTCGGCCCGGCCACTTCGGCCTGAGGGGCTTGATCGAGCGTGTCGAGCACCTCGGCGGACACGTGACGTTACGCAACCGCGAGCCCCGCGGGCTGTGCCTCACGGCGGTCATCCCGCTGGCCGCCACGACCATCGCGGTGGCTACATGATCCGCGTCCTGTTGGTCGACGATCACGCCGTAGTACGCACTGGCTTTCGCCTGCTGTTGCAGTCGCATCCGGAAGTTCAGGTCGCCGGCGAGGCCGATTCCGGCGAGGCGGCCTGCCAGCGCTATGACGAAATCGACCCCGACGTGCTGGTCATGGACATCGCCATGCCCGGCATGGGCGGCCTCGAGGCGTTGAAACGAATCAGGGCTCATCACCCGAACGCGCGAGTCCTGGCCTTGTCGGCGCACGACGACCCGATGCATGCCCGGCGCGCATTTCGCGAAGGTGCGCTGGGTTTCCTTTCCAAGCGCAGCGCCCCGGAGGCGCTGCTGGAAGCCGTGACCGCCGTGGCGGCCGGCCGACGCTACCTGGATGTCAGCCTGGCCCAGAAACTCGCTCTGGCGGACATCGAGGGCGCGGCAAAATCTCCGGTCGAGCGTCTGTCCGAGCGCGAGTTCGAGGTGTTCGTGCGCCTTGCCGGCGGCGCGTCGGTACAACGCATCGCAGACGACCTCAAGCTCTCCGCCTCGACGGTCGGTACCCACCTGTACAACATCAAACAGAAGCTGGGTGTGTCGAATCAGTCGGAGCTCACCCTGCTGGCTATTCGTCATGGCCTCATCGAGGCTTAATTTATGACGCTGGGTTTATGACGCTGGATCCGGGCATTGCGCTACGCAGTCCCTGCTGCGCGCAAGCCCAGGGCGCACATCCATGTGCGCCCGTGCGACGCATGCGTCGCACCCATGCCCGGCCCAGCGTGCATCGAGCAAAAAGCGTGGTTTTTGCCGGGGCGCGTAGCCTCGATGCTCCGCCACCTGCGGCGGCGGGGCACATCCGTGTGCCTGGCGCGCCCGTGCCTCTGTAAGGTTGTTCATGCCGCGCTGATCACCAGAGCGGGCCAGCGCATCAGCTGGGCACGATGGACCCAGTAACCGCGCGACCCGTCCGGCGGGCCATCATCTCCCTTCCCGTGTTCGATCACGAGCTCCGCAAACAGCCTTCCATCGGCATAACAGGAGCCGTCGGGAAAGCGCACCTGTTGGAACGGGCCATGCACATCGGAAAGCGCGCCGTCCATTCCCTCGAAACACAGCAGGACGGGCTCGACGCATTCATAACTCGACACGAAGCGATTGCCGATCTCCCAATGGTGGTCGAAATACCGGCCGACCACGGCGCGGTCCGGCCCTCGTTGCAGAAACGTCCCCTCGACTCTGAAGTACGGCGCGGGCCCGAGAATCGCAGGGTCCGTTCCGGCCAGCGAATTGAACCGCAGTTGGATCATTTGCGACCTCCATTTTGCGCGGGCATCACCCGCTCCGTCGGTCCGGGGTGGCCTTCGCGGACCTTCGTCCGCTCATGGCCCGAGCATCTGCTGCAGCTACGTCGCAATTTTCGGACCCCGCACGAAACTGGCGCAAGAGCCGCCAGATCTGAATGTTTCCTGAACGTATCAACGTCTGACATATCTGGTATCGGAGGAGGCAATCATCAAGCGTATTTTCCGCAAACACCTGTTACCTGTATTCTTACAACAGTCCACCTCGCAGATACGAGTCCATGAGCCCGACCTCACTACGCGATTTGACGCAACGCGTGCGAAGATTCGCCGCCGAGCGCGACTGGGATCAGTTCCATACACCCAAGAATCTCGCCATGGCGCTCGTCGCCGAGGCCGGCGAGCTGGCTGCGGAGTTTCAATGGCTGACGGCAGCGCAGAGCGCCGCTCCGAGCCCGCAACAACTCGCCCGCATCCAAGCCGAGTGCGCCGATGTGTTGATCTATCTGGTACGCCTCGCCGACCGGCTGGGGCTCGACCTGCTCGCGGCGGCGGAAGCGAAAATCGACGAGAACGAACGGCGCTACCCGGTGGAGAAAGCGCGCGGCAGCTCGAAAAAATACACCGAGTATTGAGCCCGCGCGCCAGTCATGAGACCCGCCGCGGATCGGAACGGCTCATTGCAAAACCGGCTACTCTCCTGACGGGTCCAACTTACGCAATAGCTCCTGTAACAATGGCGCCAACCGTCGTAACTCCGCCCGGTGCGCCAGTGTAAGTCCGAGCAACAGCGCTTCCGCCTTCGGAGTCAAGGCGACCATCACCTTGCGGCGGTCCGCCTCATCCTGACGCCGTTGTATCAGTCCGCGCCCCATGAGACGGTCGAGGAGTCCTACAACGCTATGATGTTTGAGGTTGAGACGTTCGGCGAGCTCGCCGATGGCGACCTCCTCGCGTCCCGGGAAACCCTTCACGGCTAGGAGCGCCTGATGCTGCTGAGCCGTAAGGCCCGCCTGCCGCGCGGCCGCCTCGCTGAAAGCCCCGAACTGCCGCAATAAGTAACGAAACTCCGCCAGGGTCTCGTAATCGCTCTTGGCCAGCCTGTCAGGGACTGGGCTGCGCGGAACGGGCGCCGCGACGCTGCGCTTCATTCATCCACCTCAAATATCGCAATACGATATAATCCCGCAGCCGCCGCAACTCCAAAAATTCTCCGATGCCTGACCCCACGCACCCGCATTCAATGCTGCGCGACTTTACGGCCGATGGCCGCGTGTTGATTCTCGCCGCCATGGCGCTCGTCATCGGCACCGCCGGGGCCGGCGCGGCCTGGACGCTGTCCTGTTTGATCAATGTGGTCACGAATCTAGCCTACTTTGGCGTCTTGAGCGCAGCGCCCGCCACGATCGCGGGAAATACTCTCGGACTCGGCTCCGTGCTGGTGCCGATCGCCGGCTGTCTCGTCATCGGCCTGATGGCGCGCTTTGGCTCGGAAAAGATCCGCGGGCACGGCATTCCCGAGGCCATCGAAGCCATCCTGATCGGGCGCAGCCGTATCCAGCCGCGCGTAGCCCTGCTGAAGCCTCTCTCCTCGGCGATCTCGATCGGCACCGGGGGACCTTTCGGCGCCGAAGGACCGATCATCATGACCGGTGGCGCGCTGGGCTCGTTGTTCGCGCAGCTCTTCCACCTGTCCAACGCGGAGCGCAAGACTTTGCTCGTCGCGGGCGCGGCGGCCGGCATGAGCGCCACGTTTGGCACTCCGATTGCCGCAATTCTGCTGGCCGTGGAGCTGCTGCTGTTTGAATGGAAGCCGCGCAGCTTCGTGCCGGTCGCGGTGTCCTCCGTCGTGGCTGCGACATGGCGCTCCTGGATGCTCGGCGGCGCTCCATTGTTTCCACTCGCCAGTGCTGTGCCCTTTGCTCAGAGCAGCCTGATGTTGTGTGTTGTCCTCGGGATCGCGGCAGGGCTTGCGTCCGGAGCGCTGACAGGGTTGGTCTACGGTTCCGAGGATCTGTTTCAGCGACTCCCGTTCCACTGGATGTGGTGGCCCTTGATCGGTGGCGCCGTGATTGGCTTGGGCGGCCTCATCGAGCCTCACGCGCTGGGCGTCGGCTATGACAACATCGCGGCACTGCTGCACGGAAATCTGCAGTCCGGTCCGGCCTTGCGGCTGTTGCTGGTGAAGGCGATCATCTGGAGTGTCGCGCTCGGCTCGGGCACCTCCGGAGGCGTGCTCGCCCCGTTGCTCATCATGGGTGGCGTGTTGGGTGCCTTGTTTGGTGGCGTAGTCTCGCCGGGTGATACGGGAATGTGGGCACTCGTAGGAATGGCTGCCATGATGGGCGGCACGATGCGCGCGCCCCTGACCTCAATGATGTTCGGCATTGAATTGACGCACAACCTGAATGCGCTGTTGCCTCTGGCCATCGGTTGCTGCGCGGCACACGCGACGACGGTGTTGCTGCTAAGGCGCTCTATTCTCACGGAGAAAGTAGCCCGCCGCGGACATCACATCACACGCGAGTATGTGATCGACCCATTCGAGTCCGTCCCGGTGAGCGACATCATGGCGCGTCCTGCCGAATCGCTCCCTGCCGGATGGACCGTAGGACGGGTGTTGACGTTCTTTACCGCGCCCGATGTCCCACGGCGACACAAGAGCTATCCGGTTGTCGATGCTGACGGACGAGTACTCGGTATGGTCTCACGCGCGGATGCGCTGCGCTGGCTCGGCGACGAGGACTCTCACGAAAGACTCCTGCGCGAGCAGGTAGAGGGACAGCAACTGGTCCTCGGGTACGATGATGAGCTGGCGGGTCACCTTGCCGACCGGATGGCGGCCACGGATACCGGCCGCGTCCCGATCCTGAGCCGCCAATCCGGCGCGCTGGTCGGACTGGTCGCCAGACGCGATCTGCTGCGCGTCAGAGCCAACATGATGCGCCACGAGCGGGAGCGCGAAGCACTCATCCGGGTGTTGCCGCGGCGGGCGGGGCCGTAGCCACTGGAATCCCGCCTAAGGCAAGCGCTTTAGTTCTCAGACCCTCGCGGAACCGCTACGCGCCGCGTAAGGCGGTCGATCGAGCGACGCGCAGCCGCCTTGGCGATGTGCTTGCACCAGAGCGGCTCACGATGGGTTGTCTGCCGGCGAAATTTATCGCAATCGCAAGTCCACTGGATTCGCTCATCCTGCGTCTGCAGGATCTGGACTGTTCGACTCGGGAAGGTGTAGGTCCCCAGCACTGCCGGCTCGGCGCGCGGGTTGCGTCGTCTGGAGAATTTCAAAGCCATGGCACCAGCATAACGCGCCCCAACTGTGGAGCGCCTGTGGATTACTTGTGCACAACAGCTTTTTTCACCGGCACCCGGTGGACGCCGCCACCCGTCTCGTCTGGCCTGTGTTGCTGATACAGCCCACAGCAACCCTCAGGACTGTTTATGGAGCCGCGGCACCTGGCCGCGCTGGGAAGGCAACTTTCCTCGGGCCACTGGGCATGGGTGGCGGGACCGGGGCCGGCTCGGGTGGAGTAAGGGCCAGAACCACAGACTGCGGCTGCTCGACCTCGGTGTACATCTGCTCGCCATCGTCGGTCTGCCGGCGCGCGATCCAGAGGTAACCGGCCGAAGTGGCGCGAATGTTATAGCGGATCGTGTAGTCGTCCCGCAGGAGAGCGCCCGTGATCCGTGCGGGCCGGTCCACATACACCAGCATCAGCCGCTCGTGCGTGCTCGCGTCGATCCAGTCGGTAGTCGCCACTTGCTCGATGCCGTCCGGCTGTAGCGCCAACGGCGCCAAGCGCGCGATCCGCGCGTCTGGCGGGTCAATCTTCAGGTAATCGAGACTGAACTCCGTCGGCTGCAGCGAGCGCGTGAGGTCCCGCTGTACCTGGCCGAAATCGATCTCGAAGCTATAGTCCGTATGGATCACAGGGTGAATGAAATCGCCTGTGGTTGCCGGCCCGTACAAATCTCCGGCTATGAACGGAAAAAACAATCTGAAGCCCGTACGAGGCAGCGGGTCCCGCACGACTTGCAGGTCGGGCGAAAAGAATTCGATGCGCGAGCGCAGAACCCAGCTGTGTGGGGCTTGAGCTTCGGATTCGCTCTGGCCGCATCCGGCGAGCAGGGTCGCGGCGGCAATGACAAACAGCAGAAGGCGTGTCACTGGAAACGATCTTCAGTCATCCGGCATCCCTTGCCGTCAGGAGGAAACGATCCTTGCCTTGATCGCTTCGTATTCCGCATCCGTAATGAGCTTTCTTTCCAGCATCTGCTTCGCTTCCTGCAATCGGCGCACCGCATCCGACTCCGCCGCCCCGGCGGGAGCGTAGCCGCTCGGCGCCTGACCAACCTGGATCCCACCGGCGCGCGCTCGCAGCTCCTCCAGTTCGCGCACACGGCGCTTCTCGCGCCATGCCTGATCCTGTGCCTGGCAGATGCGATAGACCGCCTGCGCCTGCTCCTTGCGCAGACCGTTGAACTCGAATCGTTGCGAGCCTTGGCTGCCTTGCGAGGCGAAGTCGGTAGCGCGCCCCGCACGCACCATCAGATCGGCTCCGAACACCCCGACCCGCAACGTGACCTCCTCCAGATCCTGCCAGCGGATGTCTGATACATCGAAACCGCCAAGCAGCTTGCGGGTGAGCAGGATCAGCCGGCCGCTGGTCGCCGCAAGCAAGAGCCGCCGGTGCGTGAGCGCGAAAATGCGGCGCTGAACCGCCCAGGCTTCGAGAGTCTCGCTCGGAATCAGGATAGACCTGAGTTGGTCGAGCGCCTTGATCAGTCCGGGCTCTGATTCGTTGAATGCGTACATGCCAGTCGCCGGTGTTGCTTACTTTTGGCCCGGGGGTTTTGGTGCCGGCGCGCCAGAGCCACCCTGAACGAGCGCGGCCCGAAGATCGCGCAGCTTCGCTTTCATGCTGCGCTCGTTCGCCGGTCCCATGCGAATCAGCAGCTTCTGTCCGGCCGAGAGATCTTCGAGCGTCGGATCGGCGAACTGATAGAAGACCTTTGGCTGCACCAGCTCGATCGGCCCCTGCGGCTCCGGTGCGGCCAGCAGGTGATCGATCACCTCGACCAATCGGTCGTTGAAGAAACGCCCCGGATAGCCGAGGTCCTCGTAAGCCTGCTGAAACAAGGGATACAGATGGAAATAGACGGTGGCGATCGTCTTCGGATCCGCCGTCTCCACCAGGCGCACGAAGGGTGCGTAACGGGCGTAATTCGCCGTGCTCAGGGTGACCACGTCGCCCTGGTTGGCGGTTACGGTCTCGCCGGGGGTGGGCTTTACGGGTCGCAGGTCCACCGCAACCTTCTTACGCGGCAGGTTGTCGACCGTGACCACGAGGTGTCGGACGATGTTTTCCGGTACCAGGAATTGTGCGACCGCCGGCTGACCGAACAGACCTGCGAGCGAATCACGGACCACCTGATCGCTTTGATTCAGGGGCGGCAGCGCTGCTGCTTCGGTATCCGCCGGAACAGGGTGCTGCACGCCGCCGTTTTCCGCTGCCGTGGGCGGTGGCGGCGGTGGACGGCTCTCCTGCACCTTTTCAGGAACCGGCTGCGAATAGTAACGATAGTAGACGCCGATACCGGCAGCTACCACGACCACCGCGGCCGTGGACCACCAGATCGCTTTGTTCCGGAAAGACTCTTCGGCATCCGTCGCTTTATTCCACATCCTTCGCCTTCTCGCGGGCACAGCCCGCTCGCAGTCGAACCTGGGTATGGCCTCGCGGCCCTACCCGTGCGACGCATGCGTCGCACCCTTCTCGCGGGCCTTGCCCGCTCGCATGAGGCCGGCACACATCCAGCTACTGTACTCCGGTTGGCACAACTCGCGCCAAAACCCGAGGCTCAGCCCACGAGAGCCGAGCCTGGATCGACCTTCCCGATGCGGGTCTTAGCGTGCACCGCAGCCACGCTCATGCATTAAAATCGCGGCGCATCAGATTGATTTTTATCGTAATTTCAACCTTTCAAAGGGTGACCTCCATAGTATTCTCCGAGAGTCGGCACGCCACGAAGGCATTCACGAATGACGCTGCGGCTCCTTCACCTCGAAGACAACGGGGAAGACGTCGAGTTGGTGCGCACCACGCTCGCGCGGGACGGGCTCGATTGCGAGGTCCTCGCCGTCGACACCGGCCCCGCATACAAAGCTGCCCTTCAACAGTCTCGTTTCGACGCGGTGCTGTCCGATAGCTGCGTCCTCGGTTACGACGGCAGTCAAGCCCTCCGCGACGCTCGCGCGCATTTTCCGGGAATTCCCTTCATCGTCGTCTCGAGCAATGATCAACGTCCAACTGCCGCGAGCCCGGTCACGGCTTGCGTCCCGAAATCGGAGCTCCACCGTCTCGCGCCGACAATCAAACAGGTCGTGCGCGAGCCAACAATACCGGAGCCACGCACGGCAAGCACCGCGAACGAACGCCTGCAACGGCTGGTGTCCGTCGTCCAGCGGCTTTCGCTGGCCCGTGATCTGCGCTCTATCATGGATATTGTCCGGCGCGAAGCGCGTGCCCTGGTGCAGGCCGATGGCGCAACGTTCGTGCTCCGGGAAGGCGGGCAATGCTTCTATGCCGAAGAGGACGCGATCGCTCCGCTCTGGAAGGGGCAGCGTTTCCCCATGCAGGCTTGCATTGGTGGTTGGACAATGTTGAATAGACAAACCGCCGTTGTCGAGAATGTTGATCTCGATCCGCGGATTCCGCCGGAAGCGTACCGGCAGACCTTCGTGAAAAGCCTGGTGATGACACCGATCCGCCAGCTCGCGCCTGTGGGCGCTATCGGCGTCTATTGGGCAAGCCCTCACCACGCGACACCGGAGGAGACCGAGCTGTTGCGAGCGCTGGCCGAGAGCACCTCAGTTGCGATCGAAGCCGTCGAGGCATTCATGGATCTCGAGCGTAAAGTCGCCCAGCGCGCCGCCGAGATCGATCGTCGCAACACCGAGATCGAGGTGTTGAACAAGGAGCTCGAGTCATTCTCCTACTGCGTCGCTCATGACCTGCGCTCGCCCTTGATTACCATAGACGGCTTCGCACAGGTCTTGTACGAGAATGTCGCTCTCAAGCTCAACGAGACCAATCGAGAACATCTCTCGCGCATCTCGGCAGCCGCGCGCCGCATGCACCAGTTGATCAACGAGCTGCTCGCGTTATCGAACATCGTGCGCACGCCGATGCATATGCGCCCGGTGGATCTCTCACGGCTCGCGCGGGAAATCCTACAGAGGCTGCGCGGGGAGACACCCATGCGAGCCGCCGAACTTATAGTCGGAGAAGGTCTTGCTGCGCAGGGCGACCCTGAGCTGCTGCGGATCGCATTGCAGAACCTTCTCTCGAACGCGTGGAAATTCACGGCTCGAGAAGAGCTCACGCGTATCGAATTCGGATCGGGCACGGACCGCACCGGGCACCGGGCTTTTTACATCCGCGACAACGGTGTAGGGTTCGATCCGCGTTACGGGGCCAAGCTCTTCGCCCCTTTCCAGAGACTGCACGCACAAACTCAGTTTCCGGGGACAGGCATGGGCCTCGCCACCACTCAGCGCATCATCCACCGCCACGGTGGTGAAATCTGGGCGGAATCGGCCATCGGCTGCGGGGCAACCTTCTACTTCAAGTTGCCCGACTGATCTCAGCCCCTTCGCCTGTGCGCCCCCAATACAGCTCCTGCTCGCGCAGGGACTGTACGGAGGCTCGCGCCTGGGTTGGGGTTTCTCCACAGCCGCCGCTGTGATTCAATCGGCATCAGGCCTCCCACGTCATGCTTGATCTTGCCAGGGAAACCCGCATGGCCATTCTCTCGTCCTTTCATCCCGCCGTCGCCAACTGGTTCCTCCGGACCTTCGACGCGCCCACTGTGCCTCAAGAGCAGGCCTGGCCCGCCATTCAGGCGCAACGGCACGTCTTGATCGCCGCACCCACAGGATCGGGCAAAACGCTGGCGGCTTTTCTTGCGGCCATCGAGCAGCTCGTGCGGGAAGGCCTCGAAGGCAGGCTCGCTGATGAGACACACATCGTCTACGTCTCCCCGCTGAAGGCACTATCGAACGATATACGCCGTAACCTGGAAGCGCCGCTGGCCGGCATTCGCGAAGAGTTGCAAACGCTTGGCCTCCCCGACGTCGATATCCGCACGTTCGTTCGCACAGGTGACACACCCCAACACGAACGTACCGCCATGAGAAAGCGTCCACCGCATATTGTGGTGACGACGCCGGAGTCGCTCTACATTCTGCTTGGCTCGGAATCCGGCCGAAAAATGCTCGCGACGACGCGCACGGTGATTGTCGACGAGATCCACGCCATGGTCGGGAGTAAGCGTGGCCTGCATCTCGCGCTCTCTCTCGAGCGCCTCGAAGCGCTCGCGGGACACAAGCTCACTCGGGTCGGACTATCCGCCACCCAGAAACCGATCGAGGAAGTGGCTCGCTTTCTCGTCGGCACGCGGCAGATCGATGCGGCGGGCCGCGCCGACTGTGTCGTGATCGACTCGGGACATATCCGGAACCGGGACCTCCAGATCGAAATTCCGGCGGCACCCCTCGAGGCTGTTATGTCAGGTGAGACCTGGATGCAGGTCTACGACCGCCTCAGTGAGTTGGTGTCCGAGCACCGCACCACCCTCATTTTCGTGAACACGCGGCGGCACGCGGAAAGGATCGCCCGCCACTTGTCGGAACGCATCGGTGAGGAGGCGGTCACCGCCCACCACGGCAGCATGGCAAAAGAGCTGCGGTTCGACGCCGAGAGTCGGCTGAAGAACGGGCAGCTGAAGGCACTCGTCGCCACTGCATCGCTCGAGCTGGGGATCGACATCGGCGATGTCGACCTGGTGTGTCAGATAGGCTCACCGCGCTCGATCGCGGCCTTTTTGCAGCGGGTGGGTCGTTCTGGCCACTCCATTGGCGGCACACCGAAGGGCAGGCTCTTTCCTCTATCGCGCGACGACCTCGTCGAATGCACGGCGCTGTTGGATTCTGTCCGGCGGGGTGAGTTGGACCGCCTCGTCATCGCGGGAAAGCCGCTCGACGTGCTCGCGCAGCAGATCGTTGCGGAAGTGGCCGCGCGCGAGTGGGACGATACGCGTCTGTTCGAGCTATATCGCGGGGCTTATCCGTATCGCTCACTGGAGCGCGCAGAATTCGATGAAGTCCTCCGCATGTTGGCCGAAGGATTTACGACCCGGCGCGGCCGCCATGGCGCACTCATTTTCCACGATGCCGTAAATCATCAGCTTCGTGGCCGTCGCGGCGCGCGCCTCACCGCCATCACCTCCGGCGGCACAATCCCCGACAACGCTGATTATCAGGTCGTGCTCGAGCCACAGGCCACTTTCGTGGGCACGGTGAATGAAGACTTCGCGGTGGAAAGCCTGCAGGGCGACGTGTTCCAACTCGGCAATGTGTCCTATCGCATCCTCCGCGTCGAGCGAGGGAAGGTTCGCGTCGAAGATGCCCATGGCCAACCCCCATCGATCCCATTCTGGCTGGGAGAAGCGCCAGGCCGCTCGAACGAGCTCTCCTGCAGCGTGTCCCGGCTCCGTAAAGAAGTCGACGAGCGCCTGACATTGGGCGCTGCTCTCGTCGACGGCCCACAACAGCCCAGCACGGCCGCCTCTCGTCCGAATTCAGCTTCGCACAGTGCCGGCGCCCGCGCCGACTCAGCGCTCAAGTTCCTTGGCGCACCCATAATCACCGCGCTGGACCCCGCGGTTCGTTGGCTCGTGGACGAGGTCGGAATCCAAGCCCCCGCGGCGGTGCAGCTCGTCAGCTATCTGTCGGCGGCGCGAGCCGCGCTGGGCGCTTTGCCCACTCGCGACACAATCGTCTTCGAGCGTTTCTTCGACGAAGCCGGCGGCATGCAGCTGGTCATCCATTCGCCCTTTGGCAGCCGGATCAACCGCGCCTGGGGGCTGGCGTTGCGCAAGCGGTTCTGCCGGTCCTTCAACTTCGAGCTCCAGGCGGCAGCGACCGAGGACACGATCATCCTGTCGCTGACGACAGCGCATAGCTTCGAGCTCGCAGGAGTGGCGCGCTACCTCCATTCAAACACCGCACGCTCGCTGCTGGTGCAAGCCCTATGCGCCGCGCCGATGTTCCCTGCCCGCTGGCGCTGGAGCGCAACCATAGCGCTGGCCCTCCCGCGCTTTCGGGGAGGCAAGAAGATTGCGCCCCAACTAGCCCGTATGGCCGCGGAAGACCTGTTGACTTCGGTCTTCCCAGACCAGGTCGCCTGCGCCGAAAATCTGACGGGTGAGTTGGAAATCCCTGACCATCCTCTCGTGAGACAAACCATCCGAGACTGTCTCGAAGAGGCGATGGACGTCGACGGCTTCGAAGAGCTCCTGCGGGGTCTCGAAAGCGGCGCCATCCAGGTACTGGCCCGTGATTTGACCGAGCCCTCGCCGTTAGCACTGGAAGTACTGTCGGCACGTCCGTACGCCTACCTTGATGACGCCCCCATCGAAGAGCGCCGAACCCAAGCAGTGATGAGCCGGCGCTGGCTCGACCCGGAAAGTGCTGCAGACATCGGCAAGCTCGATCCCGAGGCGATCCAGCGTGTAAAAGAAGAGGCGTGGCCCGATGCTACCAACGGGGACGAGCTGCACGACGCGCTCTCCTGGTTGACGTTTCTTACCGACGCCGAAGTAACGCGCCAACCTGGGTGGCCAGAACTCATAGACGCCTTGTCCAAGCAGCGCCGGGTGACACGCCTGACCGGTGCCGCCGCGGTGCCCACCGGCCCAAAGTTGGCTGCGCCAGCCAGCATGACTTCTGGACCGAATCCGGTCTCCACGGCAATACTTGCCCCGCTTACGTCATCAACTTCCGACTCCAACCCAGCCAGTACTCGACCTTCCAGCGCAAGTACAAGCGCAGGGACGACATCCAGCACCCCAACAGACCCCATGCTACCGCCGTCTGGTGACGCAACGGTACTATGGCTAAGCGCCGAGCGACTCCCCCTCTTCCGTGCGCTATTTCCACGGGCCGCCCTCGAGCCGCAGGTGGAAGTCCCAGCAAGCTACGAAAAGCAATGGACCGCCGAGGAAGCCCTGGTGGAAATCGTCCGCGGACGCCTCGAAGGTGTGGGCCCCACCACGTCAGGAGCGATCGCCGCCACGCTAGGTATCTCCGTAGGGAAAGTCGACTCTGCGCTGGCGGTGCTGCAAAAGGAAGGATTCGCCCTGCGAGGCCAATTCACACCGGTCGCCGCACCGGAAAGCGAGTGGTGCGAGCGCCGCCTGTTGGCCCGGATCCACCGCTACACCGTCAAGCGTCTGCGCGCCGAAATCGAGCCCGTCCAGGCGCGCGACTTTCTGCGTTTCCTGTTTGAATGGCAGCGAGTAACCCCCGAAGGCCGGATGGAAGGGCCCGACGCCGTAGGCGCAGTCCTGGCGCAACTGGAGGGCTTCGAGGCGCCGGCCAGCGCGTGGGAAACTGAAATCCTCCCGGCCCGAATCACTGAATACGAACCCGCGTGGCTGGACGAGCAGTGCCTGGCAGGCCGCTTTATCTGGACGCGTCTGGCCCGTCGAAAGAGTGATTCGGAGCGAAGCGCCGCCCCGGTACGCGGAACACCCGTAGTTCTCCTGGCAAGGCGCAACACACGTGTGTGGTCCTCGTTGACCGGCCCGATCGATGGCACAAACCTTTCCGCCCGAGCACAGGTTGTGGCCGACTACATCCGCACCCACGGCGCATCCTTCTTCGACGAAATCTCCGACGGTGCCGGGCTTCTCCCTTCGCAAGCCGAAGAGGCTCTCGCCGAGCTCGTGGCCCTTGGCATCGTCAATTCCGACAGCTTCGGCGGACTGCGCGCGCTGTTGATCCCAGCAGACCGCCGCAGACCGGCAACAGGGGGCCGACGCCGGAGACGCATCGCTTTGTTCGGGATGGACGCGGCCGGACGCTGGGCTCTGGTACACCGCCAACAACGGCTCGAAGCCGATACAACCCCCCTGGCCGAGCGGCTCGATGAGGAAGCGATCGAACACGTCGCCCGCACACTGCTGCGCCGCTGGGGTGTTGTCTTCTGGCGCCTGTTGGCCCGCGAAGCCGACTGGCTCCCGCCATGGCGAGACCTGCTCATGTGCTACCGACGCCTCGAGGCCCGCGGCGAAATCCGCGGCGGCCGCTTCGTTGCCGGATTCACCGGCGAACAATACGCCGCCCCAGAAGCCATCGGCCTGCTGCGCGATACACGCCGCAAGCCCCACTCTCAAAACCACGTCTCACTCTCCGGCGCCGACCCTCTCAACCTGGTAGGCATCCTGACACCGGGACAACGACTGCCATCACTAAGCGGCAACCGCCTCCTCTACCGCGACGGCATCCCCATAGCCACCTTCTCCGGCGGCGGAGTCAACTTCCTGGAAAAGCTGGACCCCAAAGACCAATGGGAAGCCCAAAACCTGCTACTCCGCCGCCACGTCCCCGCGGTGCTCTCCGACCTGGCCTAACTTAACCAGCTTTGCGAGTGCCGAGTTCTGGGCGAACACCATCCCGACATGCTCGCTGTTGCAGCAAATCTGGCCGAAACGGCAAAGACTCTCCCGAACACCGGGTACCCACGACGTCAAAGTGACTCGCGAAGAGCGGATGGTTACGGAACCACTGCCAGCGTTGCCTTCCGCGCTTGTGGCTCAAAACCCTCTGGGTCGCCGCCGGGCGTGAACGACTGGCTGCTGAATTCCAGTATCAGCGTCTTGGCAAATACGCTCGGATTCGGTGGTGCCGGTAAAGGCGATGCACTCTGAATCGCACGGACCAGCGACAGCTGCCAGCGCGCGTCGCCATTGCAATTTCGCAACTCCACTTCCTGCACGACGCCCGTGGTGTCCTGCACGATCCGCGCGCGGCACGCAAAGCGACCTGACTCGATCGGCGTCCGCGGCCGCATCCACGCCCTCTCGATTCGCGCGCTGATTTGCCCGACATAACGCCCGAACATCACCGCGCGGCCCGGGTCATCTCCACTTGCCTCCACGACTGCGTCTTCCTCTGTGTCGTTTGCGTCGTTGTCCGATAGAGCTATCGCGGTCGGCACAGGGATGTCCGGAGCTGCGATAGGGACCAGCAGTGTGTTAGGCACAGCAAGCAGCGAGGCCGTCGCCTCCGGCGGCTGCCCGTGTTGCGCAGCGGTGCTCTCAGGCTCGTCGATGAAGATCATCGTCATCGCTGCGTCAGTCGAAGTGCTGCTCCTCGAGAGGCTCCGCTCGTTGTCAGGGTGCGGCTTCACACGATTCGCTGCTCCCAAGAGCACGGGCGCAAGGAGCAACGCATGAAGCATGATTGAGACAACTGCGCCCAGCAGCGGAACTGTCATCCTGTTGGAATGGCTCTGGAATACGCGACTCATGCCTAAGCACTCCCCGAGTCTCATCGTACCGAATCGGCGGTGATCGGACCAGTCGGGCACGCGCTGCGCGAATCACAGGAAAGCACGGCTCATGTGGAGCTGTAATCTCAGCTGATCGGCGAAAATATCTTGGTTGACTAATGCCGCGGACCTGGCTGTAGAATTCTCGCGAACAAAAACTAACCAGCTGCGGCAAAAACGACGCGAGTGGAACCCGCGCGCAGCAGGGACGCAAGCCTTTCAGGGAGTTAGCCATGCGCGGAGAGTCATCGCACTCGTCTGTCAGTCGTTCACGTCTATTTGCGACGCTGCTGTGTCTGCCATTGCTCTTCTTTATGACACTGAGCGCAACGCGCGTGTGGGCTGCAGTGGGCCGTACGCCGGGAACGTTTCAGGTCTCCCCGATAGGCGCTGCGACGTACACCATCCCGATTTGGGCGCCTCATGGGCCAGATGGCGTTCAGCCCAACATTGCGCTCACCTACAACAGTGGTCGGGGCAACGGCTACGTGGGGGTTGGCTGGAGTGTGAGCGGCCTGAGCTCGATCTACCGCTGCAATCTCACGGTCGCGCAAGACCCTGCCGCCGCGCCGGTCGCACTGGTAGTCTCTGACGGCTACTGTATGGACGGGCAGCGCCTGCGCCTGACGGGCGGAACCTATGGGACGTCAGGCTCCACGTACCAGACCGAAATCGCGAACTTTGTGAATGTCGAGGCACTTGGAACCTCGGGGAACGGTCCGGCGACCTGGGTTGCGACGACGCGAAACGGGTGGACGTACACCTATGGCGGCGGAGGGACCACCAGTAACGCAGCGGTGCCCGCCAGCAGCAGTAACAGCACCATAGTGTCCTGGCAGTTGAGTAAGGTGACCGACCCGAGCAGCAACTCGATGACCATTACCTACTCGACCAACAACGCCAATGCGGTGGTCGTTCCGAATGTCATCTCCTGGGTCCCCGAAAGCGCGGGCTCTTCCAGCTATAACTACACGATGACGTTTAACTACAACACTAATGGCTCCGTTCATGGCTATCTGGGAGGGGTCGCGGTCGATGACACCAATCTGCTCATGTCAATCGCGATTGCGTATCAGGGCGCCTAGTAATGGACAATGGGTGCAGTCATACATCGATAGCAATACCGTCCAATTCACGCCAGATTGCACTTCCTCCTGCCCCTTCTATACGTCCGAATGGAGTGGCGGTGACTGGTTCATTGACACTCCAGCACGTTTCGGCGACTCCACCGTGACTTGGGTCGCTCAGACATCCTATCTGCTCCCCAGCCAGGCTGGCGCAGCGTTTACATTCCAATGGGGTTTCATCCTTTCGAATGGGGCCGCCTCTTACATCAGCCCTGTGGTGGTAGCGCCCTGGGCTTCGCAGCAGCAACTCATACGGGGGGGCACAATGACTTCCTCACGACTCGCAATCGCGTTAACGGCATTGATTTTCTGCACCAGCATTACGAGTGCGGAAGACATTTACCTCGCAGGTGAAGCTCGAGACCCCGGCGTCACCCGTTGGATCTCGTATGAGATCCTCGGCCCCCGGAATCATCCACTTCCTATCGTTTACTTTTCAACGCAGCGCTTCAAGACAATGTCGGATGAGCACCTCGTTGTTTTGCCATCGGCGAGATATGAGGTTATTTCCGCCTATACCCGAGCACGTATTGCTCGTACCGACTGTCCCGGTGAGGAGCCTCGCGCAAACGTTTGGTATGCGGTCAAAATAGCCGAGCACGATGAAAAGCACACTCAACGCTGTGTGCTGCCGCAAGCATCGGCATGCGATTATCTGTCCGGCGTTGTGAAACTTTCCGGCATCAAGTGGACTGCGAAGGAACTGCAACCAATAACTGACTTTATACTGGAAGTCAGGTGTGATGCTGGCAAAACAGGTGATAGCAGATAGCACGGGAACACGGCAACAGAGGCGAGCGTTGACAATGGCCCTACACCGGGTCGCGTGGACCTCGTGGTGGGCACAGTCACGCCGGCTACCAGGCGGTGGCGGTTTACTCGCGCAAGAGCACAGGGACAAACACCTTCAGTTACCTGCTGAGGGATCACCAGGGAAGCGTCGCCTCCATCACCAACAGCAGCGGCGCATCCGTGAACGAAAGCTTCACGCCCAGAGGCTCTCGGCGCACCAACGACTTGGTCGGGGGCCGACAGCACGTCCGATCTCACCACCAGTGCCGGCATTACGCGCCAGGGATATACTTTCCAGACCCAGCTCGGGCTGTGGATGGGAATAAACCACATGAATGGGCGTGTGGAAGACTCGATGATCGGACGTTTCCTCAGTCCCGATCCTTACATCCCCGATCCCACTAGCGCGCAGGGTTACAATCGCTACAGGGAACGGCTACAGCACAAATCGATATCATAGAGGGAACGATCTCGAACCCATTTGGAGTTATACGAAGCCTTTCTGCAACTGCGTAAGCGAATGGGGCTCAGTCATTAATCATTCAGGGGACGATAGCGAACGAGCAACTCTTCAACATCCTGTCGGCCCGCTACGGACTGACCTCACAGGGCGCACTCGACACGCTAACAATACCGCTCAGGGGGCCATGATATGGTCGACGTTCGTTCCCGTGTGCATCGGATTCTGAAACCTCTGGCGGGCTTTCGGGACCTGCAGGACAGATCCCAATGGCCTGTGGTGCTCCATCCTAGGCCGGTGCTTGCCGCCACAGAGATGGCGCTCGAGATATATAGCGATGAGCCAACAAACTTCTCCGACGCAATCGTTTTCACGACCCAAGGTCTGTATGTCCATAGGGAAAAATCGTGGCTGCGGATCTTGTACTCGGATATCGAGCGAATTGTTCCGCCAGCATCCAAAACGGGGGTGACTGGCTTTGGAATTGCGAAACGTGACGGTACTGAAGTTTGGTTACCAGTGAGAGGTTCAAGGGAGGGGCGATTCTACAACGCCTTCGAGGTCTTGCGCTTTGTGGATAGAGTCAAGGACGATGTAGCTTCTGGATAAGCCAAGTCCGCAGAAAGATACTCTACGAGTCAGGAAAACGGTACCGGACTTGATGTATGTGACTTTAGGAGTTGTGTTGCTGAGTCTCCAGGCGCTGCAGGGCATCAGCAGAGGCCAGCATGAGGATGCCCTGGTACTGGCGTAGATCGAGCAGGTCTTTGTCGCGCGAGACGATGAACTGTGTTTGCGCGGCTGTGGAAGTCTACGTCTCGCCCAGTGGGCTTAGTCGGGCAACGATTCTGCGGCGTCCAGACGGCGTATGAAGGGGACTATAATTTGTGACAAGTGGTTGACGGATGAGGACTCAGCCAACGTGTTGGCGCCGACGGGATACGACGGGATACAATGATTATGCCGCGCGAATGCGTGTCAAAGATCTCGGGCAACGGCTAACGGGTGCCCTCGCCACATATGAAGTGCGGCCCAGTAGCACAGAGTTGTATCGAGGCAGCACAGGGCTGGTTCCAATACCGTATCACCGCAAAGGGTGATTCGGGGCACGCTGGCCCGGGCATGGATGCCCCGATCCCACACAGTGCCCGCCCAACAGCGAATCAGCCGTTACGGTGCGCCCATGACGAAATTCCGCCGATGACGAAATGCCGCCTATCACGAGTTCAAACGTAACAGCATTGTCACACCCGCGAGGCCGTGGGTCTGCGCGTGAGGGTCGGGTTGGCTCCTTGGAAAATGCTGCGGCAATCGCATTGCGTCGCGCGTGACTCGCTGTC
>CAZBTV010000132.1:0-20321 GCA_964494895.1 uncultured Steroidobacteraceae bacterium | reverse complement strand
CCCTACGGTTGCGGCAAGTCGAACGTCATCGATGCCGTCCGCTGGGTGATGGGCGAGCTGTCGGCCAAGCACCTGCGCGGTGAGAACATGGCCGACGTGGTATTCAACGGGTCGGCCGCGCGCAAGCCTGTAGGCACCGCCTCCGTGGAGTTGGTATTCGACAATTCCGACGGGAAGATCGGCGGCGCGTATGCGAGTTATAACGAGATCTCGCTCAAGCGCCAGGTCTCGCGCGACGGCTCATCGGGATATTTCATCAACTCCACCCGATGCCGCCGCAAGGACATCACGAACCTTTTCCTGGGAACCGGCCTGGGCTCACGCAGCTACGCGATCATCGAGCAAGGCATGATCTCCCGTGTGATCGAGGCGAAGTCCGACGACATGCGCGCCTTCGTGGAGGAAGCGGCCGGGATTTCCCGTTACAAGGAGCGCCGGAAGGAGACCGAGAGCCGCATCAAGGAGACACGCGAGAATCTCGAGCGCCTGCAGGATGTGCGCGACGAGATCGAGAAACAGATCCGCCATCTGCAACGTCAGGCCGCAACCGCTCGCCGCTATCAGGCTTTCAAGGAAAACGAGCGGCGTCTGAGCGCGGAGCTGTTGGCTTTGAAGCTGCGGGATCTCGACAGCGGCGCTGAGGTTCACGACTCGGCCATGCGCGAGCGTGATCTGGCGATGCAAGCCGCTCTTGCCGATCAGCGATCCGCGGAGGCGGCTATCGAGAAGCAGCGTGCTTTTCACAACGAGCAGAGCGAGCGTGTTTCCGCTGTACAGGCCCGGTACTACGAAGTCGGGGCCGACATCTCGCGGATGGAGCAGACGATTCAACACAGTCGCGAGCTGCGTGAGCGGCAGCGCGCCGATCTCGCTCAAGCGGTTGCGACACTTGCTGACCTCGCCGCGCACATCGAACGGGATGAGCGCCAATTGGAGACGGTTCGCGAAGAGATCGCACGGCTCGAGCCCGAAGTGGACGGCGTGCAGCTTGCGGAAACCGCTGCCGCCGAAGCGCGTGAAGCCGCGGAGCGCGAGTTGCAGGAATGGCAGCAGCGTTGGGAGGCATTCAATCGCGCCCTGGGCTCTGCCGACCAGACAACCCAGGTCGAGCGGGCCCGCATCGAGCAGCTCGAAAACCAGCTCCGGCGGCTGACGGCGCAGACAGATCGCCTTGCCTTGGAACGCGACACGCTTGCAGCGCAGGACTCCAGCGAACAACTCGCCGCCCTCGCCGAGCAGGAGTCGCTGGCCCGAGCCGCGAGTGAGGAGCTCGGCAAAGCGCTCAATACCGCGCTGGAGCAGGTGCAAACGCTGCGTACCGAGCAGTTTGCTGCGGAGAAACGCCTCGAGACGGCACGCGTGAACCGCGAACGCGCTCGTGCTGAGTTGACATCTCTGGAGGCGGTGCAAAAGGCAGCCTTGTCCGACAATGCGGGCAAGGCAGCGGAATGGCTTGCGGGAACCGGACTGACAGATCGGCCGCGGATCGCCCAGACCCTGGAAGTCGAATCAGGTTGGGAGCGAGCTGTTGAAACAGCGCTCGGCGACTATCTCGAGGCGGTTTGTGTCGACGACCTGGATCAACTGTCGCATGCCTTGGAGACCTTCTCCAAAGGCCGGATTGCGCTGGTCGAGGGGGCGACGGAGCGGGGGCCGTCCTCAGATCGCGCGCCTGCTCAGACAGGTGGCGAAGGTTTCGGGACAGAGGCGATCGCTCCGGCTGCCGGGACTGATCTGGGTGATAACACGAGCCTGCCGCTCGCGGCGAAGGTGAAAGGTCCTGCCGGGGTCACGAGCCAACTGGCCGGTGTGCTCACGGCGCAGTCCCTGACCGATGCTCTACACAGGCGCGCCGCGCTCGCCCAGGGGCAATCGTTGATTACCCGCGGCGGGGAATGGGTCGGCCGCGAATGGTTGCGGGTCAGCCGCGGAACGGATCAGCACGCGGGTGTCATTGAGCGCGAGCACCGCTTGAAATCGCTTCGCGCCACGGTGGCAGTGGCCGAGGAGCAGGCGCATGAGGCCGAAGCTGCGTTGACGGCAGTTCGCGAAGCGCTGGCGCGTGCCGAATCGGATCGCGACCACGCGCAATCCGGCATCCAAGCAGCGCACCGTAAGCACGCCGACCTTCTGAGCCAACTGGAGGCGACCCGTGCGCGGGCGCAGGAGTCGACTCTCCGCCGTGAGCGCCTGGAGGAAGAGGCCGCCGATCTGGCCCAGGAGAGAGGCGCCACTCAGGAGGCGCTGGCCCGTGCGACCGCGGAGCTGGATCGTGGGTTGTTGATGCTGGGTGAGTTGGATTCGCGCCGGCACGAGTTGGAAAATGAGCGTGAGGAACGCCGTGAAGCTGTAGTGAGCGCCCGCGCTCGCGCGCAAGCCGCGCAAATGAGCGCTCGCGATCTGCTGATCAAGATCGAGTCGCGCCGTTCCACGCAGAGCTCGGTTTCCGTCAGCCTGAGCCGCATGGTAGAGCAGAGCGAGCAGGTCGTGCGCCGTCGCGATGAGTTGGAGCGCGAGCTGGCGGGCGGGGACGAGCCGATTCTGCAGCTCGAGACTCGTCTGCATGACGCGTTGGCGCGCCGGCTGGAGGTAGAGTCCGATCTGTCTGTGGCCCGTCGTGCTCTCGAAGACGCCGATGTGGAGTTGCGGGGATTGGACGAAAGGCGTTTGACCGCCGAGCAACTCGTCAATGCGGCCCGCGAAGCCATGGAGGCGGCACGTCTTGCGGCACAGGAGACGCGTGTGCGTCGGGAGGCGATTGCGGAGCAGTTCGCACAGACCCAGTTCGAGCTTGTCGAGATCCAGCAGAACCTGGCGACGGATGCCAACGTCGTGGATTGGGAGGCATCGCTCACCCAGGTGCGGGCCGACATGGAGAAGCTCGGCCAGGTCAATCTCGCGGCAATCGAAGAGCTGAAGGAACAGACTGAGCGCAAGGAATATCTCGATCGGCAGTTCGCGGACCTGACCTCGGCGCTCGAGACCCTCGAGCAGGCCATGCATCGTATAGATAAAGAAACCCGCACCCGTTTCGAGGAAACCTTCGAGCGGATCAACGCCGGCATGAAAGAAAAATTCCCGCGTCTGCTCGGTGGCGGGCATGCCTACCTCGAGCTGGTCGGTGAAGACATTCTCGGTGCCGGCGTGGCCGTCATGGCGCGGCCGCCGGGGAAAAAGAACAGCACGATTCACCTCCTTTCGGGCGGTGAGAAGGCGCTCACCGCGGTTGCGCTGGTATTTTCGATTTTCGATCTCAATCCGGCGCCGTTCTGCCTGCTGGACGAGGTGGATGCGCCGCTCGATGAGCACAATGTCGGTCGCTTCTGCGACATCGTGCGTGAGATGTCGCAAAACGTGCAGTTCATCTTCATCACGCACAACAAGACGACCATGGAGCTGGCTTCGCAGCTCGTCGGCGTAACCATGAACGAGCCGGGTGTGTCACGTATGGTGGCGGTCGACGTGGACGAGGCCATTCGCCTGGCTGCTGTATAGGGAACCCACGATGCCGCAGCTGCGCTGGACGCTCCTTTGCCTCGGGGTGCTATTCATCATCCTGCTCGCATGGATCGAGCGCCGCCGGCAGCGGCAGCGCGGCTTTACCGACCACTCACCATCGGTAGGCGACAAGGAGCCCAGTGCGCTAGGAAGTCCGCCTCCGGCCTTCCGCGAGCCCAGCTTGACCCTGCCCGAGATGCGGGCACGTGATCCGGGGCCGCCGCATGAGTTGCCCGTGGTTGAGATCGAGGATGACTCGCTGATGGCGCGGCGCAGTGAGGGAGTTGGATCGCGGGCGGAGCCTCCAACCCTGTCACTTCCGGTTCTGGAGTCTGGGCCCGTGGGACCGCAGGCACGCCTATCGGAACCCACCGTGGCGGGCGTCAATCCGGCGAAGTTGGAGCAGACAAACGATTTCACCAGGTCCGCCAGCGGCCGCGAAATTCCGCGGCTCGATACGCCGGCATCGAGGTTGGAAAGTCCGGCGCTGAAGCCGGCAAGCCCGCCCGATAAGCCGGCCGCGGCGGCCACGAATGGCGGCGACGCCACCACCTCGCGAGCGAAGAAGCTGGCGGGTCAGGCTGCGAGACCCGCGGCCTTGAAAATCCAGCCCTCTGAGCCGGACACGACCAGCGATAGCGAGGAGCGGGCGTTCAACGAGGCGGTCTTCGGTACGCCGGGTTTGGAGGCGGTCCGCCGCGAGCCCGATTTTTCCGACGAAGATGCTATCGCCGAGGGCGCGATTGCCGACGGCGCTCCGGCGCAAGGGATGTCTGCCGATTCTGCTACCGCAGGGGCGCCCCCGGGGACATTGACACACAAGCTTACTGTGGCTGACGTCACCCCGATCGTGGATCCCATTGTCGAGTGGCCGCCCGATGACCAACGTCGGGTGCTCACGCTGCGCCTTGTCGCTGTGTCACCCGAGCGCCTCGCGGGGCGCTCTTTGCGCCTGGCGCTCGCCTCCGAGGGCTTCGTGCTCGGTAAGTTCCAGATCTTTCACAAACCCGATGAGACCGGCCGCGCGGTGTTGAGCGCCGCGAATCTGAGCAAACCGGGTACCTTCGACCTGGACACCATGGACGTGCAACGTTACGTCGGGGTGACCCTGTTCGCGGTGCTCCCCGGACCGCGGGCGCCGCTGAAGACTTTCGATGATTTGCTCGCCGCCGCGCGGAATCTCAACGAGCGATTGCAGGGGGCGCTGCAGGACGAGCGCGGCGGTCCACTGACACCGACACGCATCGCGACTCTACGCGAGACCCTGGCAGCGGAAGCTGTCTCGTGAGACGCGATGCCGAGGCTCGCGTACGAGAGCTGCGCAAAGAGATTGCGCGCCACGACGAGCTGTACTACGTGCACGACGCGCCGGAAATCCCGGACGCCGAGTACGACAAGCTGATGACCGAGTTGCGGGCGCTGGAGGCTGAGTATCCAGATCTCATCACCCCCGACTCCCCAACCCAACATGTGGCTGGGACGCCCAGCGAGTCCTTCGGCGAGATCGTCCATAAAGTCCCGATGCTCTCGCTGGATAACGCGTTCAGTGAGGAGGATGTCCGAGGGTTTGACCGCCGCATCCATGAACGCCTGGGTATCCAAGGGGACTTGAGCTACTGGGCCGAGCCGAAGCTGGATGGTCTGGCAGTCACGGTGATTTATCGCGACGGCAAGCTGGCGCAGGCGGCTACACGCGGCGATGGTGTTCGCGGGGAGGATGTTACAGCCAACGTGCGTAAGATCCGTTCGGTACCGCACGAGTTGCGTGGCGACACTCCAGCAGTTTTGGAAGCTCGCGGGGAGGTTTTTATGCCGACCAAGGGTTTCGAGCTCATGAACCGGCTGGCGCGTGAGCGTGGAGAGAAGGTGTTCGTCAACCCACGCAATGCCGCCGCAGGCAGCCTGCGAGTGTTGGATCCGCGAATCACCGCAAAACGCCCACTGCAGATGTATTTTTACAGCCTTGGCATCGTCGAGGGGGGCAACATCCCTGCTCGCCAGAGCGAGCTGCTGCAGGCTTTTCACTCATGGGGCTTGCCAATCTGCCCCGATGCGCATCTCGTGCACGGAGTCGAGGGCCTGCTCGAATACTACCGGGACATGGGCGCGAAGCGTCGCTCGTTGCCATACCAGATCGACGGGGTCGTCTATAAGCTCGACAACCGTTCCGACCAGGACCGCCTCGGATTCGTGTCGCGGGCGCCGCGTTGGGCTGTCGCGCATAAATTCCCCGCTGAAGAGGCGATGACGATCATCCGTGAGATCGGGTTTCAGGTCGGCCGCACGGGGGCGCTCACGCCGGTGGCTCGTCTGGAGCCCGTTTTCGTCAGTGGCGTGACGGTCAGCAATGTTACTTTGCACAACATCGATGAGGTTCGCCGCAAGGACGTGCGTGTCGGCGATACGGCGATCATACGCCGCGCCGGCGACGTGATTCCCGAGATAGTCAATGTTGTCCTGGAACGCCGGCCAGGATGGCCAGACGAGCCCAATGCGTTACCCGAGGTGGAATTGCCATCCAATTGTCCGGTATGCGGCTCGAAGGTACTGAGGGTCGAAGGAGAGGCGGTCGCACGGTGCACGGGCGGGTTCACGTGCCGCGCGCAGCGCCAGGAAGCGATTCGCCACTTTGCCTCACGGCGGGCGATGGATATCGAAGGTCTCGGCGACAAGCTGGTAGAGCAGCTGGTCGAGCGTGAATGGGTCAAGTCACCCGCGGATATCTACACACTGACGCTCGAGCAGTTGGCGGGTCTCGAGCGCATGGGTGAGAAGTCGGCCGCGAATCTCATCGAGGCGATTCGCACAAGCAAGCAAACCACCTTGCCTCGTTTGCTCTTCGCACTTGGCATCCGCGAAGTGGGTGAGGCCACAGCATTGGCGCTCGCCCAACACTTCGGTGACCTGGATGAGCTGATGAATGCTGACGCGGCTCGAGTTCAGCAGGTGCCGGATATCGGGCCGGTGGTTGCGGCACATGTGGCGGCATTTTTCGCCTCGAAGGAGCACCGGGCGGTCATCCATCGGCTGAGGGAGGAGGGGGTTACGTGGCCCGCGGTCGAGCCGTTGCCTGCGGCAGGGGGCGGGAACAACCTCGTGGGTCAGACATTCGTGGTGACCGGAACGCTCGAGAGCATGACACGGGAAGAGGCGGAGGAAGCGCTCGTGGCGCTGGGCGCGAAGGTTTCGAAGAGCGTTTCGAAGAAAACGAGCTATGTGGTGGGAGGAGCCAACCCCGGCTCGAAGCTGCAAAAGGCGCAGGAGCTGGGCGTTCCGGTGTTGGACGAGAAGGGGTTTCTGGAGCTGCTCGAGAGCAAGAAGAAGGGACTCGAGCGCTAAAGGGACGCCTGTTGCAGGGGTCAGCCGGAAGGCACGGGACACCGGAAGCCGCGGCAGACCGGAAGCCGATCCGCACTCGAGCGGAAGCGCGTGTTCGATCAGCCGACAGCGGCGCGCTCCCGCCGCTGCCTGCCCGCCGCACTTTGAATCCGATTACGGCCCTCAGCTCGCCTTCGGCGCTGGGGCTTGGGAATCGGCTTTCTTGTCGACCTTCGCGTTCTTCAGCAAGTCATCCGTGTAAGCCTTGAACTTCTTGGCCTGCACGACCTGCTCCAGCCGCTGCTTCACCTGGTCGAAAGGGGGAGGCGCGAGATCGCGGGTTTCGACCAGCTGGATGACGTGCCAGCCGTACTGGGTCTGCACCGGAGTATGGGTGTACTCGCCAGGCTTGAGGCTCACGATTGCCGCCGCGAAGGGCTTCACCATCCGGTCGGGAGTAAACCACCCAAGGTCACCGCCATTGTCCTTGGAAGAATCCATGGATTCCTGCTTGGCGATGTCCTCGAACTTGCCGCCCTTCTCGAGCCGCTCGACCACCTTCTGCGCGAAAGGCTGGGTGGCCACCAGGATGTGGCGCGCGTGATATTCGAGCTTCGGCAGGTTGCCGACCTGGGTCTCATACTCCGCGCGGAGCTCCTGCTCCGTTGGCTTCTTGTCCTTCAGATAACGCTCTGACATCGTCTGTTGCAGCACGTTGAGGCGAGTCAGCTCGAGGAGATTCTCGGTGTCGGTGCTTTTGTCCACGCCTTCTTTCTGCGCCTGCTGCGCGACCAACTCGGCGCGAATGAGATTGTCCAGTGCTTGCTGGCGTTGGTCAGACGGCAGCTCGCTGGACGTCTTGCCGCTGATGGCCTTGATGTAGAAGTCGAAGAAATTCTGGCTGATGGCGCTGCCATTGACGCTGGCGAGGGTGGGAGAGGTATCCCCCGTGGCGGTGCTGGTCACGTTGCCTTTGGATTGGCAGGCGGCCAAGGCGCCCAGCGCAACGACCAGGGCGCAGGATTTAAGATAATTCATTGTGATTTCTCAATAGGATAGGATGGTGATCTAAAGAACTTCCTCGGGGGTGCGGGCGACGATATTCAGGGCGTGGATCCCGCGTCCCATGAGGGGTGCGACTGCTGCATAGACCAGGCGATGGCGCTCGAGTTGCGCCCGCCCTTGGAACGAGCTCGAAACGAGGTGGACTCGAAAGTGACCGCCCTCTCGCGCGCCCGCGTGCCCGGCATGACGCGCGCTATCGTCAAAGATCTCGAGGGATGTTGGCGCAAGCTCGCGCTGGAGGGCGGTGCGGATTGCAGCGACCAGGGTGCTCTCGCTCATACGGGTGGTGGCTCCTCTTGGACGCGGGGAGCCGATTCGGCGCGTCGGGTCAGCCACATCACCTGCGATCCTACAAACACGAGAGTGATGATCGTCAGGCCGAACACCTTGAAGTTCACCCAGACACGCTCGCTCGCGTAGTAGGCCAGCACGAGATTGATGCCCCCGAGGAGCCCGTAGAACAGCACCCAGAGCGCGTTCAGGCGCCTCCAGACAGTCTGGGGAACCTGCACCTGGCCCTGCAGGGCGGCGCCCAGAAGCCGTTCTGTCAAGGTTCGCTCGCCGATCCAGAAGCTTGCCAGGAACGCGAGCCCCGCCAGCCAGAACAATGCGGTAGGCTTGACCTGGATGAAATGCTTGTCGTGGAAGAGCAGCGTGGCCGCGCCCAGCACGAACACCAGCACGGCGCTAAGGGCATGCATTGGCGGAATGCGCCGCTGAAGGAGATAGTCCGCCGCCAGCAACCCCAGCATGGCTGCCATGAGCACTGCGGTGGCCGTGTACAGACCTCCCAGATAATAAGCGATGATGAATGCCAGAAGCGGCGCGAACTCTAGGAGAGCCTGCATGGATCCGTTAGTGCGACAGCACAGAGGATGAAAAAATGGCCGCGTATAGTCTCACGCGTGGGCCATAACTTCCAATGACGGCATTGCTGAATCTTTCAGGATGGCTTCGGAATATCTCGAATTGCACCCTGTCAATCCGCAAGTGCGGTGGATTCGCCGCGCCGCGGAAATCGTGCGCAAGGGCGGCGTCGTGGCCTATCCCACGGACTCCTGTTACGCCCTGGGCTGGCACCTCGGAGACAAGGATGCACAGGAGCGCGTCCGGCGCATTCGGCAGGCCGATCGTCACCACCATTACACGCTCGTGTGCGGTACCCTCGCGGAGGTCGGCCACTTCTCCAAGCTCGATACCTGGCAATTCCGGATCTTGAGAGCTTGTCTACCGGGTCCGTATACGTTCCTGTTGCACGCCACACGCGAGACGCCCCGTCGCCTCCAGCACGAGAAACGTCGGACGATAGGCGTGCGGATACCGGATCACGTGGTAACACGCATGCTTCTCGAAGAGCTCGGGGAGCCGTTGATGAGCTCGACCTTGCTGCTTCCGGATGAGCCGCTGCCCCTCACCCGCGGCATCGAGATCCAGACACGTCTCGAGCACGAAATCGACGCCGTGCTGGATGGCGGCGACTGCGGTATCGAGCCGACTACCGTAGTGGATTTATCCGTGAGCCCACCGGTAGTTGTCCGCAAGGGTAAGGGCGACTTGGGCCCGATAGTCGGGGGGCGCGATTGAGCCGGGTCGATCCATACGTGTGCGGTATAATCCATCGGGTGCCCTGGAGGGCGCTGGTCTCCTTCGGGTGCGGCGCCCCTCCACGGTTCCGTCAGGGTCGAAGGTTTTAAGCGAGCTGTGCCGCATACTAATCTGTTGATGCAAAGATTCTTGCCCTGCCTGCCAGCGCCCGCAGCCGTCCTGCGGGGGCCGGTTTGAGCACTCCGTCCGCCGCCCGGCGCGTGCTTTCGGGCATGCGGCCGACAGGCCGGCTACACCTCGGCAACTACCACGGAGCACTGCGAAACTGGGTGGAGCTCCAGTACCAGTACGAGTGCTTCTTCTTCGTAGCCGACTGGCACATGCTGACGACTGGCTACGACGACACCTCGCGCCTCCAGGAATACATCAAGGACGTGCTCATCGACTGGCTGGCGGCCGGGCTGAACCCAGGAGTGGCGACCCTGTTCATCCAGTCACACGTGCCGGAGCACGCCGAGCTGCATCTGCTCCTGTCCATGATCACTCCGCTGGGTTGGCTCGAGCGCGTTCCGAGCTTCAAGGACCAACAGGAGCAGCTCAAGGACCGGGATCTTGCGACTTATGGCTTTCTGGGTTACCCGCTCCTGCAAAGCGCGGATATCCTGGTCTACCGAGCGGCTTACGTGCCGGTGGGCGAAGATCAGATCGCTCACGTCGAGCTGACGAGAGAGGCCGCGCGGCGTTTCAATCACCTTTACGGGCGCGAGCCTGACTTCGAGGAGAAGGTCGAGCGGGCCGTGAAGAGCCTCGGTGGACGTAACACGACGAGCTACCGACAGCTTCGCCGCAGGTTTCAGGAAGCCGGCGACACCGAGGCGTTGGAACGCGCTCGAGCGCTCGTGCAGAGCAATAACCGCATCACCGTCGCGGATCGTGAACGGCTGCTCGGATTCCTCGAAGGCACCGGCATCACTATTCTTCCCGAGCCGCAGGTGTTGTTGACTACAACACCCAAAGTGCCTGGGCTGGACGGACGCAAGATGTCCAAGTCCTATGGCAACACCATCGGGCTGCGCGAGGACCCCGACTCGGTGGTAAAAAAGATGCGTGCCATGCAGACCGATCCCGCGCGGGTCCGGCGGACCGACCCGGGCGATCCGGAGAAATGCCCTGTATGGGATCTGCACAAAATCTATTCGGACGAGCCGACGCGCGCCTGGGTGAATGAAGGCTGCCGGTCGGCCGGCATTGGCTGTCTCGATTGCAAGCAGAAGGTCATCGACAAAGTGGTGGAGGAGATCACGGGCATGCGTCGCCGGGCGCAGGAGTTCGAGGAAAATCCCGAGCTCGTGCGTGGAATCGTGGCCGAGGGTGCCGAGAAGGCGCGCGAGGCGGCGCGGCAGACGCTGGATGAGGTACGACGGGCAATGCATCTGCGCGCCGACTGAGCATGGCAACCAAGGCGAAACCTGAACTGAAGATCGTTGTTTCCAACGACGCGCCGGAGCCGCCGGTGGTCGAGGCCGTGCCCGAGCAGGTGGAGATGCCGTTTGCCGTCGTGAACGGCGAGCCGCTCACGCAGTTGCCGCGCGACTTGTACATCCCGCCGCAGGCGCTGGAGGTTTTTCTCGAGGCGTTCGAAGGCCCGTTGGATCTGCTGTTGTATCTGATCCGGCGGCAGAACCTCGACATCCTCGATATTCCGCTTGCGGAAATCACGCGGCAGTACATGGAATACATCGAGCTCATGGAGGGACTGCAGTTCGAGCTCGCCGGCGAGTACATGGTCATGGCCGCGACACTTGCCGAGATCAAGTCGCGGATGCTGTTGCCCCGTCCGAAAGCTGCCGCCGATGGAGTGGAGGAGGACCCGCGCGCCGAGCTCGTGCGCCGGTTGCAGGAATACGAGCGTTTCAAACAGGCGGCGGAGAGTATAGATGCGCTGCCTCGACTCGAGCGCGACGTCTGGCCTACCTCCGCTGAGCTGAAGGAACGTCAGGTCGTGCGTGTGCTTCCGCAGATCACACTGCAGGAGATGTTGCTCGCGTTCAAGGAAGTCGTGGTGCGCTCGGAAATGTTTGCGCACCATCACATCCAGCGCGAGCGGTTGTCGGTCCGTGCGCGAATGGGCGATATTCTTTCTTCACTCGAGCAGTCGAGTTTCGTAGAATTCACCCGCCTTTTCCGACCGAGCGAGGGCCGGATGGGAGTCACGGTTACCTTCATGGCGATCCTCGAGCTCGTGCGCGAGGGTCTCATTGACATCGTGCAGGCGGCGCCGTTCGCACCGTTGCACGTACGTGCGGCGGGTCCGGGTCGTAATTTGCGCGTCGTAGCCGACAACGACGCGCCGCCGGGGTCTGCTGTAGCGTCGGTGGAGGACGACATCATCACCGATCTCCCTCTGGATCCGGATTTCATCGACGATTCCGACTCGGACGACGACGAGTTGGGGCATGAAGAGGTCGTACCGCCTTCGTCCGATGAGGCCAGTTCATGAACGAGTTTTACGTCCGCAATGTCCTCGAGGCCGCGCTGCTCGCTGCCGGCAAGCCGCTGCAGCTCAACGAGCTGGGCCAGCTTTTCGAGGAGAGTACCCGGCCGAAGGCGGAAGAGCTTCGCGCCGCACTCGATGCATTGGCCGGCGAGTATGCGAATCGCGGGGTCGAGTTGAAGGAAACCGCGGCCGGTTTCCGCATCCAGGTGCGGCGGGAGTTTTCCCCTGAGATTTCGCGCTTGTGGCCCGAGCGGCCCGCCCGTTACTCCCGAGCGCTTCTGGAGACGCTTGCGCTGGTTGCGTATCGGCAGCCCATCACACGCGCGGAAATCGAGGCGGTGCGCGGTGTCGCTGTCAATCCTAACATCATCAAGACCTTGATTGAGCGGAGCTGGGTGCGGGTCGTAGGCCACCGCGATGTGCCTGGGCGACCGGAGCTGCTCGGCACGACGCGTGAATTTCTCGATTATTTCGGCTTGCGGAGCCTCGACGAGCTCCCGCCCCTGGCCGAGATCAAGGCCATGGGTGACTACAATCTTCAGCTCGAGCTCCCCAGCGCCGGCCTGCCCTCCACGGTCTCAGGTTCCTCGGAGCAAACTCCTGACGGCGAAGGCGGGGAGGGCGTCGATGCGCCCGCGGCCGTGGCGTCCGCTGACGAGGCGGTTGAAGCGGGGGCGGCGCCCGATGCCGCCGCGGCCGCTGGATTTGACGTGGTGACTGTGGAAGGGGCGCTTGTTGAGTCTGTCGATAGCGAGGCTCCTGCCTCCTTGGAAGAGGCTGCCGCTCGTGGCCCGGGTATGGACGGCGCCGAATTCGCGCAGGCCGAAGTTACCCAGGGCACGAAGGTGTCAGATGCGGTGGAGGATTCGGCTGAGGACGACGCGGATGACGAGGAGCTTTCCGCGGACGGTCACGACTCACGTGAGCTGGTCGCGGGTCCTCGCGATATGGGCGATTGATTCCGTTCTTCCTCCATGACGCGACGACCCGCACATCCCTCCGCTTCCGGACGGGCCAGCCGCTCTAAGCTGCAACCTGCTCGTTCCGGGAAGGCTAGCGTGGGACGGGGCGATGCCGGGCGGGGAAGCGCTCAAGGGCGTCAGAATGACGTGCGGTCCAAGCCACCGGCTCCAAGGGCGGCGCGCGCCCCTCAACGAGATACCGCCGAAGGTGAACGCCTGCAGAAGGTCCTGTCGCGCGCGGGCCTGGCTTCGCGGCGCGAGGTCGAGGATTGGATTCGCGCCGGCCGCCTCAGTGTCAACGGACAGCCGGCAGTGCTCGGTATCCGCGTCTCGCCGTCTGACCAACTTCGCCTTGACGGCCGCCCGATTCGCCAGCGTGACACTTCCTCCGGCGCGACGGTATTCGCCGTTCACCGGTCACCGGGGGAGAGTCTGACCCAACCTCATTCGGGTCCAGACGAGGGCGCTCCGGGCTCCGCGGTCGTCGAACGCTTGCCGAGTCGCGCGGGCCGGCGCTTCATCACAATCAGTCCGATGCCTCGCGTGGACGGTGGCCTGGAGTTGGTAACCTCCGACGGTGAGTTGGGCGTAAGGCTGCAGCGCTCGGTACGCAATCTCGTCAGCCAATTCAGTGTCCGTATCCTGGGCGAGCTGACTCAGGAGCAGATCGACGGCATTCTGCGCGGAATACTCGATAGCGGTGAGCAGCTGACAGTACAAAGCTGCGAGCCTTCGGGTGGGGAGGGCGCAAATCGCTGGTACACGCTCATCGCACGGGGCGCCAGCGGCAAAGAAGTGCGCCAGCTCGTCGAGCGCCAGGGTGCGGTTGTCAGCCGTATACAACGCACCCACCTCGGCCCGATCACCATGGAACGAACTCTCGGCCGCGGCCACTTCCGCGAGCTCACCCCTGAAGAGCTGCACGCCCTCACCGCACCTCCCACCGAGGACGCCTGAGTCTCCTCAGGCCGGCGGCTGACAGTCGAACGCTTGTCCGGTGACTCCGCGCGTTGCGGGCCCCAACAGGGCAATGTAAGGACCAGTGATCGCCTCGGGGAGGGGGAGTGTGTTGATGTCTTCGGCCGGATAGGCCGTCCGCCGCATCATCGTCCTTACGCGCCCGGGGTTGAGCGTATTTACACGGACGGCGGTGATGCTTTCCAGCTCCGCTGACAAGATCTGCGAGAGGCCCTCCAGAGCGAATTTCGAGACGGCGTAGGCGCCCCAATAAGCGCGAGCACGCCGTCCCACACCGCTCGAAGTGAAGACGATGGAAGCGTCTTTCGAGCACTTCAGTGCTGGAATCAGTACCTGCGTGAGCGCGAATGCCGCAGTCACGTTGACGTGCATGACCCGGCACCACGTGGGGACATCGTAGTGCTCGATCGGCGAGAGGGTTCCTAGCAGTCCGGCGTTGTGCAGAAGTCCGTCCAGGCGGCCATACCGCTGCACCACCGCGGCAGCCAGTTGGTCATAGTCTTTCGCCAGGGCTTTTTCCAGGTCCAGCAGCGCGATGATCGGCTCGGGGCCGCCCGCGGATTCGATTTCGGTATGAACCGCCTCGAGCTTGCGGGCGTTGCGGCCGATCAGAATCACGTTCGCACCGTATCGGGCGCAGGCAAGCGCGACAGCACGGCCGATCCCGCTGCTTGCGCCAGTGATGGCAATGACCCGGCCGGCGAGCTCGTCGGGGCGAGGGGTATGAGTTTGCAAATCCACGGAATTCAAAGTCTCTCCCGGTCGAGTCAATTCAATCGAAGATGTCCGCCAACCGCCCGGCGCGCCGCTCGCCACGCTTGCCATCCATCGGATAGCGGATGATAGCGGCGTGTATGAATTACATCCGGCAAGGCGCGTTGGGCACGCAGCGATTGCCGCCACGCGAGGGCCGCCCAAACCATCAGCCCGCGGAAGTCCGCCTGCTCGTTGCCGGCGAATGCGGACACGCTGTCTCCAACCGCCGCCCGCAGCGCCTCATGACGCGCACGCACGAGGCTTACGAGCGGGGGAGGCCATGGAGGCATACCCAGGCTTTTTGTGTCCACTCCCGCCCGCTCCAACTCATCGAGAGGAAGGCGCAGTCTCCCTGCGTGAGCATCGCGCGCGAGATGAGTCAACAACTCAATTTCGCGTACAGCGGCACCCAACTGACGCCATGATGTGTTTGGTGCGTTTGACATTGCCGGTACGGACTCAAACATGGCTGCAGCCCAACGCTCACAGTACGCAGTGAGCTCTTTACGCGTTTCGAACGTCGCTCCCGCAAGGTCCCACACGGCCGTATCGACCAATCCCGATATACCCCCGAGCGGTGAAGGTGCCGGTGCGGTCATACTGTCCTGAAGCGTGCTGGGCCTGCCAACCGCTCCCCGCGAGCTATCATTCGCGGCCGCAGCGCCGCCCGTAGCTTTCACCAGCGCACGCGTGAGCGGATGTACCGGTCGCCCTTGACCGGTCCGCTCGCATTCTTCTCCCCACCATTGCAACCGCGCGTGCGCGACCTGGTGGTCGATGCCCGGGCGGAGGCTGCCGAGGACCTCGTTTTCGATCTCACACAAGGCCGCCATG
Organism: uncultured Steroidobacteraceae bacterium; assembly: GCA_964494895.1. Classification (GTDB taxonomy): domain Bacteria; phylum Pseudomonadota; class Gammaproteobacteria; order Steroidobacterales; family Steroidobacteraceae; genus 13-2-20CM-66-19. The sequence goes on along the minus strand of CAZBTV010000132.1, from coordinate 4,868 downwards.
ACCGGTTGCTGCGCTGGGGGTGAGTAGAGCCACGCGAGATACCGCGTGGCCGAAACAGCGTTGGGGGAAGCCGGCGCCTGCGCCGGCCTCGACTCCGACCTCGGATCAGGCATTCGAGTCCCCAGTCGCTCCCGCTTGCCCGTTGGGACCGAGATCCATACTGACCTGCGCAGTCAAGGTACGCGCGAGGTGATCGATCTGTTCCAGCTCTGGGAGTGCTGCGTCCGGCGTAACACCCAACTCGGGAAATCGTCGGGCCTGTGGCATGACCTGTCGCTCGAGCGAGCCCACCGCCGCATTGTACGCTTCCACCGCCGAACCGAGTCTTTGACCTACACGCCCAAGGTGAGCGGTGAAATTTCCAAGCCGCCGATAGAGCTCCTGGCCGAGCTCGCGAATGATCGCCGCGTTTTCGGCCACCGCCGCTTGCCGCCAGCCGTAGGCAACGGTCTTCAATAGCGCAATGAGGGTGGAAGGGGTTGCCAGGATGACGTTCTGCTTCAGCGCGCTCTCCAGGAGGTCCGGCCGCTCCGCCAGCGCCGCGCTCAGGAACTGGTCGCCGGGCAGGAAAAGCACCACGAACTCCGGGCTGTGCTGGAACTGGGCCCAGTAGCTCTTGCTCGAGAGTTGGCGGATCCGCGTCTCGACCTGTTGTCCATGGCGTTTCAGCGCGAGCTGCCGTTCTTCATCGGTGGCGGCTTCCAGCGCTTCCAGATAGCCGTCGAGCGGCGCCTTCACGTCCACCACGAGATCGCGCGATTCCGGCATGTGCACCACCAGGTCCGGCCGTAGTGTCCCTTCGATGCCTGGAATGCTGAGCTGCTCGGTGAAATCGCAGTGTTCGGCCATGCCTGCCAGCTCGACCAGGCGGCGAAGTGTCAACTCGCCCCAACGGCCGCGTACCTCCGGACGGCGCAACGCCGTGACGAGATTGCGGGTCTCCCGCTGCAATTGTGTTTGTCCGTTGGCGAGTATTTCGATTTGCGTACGAAGGCTCGAGAACGCATCGCGTCGCTCCCGCTCGAAAGCCTCCACTTGCGCTTCGGTTTTCTGAAGCGCCGCCCGGATCGGCTCGATGAGCTGTGCGATCGCGGTCTCGCGCTCTTTGAGCGTGCTGGCAGCGACCTCCTGGTCCCGTCCAAGCGCTTCGCGTGCCACTTGCAAGAACAGCTCGCTGTTGGAGCGTAGTGTCTCCCCTGCCAGCGAATCGAACGCGGCTCGCAGACGAGCCTCCGACTGCTCAAGCAGGGAGATGCGATCGGCTTCACGTTGAGCAGCCGATTCCAGCCGCACTCGCGCGGCTTCGAGCTCGATCCGCACGGCTTCGACGTGCCGAGCCGCGCGAATCTGCGCGATCAGGAATCCTAACATCGCTCCCACCAGGAGCGCGCACAAAGCGATGACGAAGATCAGAGAGGAGCCCACCGTATTGATGTGTCAGCGCTCCATATGAGCGAGATAGTTCACGGCGACGTCGTGACTGAGCGTGCAGCGCTCGGTGAATGGGTTCAGCTCGATCCCGGCGAGCTCCCGGACGGACAATCCCGCGGCGCGTGCCCAGCGCGCGAGCTCCGCGGGCCTGATGAGCCGCTCGTATTCGTGGGTGCCACGTGGGATGAGGCTCATGATGTATTCGGCGCCAACAATAGCCAACAGAAACGATTTCAGATTGCGGTTCAAAGTGGAAATGAAGATCGAGCCGCCCGGCCGCGCAAGGCTCGCAAGGGTGCGGATCATGGCCGCCGGCTCGGGTACGTGCTCGAGCATCTCCATGCAGGTCACCACGTCGAAGGCGACTTTCTCGTCAGCATTGACCGTGTTGGCAAGTGCCTCTGCCGCGGCCACGCGGTAGTCGATATCCAGGCCTTCCTCCAGGGCGTGCAGCCTGGCGACCTCGATCATGCCCGGCGCAAGATCGATTGCCGTGACTTTGGCGCCGGCCCGCGCCAGAGATTCCGCAAGCAAGCCTCCGCCGCAACCGACATCCAGCACCCGGGCGCCCGCAAGGGGTGCCCGCTCGGCTACGAAACGCGCGCGCACGGGATTCAACAAATGGAGGGGCCGGAATTCTCCGCGCGGATCCCAGAACCGCCCGGCCAACGCATCGAATTTTCCCAGCTCGCCGCTATCGGCGTTATGTCCGGTGTTGGCGGCTCCAATACCAGCTCCGGGCCGAGGTGCTCCGCCACCGGCCGCACTTGCGTTCGGTTCGCTCATCATGCTGTTACCCCTATAGGCGATCATGGCTCAGACAGGCTCCTGGCCCAACGCCGGGACGCTTCTTCGAGCTCCCGTTCGTCAAAGATCAGCAAGCGTCCATTGCGCACGGCCGCGCGCCCGGAAGTCCAGACATCGCTCACCTGGTGGCGGGTCGCGCTAAAAAGGATCGCGTCAGCCGGGCGTCGAGGCGTCTGGCAGGCCAGCGCGGCAAGATCGATGCAGATCAGATCCGCGGCTTTCCCTGCTTCGATCGAGCCGATGACCGCACTCATACCGAGTGCGCTCGCACCGCCGAGCGTTGCCATCCGTAAGGCCGTTTCCGCCGCAATGCTCCCTCCGCCCGAACGGTATCTGGCGAGTCGGGCGGCCGCGGTTCCGTATGCCAGGTCCATCTGCCCGCCGCCCATGTCAGCGACGTAGCTGGCGGCCGCGGCCTCGGGGACACCCTGATCCAACCCCGCCAGCAATGCCGTCAGACGCGCTTCGGCCAACATGTCCAGCGCGCCAACGCTCAAAGCGCTAGCGGTTCCCAACCCGACACTGACGTGGCGCGCCTCCAACCGCTCGACCGGACATACCCCGGCTCCGAGCCTCAGATGAGACTGGGAGCAGGCGACGACACAAATGCCCGTGTTGGCTACGATCTCCAGCTCCTCCTCGCTGACTCCGCCGAGGTGAATGGCGGTGAATCCGGGTCCCAGCAATCCCAGCTCTTGTAACCGCACCAGAGGACTGCGGTCAGCGGCAGGGACCTCCCCTGGAGCGAGATACATCGCAACGCGGGCGTCCAGCTCATCAGCGACCCGCCGCACCCGTGCGAGAGTCTGGTCGCCTTCGCCGAAGGCGTCGTGAGGCGCGAAATAAAGCGACACTCCGGGGTGCGACCGGTATTCATCCCAGAGCTGTTCGGCCTTGGCGAGGTGTCCGGTAGCGTTTTCCGCCCACACCGTGGGACCGTCTGTGATCGGTAGCCCGATCGAGGCGCGCACACGGGCCGCGGCAGCCACCCGAGCCGCCTCTTCCGGGAACAGGTACATGTCCGCAAAGGCGGTGATGCCGGCCCGCAGCATTTCTGCGATCGCAAGCCGTGTGCCCTCACGCACGAAGTCTGGACTCATACAGCGGCGGGCGACTGGCAATACTGTCTCGCGCATCCAGCGCTGCCGGGGTCCATATACAGGAAGACCGCGTAGGAGCGTCGTGGCCGCTCGGGTATGGGCGTTGACAAATCCGGGCAGGAGTGCATGTTCGCTCCGAACGACATGCTCGCGCGGCTCGAAGCGAGCGCTTATCTGCTCTGTGGGCGCGACGGCCACGATCCTACCGGCAGTCACAGCGACGGCATGATCGGCGAGAGCGGTGTTGATGGGCGCGATCGGCAGCACCCAGCGGGGCTCGATCACCAGATCGACGGATTCTTTGGGCGTCATCCTAAGACAGGCTCCCCACCACCAAGAGCGCCTGGAAAGCACTTGAAAACAAGTCGGCAGTATATCCGGCCGCGTATCGCGGCGCCTCCCGATACGCGTATCGGGTCCCCCGCCTGGAGCATGCGTACGGCGAGGCATGGCTGTGCCTCGGCATGTTAAGATTCTTCTTTCCGCTCGCGTGGATCGCGCCTAACTGAATGACTGATATCGCACGTGAAATACTGCCCGTCAGCCTCGAAGACGAGATGCGGCAGTCCTATCTCGACTATGCCATGAGCGTGATCGTCGGGCGCGCGCTGCCCGACGCTCGTGATGGTTTGAAGCCCGTCCACCGTCGGGTCCTGTTCGCCATGCGCGAGCTTGGCAATGACTGGAACAAGGCATACAAAAAATCGGCTCGTATCGTCGGCGACGTCATCGGTAAATACCATCCCCATGGCGATACGGCGGTATACGACACCATGGTGCGCATGGCGCAGCCGTTCTCGATGCGCTACCTGCTCATCGACGGCCAGGGAAACTTTGGGTCGGTGGATGGCGATATGCCCGCGGCCATGCGTTACACCGAAGTGCGCATGTCGCGCATTGCCCACGAGCTGTTGGCGGACATCGACAAGGAAACTGTCGACTTCGTCCCGAACTACGACGAGACCGAGAATGAGCCCTCGGTGCTGCCGGCGCGCGTCCCGAATCTGCTGGTCAACGGCCAGACGGGAATCGCGGTCGGCATGGCGACCAACATCCCGCCGCACAACCTCACCGAGATCATCAACGCCTGCATCGCGCTGCTGGATGACCCGTCCCTGCCGCTTGCGGCCCTCATGCAGCACGTGCCCGGCCCGGATTTCCCCACCGGCGGCATCATCAATGGCGCGCAGGAGATTGCGACAGCCTATCGGACCGGACGTGGCCGGCTGTCCGTGCGTGCGAAGGTGGAAGTCGAGGACATTGGCAAGGGCGACCGGCAGGCCATCATCGTCACCGAGCTTCCTTATCAGGTCAACAAGGCTCGTCTGATCGAGCGCATCGCCGAGCTCGTTCGTGAGAAAGTCATCGAAGGCATTGCCGGCGATGGCTTGCGCGACGAGTCCGATAAGGACGGCATGCGCATCGTCATCGAGCTCAAGCGCGGTGAAATTACCGAGATCGTCCTGAACAACCTGTACGCGCAGACACCGATGGAGACGGTGTTCGGCATCAACATGGTGGCGCTGCAGG
>CAZBTV010000131.1:0-20529 GCA_964494895.1 uncultured Steroidobacteraceae bacterium | reverse complement strand
TGGAGGAGATTTCCGAGTTTGACGGCGGTACGCAGCGGACGGCTGATCCCTTTCGAGGATCAAAGGCTGAGTCGGTTGGGGCCGAGCGTCCTTCCCGCGACGGAGGCGCTTTGCAAGGTGTTGGCAAACGGCTCCTAGTCGCGGAAGTTGTTGAACTGCAGTGGCATGTCGACCTTCGAGGCGCGCAAAAGTTGAATGGCCGACTGCAGGTCGTCGCGGCTCTTGCCCGTAACGCGCACTTTGTCGCCCTGGAGGCTGGCCTGCACTTTCAGCTTGGAATCCTTGATGATCCTCACGAGCTTCTTGCCGAGCTCCTGATCGATCCCCTGTTTGAGCACTACCTCCTGCTGCGCGGAGGCGAGGTTGGTTACGGGTTCCTTCACGTCCAGACAGCCGAGATCGATGCCGCGCTTGGCGAGGCGCAGCTTGAGGATTTCCAGCATTTGCTTGAGCTGAAAATCCACCTCCGCGCGCATCTTGACGGTGAATTCCTCCAGCTCGAATACGGCTCCGGTGTCTTTGAAGTCGAAGCGCTGTCCGAGCTCGCGGTTCGCCTGGTCGACTGCGTTGGCGACTTCGTGGGCGTTGAGCTCGGAAACGGTGTCGAAGGACGGCATCGGTGGGGGGCCTCCCGCAGCGCTGGGGAAGCATACATTGTGCCGCAGACAGCCCGAGCTGTCCCGCGACGCGGTGCGTCAGGCTGGGTGATGCTTGGTGAACGAGTTATGGCTGGGCGAGAGCTTGCCGTAGGTCCAGCCGAGCACACTCCCATACAACACCTGGAGCCCCAGCATGATGATGGGCGCGAACAGCGACATCTGGAATCCGAAGTATCCGGCACCGGCTGCCGGCATGAACACCAGCATCATCACGAGCCACAGGATGACTCCATAGAGCACACCGCTCTTGGTGTGCGTGTCGGCGCCGAGTCGCTGCTCCACGTAGACAAACAGCCCGCCAAGCACCACGGAGCCGAGGAAAATGTGCGTGAGCCAACCCAAAGCGTATTCGGAAGGCGCATCCAGCAAAGTCAGGAGCAGGTGGGTGAGCTGGAGCTGCGGCTCCAACCCGATGGCGGCGAGCAGCAGCATTCCCAGGGAAATCGCAGCTGTGGCCACTCCCCCGGCCACCATCCCTTTTACAACGTCACTCATGGGTTGCGCACCGCCTGTTTTCACCTTTTGAACGCCATCCCTGTATTCAAGTTCCGCTGTAACTTCCAATGCACGTGATCGGCGCGGGTTGACTGTTCCCGTGCGCACAGCGGACGGCGCGGCGTTCCGGCGTTATTTGTTTTTCGAAAGCTCGGTCTCGAGCTTTTTGCGATTTTTCCGCGTGAGCTCGACGAAGCGCGGTGTGAGGCCGACGTCCTCGTAGATGGGGTCGCCTTGCTCATCGTTGGAGATCACTTTCTTGCCTGCGATATACGGCATCGAGGTTTCGATCTCCTGCAACGCAATGCCGAGCAGGTCAGTAATGAGTTGCTCGGGTGTGCGCCCCGGGAACATTTCCACCAGAGCAGCCAGACGCGCGGCGTCGTCGAGACGAAGGCGGACTGCGTATTCGGTTGCGGTGCGTGGCTGGGCTGCGCTCTCGCGCCAGCTCTCGAGCAGGTCTTTGAAGCTCATCGGGCTCATCTGGATGGAAAGGTGTCGAGGATCCTATTTTAGCGGAAGCGGCGTCGCTATTCGCTCATTGGGCCATCGGGCGGATGTTCTTGACGCCCGAGCCGAGGGCCGGCGATACTCCACGGCAAATGTCGCAGCAGGTCAACAACCTCGGCTTCTGGTGGTGGCGCACTTCACATACGGAGTGGGCGGCCCGCTAGTTTCGCGCGACCAAACGAATACCAGGCTCAGGCAAAAAACCCATCTCCGGAAAACTCCCCGGGATGGGTTTTTTGTTGCCTGTCGTCAATCCAGTGGACTCGTTTTATCGGGTCTGTTTTGTGAGTGAGCTCTTTACGGAGCAGGAGAGTGCGTTGAAACCGCCATTCGACATCGCTGGCGATCTCGATACGCCGGTATCGGCGTTCATGAAGCTCGCGACGTTCGCGCCACGTTTTCTACTGGAGAGTGTCGAGGGCGGTGAGCGTCTCGCACGGTATTCGTTCATAGGTTTCGGCGACGGTCTGGAAGTCCGCTTGGACCGCAGCGGCTTCATGGTTGGCAAGGACCGGCGCGAGCTGCCGCAGACGACGGGCGAGCTGTTGACCGGCTTGCGCGATGCGCTGCGCCGGGCACCAAAGCCGGAACCGGAGATCTCGGGTGTGCCGCTCGCCGGAGGCCTCGTAGGGTATTCGTCCTACGATGTCGTCCGCTTCTTCGAGCGGCTCCCTGCGCGCAGCGGCCTGGAAGGCGGTGTTCCAGCACTGCATTACATTGCACCCCGCTCCCTGTTGGTCTTCGATCATCTGACCCGCAGCATCGCCCTGGTCCATGCCGGATCGGAGGACGAGCGTCGTTCCTTGCGTACCGAGGTGATTCGCGCTTTGCGCGGGGGCCTTCCAAACAGCTCACGGGGTGGGCGGTATTCTCAACCCCTCCCCTCATACAGCCGTGGCGATTACCTGAATGGCGTCACGCGTACTCAGCAGTACATCGCGGCCGGCGACGTCTACCAGCTGGTGCTGTCCGCGCGTTTCTCAGGCCGGCATGATGTCGATCCCTTCCAGGCCTATCGCGCGCTGAGGCTGATCAACCCTTCTCCTTACATGTATTACTGCGCCTTGGGCGACATCACGGTGGTCGGCTCCTCACCCGAGGCATTGGTCAAATTGAAGGGCGGCCGTGCACAGCTTCGTCCCATCGCGGGAACGCGGCCGCGCTCGGATGATCCGATTGTAGATGCCGCGCGCGAGCGCGAGCTCAAGGCGGATCCGAAAGAAAACGCGGAGCACATCATGCTCGTCGATCTCGCTCGCAACGACCTTGGCCGGGTTGCTCGTGCGGGCAGCGTGCAGGTCGATCCCTACCGTGCGATCGAGCGCTACAGCCACGTCATGCACATCGTCAGCGGCGTCAATGGCGAGCTCGCGCCGGGCAGTGACGCGTTCGACCTGTTTGCCGCCGCCTTTCCGGCGGGCACTCTGGTGGGTGCTCCGAAAGTGCGGGCGATGCAGATCATCGACGAGTTGGAGCCGGTGAGCCGCGGGCTTTACGGTGGTACGGTGGGTTATTTCGGAGCGCGCGGCGACATGGATCATGCGATCACTATCCGCACGCTCGTGTTTCACGGCGACGAGTACAGCTACCAGGCCGGCGCCGGTATCGTGGCCGACAGCGTCCCCGAAACCGAGCACGACGAAGTGCTGGCGAAAAGCGCGGTCATGGTCCGCGCACTCGAGCTTGCGGGGGGTACGGGCCTATGAAGCCACGTCTGTTGCTGATCGATAACTACGACTCGTTCACCTACAACCTCGTGCAGGCATTCCTGGTGCTGGGCGCGGACGTGCACGTCTATCGCAACGATGCGATGACGGTGAACGAGGCCATCGCCTTCGCGCCCTCCCATCTGTGCATCTCGCCGGGTCCCGGGACGCCCTACGATGCGGGTGTCTCCATGGACATGATCCGGGCATTCGCGGGACGCCTTCCTGTGTTGGGTGTTTGCCTGGGGCACCAGTCCATCGTGGAAGTCTTCGGCGGCAAGGTCGTGCGTGCCGGCAGACTCATGCATGGCAAGACCTCGCTCATCGAGCACGACGGGCGCTCGTTGTTCTCCGGACTCCCGCAGCCTTGCGAGGTAGGCCGTTATCACTCTTTGATCGCGGCTCCCGAAACCTTGCCTCCGGAGCTCGAAGTGAGCGCGCGCACCGCGGAGGGCGAAATCATGGCCGTCCGACACCGCACTCTCATGATCGAGGGCGTGCAGTTCCACCCTGAGAGCATCCTGACACCGCACGGCCCATCGCTGCTGAAAAATTTTCTAGGGTTCTCCGGTGGCGAGCGAATGCGGGGCGCTGCACTGGGAGCGGGTCATGCCGTCTCCGCGTGAATTCCTGGAAAGGCTGCTCGAGCGCCGCGACCTCTCGCAGCTGGAAGCGGAAGAGGTGCTCTCGCATCTGACCGACCCACAGGGCTCGCCCGCCATGGCGGGCGCTCTTCTCGCGGCGTTGCGCACGAAGGGAGTGGTTGCGGATGAGGTGCGCGGCTTCGCTTCTGCCATGCGCCGGTTGGCGCGTCGACCGCCCATCCCCTCCGGGCTCCGCGGCATCGATATCGTCGGCACCGGAGGAGACGCTTCGGGCAGTCTCAACATCTCCACAGGCACGGCTTTGCTCACCGCCGCGTGCGGTTTGCCGGTGCTGAAGCACGGGAATCGATCGATTTCCAGCCGCGCCGGCAGCGCGGACGTACTCGAAGCGTTGGGTTTGAAAGTGCCCTTGGATGAGCAAGGCGTTGGTGACTGCCTGGCCGCGTCAAACTTCACCTTCCTGTTTGCCCCCCATTATCACCCCGCTACGAAAGCGATCGCGCCGGTGCGGGCGGCGCTCGGCGTGCGCACGATTTTCAACATACTGGGGCCACTCACCAACCCCGCTGAGCCTCCCTTCCATCTGATCGGAGCGTACAACCTCGACGTCGCGAAGCTGATGGCGCAAACACTGGCCGGCATGCCGATCGAGCGGACGTTCGTGATACATGGTGCTGAAGGCTGGGACGAGCCCACACCAATTGGACCCTTCGCGCTGTTCGACGTGCGGCCCGGGCATGTGGAGGTCACGACGCGCCAGGCAGAAGATTACGGTCTCATCCCCTGCACCGCCGAGCATCTCGCCGGCGGGGACGCGCGACACAATGCCGAGGCTCTCAAGGCGGTACTGAATGGAACGGATCGGGGGCCCCATCGAGATTGTCTGCTGCTGGGCGCCTCGCTAGCTCTCGAAGTGGCGGGTAAGGCGCGTGATGCGCGCGAAGGTGTTGAATGCGCGGCCCAGGCCATCGACAGCGGCGCCGCGCGCCGTGTTATGGAGGCAATCGCTGCTGTGGGAAGGGCCGGTGCCGCACGCTCTGATACCGCGACGAGGACGGCTCCAGCGACGTCGGAGAGCTCGCGATGAGCGGTGACTTCCTGGGGCAAATGGCTGCGAGCAGCCGTCAGCGCGCTGACGCCGCCAAACGCATCTGCCCGGAGGCAGAGCTGCTCGCGCGCGCGCGCGCCTCACCAACGCCACCGCGGTTGAGCCGCCATGCAGCGGGCTTCGACCTGATCGCGGAGCTCAAGTTGCGCTCGCCCGCGGTTGGACAGCTCAAGTCGGCTGATGAGGACGTGCCTGCGCGAGTGATCGCTTATGCGATGGCCGGTGCCGCTGCTGTGTCGGTATTGACGGAGCCGAGTCGCTTCGACGGCTCGCTGGCGCACCTGCAGCTTGCCAGCGGAGCGCTCGAGCGTATGGGTGTGCCGGCCATGCGCAAGGATTTTATCGTCGATCCGTACCAGGTGATGGAGGCAAGGCTTGCCGGCGCCGGCGGGGTTCTCGTCATTCTCCGCATGTTGCCGCGTGACGGATTGGACGCGCTCATCGAGAGCGCCGCCAGCCTGCAGCTGTTCGTATTGTTGGAGGCGTTCGATGAAGGCGATATTGACTCGATGCACGCCATTGTCGACCAATATGCGGGGAAGGGCGTCGAGCTGCTAGCCGGAGTCAATTGCCGTGACCTCACGACGTTGCAGATCGTGCCGCGCCGCCTCGACGAGTTGGCTCACTTGCTCCCTACGCGAGTGCCACGGGTGGCAGAGAGCGGTGTCATGACGGCCGACGATGCCGGGCGTGTCGCCGCCGCCGGGTATGAGCTGGCGTTGGTCGGCAGTGCCCTTATGCAAGGCGGTAATCCGGGTGCATTGGCCGCCGCCATGTTGGAAGCCGGACGCGCCGCACGGAGGGGTGGATAGTGCCATGTGGATCAAGATCTGCGGTATGACGACGGCCGATGCAGTGACTACGGCAGTAGATGCCGGCGCTGATGCCATCGGCTTTGTCTTCGCGGAATCGGTGCGCAAGGTGAGCCCGGAGGTTGCCAGCCGACTCGCTGCATCGGCCAGGGGGCGCGTTCGTTGTGTGGCGGTGACGCGCCATCCGAGCCAACAGCTCGTCGACGAGATCATGAGCGGCTTCAGACCCGACGTGCTTCAGACTGACGCCGCCGATCTGGTGTCTCTTGAGCTCCCGGGCCAGCTCGAGCTGTTACCCGTTCTGCGCGGCGAGCCCGATGGGGCCAGCGAGTTGCCGCCCCGTTTGTTGTTCGAGGGTCACGCGAGCGGCACTGGCTTGACCTGCGATTGGACGGCCGCGCGGCGAGTGGCACTCCGGTCGCAGCTCATCCTTGCCGGCGGCTTGAATCCCTCGAACGTGACTTCTGCGATCATGGACGTGGCGCCGTTCGGAGTGGACGTGTCGAGCGGTGTCGAGTTGCGTCCCGGCATAAAGAGTCCCACGGAAATCGCGAGCTTCGTGTTGGCTGCGCGGCGCGCCGCGTTGGCACAGGTTTCGTTGAATTTGGCGGTCTCGCAGTCCGGTGGGACCGCAGAACTATCGCGCGGGGGAAGCGCCAACACCCCGACGCACGAGGATCCCGTATGACAGTGTCCGAATTGGGGCTTGATGCCCAACGCTTGCTGGCCGATGCCATTGCCGGCAAATTCCCCGACTCGCAGGGCCGCTTCGGTCCCTTCGGCGGTCGTTATGTGCCGGAAACCCTCATTCCCGCTCTCGAGCGACTCGAGCGGGGAGTACGTGAGCATCTGCATTCCGACGAGTTCCAGACGGCTTTGGGACGCGAGCTGAAGAGCTGGGTAGGACGGCCGACGCCGCTGACTTTCGCGGCTCGGCTGTCCTCGCTGTGGGGCGCTGACATCTGGCTGAAGCGCGAAGATCTGGCCCACACCGGCGCGCATAAGATCAACAACGCCATCGGGCAGGCGCTGCTTGCGAAGCGGATCGGCGCCCAACGGATCGTCGCCGAGACGGGAGCCGGACAACATGGTGTCGCGAGTGCGGCCGCCTGCGCGCGTCTCGGGCTACCCTGCACCGTCTACATGGGCGAGATTGACATGGAGCGTCAGGCACCGAACGTGGGGCGTATGCGCTTGCTGGGTGCCGAGGTTGTGCCGGTGACCACCGGAGACCGCACGCTACGAGCGGCGATCGATGAGGCTTTACGCGCATGGGTGTCCGATCCTCTGGAAACGTATTATCTGATTGGATCGGCCGTCGGTCCGCACCCCTATCCCTATCTGGTGCGCGAGTTGCAGTCCGTCATAGGACGTGAGGCTCGCGCGCAGATCATGGAAGAGACTGGGGCGCTTCCCCATGCGGTCATCGCGTGCGTCGGCGGCGGGTCCAACTCAATCGGCACCTTTCATCCGTTCGTGCCGGACACGGGTGTCGAGATAATCGGCATCGAGGCCGGCGGACGCGGCCCGCGCCTCGGTGACAATGCAGCCACGTTGTCCTTCGGTAGCCCCGGGGTTTTGCACGGCAGTTTTTCGATGTTGTTGCAGGATGAGGACGGTCAGATTCAGGAGACGCATTCGGTTTCCGCCGGACTGGACTATCCGGGAGTTGGACCCGAGCATTCGCTGCTCCTTGCCGCTGGCCGTGTGCGGTACCTGGCATCGACGGACGCGGAAGCGCTCGAGGCTCTCAAGGCGTGTAGTGAAAACGAAGGCATTCTGCCAGCGATCGAGAGTGCTCACGCTCTGTTCGGAGCACGTCGTTGGGCGGCCAGCAACAAGGGGCGGACCGTGATCGTCTGTCTCTCGGGACGGGGCGACAAGGACATGCCAACGCTGCAGACGACTCTGCTTGCGCAGGAGAGCGCGAAATGAGTCCACGTGACGCAATCAGCGGTGCGATTCGCGCCGCAGCCGCCAGGGGCGAGCCGGCCCTGGTGGCCTTTCTGACAGCAGGATACCCAAGCCGCGAAAACTTCCGCGAGCATCTGCAGGCCATCGCTGCAGGCGCGGACGTCGTAGAGATTGGTGTGCCATTTACGGACCCAATGGCCGACGGAGTCACCATACAGCGCTCGAGCCACGCCGCGCTCGCACAGGGGGTCAGCCTGCGTTGGATCTTCGCCGAGCTCGAAGCGATGCCGCGGCTGAGCGCTCCGTTGCTGTTGATGAGCTATCTGAATCCGCTGTTGGCGTTTGGTATGAAGCGGCTTGCGGATACGGCCGCGCGCGCCGGGGTTGCGGGCTTCATCGTGCCCGATCTGCCTCTGGATGAAAGTCAGGAGCTGCGCGCTGCTCTCGACACACGCCAGCTTGCGTTGGTACAGATGGTCACGCCGGTCACCAAGCCTGAGCGCATGCGGCAACTATGCGCGGGAAGTCAGGGCTTCGTATACGCGGTCACCATGACCGGCACGACGGGTAAGCACGTCTCTGTGCCGGAGGAAGTCACGAGCTACCTGGATCGCGTTCGCGAATTATCGTCGCTGCCGGTTTGCGCCGGCTTCGGCATTCGTAGCCGCGAGCAGGTGCAGTCCCTTCGCGGGCATGTTGACGGTGTCGTGATCGGCTCAGCGTTGGTGGAAGTTCTCGAGCGCGGCGAGAATGTGACGGATTGGCTAGGCAGGCTGCGCACGTGAGCCCCCTGCTGCGGCTGTCAAGGCTCCGCTGCCCTTGCGCTGATCAGGTTCGCGCTGTAGTGCCCTGCGCAGTATCGGGTATCGTTCGCACATCTGCATCGTGATGCCATTTCGTGAGCTGCATGAAAACGATCACCGTTGCGCGACGCTTTTGTGGACCGGCGAATTCTTCCAATGGGGGTTATTTCGCGGGATTGGTTGCAACGCTTGCATCCAATACTCTGGCCGTACGGTTGCTGACGCCGCCGCCGCTCGATACCGAGCTGGGTATCCTGGAGCGGGAGGGTGGCGTTATCGAAGTTCGCCATGGGGATCTTGTCGTCGGCGAGGCGCGGCCGGCGGAATTGAAGCTGGAGTTGCGATCGGCTCCGACCTACTTCGAAGCAGTGGAGGCTTCGCGCCGTTATACGGGCTTTGTCGCGCATCGCTTCCCGACTTGCTTCGTCTGCGGCACGCAGCGTCCCCGAGGCGATGGAATGCGCATCTTTGCTGGACCGATCCCGGAGCGCGGCATCGTCGCGGCCCCGTGGGTTCCCGATGCTTCGTTGGATCGGGGCGACGGTAAAGTGCGACCGGAATTCATGTCCGCCGCGCTGGACTGTCCCGGTTATTACGCCCTTGCTGACGATGATCGCATGATGCTTCTGGCCGAGCTTACCGTGCACCTGGATCGCCTCGTGCACGTGGGCGAGTCCTGTACAGTGATCGGCTGGAGCATTGGCAGCGACGGACGTAAGCACGAGGCGGGAACTGCGATCTTCGATGAGGATGGCGAGCTGTGCGGTCGTGGGCGCGCCCTTTGGATAGAGCCTCGAAGTTAGTTAGTTGGCGTGAGTGAGCTCCGACGGGACGCTCGAGCGGAATTCTGAGCCGAGCCTTCGGCGCTGCCGTGTAATTTCAACTATGTTTGGATTTCCTGCTATTCCTCCACGCGCTTGATCACGCGGAATTCTCCGTTGGCGCACCCTCAGAGCGGCATGCGACTTGCGTAAGACCTGAGCCTGTATGGCGAGCATCGGTCCGACAGGCACTGATCTGAGGCTGCTGCCGAAAGGTGCAACAAGCATGAGACCCGTGAACCTGTTGAACCGAGCCGATCTCCTCGAGAAAGCGGAACGTTGGCCTGTGCCGATCGTGGTCCTCGTGGCGACGTGCCTGACGATGACCGCCACGTCTGTGTGGGCGCTTCTTCCCTAACTTTCGGGCGACGGCGCGATCACCGGCCCGCGTGGGCCGCCAGCCATCTGGGCTGAGCGCCAGCCTCCGTACTTGTAGTACACGATCGCGAGTACGGCCGCCAAAGCCGAGGAGATCGGAAAGCTCCACCAGATCGCATCCACCTGATAACGACTGATGAGCGCCTCGGCAAGCGGAAAGCGCACGCCAAGCATCGAGATCGTAAGTATGAACAATGGCGCCATGACGGCGCCTGTTGCGCGCACGACTCCGAACAGCACCATCGTGATACCAAAAAATACGAAAGACCAGGTCACGATGTGGTTGAGGTGCGTCGCCGAGGCCAATGCCATCGAGCCGGCAGGCAGAAATATCTGGAACGCATGCGTATCGAGGACCTCGATCAGCAGCACCATCGAACTAGTGATCACGACGCTAAAGAGGACGCCGGTGCGCGCTGTCGCGTTTACCCGGTCCCACTTACGCGCACCCACGTTCTGCGCAGCCATTGCAGAAGCGGCCATGCCCACGGCGAAAGTCGGCATCTGGATGTAGTTCCACAATTGCAATGCCGCGCCGAAGGCGGCTGTCGTGTCAACTCCGAAGTTGTTGACCAGTGCGATCATCAACACAGCGCTCAGAGACACCACCAGCACCTGAGCGCACATCGGAATACCCTTCTTGACCAGGGTGCTGACGATTGTCCAGTCGAGGCGCAGGTACCGGATCTCGTCCTTGTGCAAAACCAGCAGGTGACGGCGCCGGTACAGGTGGACCAGGAGCGCGGTGAGGCTTACGGCCTGTGCTACAAAGGTGGCGAGCGCCGAGCCCGCGATCCCGAGCCGAGGGATCGGACCCAAGCCGAAAATGAAGAGGGGATTGAGCGCAATGTCGATCACGACCGACAGCAACATGAAATAGAAGGGTGTCTTGGAGTCACCCGCGCCCCGCAATACCGACATGACGAACGCGTACATGTAGAGGAAGGGAAGGGCGAGAAAGATCACGCGCATATACGCGACAGCCAGCACCATGGAGTCCGCAGGCGTGCTCATGGCGGCAAGCAGCGGCTCGCACCCGAGCCAGCCTGCCGCGGCCATTACAACCGAGATCGCCGCGAAAAATGTGGCGCTCGTGCCCACCACCCGCTTGGCTTCCGGAATGTCGTTGGCCCCGATGCACTGGCCAACCAGAATGGTCGCCGCCATGGCAATGCCAAAAGCTGCGCCAATGAGCAGGAACATCACGGTATTGGCGTTCGAAGTGGCCGTGAGGGCGGCTTCGCCCAGGTAACGGCCTACCCAGATCGAGTTCACCGAGCCGTTCAGGGACTGTAGGACGTTCGCGAACAGGATCGGCAGCGTGAAGCGGAACAACCCTGTGGTGATCGAGCCTTCGGTGAGTGAGCGGGGGGAGTTCATGGGGACCAGGCGTTATCGGGCATTGAAGTATGACGCAAAGTACTCACCCCTGGCCCTTGGATTATCCCGCCCTCCTCTCTTCTTACCGCTACTCGGACGAGTGCAGAGACTTATGGCACCGGGCGCCGCCAGGTGAACGTCAACCAGATTACTCCGCTGAAAGTGAGAGCCCATCCGGGCCAGCTTCCACCGCCCGCGAGCCCGACCCAGATCAGGCCCCCGAACAGAACCGCGGTGCCGATGGGAACGGCATCACGCCGCCGCGACGCCTGCCTGATTTCCTCTTTGAGAGCCTCGAGATCCGCCGAGCTGACCTCCACTCGAACCTGACCTCCGCGGGCGCGCTGGACGGCTCCTTTCAACAGGGTAGGCATCGAGCGGGCCGCCTCGATGAGCTCCGGCATTTGTCGGCGCAGATCGTGCAAAACCTGCCGCATGCTCACCCGCTCCCACATCCATTCCCGCAGGATGGGGCTGGCGGTTTGCCAGATGTCGAGCTCCGGGTACAGATCCCGGCCCAGCCCTTCCACGTTCAAGAGCGTCTTCTGCAAAAGAATGAGCTGCGGCTGAATCTCCATGTTGAAACGCCGGGAGATTTCGAAAAGCCGGACCAGGATGTTCCCGAAGGACACGTCCTTCAGCGGTCGATTGAAGATCGGCTCGAGCACGGTGCGCACCGCGGACTCCATCTCATCCACCCGGGTGGCCGGCGGTACCCAACCGGACTCCACGTGCAGCAGCGCGACCCGCCGGTAATCGCGATCAAACACCGCCAGGAAGTTTTCTGCCAGATAGTGCTGATCGCTCGGGTCCAGCGTCCCCATGATGCCGAAGTCCACCGCGGCGTAACGCGGGTGACGCGGGTCGTTCAGCAGGACGAAGATGTTGCCCGGGTGCATGTCGGCATGGAAGAAGTTGTGCCGGAATACCTGTGTGAAAAAAATCCTCACGCCGTTCTCGGCGAGCCGTGCGATGTCGGTGTCCGCCGCGCGCAAGCGCTCCATGTCCGAAATCGGCACGCCGTGGATGCGCTCCATGACCATGACATCGATCCGGCAGTAGTCCCAGTACACCTCCGGCACGTATAGCAGCTCTGAGGCCGCGAAATTCCGCTTGAGCTGTGAGGCGTTGGCCGCTTCGCGCATCAAATCGAGCTCGTCGAGAATGGTCTTCTCGTATTCGCCGACGATCTCGAGCGGCCGCAGGCGGCGGGCCGGGCTCCAGTAGCGCTGCGCCAGGCGAGCCAGCGCATACAACACCTCGAGATCGCGCTCGATCCGTACCCGCATGCCAGGCCGCAATACCTTGACCACGACTTCCTGGCCGGTCACCAGGCGTGCGACATGGACCTGCGCGATGGAGGCCGCGGCCAGCGGCGTCTCGTCGAACTCCGCGAACACCTGCATTACCGCTCGACCATAGGCGCGCTCGATGATCTCCCGCGCCACCGCGCCGGGGAATGGCGGAACACGGTCCTGAAGTCTCGCGAGCTCGTCGGCGATGTCGGGGGGCAGCAGGTCACGACGCGTGGATACCGCCTGACCGAACTTCACGAATATCGGGCCGAGCTCCTCGAGTGCCAGCCGCAGTCGCTCTCCGCGGCTGGCGCGGCGTCGGCGGCGCTCGAACCAGATACCCGGCGAGAGAAAGAACAGGAAGCGCAGCGGCCGGTACAGGTGCGTCGCGCGCACGAAGTCGTCCAGGCCGTTTTTGAGGAGGACGCGCTGGATCTGCAGCAGCCGCGCTAGAACGCGCAGCTTCACTGACGTGTCACCGGCTTCACCGCGTTGCGCCGTCGCGCTGCTGCCTTAGCACGTCGATCCGTGCCTCCAGGCGGTCCACATCCTCACGGAGTGCATCGACGTCTCGCAGGAATTGCTCTCCCTCTTTTCGAGGCACCAGATCACGTCGCTCGTGTCCGAGATACTCGGCCAGATTCTCCGCCGCCGTAGCCGCGGCCCTGTGGGTCCAATTCCGAGCCATGCGGCCCAAACGCCCGAGCTGATGCGCGGGCACATCGCCGATCAGCTCGGACAGGGTATCTTCCAGGTCCGGGCGCAACAGCAGTGCCAGCTCCCGAAACTTCTGTGCGAGCTCGGCATCGCCACGGATTTCGACGTCGCCGCGCTGAAGCACGGAGTCCGGCTTGTCGCTGCTCAATGCGAGCAGACTGAATGGGCCGCCAACGATCTCCGCGTCCGCCCCAGCTTTGTCGCGGCTCACGCGCAGTGTGCTCCCCGTCGATTCGACCAGGAGACGTGCTATTTCGCGGATCTCAATGGCTACGCTGCGCCCGGTCAGCTCGGCGCACAGCTGCTGTGCGCGCGGCGAGCGCGGCAGCCCGCGGTTCAACACGTTTTCTATTGTGGCGGTCAGCATGGGTCGGCTCCGGTGCGCGCCGATCCTATACTGCGCTTGATGCAGGGGCCAGTACCGCAGGAGCCGCGGGCATGAGTATCTCGATCGGGCGTGCGGGGCGCGTGGTGATCCGCCGGCTCGCCGAGTACCGCTCCGCTGCCGCGCTCGTGGCGCCGGAGCCGACAGGCGCAAAAAAGTGCCGCCACACCCGGCCGTCCATGACGCGCATCGGGGTGCGTATGTTGGTGTTATCTGTCAGTCGCCGGAGCGTGCCGCGGCGGATTCACCGGAGTGAAGGTCAGTCAAACAGCTGTCGACGTTCGCAAGGTAGTCGGTCAACAGGCTGCGCGCCTTGGTGGTGAGTGTCACGAAATCCCGGCGGCCGTCGCGAGCGTCCGGAGTACGATCCACGTAGCCTCCGGTAGCGAGCTCGCCGATCCGGCGCAGCGAGGTGGTCGTGGATACTCCCGGAATCGAGATCGTCAGGGCCGAGACCGACAGCTTCTGGTTGCTCTGCTCCGCGCGCAGCAATTCCAGCAGCAACTCCCAGGCGACTTCGTCGAGCTTGTGGCTGTTGTAACGATTGCGGACGCGGCGCAGCTGCTCGATGGTGTCGAGCACGGAGACCTTGGTCCTTTGGCCAGAGGGCAGGGCTACGGAGTTGTGGAAGGACTCGCGTGCAGCATCGGGGTTCGAACGGCCGCTGCCCGCCGTGCCTCTCACGGCCGGCTCCGCCAGCCTGCGCAACTCGCCGGCCAACTCCTCGGCCTGACGAATGAGTTGCACCACGTTCGGAATGAAGGCGCGGCGGTCCTGGCGGGCACGCTCGAGGGCGCGGCTGACGGTTTCAATGATTTCCGCTGGGCGGACGGGTTTCACCAGAAAATCGTAGGCGCCGGTGCGAAGCGCACCGACCGCGGTCTCCAATGAGGGACGCGCTGTCAGAAACAGCACACGCGGGGGCGGTCGGTTGAGTGCAAGGGCACTCAGTGCTTCCGCGAACTCCAGGCCGCTCATGTGAGGCATGTACAGATCGCTGACGACCACCGCGATTTCCTCACGCGCAGCGACCGTCGCGAGGGCCTGCTGCGGATCGCCGCTGCTGGAACACTTGAACCCGGCGCCACTCAGCACGCCATCAAGGAACGTGAGAGTGGTCAGGTCGTCATCGAGTAGCAGCACTTCCTCGGTCATGGGCTCGGCATGTGAGTGGAGGCGATGATCCTGGCGCGGCGCCACACTAGGGAAAGCAGTCTACAGGGATGAGTCCGATCGCCACTGTACCGTTCATTGTACCTGCCCCCTCAGTGAGCTCGCCGGATTTCGACGTGTGTCACGGGTGCGGCGCAGGCACCCACAGGTTGTCATAGGAATACTCGTGGCTCTTGCTGTCGCCTGTTCGCGTCTTTGGTCCGCCAGGGGCTGTCTGACTGATGATCGCCGTAGCGAGGCTGATCCTCAGCGAGCATTTCGGCGCTAAGCGTATCGGTTTGGGGACGCGGCAGTCGTGGTAGCAGGTCTCATTGCCGGCTGGCCTGGAAGTGCCGCATCGCTGTTGTTTCCGACAGTTGTCACAGTTGTCACGGCTGGATCTGACTCGCATCCCCGCCTGTGCGTTCCCTCACGGAACACGAACCGCCTAGCCCCCGAGGGGTAGCGGCGCTCAGTACTTGTAACCCCGGTGCACGGCCACGATTCCGCCGGAGAGATTGTGGTAGCGGCAACCTTCGAGCCCCGCTGTCTGCATCATCGCCAGCAGCTTTTCCTGGTTGGGGTGCATGCGGATGGACTCGGCGAGGTAGCGATAGCTTGCGCTGTCACGCGCGACGAGCTTTCCCAACAGGGGCAACACATGGAAGGAATAGGCGTCGTACAACGGCGCAAGCCCCGGCGCCACAGGTTGCGAGAACTCGAGGACGAGCAGTTGTCCGCCTGGCTTCAAGGCGCGGTGCATGGACCTCAAGGCCGCGGGCTTGTCTGTGACATTGCGCAGCCCGAACGCGATGGTAATGCAGTCGAAGGTGCTGTCCGCAAAAGGCAGACACTCGGCATTTGCCTGTATATAGCGGATGTTGCCAACCAGTCCCTGATCGATGAGGCGGTCGCGGCCCCGCTCGAGCATGGCGGCGTTGATGTCGGTGAGGATTACCAGCCCTCGGTCACCTACCTGTCGTGCCAGTCCCGCGGCCAGGTCGCCGGTCCCACCGGCGACATCCAGGGCGCGCTGCCCTGGGCGAAGATTTGTGAGAGAGAGTGTGAAGCGCTTCCAAAGCCGGTGCGCGCCTGCCGACATGAGGTCGTTCATGAGGTCGTAGCGTCCGGCCACGGAGTCGAAGACCCCACGCACCCGGCGGGCCTTCTCTCCCCAGGCCACTCGCTCGAAGCCAAAGTCCGTCGCCTGCTCGTCTTTCATATTTGAACCTGTTCGCAATACTTTTTGTTGCAATTTTCCGCTTGTGCTGCGCAGAATCAGCACCAGTACGGGGGTCTTGCAACTGTAAAGGGCCGAGCTGCCATGGTGGCTCGGTCCTTTTTTATTTCGCCGCTGCCGCCTTTCGCGCCAGGTACTTGCTCCAGATGGCCTGCTGGTCGCGGCCCAGCTCGTACAGGTATTTCCAGGTGTACAGGCCGGTGTCATGCCCGTCGTCGAATACGAGCTTGACCGCGTATTGGCCTACCGGCTCTACCGCTCGGATACCGACGCTTTCCTTGCCGACCACCAGGACTTCCTGGCCTGGTCCATGTCCTTTTACTTCCGCGGACGGTGAATGCACCCGCAGATATTCGAACGGCAACTGAAAGCGGCTGCCGTCCTCGAAGCTCACCTCGAGCATGCGGGAGGCTGTACGCAACTTGATTTCCGCGGGTATTGGGTCCGACATTTCGACGCGAAAGGCAGCTGGAGTCCACTTCGGTGCAAGTCTTCGCAGACAGAACAGCGAAGCTGCACGCACAGAATATCGCTGCCGCCTTGCCAGTATAGGTAATTCCGGCACAGCGCGTATCATGATGCGCCATGCAGACAGCGGAAGTCGAATCCCGCCAGAAAAAACGCAAGCTCCCGGGCTACGAGCGCATTCTCGAGGCGGAGCTCGTTCGTACGCAGTACGGCAACATGCCTGGTGCGTTTATCGGCAGCGCCGTGACGGCCACTTTCATGGTCGCGGTGCTGTACGAGAAATTGCCTACCCGCACAGTGCTGCTCTGGCTAGCCGCAGCCTACATCAACTCCGTACTGCGCCTCCTGCTCTGGATGCGCTTCCGTAATAGCACTCCAGCCTGTGACGACGTGCCGCGGTGGGGACGCTATGCCGTGATTGCCGCTTTTGCGGCAGGTCTGGTCTGGGGTGGCAGCGGGCTTGCGTTGAACGTGCCCGATTCGTTGTCTGATCAGATCGTCGTGTTGTTGATAACCGCCGGGCTGGCGTTCACTTCCACGTACCTTTCCGCACCTTATCTGCCAGCCTATCGCGCGTTCGTGTATCCGACCTTTCTGCTGGCAGCCATGCCTTTTCTGCTTGGCGGCGATGTCTTGCGTGCCGCAATCGGCATTGGAACGCTTGCCGCCCTGCCGCCGGTGCTCCGTCACGCGGATCGGTTGTGCCGTGCTCTACGGGCATCGATCGATGTTCGTCTCCAGAATGCCGAGCTGGTAGAAGAGTTGCGCGCTCAGAAAAGGGCAGCCGAGGAAGCGAACGTAGCCAAATCACGGTTTCTGGCGGTGGCGAGTCATGATCTGCGCCAGCCGCTGCATGCTCTGGAGCTTTTCGTTCAGGCGTTGGAAGACACGCCATTGCCCACCCATGCGCAGCAGCTGGTCGCGAATGTCCGCCGCTCCGTTGATTCCATGGAGGAGTTGTTCGACGCTCTGCTGGACATCTCGCGCCTCGATGCGGGTGTCATCAGCGCGCGTGAGGAGGTGATTCCGCTAGCCCGGATTTTCGAGCGGCTCTCCTTCGAATACTCGGCAGTCGCGCAGCGAAAGGGCCTGTCGCTGCACGTTATGAAAACCTCCGCCGGTGTACGTAGCGATCCAACCCTCCTCGCACGCATCGTGCGCAACCTGGTTGCGAATGCGGTGCGCTATACCGAGCGCGGCCGCGTCACGATTGGTTGCCGCCGTCGTGGCGACTCGGTGAGCATCGAGGTGTGGGATACGGGCCCGGGCATTCCGCCAGAGAAGCACGCAGAAATCTTTCAGGAGTTCACGCAGCTCGGCAACCCCGATCGGGATCGTCGCAAGGGATTGGGTCTCGGGCTAGCGATTGTCGAGCGCCTGGCCAAACTCCTTGGGCACACCGTGCGCTTGCGCTCGGTCCCCAGCAAGGGCTCGGTGTTCGCAGTGACCGTTCCTCTGGCCCGTGTCAGTCCCACCTCGATGCTCGAGTCCACCCGTGAGGCGTCGACCGGCTTCGACCTGCGCGGGCGCCTGGCTTTGCTGGTTCACAGTGACCTCGCCGTCCGAGAGGAATTGCAACAGATGCTCAGAGGCTGGAGCTGCGAGGTAATCGGCGCCGGTTCCGGCGCGGAGCTGATGAGGCTGTCAGGCGGGCTGCGACGCCCGCCGGATCTGATCATCGCGGAGCACCGGACCGGGGGTGAAAGCAGCGCCACCCTGGAAATGCTTCGCAATGAATTCAATGTTGAAGTGCCTGCGGTGCTGGTAGGGGCGGGACCTGCCGCCGTGGTGGAGGCAAACGGAGTGCCGATTCTCCATCGGCCCTTCAATGCCGGTCGCTTGCGCACCCTGGTGAACAACCTGCTGCATGCGCCGCCGACGCACGCACGTCGCGCGAGTTGAGAGCCGGCGATGTATACATCGCACCGCTCGCTACGGTGACCATCAGTCAGGCTGGCTCGGGCCAGTCAGCTTGTCATCATGCCGACGCGGCGGGCCACGAGCACCGCCTGCGTGCGGTTGACCACACCCAACACCTTGAAAATGGCGGTCACGTGCGCCTTGACCGTTTTTTCTGACAGGCCGAGCTCGGTGGCAATCTGCTTATTGGTCTTGCCCTGACAGACCCGGGAGAGGACTTCGAGCTGGCGCAGGGTGAGCAGACCTACATCCGGAATGGGCTGCGGCGGTTCCGCTGTCCCACTTCCCGGTGAGCCGTTTGACAGGCCCGCGCTTCCCTGCAGGTTGTCAGGCACGCTGACGTTGCCTTCGAGCACCTGTTGCAGGACTTCGAGCAGCACACGGGTCGGAGCCGACTTCGGGACGAATCCCATCGCGCCTGCGTTGATCGTCTGGCGCACGTTCTCCGGATCCTCGAGCGCGGAGAGCACCACGACTGGCAGCGACGGAAACCGCTCGTGCAGCCGGCCGATCAAACCGAAGCCGCTCATTCCGGGAAGGGCCAGATCGAGCAGCACGAGATCCAGGTCGGGGTTGGCCGCCGCCATGGCCATGCCTTGCTCACCATCGCGTGCGGACATGACTCGCGTCTCGTGTCCGAGCGATTCGAGGGCTGCTGCGACCCCTTCCTGGACTAGAGGATGGTCGTCGATGACGAGTACTTTCAGGGGCATTTGTCTGCAGGAGTATCCAAACAGTCTGCGTGAATGGGTCTTCCGGCGCCAGAGGGACCTTGGTCCCGCCAGTAACTACACAGCGAGCTTGACGGCGCCAGGGCCGGAACGCCACAAAGAAAAAAGCCAGTTTGAATGTACTTCGCGAGTTGGGCTTCCCACACTCCATGTTTTCCCATGTTACTTATTTGCTCGTGATTTTACGCCTGATCCATGCGTCGACGCAGCTATATATTTCGCTCCGGCTGAGTCCTTCCGCCGACGTTATCCTCGGCCCGGCTCATGACAGTTGTCAGATCGTTGGGATATCTATGAGACAACCCGTCCCCAAGTTCTATAACCTCCTGGACGGCGTCGGTGCTAGTCTCGCTCCATGTCGTCCGAGCTGAAAGACCTTCAAGGAGCGCAGGCGGATCCGGCGTCCGCCGACCAGCTGGCCGTGCGCGATCTGCTCGTCGAGCACGAGAAGGTCCGCACCCAATACCGAAACATGCCCATCGCCATGGTTGGCAGTGCTGTGATCGCCACCCTCATGGGGGCCGCTCTCGCCAAGGGCGTTACTCCCTGGAAGGTGTTGGTGTGGATGGGCTTCGTATATACATGGGTGATCGGGCGTTTTTTCCAGTGGCGCGCGTTCGAGCGCATCGATCCGGGGCCCGAGACCATCGGGCCGTGGCGCACGTACGCCATCTTCGGCTCGCTGCTGGCTGGGATCATCTGGGGCACCGGCGCCGTAGTCATGTACGTACCGGAAGGACTTGCGTACCAGCTTTTCCTCATCATGGGTTTGCTCGGCATGGGCTCGGGTTGCGTATACGCCTCCGGTTCGGTCATGCCGTCGTTCTTCGCATTCATGTACCCGGCGATTCTGCCGCCTGCCGTGATGTTCATGCGCGAGGACGACCTGCTTCACGTGACCACGAGCGCGCTCATGATCCTGTACGTGGTCCTCATGACCCTGTTCGCTTTGCGCGTATACGGCTCCATCGATGAATTCATCAGCCTGCGATTCGAGAACTCCGGCCTGATCGAGGAGCTACGCCGCCGCAAGGAGGCGGCCGAGGAGGCCAACATCGCCAAGTCGCGCTTCCTGGCCGCCGCCAGCCACGATCTGCGCCAGCCGCTTCATGCCCTCGGCCTGTTTGTCCAGGCGCTGGAGGAATCGCCCCTGGCCAACCGTGAGCGGCAGGTGATCGGCAACATCCGCCACTCGGTCGATGCGATGGAGGAGCTGTTCAACGCGCTGCTCGACATCTCACGCCTGGATGCCGGCGTAGTTCAGCCTTGCGTGGCGACCATCCCGCTCGCGACAGTGTTCGACCGTGTTCGCTTTGAATACGCGCCGATAGCGCGCCAGAAGCGCGTATCACTGACGGTGATGAAAACATCGGCTTACTAAGCAGTACATATATCAGAGACTATGATATGATCTGAGGATGCGAATAGAT
>CAZBTV010000130.1:0-20764 GCA_964494895.1 uncultured Steroidobacteraceae bacterium | reverse complement strand
GTCATGTGCAGGTCGCTTCCACAGATGCCGCAACGGGCTACCTGGATGAGTACTTGATCGGGGGCTGGGCGTGGCTCAGGGACCCGGTCGATCTCGAGAGGTTGATTGAAGTCCCGGAACACTGCGGCCTTCATGACTTATCTCCTGCAAACCGTGCATGCACCAAGCAGCACGCGCATTCACAGCAGGCGCGATTGGGCATCTGCAGATGTCCCGCAATGATACGCCGGAGATCTCGTATGCGGTGGTGTGGCTCCTGCGCTGAGCGGGCAGTGAGGTGCGGCAATGAGAGAGAACCCTGACTCTGCTTTGCGGGAGCTGGCGATCAAGGCTCGTCGCCTCAGCATATGAGGCGATCGAACCGCGCCGTCGCGATGGCCGCAAGTCAGATCAGGAGAATTGTCCGCTCCTCGGGCAGCTTCGTCTTGGGAAGACCGCGGCATCCCTAATGGGCGAGCGTGCCGGATATGCTTCAATACTAATGAGCGTCGCCGACTGCACCTGGAGCTTGGGATCATTCTGACGATGAACGCCGCACCGACCCTTGATGACTGGAAGGAAATGTTTCGCGCGCTCTGGCGCATTCGAGTCTTCGAAGGTCAGGTTCAACGGCTCGCAGCGGCAGGGGAGGTGCCGGGATTTCCCCATCTTTCCACGGGCCAGGAAGCGGTCGCTGTTGGCGTTTGCGCGCACCTGACTAGCCGGGACACCTTGTTTACAGGGCATAGGGGGCACGGCCATACGCTCGCAAAGGGAAGTGACGCGCAGGCCACCTTCGCGGAAATCATTGGCCGCGACAGTGGTTTGTGCCGTGGCCGCGGCGGGTCGATGCATCTTGTGGATGCCGCTCACGGAATGCTCGGGGCCACTGGCGTGGTGGGAGGGAACTTGCCACTCGCGGCAGGTGCCGCCTGGGCCGCGCAAGTCAGGGGTGACAGGTCCGTCAGTGTAGTGTTTTTTGGCGATGGCGCGACGGGAGCGGGTGTGTTTCACGAGACCGTGAATCTGGCGGTACTCTGGAAGCTGCCTGTCCTCTTCGTCTGTGAGAACAACGGATACGCAGAGTTTACGAGCCGCGAAGAGCATTCGAATGTAAAGCAGGTGAGCGCTTTCGCCGGCCCGTACGGTATGCCCGCGAATACTGTCGACGGCAACGACTTGCGCGCCGTGTATGCTGCGGCGGGCGAGGCCATCGCTGGCCTGCGCGCTGGTTCGGGACCCTACCTCCTCGAATGTATGACCTATCGGCTGTCGGGCCACTACGTCGGCGATGCGCAGCACTACCGTTCCAAGGAGGAGCTGGCCGCAATCCAGGAGAAATGTCCTATCGAACGGCTGAAGCGCTATCTTGCGGAGCAAGGAGTCGCCGTAAGCGACCTCGTTCGAATCGAGGAGGGGGCAAAACAGGAGATCCTGGCGGCGGTCGAGGGCGCACGCGCTCAGGCGCGTCCGGGCGCGTCGAGTGTGCTCGACTACGTTTATAGCGCTCCATCACTTACCTCGATAAAGGGTGCCAAGTCGTGAGCCAGACATTCATTGAGATCCTGCGCCTCGCGCTCGATGAAGAGTTGGCCCGCGATCCCTCCGTACATCTTCTGGGTGAGGATGTCGCGGTTGGCGGCGCCTTCGGCGTGACGAAAGGCCTCGCGCAGAAACATGGCCCCCACCGCGTTCGCAACACGCCCATCAGCGAAGCGGCAATCACCGGCCTGGCGACGGGCGCGGCGATTTGCGGCCTGCGCCCGGTGCTGGAAATCATGTTTATCGACTTCGCGACGCTGGCACTCGACTGCCTGGTCAATCAGGCGGCGAAGTATCGCTACATGTCAGGCGGACAACTGTCGGTACCCATGGTCGTGCGCACGCAGGCGGGCGCGGCCGGAGGAGCTGCGGCCCAACACTCGCAGAGCCTGGAAGCATGGTTCGTCCATGTCCCGGGGCTCGTCGTGGTAGCTCCTTCCTCGCCTGCGGAGGCCTATGGATTGTTGAAAAGCTCGATACGGCTCGGCGATCCGGTGTTGTTCATCGAGCACAAGCGGCTGTATGCCCAGAAGGAGGCGCTGAGTGCCGAGGCGCCCCTGCCGGCTCTCGGCAGGGCCAGAGTTGCCCGAACCGGCAACGATGTTACCTTGATCGCCTACTCCGCCATGGTTCGCAGCGCGCTCGAGGCGGCGGACGAGTTAGGACGCTCCGGCATCTCGGCGGAAGTGATCGATCTGCGCACACTTCTGCCGTTGGACATGAACACCATCGCCGCATCTGTGTCGAAAACCCATCGTGTGGTGATTGCCCATGAAGCGGTACTCAACGGGGGAGTTGGCGCGGAGATTGCCGCGTCCATCGGCTATGAGCTGTTCGACGAGCTGGACGCACCGGTAACGCGGGTGGGATGCCCCTTCTCGCCAATACCGTTTGCGCCGGAGTTGGAGCGCGCGCTCCTGCCGGGCACCGCGGACATCGTTCGCGCGGCACGCGAGTTGTCGGGCTGAGCTGCGCGGGCGTAGAGGTCGGGAGAATACGAGTGGCTCGGGTTCCATTGGAAATACCGAAGGTCGGGTTGGTCATGGAGAATGCCCGCCTCGTCCGTTGGCTCAAGAGCGTCGGGGAGATGGTGAAGCAGGGAGAGCCGCTTCTCGAGCTCGAGACTGAAAAATCGGTGGTGGAGATCGAGTCGAGCGGAAGCGGCCGGCTCGTCGAGATAATGCTGCAGGCAGATCAGGAAGTGCGGGTCGGGGATCGCGTCGCCTGGTTGGACACCGACTCCGATGCTCTGGCGGCGGAGCAAACGAAAGCGGCAGCCCCCGAAATAGCGGCGCCGGTGGGGGCCGCTCGTTCCCAGCGGGATTCTGGCGTGGCCGACTCACCGGCATCTGTTGTTAAAAGCAACGGCGCGGAAGTGAAGACCTCGGGCGCGGAAAGCACGCAAGGGCTGGACGGGTTCGGCGGGCTGGAGATCGCCAGCGGACAGGAAGGTATCGGCGGACGGGAGATCGCCCGCGGACGGGAAGGCATCGGCGGACGCGTAAAAAGCTCCCCAGTTGCACGGCGGCTGGCTGCCGAGCACTCCCTCGACTTACGACTGGTCAAGGCAACTGGTCCGCGTGGACGAGTTCAGTTGAGTGACGTGCGCCGGGCGATTGAAGCTCGACATGAGCGGAGCCCGCGCGTCTCGCAATCGTCCGAGCCGCAGGCACTGTCGAGCATGCGGCGCGCGGTAGCGCGTTCGATGACACTGAGCAACGCGACCGTGCCCCAATTCCAGGTTGAGCGGGCTGTCGACTGGACAACGCTCCGCGGTGTACGAAACAAACTCCTGACGGAATTGTCAGCAGGCACCCCGCGGCCGTCCGTCAATGACTTTCTGCTCCTGGCGATAGCGCGCTCTTTGCTTACGTTTCCGCAATTGAATGCCACGTTCATTGGTGACGCCAACTCCACTGAGGCTGCGCTCCTGCCAGCAGCCGGCACTCACATCGGACTGGTGGTCGCGGTCGAACAGGGACTGCTGGTGCCGGTGCTCCATGAAGTCGAGCGAAGCGGCATCGTGGAGCTGGCGCGTCGAAGAAACGAGATCGTGCAACGAGCTCTGCACGGCAAGCTGAAACGCGAGGAGCTCGAGGGCGCCACGTTCAGCCTGTCCAACCTGGGAGCGCGCGGCCCTGACCGCTTTACCGCACTGGTCAGCCCACCCCAGTCAGCGATTCTCGCCGTGGGCCGGCAGCGCGATTCTGTGGTTGCCATGAATGGGGGTATTCATGTGAGACCCCTATCCACGCTGACACTCACTGTCGACCACCGCGTTGCCGACGGCCGTCTGGCAGCGAACTTCCTGGCGTCGGTGGTGGAAATACTCGAAGGGGATGCCTGGGGCTGAACTGAACTAAGAGGGGGACAACATGACACAGCCGGTGCAGATTCTCGGGTCCTTCTGGACTTTGGCGGTCGGCGCGGACCCGCTGGGAGACCAACGCTGCCACCATGACTTTCGATTGCGTGTGGAAACAGCCGCCAAGGCAGGGTTCACCGCGATGGGCTTCTGGCATACCGATCTCTTCGAGATCCTCGACAAGTACAGCCTCCAGGAAATGAAACACATTCTGGACGGCAATGGCATTACCCAGATCGAGCTCGAATGGCTGCTGGACTGGTTCTGCACGGACCAGCGCAGAATCGCTTCGGATCAGACGCGCAAGCTGCTGCTGGATGCCGCCGAGCAGCTCGGGGCACGCCACATCAAGATCGGCGATCTGGGCAACGACTGCGCGGAGGTGCCGCGGCTGACGGAGGAATTCGGCGTTCTCTGCAAGCAGGCCGCGGAGCGCGGGACCAACGTGCTGTTTGAAATGCTGCCGGCAAAGTTCTCACGAGCGCCGTCACTGGATCAGGTGTTGTCCATCGTCCGCGGCTCAGGCGCGCGCAATGGCGGCATCATGCTGGATAACCTGCATGTGCAGCGGACTGGGACCGCCCCGCAGGACATCGTCAAGAAAATCGGGCGCGAGATGCCGCTCGGCGTGGAGATCAACGACGGCTATCTCGCCACTCCGTTGAAGCTGGAAGACTCTGTTGTGAACAAACGGCTGCTGCCAGGCGACGGGGAGTTCGACATCCCTGCGTTCTTGCATGCCGTCTGGACGCAGGGATTCGACGGACCCATCGGAGTCGAGGTTCTGAACGAATACATCCGCAAATGGCCGCTGCAAACCGCGGCCACGGAAGCCTACGCGAAAACGACACGAGTGATCGCGGCGGCCCGCGCAACCTGGGAAGCCGGCCGGATGGTGAAATCGTGAGCCCGGCCGCACCACCCTTCAAACCTATGTGAGGAATCCATGAGCCTGCAGCCACCCAACACTGAGCGTCAGATCTGGATATTCACCCAGATGCTGCGTATCCGAACTTTCGAGGAGCGCGTAAAGCGGACTTTCACCGACCATCCCGGAGTGATTCGCGGGCATACGCATCTGGCGGATGGCGCGGAGGCATCGATCGTCGGATCGCTGAGCCATTTCCGCGAAGGCGACGCAGCCCTCGCTACCTACCGTTGTCACGGCTACCCGATGGTCCTGGGCAGCGATCCCAAAGCCATGATGGCCGAGATCTATGGGCGCGCTGACGGCCTCTGCAAAGGACTCGGCGGCTCCATGCATCTGACCGACGTAAAACGGGGATTCCTCGGCACATCCGGCATTGTGGGCGCTGGCATACCGCACGCCGCCGGCGTGGCGTGGGCCAAGCAGATTGCCAGGAAGGGCAACGTCGTCCTCTCGTTCTTCGGCGACGGTGCCGTCAAGCAGGGAGCATTCCACGAAACGCTCAACATCGCCTCGCTCTGGAAGCTGCCCATGGTCTTCGTGATGGAAAACAACGGTTATAACGTCGTTACGACCTCGGCGCAGGAGGACGCCAGCGCTGCGGCAGGCGAGCCGCTTTCCGTGAAGGCCAAAGCCCATGCGATGCCCGGAGTGACTGTGGATGGCACCGATCCGCTCGCCGTCTATGACACGGTTGGAAAGGCCATCGAGCGCGCTCGCGCTGGAAACGGGCCTACGCTGGTGGAGTCAAAGGTCTACAGGCTCTCCGCGCACGGCAACATCATCGCTCCTCCCGGAGTGCCTCTGCATTATCCCGAGCATGAAGCCATTGCCGTATTCGGCAAACGAGAAGAGTATGAAGCGGCTTTGCGCGGCGATCCCGTGCCCCGTTTCCGCGGCGCCCTGGTCCAGAACGGGATTCTGACTCCTGCGCAGGCCGATGAGCTGACCAGTCAGGTCGTCGAGGAGATGGAGGAAGCAGTCCGCTTTGCGCTGCAGAGCCCGTTCCCGAAGCTCGAGTCCGCTCTCGAGTACAACTACGCGTGATCCGCAGCCCACCTACCAGGAGACTGTCATGGCTCAAATGCCCTATATCGCTGCGATCGATGCGGGAATCCATCAGGAAATGCAGCGCGATTCCAACGTCTTGTATTTCGGCCAGAACATGGCCACGACGGAGAATCACGCATTCGTGGCCGCCTACGGCCACGATCGCGTGCGGGTGACACCTATTTCTGAAACGGCCGAGATCGGCATCGCCGTGGGAGCGGCGTTGGCCGGGCTGCGCCCGGTAGTCGAGCTCTACATGGCGGAGTTTATGTTGGTAGCCATGGACCAGGTCGTGAACGAGGCGAACCGGTTCCGCTACATGTCCGGTGGGCAGGTGAAAGTGCCTCTGGTCCTGAAGGCTGGCTACGGGTTCACCGCGGGCTGGGCAGGCCAGCATACTGGCACCTTGACTTCTCTTTTCATGGGGGTTCCGGGGCTCAAAGTCGTGGTGCCCTCCACACCTGCCGATGCCAAGGGGCTCATGGCGACCGCGATCCGGGACGACAACCCGGTCGTGTATCTGCATCACTATATGCTGACATTGGAGCACGGCGAGGTCCCGGACGGAGAATATCTCGTGCCCTTCGGCAAAGCGGAGATTCGCCAGAGCGGCGGCGACGTGACCGTCGTGGCAACTGGTTGGATGGTTCCGCGCGCCCTGGCCGCGGCACAACAGCTCGCGAAAGAGGGCATAAAAGCCGAGGTGATCGATCCGCGGACCGTTGCACCGCTCGACCTGGACACGATTCTCAAGTCGGTCGACAAGACGGGCCGTGTCGTGTTGGTGGATCAGGGGACGCCCCATGCGTCTGTAGCGAACGTCATTGCGGCGGAGATCGCCCAGCATCGGTTCAAGGCTCTGAAAGCGCCCATCGTCCAGGTCACCGCGGCAAATACGACGATTCCGTACAGTGAGCCGCTCGAAGCGGATCTCATTCCCAACGAAGCACGTATCGCCGCAGCCGTCCGCACCGCATTGAAATAAGCTCGCCACCACGGTTCTGGGGCGCTCGGCGGCGGCGCTCCAGTCCGGTTCGCGGGTGAGCTGCGCGGAGCCGGATACACGGTTGCCATGGTTGGCTCGTTGACCTGACAGACCGTGTTGGCTTAGGGGCTCGTCGCCAGCGACGTCGACTCACCGCCCATCGCAACCTGCAGTTGCGCGGTGTCGACGTAGCGCTGCCCCTGCGCTCTGACATATCCAAGCAATGCCTGTTGGTACTGGCGCTGCGCATCCAGCAGATTGAGAATGCCGGCGCCGCCATTGTTGTAATTTTGACGCTGCAGCTCGACGGAGCGGGATGCTGAATCCAGTGCGCGCTTTTCCCCTTCCACGAGATTCTCGTCGTGCACCAGTGCTTCGAGGAGGTCGGCTACCTGCGCGAAAGCTTGCAGTACCGTTTGCTGATAATCTGCCGCCGACGCGCGCAGCGCTTCAAGAGCGGCGCGTCGTTCTGCACGGCGCATACCGGCATCGAAGATCGGCTGGGTCAATCCCGCCGCGACACTCCAGATAAATCCCGCGGGGTCGAACAGGTCGCGAATCCGCAAGGACTCGGCTGTCGCCTGTGCTGAAAGGGTGATTTGCGGAAAGAGCTGCGCCGTGGCCAGCCCAAGCTGCGCGCCGGCCGCGCGTAGCTGGGATTCGGCTGCGAGGATATCCGGCCTGCGATGAACCAACTCCGAGGGAATCGTCAGCGGCAAGCGGCTGGGCAGCCGAAGCGCCGCCATGCGCAGCTCCGGTGGCGACCAATCTGCCGGAGCACGGCCGAGCAGCACCGCCAGCGCGTGTCGGGAGATACTCAACTGCTGTTCTATTCCGGGCTGCAAAGTCTGATCCGCTGCGAGCTGGCTCTCGGCGCTCACTACGTCGCTGCCCGGAACGGTTCCTACCCTATTGGCCTGACGGACGAGATGCAGGTTCTGTTGATCGATCCTGAGTATGTCACGGACGGCGTCGAGCTGTGCGTTGCTTGCGGCAAGCTGAATACCCTGGACGACCGTGTTGCCGGTCAGTGTCAGCCAGGCCGTCGACACCTCGTGTCGCTGGATCTCGCGTACCGCTGATTGCTGCGCGATTCGGTAGCGAGTCGCTCCAAACAGGCTTACGTCGTAGCTCACTATGGCGCCGAGCTGATAGAGGTTGAAGTTAGGCGGTAGTGGAAGCGAGCTCGGCGGCAATCCAAAGCTCGCCGCGCTTTCTTTTTCACGGGTCGCCATCGCGCTCAGGCTTGCCTGCGGATACAGTGTCGCGCGGGCGGCTCGCAAGGTCTCTTGTTCTGCGGCAAGGCGCGCTTTCGCGCTCTCGAGTGTGCGACTCCCGGTGATCGCCCGCTCGACCAGCGCGTCGAGCTCCGGAGATTGAAACAACGACCACCAGTTTGCGGCGCTCCCTTCGCCTGGCACGAGCGTTTGCGCTGTGACTCCATCGGTCCTGTTCGCTCCAGCCGTTGCGGATGACTCGTCAGGCGCAATGTAGGAGCGAGGTGAGGGTACAGGTGCAATCTGCTGGGTCGCGGTCGTGTGAATACAGGCCGCTGTCACCGCGCTTACGGCGACAATGCACGATCCGATACTCAGGCGTCTCCACACCTGAGCGTGCCGCTGGTCGAAGTAGTGCGCCGAGCGCATCGATGCATTGTGATCCGCGGTGTTCATTCCATAACGACCGAGTGCGCCGAACCGGCGGGCTTCGGTTTTTCGAACACGAGGAGCAGCGGTATGACAACGAGTGTCGCTATCATGAGAAGCTTGTAATCATCGATGTAGGCGATGATCCGGGCCTGCGTAGTGACGGTGGCGTCGAGCGCGGCACGTCCGGCGGGGTCGAAGGGATTCAAGAACTGCATCGTGTGCGGCTCAGAGAGCAGCCTGTTTGTCTCGGTGGCGTACTGTGCGACGTCGGCATGGTTTACCTGTGTGTTGCGAGTCAACATGGTGTTGACCACGGAAATGCCGATACTCGACCCGATATTGCGGGACAGGCTGTAAAGACCGGCGCCTTCGGTCCGCCACTGTGCCGGAAGCGTGGAGAGCGTCACCACGCTCAAGGGGGTGAAGAGGAATCCGAGGCCGATTCCTTGCACGATTCCAACCCATACTACGGTCCGGGCCGATATGTCCGGCGTCCAGCCGCTCATTGCATGGAACGCCCAGGCTGAAAGGCCAAGGCCGAGCGCCAGCAGCATGCGTGTATCGACCCGCCCGATCAGCTTCCCAACAGCCATCATTGCCGCCATCGTGCCCAGGCCGCGTGGACCCATCACCAGTCCTGCGGTCACCACGGGGTAGCCCATCAGGTTTTGTAGATAAGGAGGTTGCAATGCAAGGGATGCAAAGAAGGTAAGGCCCACCACGAACACGAAGAGGACACCGGCCGTGAAGTTGCGATTGCGGAACAGAGAGGGCCTGACGAACGGCTCTCCGGTGGTGAACGTGTGCACCAGAAACAGATAGAGCGCTCCGGCGGCAATCAGGGCCTCGGTCTGGATCTCGCCCGAGCTGAACCAGTCGAGCTGCTCACCTCGATCGAGCATCACCTGAAACGAGCCGATCGCAAGACTGAGTGTGCCGAAGCCCATCCAGTCCAACCGCGCGGCGCGGTTACGGTCCGAGTCTCTCAGGAAAGTCATCATTCCCAGAAGCGCCAATACACCGACCGGGAGGTTGATGTAGAACACATAGCGCCAACTGTAATTCTCCGTGAGCCAGCCGCCGAGCACAGGTCCCAGCACCGGCCCCGCCATCACGGCAACACCCCAAAGCGCCATGGCTGATCCCTGGCGCTCTCTGGGATAGATGTCAAACAGTACCGTCTGCGAAAGCGGCACCAGTGCCGCGCCGAAGACTCCCTGCAGCACCCGGAATACCACGATTTGCGCCAGAGACTCGGCCATCCCGCAGAGCATGGAAGCGCCCGTAAAGCCGGCTACCGAGGCAATGAAGAGGTGCTTGATGCCGAAGCGAGCTGCCAGGAATCCAGTCGGCGGTGTCATGATCGCCGCGGCGACGATGTAGGAAGTCAGGACCCAGGCAATCTGATCCTGACTGGCCGCCACGCTCCCCTGGATGTACGGGAGCGCGACATTCGCGATGGTCGTGTCGAGTGCCTGCATGAGTGTGGCGAGAATTACGCACGCCGTCACGGCACCGCGATTGACCTCCTCTCGCGCATTCCCGGCCGCCATCATCTTTTCTCCCGGGATCCGCGGAAGAGCGCGGTCAGGGCATGTGGCCAGCCGCGGGGATGTCCGGTATCCATCCCGACCTCGACGCTCATGCCGGACCGCAGGGGCGGCTGGCGTCCGTCGGAGGTGTCCAGACGAACGCGAACCGGTATTCGCTGGACGACCTTGACCCAATTGCCGCTCGTGTTTTGCGGTGGCAGGAGGGAGAACGCTTGCGCTGCCGCTGGGCTGATGCTCTCGATCATGCCCGACCATGTAATACCGGGATAGGTGTCCACGGTCACCGTGGCATGTTGGCCTGGTCGTACATAGGTGAGCTCGGTTTCCTTGGGATTCGCATCCACCCAGACGTGGTCGGTGGCGACGAGGTAGAATGCAGTCCCCATTACCTGCAGGTATCGGCCCGGGGTGGTGGAGGGTACGTTGGTCACAATGCCCGCGAACGGTGCCCTCACGACAGTGTGAGCGAGCTCGCGAGCCGCTTCGTCACGTTGTGCGATTGCCTGCCGATAGCGCGGATTCGTCTCGACGGGACTTTGTGGATCGCCGTTCAGATTGGCCGCGATCGCGGCACGTTGGTGCGTGATCGAGGCGAGCCGCTGGCGCGCGCTCCGCAGGTTGCGGCGGGCGGTGTCGAAGCTCGTCTGGGAAGCTACGTGCGCCTGGAGGAGGGCTCGGACTCGACGATACTCCGTTACGTAGTAATCGAGGTCGTACTGAGCCTGCTTCGATTGAGCTTGCGCGTCGGCAAAATTCGACCTGAGCGCATTGAGCTCGTCGCGTACCGTGCCAACCTGTGCCTCGGCGCGCGCCAGAGCGAGCCGGAACGGAAGATCATCGAGGCGATAAAGAACCTGGCCTGCGCGCACACGTTGGTTTTCCGTAACTTCGACCGTCCGAACGATACCTGCGACGTCGGTGGAAATGCCTACCTTGTCAGCATTCACGTAGGCGTTCGTAGTCGTTACTACCTGGCCACCTGTTACATACCACCAGGCGCCGATCACGAGCGCGACGGGAAGTAACACGAATAGCGTGCGCCTGATACGTGTTCTGCGTAACGCTGAGGTCGGCGCCTCCGGGGGCTGGCGCCGGGAGTTGTTGGGTTTCGGTTGCTGATCGCCAGGCGTGGACTCTTCGTTACCGTTCGAGCCATTGCGCGGGCCGGATGGTTTCGCCTCCGGCGCAGGGGCAAGGTACTGTGCACCACGTCCAGACAACTCCGCTGCAATCTCCTCGTCGCTGATCTCGTGTTGAGATACCAACAGGCTACAGTCGATACGATCGATCAGGTATGCCCCGCTTGGTCCGGACCACCAACGCGCGAAGGCACTTTGGCGGTGATGGCCGACGACGACCAGGTCGGCGCCAATCTGGCGTGCGAACGCGCCGATCTCGTCCGCTGGGTCGCCCACAACGAGCTTGGCGGTGGGCTCAAAGCCCATTTGCCGGAGCCGTGCCACACCTTCGTTGAGCACTGCTGTCCAGGCTTCTTTCTGCTGCGTCACTCCGCCACCTCCCGCTCCTTCGGCTACCCGCGTTCCTGCCACTTCGGCGATGACTGACAGCAGGAAGACCTCGGCGTGCAGCCGCTTGGCGAGCAGGGCACCTTCGCGTAGCGCTGCGCGGCCTTTTACGGAACCGTCGTAAGCCAGCAGAATCCGTGCATACATGGGCGGGAGTGTCTCAACTGGTGCCCTTGGCGGATGCGCGCTTGTGCTTGGCTGGCCCGGTGGGCAGACGGTCCAACAATGAGAGCTCCAGTTACAGTCCAGGAGCGAGGACCGCAAGGACAGTGCCAGCGGCGATCAACTGAGTTGATCCAGGTTAAGAAGGTAACAGCACTTTCCGTATGGCTTGTTCGAGACTCGATCAGGCAGTCATCAAGGGGACCAGCGCCACTGCTCGAGCCACACGCGCATCCTGGTGATTTCCGCACGCTGGGTGACCAGCATGTCGTCGACCATAACGTCTATCCCGTAGGGGCGGTGACCGGTTGTGAATTGGCGTTCCTGCTGTTCGCGCGCCATTCGGAGGGCACCCTCGTGGTGATAGATCATCCCCTGCAGCCACAATTGCTCAAACTCCGGGCCGGTAGCGGCGGACAACGCCGCCATCTGCGCCTTGGACAACATACCGGCCATCGGCGGATCACCTATCATTTCGTGATGGGGAATCCTGATTCCGCGGTCGGCCGCCAGGCGAAGCAGGGACTTCATCTGATCGATTTCGGCACGTTGCGCGCCGTCGACATAGCGGGCGAAGCGCAGGAACTGCTCCCGGCGACTACGCGACGGGACCAGCGCAGCCATTTCGAGCGCTTGCTCGTGGTGCATGATCATGTGCGTCAAGAAAAGCACCTCGTCCTCGGTGTAGAGACTTGTGCTCTCCTGCGCGAGAGCCAGCCCCGATGCGAACGCGAGCGCAAGTACGGCGCGCCTCGCTAGGCCCCGGGTTGCTGGACGCGGCGGTCTCGTGTCAGCAGTCATTCTTTGCCGCTGGACTGCGGCGGTCCGGACGGATGCGGGCTGGTACGGTTGGATGAGTACACGGCGTTCTTGGGCACCTCGTCCGCATGCGGACCTGTGTATTTGAGTACGTGCAGGCCGGTTTGATTGTCCCCCACGTAGATCAGCCCGTTATGGATATCGGGATAGGTCATGATGTCTCCCCATGGTACCGGGCGTGCATGGCCTACCTCACGCGGGTTGAATGGGTTGGAAATGTCGATCGCCCGGACCCCATGACCCAGCCAACCGACAAACACGAGATTCTCCAGCACCGTCGGGTTATGAGCGTGCATCATTGGCCGGATCAGCGCGCCAGGCGGTTTTGGCTGTGCCAGGCACTGCTCGACCATGCTGTCGGACTGTGCCAGCGCGCCCACCATCATCGGGTTGATTTCCGACTCGACGTTGATGATCCGAAGCCCTCGCTCCGGGCAGGGGCCGAAGGGCCATTCCTCCGTGATGACCACCCAGGCGGGGCGCTTCTTGCTGTTGCCTTTGGTCAGCGAAGGGCGATTGGGGACCGGCACGGCGCTGTGGACACCGACCATCGCCACCATCGGTGGCGTGAAGCTGAAACGCGAGCGCGTCTCCAGTCGAATGTAGCGGGCGAGCTTGTCCGCATCGGCCCGATTCGAGCGCAGCATGGCGAGCACGCCGGGGTCGGAGTTGAGCACGGGGTGGATGCAATCATTGGCGACCTCGGGCAATCTTTTGACGTCGACCACGCCGCCCACCTTGCCGTCGATCCATGCGTTCGTGGAGTGTTGGTTGCACACCTTTCCCGAGGCGAGCCGGGCATTGGTGTTCTGCGCGATCTTTTCGGTGTTGAGGATATACATCCCTGCAGTGGTGCCCGCGACATAAAAGCGCTCCCCATCATCTGACATCGTGCCCGAATGCAGGCTGTTCACCATTGCGGGCTGCGACGCGCCTGGGCGCCCCCAGCGATCCGTCAGGTGACTGTAGTCGGCGAATCTGCCGGACGAATACAGGCCAGTCTCGTCTGGCCGTTCATTGCGCACCGGCCCGCCGATATCTTCCAGCGTAAACGCCGCCAGGAAGAGCGGGTCCTCGAGGACTGCGCCGGTATTTTCGTCCGTGATCGCGGTCACGATCAGGTCCTCGTCCTGGGACCCGTACGTCTGCGAGATGACCAGTAGCCGATTGGGGTTGCGTGAGTCGTGCCAGAGATAAAACTCGTGCGCGAGCACTCCCTTTGCCTTCGCGCCGTTGTCGATGGGCAGGCAGGTCTTGGGGTCGAGCGTGTAGGTGATGACATCACCGCCGGTTCCCGTAGCAGCACTGCGAACCATCAACATACGTTTGATGCCGTTGGTCGAAGTGTAATTGTATGGTCGCAACTCGCGGTCGCGGACCGCTGTCTCGCCGTTGTCGACGGTCAGCTGGGGCATGCTGCCCACCTCGACGGGAGGATTCTTTTCCGGGTCGGGTTGTATCTTGAATATCTTGACGTCCATGGTCACGCGCGGACCAGTGGTGTTGGTGGAATTGCTGCGGCCCCAGTACAGGCAGTCGCCCGCGATCCCCAGCCCGGTCGAGCCCCATCCGGTCGGAAAGCCGTCGAGGTCGCCGCCGTGCCACTTTCCCGTGGCGGTGTCTTTCGTGGAGGGGGCGGTCGGTATCCAGTGGACCCATTTGAAGTTGCGGAACAACCCCAGCTTCCTGGCGGCGACAAAGGCGCCGGCGTGCGCGTCTTCCGGCGAGGAGGTCGGATCCAACTCGCCGGCCGCATTCACGCGGCCTCCCGGGAGCTTATCGAACGGAATGCCGAACGTGGTGTACGTGGCGGGCACGCAATCCGCCGGCTTGCCGCTCGCCGGGTCTGTGCAGCGCGCATCAATCCGCTCTGGACTGCCGGCCAGATCGAGCACCGGGATAATGGCCAGGCCCATACAAGAGACGATTAGCGCCGTCAGCCTCGATCGCATGACTTGTCCCCGCTTTCCGCAACTTTCCAGCGATTGCGTAGCAGTATCCCTCCCGCGTCCGAGCGTCGCCAGGGACTCTCGCGCCGGGTGCGCCTGTTGGTCAGTGGTGGGGGCCGGTGATTGCGCTCTGGCGCGCGCCAGCCGGCATGCGGCAGATCCAGGCGGGATTTCAGTTGACTATCGCGATAACTCAGACAAAATTCACCGGCAATCGGTAGCGCTACCATAAACGATCTGGGCGGATGCGCTTTCGGAAAGCAACTCCCGGTTGACGCCGGGTTGTGTCATTTCCCATGTACTTCGGCAAGGGGGCTTATGTGAACGACTCGCGAAAGAGAATGCTGGCCACACTCCTCATGAGCACGGCTTTCGAGCTGAGTGCTGCGGCGAACGCGCAGGATGCAACCAAGCCCGAATACCTGAATCCCAGTCTCACGCCGCAAGAGCGCGCGGCGGACCTCGTGCGGCGGATGAGCCTCGAGGAAAAGGCCTCGCAACTGGTCAACCAGGCCCGCGCCATTCCACGCCTCGGTGTGCCTGCGTATGACTGGTGGAGCGAGGCCCTGCACGGTGTCGCTACCAGTGGCACGACCGAGTTTCCTGAGCCAATCGGCCTTGCCGCGACCTTCGATACGTCGGCTATCCATGAAATGGCGGGCGTCATCGGCGTCGAAGGCCGCATCAAGCATGTCCAGGCCGAGCGTGACGGCCATTCCAACATATTTGAAGGCCTGGATTTCTGGGCGCCTAACGTCAACATCTTTCGGGACCCTCGCTGGGGGCGGGGACAGGAAACCTACGGAGAGGATCCACACCTCAGTGCGCGCATGGCGGTCGCGTACGTCACAGGCCTGCAGGGAACGGATCCGAGATACTACCTGGCCATCTCCACGCCGAAGCACTTTGCCGTGCACAGCGGACCCGAGCCCACACGCCACTTCGCCGACGTGGACGTAAGCAGGCACGATCAAGAAGACACCTATCTGCCCGCATTTCGCGCCGCGGTGGTGGAAGGTCACGCCGGTTCCGTGATGTGCGCCTACAACGGCAGTAATGGTCAGCCGGCCTGCGCCAGCGAGTTCCTTCTACAACATACATTGCGCGGCGCGTGGCAATTCCAGGGCTATGTCGTTTCCGACTGCGGGGCTGTCCGCGACATCTTCAGCGGCCATCACTACCGTCCCACTCAGGCGCAGGCGTCCGCCATCTCGCTGGAACGTGGCATGGACAATGAATGTGCCGACTTTGGCAAAGTGAAGGACGACCATGACTACCGGCCCTATATCGATGCGGTACAGCAGGGTTATGTCTCCGAGAGAGTCCTCGATACCGCGCTCATCCGGCTGTTCACGGCGCGCATCCGTCTCGGCATGTTTGATCCGCCGTCACTCGTGCCGTATTCAAAGCTCGACGAGGCCCGTCTCGATAGTGCCGCACACCGCAGCCTGGCTCGCCGGCTCGCCGGCGAATCCATGGTGCTTCTCAAAAACAACGGCGTGCTGCCGCTGCGGCCGGTGAGTCGCATCGCGGTTGTCGGCCCGCTGGCTGAGCAGAAAACCGTCCTGCTCGGCAACTACACTGGCACTCCAACACATATAGTCAGCATGTTGGAGGGATTGAAGGCCGAGTTTCCCCGGGCGCAGATTACCTATGTGCCCGGCACGCAGTTCCTCGCCGACCATGGGGATCCGGTGCCCGCCGCGGTGCTTACGACCGCCGATGGCAAGCCTGGCCTCAAAGCCGAGTACAGCCCGAGTGAGGGCAGCGGCTCGAAGTCCGCCTCGGTCGTTTCGCGTATCGATCCCACTATCGACTTGAACGAGGCGGGCGTTCCGCACGAAATGCAGGGTAACCACCCGTTCAACGTGCACTGGAGCGGCTATCTCAATCCGGGTGAGACAGGCGATTACGCCCTCGGCCTCCAGGTCGACGGCGGCTTTGCCCGCCTGTCGCTCGGCGGTCAGGAATTCGTACAAATGGGCGGCTCGGGCAGCAATCTGGGCCGGATTCACCTGGAGAAGGGGCACCCGGTGATGCTGGACGTGCAATATGCACGAAGGTCCGACCGCAAAACAGGTGTCCGGCTGATCTGGGCGCCTGCCAACGATGCGCCTGATCCGGCAGCAGTGGCCGCGGCGAAAGAGGCTGACGTGGTCATTGCCGTGGCCGGCATCACAAGCCGTCTCGAAGGCGAAGAAATGCCGGTCGACCTGCCCGGCTTTTCCGGTGGAGACCGCACCAGTCTCGACATGCCGAAGCCAGAAGAGGAATTGATCCAGGCGGTTGCCGCTGCACATAAACCGCTGGTGGTCGTGCTGATGAACGGCAGCGCTCTGAGCGTCAATTGGGAGAAGGAACACGCGGATGCCATCCTGGAAACCTGGTACTCGGGCGAGGAGGGAGGTGCGGCCATCGCCGAGACATTGAGCGGCAAGAACAATCCCGCCGGCCGGCTGCCGGTTACTTTCTACAAGGATACCCACCAGCTACCCCATTTCGAGGATTACTCGATGAAGGGGCGTACCTACCGTTACTTCGAAGGCGAGCCGCTGTGGCCCTTTGGGTATGGGCTTAGTTACACAGCATTCAAATACAGCGGGCTCACTCTGCCG
Source organism: uncultured Steroidobacteraceae bacterium (assembly GCA_964494895.1). Classification (GTDB taxonomy): domain Bacteria; phylum Pseudomonadota; class Gammaproteobacteria; order Steroidobacterales; family Steroidobacteraceae; genus 13-2-20CM-66-19. Next base: position 3,642 of record CAZBTV010000130.1, on the reverse strand, counting down.
GGTGCCCCCCTCAATGCCGGTGATCCTCTCAATGTCACGGTGACAGTCACCAACGCCGGCAAGCTCGCGGGAGACGAGGTCGTACAGCTCTATCTGAAATTTCCAGATGTGCCGGGTGCGCCGCTGCGCGCCCTGCGTGGGTTCCAGAGGATCCACCTAACACCAGGGGCCAGCCAGAAGGTCGCATTCCACCTGGAGAGCCGGGATCTCAGCATGGTCAGCGAAGCAGGAGACATCATCGTCGCCCAAGGCAAGTACATCGTGTCCGTAGGTGGTGGTCAGCCAGGTACCGGCGCTCCCTCACTCGACGGCGGCTTCGATGTGAAGGGTTCCATCCTGCTCCCTGAATGACACGGCTGCAAGAGAGAGCGCTCCTGCGCATGCATTCCCGTCGCCGCTGTTGATATGGCGCTCTCCAGGGAGGGAGAGCGCACATGTTCCGCGGAACGCTCGTTTGTACGATACCTTACTGTCAGCACGTCGAGGCGTTCCCCAACAGTGTGGAACGAGTCTAGAGTGAGCCGCTCGATTCAAACACACTCGATGCGGCTCCTGTAGTTTGTTCCGGATCTCCAGCCTCATCAGCCCCCGCGGAGCGTGTAAACCTCACAGATCCGTTCAGTATGTTCCAGCGGGTCAAGCTTCCGTTTCAGCATTGCGTTCCTACTTGGAGGTTGAAAGCGAGCCGCGCCCTGCGGCCTTTTTCCAGAGGCTCAAACGCCTGGGCCTGTCGGGACGCAGGGCCGTTGCCGCATAAACTCCGGAAATCCATTCCCGTTAGGAACTTATTTTTGGCAACGCCGGCTGCCGCCAGTGGACTGACATCCCGACAACGATTGTTTGGCGCTTCCGGGCCTGTTCAAACAGTTGAAATTGTGGGAGTTGTGCCGGGCACTTCGAGCGCCGCTGCGCGCCGTGCGAGCGGCGCTTGTCGCTGTCAGGCAGCACTTCAGCCGGGCCATTGGCGAATTGACATCGATCCGGAAAGCTACTAGCTTCGCGACCAATTCGGAATGTCACCGCTGTCAACGAGCAGTTTTGCGAGGGGGCAAACGTAAGCTCAGTCGGTCTGCGCGGGTACATCTTCATCCCGCGAAACCTCCAACTCCATACTGCGACGATTTGCCACGGACGTCTTAGTTACACGTCGTCATTGATCTACAGCTACCAGGGAGGAGTCATGTTTCCGTACCGCCATTTGTTCCAGAGGCTGACGTGCGCCGGCAGGCCCAAAGGCCTGCTCGCACTATTGTCTGCAATGCTCATTTTTGTGCTCACCGCGCCGGGCGCCTTCGCCCAGACAGTCAAGCACGTCACCAATCCGTACGCCGGTGCGGTCAACTATCTCAACCCCGACTACACAACCGAAGTCCAGTCGGCAATCGCCGCGCAACCGGCCGGTTCCACACTGGCCAAGCAGATGGCCGTTGCGGCTACCTACCCGACAGCGGTATGGCTGGATCACATCGGAGCCATCAACGGCAGCACGCCGACCGCCAGCAGCAATATCAGCCGGCTGGGCTTGCAGGCACACATCAACGCAGCCCTGCAGCAGCAGGCCGACCCGACGAAGAATCCTTCGGGTCTGCCGATCGTCATGGAGCTGGTCATCTATGATCTTCCCGATCGTGACTGTGCGGCTCTGGCCTCCAACGGCGAGTTGAGCATCGCCGGCGGCGACACGATCATCAACTCCCAGGGACTCCCGGTAAAGTTGACTGGGACCGGGCTGCAGGAGTACGAGAACGACTACATCACGCCGATCGCCAACATCCTGCAGACGGTCGCGGGCAACCCGAACATCCGCTTCGTTCTGGTGGTTGAGGACGACTCGCTCCCCAACATGATCACCAACGTCGGACAGTCGCCGAATCCGGCCATCCAGAACTGCGTCAATGCGAATGCGGGTGTCACCGCGGCGCCTTCGCTGAACGGTGTGTACGTGCAGGGCATCCAGTTCGCGCTGAATACCTTCCATGCGATCCCGAACGTCTACAACTATCTCGATGTGGGCCACCACGGATGGCTCGGCTGGCCGAACAACGAGCAGCCGGGTGTGGATTTCCTGACGGCAGTCGCGAAGGGGACCACAGCCGGTCTCGCCAGCGTCGACGGCTTCATCACCAACACCGCCAACTATGGGCCGACCACCGAGCCGTTCATGACTTCGAACGAGATGATTGGTGGCCAGCCGGTGCATGCGGCGACCTTCTATCACTTCAATCCATTTATCGACGAAGAGAGCTACGCCGCGGACCTGGATGCCAAATTCGTTACCGCCGGCTTCCCCTCGACAATCGGCTTCCTCATCGATACCTCGCGCAATGGCTGGGGCAGCTCCCTGCGTCCCACCGGTCCGAGCACCAGCACTGTCCTGGACACCTTTGTCAACCAGTCCAAGATCGACTTGCGCACCGACATGGGCCAGTGGTGCAACCAGCCCAATGCCGGTATGGGCGCGCCGCCCACGGTGAATCCGGGAGGATTTGCGAATCTGAACGCGTTTGTCTGGATCAAGCCGCCAGGAGAGTCGGACGGCAACTATCCCGGCAGCGTGTTCAACGGCGTCACTTCGACGACGGGCGACCCGAACTGCAACCCGACACACAGCAATGCTCTGGCCAACAACATGCCCACCAATGCGGTGCCCAACTCGCCGCATTCGGGAACATTCTGGATACCGTACTACACGATGCTGGTTCAGAATGCCTTCCCGGCCATTCCGGCAAACGGTGTCACCAGCGGGTTTAGTCTGACGCCTGCGAGTGCAAACTTGACTGTCACTGCTGGCAGCAGCGCGACCGACGCCATAACGATCGCGGATACTGGTGGATTCAGCGGTGCTGTGACGTTCGCCGTGTCGGGCCTGCCTGCCGGTGTCACCGCGTCGTTCAGCGCCAATCCGGCCACGGGCACGACAACCACGTTGACTCTGTCGGCTGCCGCTACGGCGGCTTCGGCAGGCCCCGTCAATGTGGTCATCACCGGAACTTCCGGAACCACGACGGCAACCGCTGTTGTGGCTGTGACCGTCAAAGGTGGTGGCGGCGGTGGTGGATTTACTCTGACCCCGGCGAGTGCAAGCCTGAAGGTCGCAGCGGGCGGCAGCGCGACTGACGTCATAACAATCACGGATTCCGGTACATTCACCGGCGCTGTGACGTTGACCGCATCAGGCCTGCCGGCCGGTGTCACCGCGTCGTTCAGCCCCAATCCGGGAACTGGCACAACCACGTTGACTCTGTCGGCTGCCACTACGGCGGCTTCGGCAGGCCCCGTCAATGTGACGATCACCGGGACCTCCGGAACCACGACAGCAACCGCCACTGTGGCTGTTACCGTCACGGGCGGTGGCGGTAATGGCTCCTGCCACATCGGCTACACGATCACCAACCAGTGGGCCACCGGCTTCCAGGTTGCGCTCACCATCAACAATACGAGCACGACGGCGATCAACGGCTGGACACTTACGTGGTCGTTTGCCGACGGACAGACCATCACCCAGTTGTGGAACGGCCAGGAAACGCAGAGCGGCGCGAACGTGACGGTGAAGGATCTGGGCTACAACGCCAGCATCCCTGCGGGAAGCAGCTACTCCGCGGCAGGGTTCACGGCGAACTGGAACGGCGCCACCAACACGAT
>CAZBTV010000129.1:0-20768 GCA_964494895.1 uncultured Steroidobacteraceae bacterium | reverse complement strand
AAGGTGTAGTTGGCCAGGGCCGCCTGCGCCTGATCGATGTGGTAGGGATCATCCCGGCACCAGGCGTTGGGATCCTGGCAACTGTCGGCGACGATCATGTCGAGCTGGGCGCCTGTGAACTGGTCGGCAACCCATCCTGCCCCACCGCGACAGAAAGGCTCATTCTGCGCGCCATCGTTGGTGCCCTGGCAGTTACCCCCGATCACCACGTGTACCCACCGGCCGCAGTTCAGCCCATTGTTCCAGAGGCCGATATCGTTGGCGAATTGCGAGGAGATGGGGCGGCTCAGCTGCAGCGCGTAGTTGCCCGGATCATTCTGGACGTTGAGCGCGATGAAGTTTTGCGAGTCCAGATTGGCCTGCGGCACACCGCAACCGCCAAATGGACTACCCAGGGCCGTGAACCACGTGGAGTTTCCCGTGAAGACCTGTGGCGACGGTGCAGCGCTCGTTACAGTAAACGGAACCGCGTTGCTCGTTACGCCATTCACCACGGCGGTCACGTTTACCTGGCCTGCGGGGAGAGTCGGCACTGTCACTGTCACGGAGTTGATAGCCCAGGTTGTAACCGTGGCCTTTGTCGTGCCGAAGAACACAGCGCTCGCTCCCTGTGAGCTGCCAAACGACGCTCCCACTCCGGGCATGATGGTCATGGAGCTGCCAGCTACTCCTGACGCTGGGCTGACCCAAGCGATCTGCAACCCTGACCCCGTACCTCCTGGCGAGCCGACCGTGAGCGCAATGGAAGTGGTTGCAGTCGCCGATCCCGAAGTCCCGGTGATCGTCACCGTCGACGTTCCCGGCGTTGCTGCGGCACTCGCCGTCAGAGTCAGAACTCCGCTGCCGGAGGTCGGATTGGTGCCGAAGGCTGCTGTTACTCCGTTAGGCAATCCGGAGGCGGCAAGAGTCACGTTGCCAGAGAATCCGTTGAGGTCTGTCACGGAGATCGTGTCGGTTGCGCTGGCGCCAGGGGCGACTGTCAGAGTGGTTGCCGACGAGGAGAGCGTGAAGCTGCCCGACGAAACGCCGCCGCCGGACGAGCCGCCGTTGCAAGCGACGCCGTTCAGCGTGAACCCGGTAGGAATGGTGTTGGCGACATTGTTCCAGGTGGCGGTGAATCCAACGCCCGTGACACTCCCGCCCGCGGGTATGCTGCCGTTGAAGGCCGCATTGGTCACGGTTACGTTTGCGCCGCTCTGCGTTTCCGTGCCGTTCCAGAGCTGGGTAATGGCCTGCCCGTTGGGGAAACTCCAGGTCAAAGTCCAGTTGGAAATAGGCGTCGTTCCCGTGTTGCCGATCGTGAGAGCGGCTTGAAAACCGCCGGCCCATTGGTTGGCAATCGAATAGCCCACCGTGCACGCGCTCTGCGCGTGAGCGGTCGGGAGGGCCATGCCCAGCGAGAGGACTATGAGCGCATTACGTAGCCCGCCCAGATAGCGAAGCAGGGCGCGCTTCGGGGAGGGGGATGGTCGATCGGTAATCATGTGCCTGGTTCTCCTTGAAATGTGCTGCGCTATGAGTTACGTCCTTCAATGAATCGGGCGCAGCGTCCCGAGCGGCTTTATGTAGTAGATGCGTTGAAAGGATGGAGGATCGTAGGTTAGCAACAGCGATCCTAACCTGTCAGGCCGTGGGATGTATGGGCACGCGAGCGTATTCCCAGTTCCCGGTCCGACTGCCGTTGGCTGTACAGAAGTGCGGGAACGGAACGGAAAGGAGGTTTGACGAGCGAGGAGTTGGGGGTTGTGAGCCTGCGGCGGCCGGAGCGGCGGTTGAGTGCGCCAGCGGCGTCATGATTGTCATCCGCTACCAGGACGCGCTTCGCCTTCACCAGTGGCCTCTCTGTTTGGTGCTCAGCAGGTTGGGGCGGAGGTCCGGGGGGCGAGCGGCAGGCTCGCTATGAGCTCGCTCCCTGCCTTCCCGTCGCTCTCCACGCGGACCTTGCAACGGGACCATCCCCTGTACCAGAGCCAGGCCGAGGCCGAATCGACGAGCTGCATGTCGTTGAGCCGCTTGCGCAGATATCCCTGATTGGACGGTCCGGCTCAAGGCCCGGGCCGTCACACCTGGGTATTCGGCGCACGGCTATACTCAGCCCTTGGTTCCATTCAAGGGACGTATCCGGGGGTGATCCGTTGAACCTCACCGAAGCGGCATTACGCCGCCCGCTGACTGTGGTCGTGGCTGTGGTGGCCATATTGCTGGCCGCGATGATGGCGGTCGTACAAACACCGCGCGACATCCTCCCCGGTCTCAATACCCCGACCATCTACGTTGCGCAGCCCTATGGCGGAATGGATCCCGCGCAGATGGAGGGGTATCTCACTTACTACTACGAGTATCACTTCCTCTACATCACTGGCATCGAGCACGTCGAGTCAAAATCGATCCAGGGCGCGGCACTCATCAAACTGCAGTTTCATCCCGGAACAGATATGCCTCAGGCCATGGCCGAGACGGTGCAGTACGTCAATCGGGCTCGTGCATTCATGCCGCCGGGCACGCTACCGCCGTTCATCATGCGCTTCGATGCTGGCAGCGTTCCGGTTGGAAACCTTGTGTTCACCAGCAGTACGCGCAGCGTCGGAGAAATGCAGGACGCCGCTTTGAACCTGGTGCGTCCGTTGTTTGCCACGCTGCCGGGAGTTTCGGCACCCCCGCCGTTCGGAGGTAGCGCGCGCACGATATTGGTCAACGCCAAACCCGAGCGATTGCTCGCCTATAACATATCACCAGACGACCTCGTGACCGCAATCACCGCTGCGAACACCATCACTCCCTCAGGCAATGTGCCGATAGGTGATGACTACCCCATGGTGCCGCTCAATTCGGTGGTCAGAAACATAAAGGACCTGGAAGGTGTGCCGCTTCGCCCAGGCAGCTATCCGGCCGTCTTCATCCGCGATGTTGCGACCGTCACCGATGGGTCCGACATCGTTACAAGCTACGCCCTTGTGAACGGCAGACGCACCGTATACATCCCCGTTACGAAACGCGCGGATGCCTCCACGCTGTCAGTAGTGAGCCTCGTCAAGGGCAACCTTGCCAAGTTTCAAAGTGTATTGCCCGAGGACATCAAAGTCAGCTATGAGCTCGACCAATCGCAGTACGTTATGCGTGCGATTACCAGCCTCATGGCTGAAGGCGGCCTCGGCGCGCTGCTGACGGGAGTGATGGTTCTTCTCTTCTTGAGGGACTGGCGGAGCGCTCTGGTAGTCGTCATCAACATACCCCTCTCGCTCATGGCCGCGTTGCTGGCTCTCTGGATCAGCCGGCAAACCGTCAACGTCATGACCCTCGGCGGATTGGCACTGGCCGTCGGCATCCTGGTGGATGAAGCGACCGTCTGTATCGAGAATATCCATGTGCGGCTTGCGCGAGGCGCACTGCTCGGCCGCGGCACGCTCGAAGCGACTACGGAGACCTTGGGTCCTCGCTTCCTTGCGATGGTCTGCATTCTCGCGATGTTCACGCCGGCCCTCTTTATGACCGGTGCGGCGAAGGCGATGTTCTTGCCACTCTCGCTCGCGGTCGGCTTCTCGATGATCGCTTCGTACCTGCTATCCAGCACGTTGGTGCCGATTCTCGTCGTCTGGATGGAGAGGCACAGCCGGCGGCTGCCCGCGCATGAGTCCGCGGATGGTTCCTTTGCTCACTTTCGAGACCGATACGGCCGCCTGCTGGGTTCGATCGTATCGGCGCGCTGGATCTGCCTGGCAGTCTACCTCGGCATCACGGGGCTAGCTCTCGTCTTGCTTGCTCCCCGTCTTGGCACGGAAATCTTTCCGCAGGTCGATGCAGGCCAACTGCAGTTGCGTATACGTGCCCACGCGGGCTCGAGGATCGAAGCCACCGAGAAAATCGCTCTTCGCGTCCTCGACCTCATCAAGCAGGAGGCCGGTGGGGAGGACAAGGTTGCGGTATCTATCGGGCTTGTGGGTGTGCACGCGGCCAACTACCCCATCAACTTGATCTACCTGTGGAACGGCGGTTCCCAGGAAGCGGTGCTCCAGGTGCAATTCAAGGAAGACAGTGGACTGCGCATGGAGCCGCTGAAGGAGAGACTGCGAAAGCGTTTCGCGACCGAGCTGCCGGACGTGGCTTTCTCATTCGAGCCGAGCGACATCGTGAGCCGCGTGATGAGTATGGGGGCTTCCACTGCAATCGAAGTGGCTGTGGCCGGAGCCAACCTGGCTGACGATCGAGCGTTCGCGGAGAAAGTGCGGCAAGCACTGCAGCGTTTGCCTCAGCTACGTGACGTCCAGTTCGGGCAGGTCCTCGACTATCCAATTCTGGATGTGAACGTCGATCGCGAGCGGGCGGGGCTCCTGGGGGTAAGCATGTCGGATGTTTCCCGCTCACTCGTGACCTCCACCTCTTCCAGCCGCTTCGTCATCCCCAACTACTGGGCGGATGCGAACACGGGAGTGTCCTACAACCTGCAGGTGCAGATTCCGCAGGCACTCATGAGCTCATCCGAGGAGGTCCGCAATATCATGGTCGGTACTCGCGGTGGCCAGAGTCAGCTATTGCGGAACTTCGCCAAGGTATCCGACGGCACCGCGGTGGGCGAGTATGCTCGCTACAACAGCCAACGCATGGTGACCGTGACTGCAAACCTTTTCAACACCGATCTCGGTAGCGCCGCGGTGGCCGTGAACCAGGCGCTTGCGAAACTGGGCAAGCCTCCGGCGAAAGTGACTGTGGCCCTCCGTGGCCAGACTGAGCCCCTGAACCAGGTGCTGAGTGGCCTGCGCACCGGCCTGGGTATTGCGGTTATCGCCATCGCGCTGATGCTGGTTGCGAACTTCCAATCTGTGCGACTCGCGCTGGCCGTGCTATCCGTGCTGCCGGCCGCGCTGACTGGCACAGCGCTGGCACTCTGGCTGACCGGCACTACCCTTAACATCCAGTCGTTTACCGGCGCAATCATGGCGGTGGGAGTCGCTGTCTCCAACGCAATCCTGCTGGTCACTTTCGCTGAGCGCGGCCGCTCCCGTACCGACGCCCATGCCGCGGCGATCGAGGGCGGGCGCAGCCGCCTGCGTCCGATTCTGATGACGAGTCTCGCCATGTTGGCCGGCATGCTGCCGATGGCGCTGGGATTGGGTGCCTCTGGAGAGCAAGCCGCTGCTCTCGGGCGAGCTGTAGTCGGTGGCCTCGCGGCAGCGACCCTCGCCACCTTGTTGATAGTGCCCGCTATCTATGCTCTGCTCGCCGCGGGAGCCGCACACGAGACCTCGCTGTTGGCGGAGGATGCCCGGGGGCGCTTGTGGACGAGGCGGCCTGGATCAATGAACCCTGGAAAATGAGCCCACCAAAAAGAAATTCAGCTCGACCGACCCCAAGAGCGATGAGCTGGCCCATTCTATTCGTCTCGACGCCGAGCGCAGCCTGCCTCGTTTTGATGGCCTGCGCTCGCACGGAAGGCCAAAGCCCGCTTCCCGCGCCCCCACCTGTGCCTGCGATACAGGTGCATACCTTTCATCTCGGGTCCGGTCCGATCACCCGCTCCGTTGTTTTGCCCGCCCAGGTCGTTCCGCTGCAGCAGGCGACGTTGTTCGCGAAAGTCTCCGGTTACCTCAAAACCATCAATGTGGACAAGGGCGACAAGGTTGGCGCTGGTGCCGTTCTCGCGCGCATCGAAATTCCGGAGCTCGCGGCGGCTCGAGCACGCCAGGAGGCGGAGCTCAGGGCCGCTTCCTCCGACTACGAGCGCCTGCAGAAGGCACTTGCGCAGACACCCGACCTGGTCGTCCCCGACACGGTGGATCAGGCCCGTGGCCGCTTCGAAGTCGCACGGGCAAGTCTCGCCGAGAGCGAAACGCTCCTCGGGTACGCCACGATCACAGCGCCTTTCGCGGGTGTGGTCACCCAACGCTACGTCGATCCCGGCGCGCTCATTCAAGCCGGAAATGCCAATTCCGCCATCGTGACCCTGATGGACTTCTCCACAGTGCGTCTGCAGGTGTCCGTGCCGGAGATCGAGGCGGCCCGGGTGGCCGTGGGCCAACCAGTGCGTGTTACGACCGATAACCTTCCCGGTAGGGAATTTGACGGCCAGGTGACCCGGTTCACCTACGCGCTCGATCCGGCCAACCGCACGATGCTCGCCGAGGCTATTCTGAAGAATCCCGACCTGGCGTTGCGGCCCGGAATGCTCGTGACCGTAAAGCTGGGTATAGAGCGGAAGGAGCAAGCCAACCTCATGCCGACCGACGCCGTGGTCACGGAACGATCCAACAGCTTCGCTTATACCGTCGAAGGCAACAAGGCCGTGAAGCATGCAATCAAGGTCGGCTTCAACGATGGCAAGAATGTCGAGTTGTTGGGCGGACTGGATTCCGGCGACGCTATCGTTCTCGTGGGAAAGCTCAAATTGAGTGATGGGCAGCCCGTGCAGGTGGTCAGCGCGCAATGAGCTCGAGTCACGCTATCAAAGTACTGTGTGCATCCGTTGTGTGGGGCCTCGCTTGCGACGTTGGCGTCGCGCAGGAGGCTCAGCCGGGGCCCGCGCCGACGCCGGCAACCGCACCTTCCACCTATCCCATCGATCTGCCGACCACTTTGCGTTTGGCTGGAGCGCGTAATCTCGATGTGCAGCTCGCTCGCACCGCGGTGGACGAAGCACATGCGAATTACACCAGCGCGATCGAGGGATTTTTACCGTCGCTGGTTCCCGCTGCCAGTTATCTGCAACACACGGGTCGGGACCAGAGGGTCGAGGGGCCGCTCATCGACGTGACCAAGCACGATGAGACGGCCGGGGTATACGCTACTGCGCAGATCCCCGTCGGCGAGGCGATCTTTCGCAGCCTGCAGAGTCGGCAGATGATTACCGCCGCGGATGCCGCGCAGGCCGCGCAGGAGCAAGATACAGCCCTGGCTGCCGCACAACAGTACTTCGCGCTTGTGAACGCGGGTGCCCTGATCGATGTCGTCGGCCAGGCGCTCAGCATATCGCAGAATTACGAACAGCAACTCAACGACGCTGTGCGTATCGGCACGGCATTCAAGGGAGATGCCGTACGCGTGCAGACGCAGACCCGAAGGCTGCAACTGGACCTCACGCGGGCAAACGAGCAGCGCCGGATCGCCGCAACTCAACTTGCACAGACGCTGCACCTCGACCCTCTGGTCGACCTCGTTCCCGCTGAGCGTGAGCCTGTGCCGTTCGCCTTGATGGACTTGAATGCTACGCCGAGTGCGCTCGTCCGAACAGCCTTGGAGAGGCGGCCGGAGCTCATGCGAAGTGCCGCGCTCATTGCCGCAGCCGAGCAGGCTCGCCGGGGAGCGCTTTACGGTCCGTTCATACCGACGCTCGCCGGCCAGGCATTCGCTGGGGAGCTCAGCGGCGGCGGCCAGCTCCTTGCCGGCGAGCTCAACGGAGGTGTTGGAGGCACGAATCTCGACGGAGGCCCGCGACGGGACTATAGCGTTGGGTTGAGCTGGAAGATAGGGCCGGGTGGGATCCTCGATCTGGGGCGTATCAGGGCCAGCGGCGTTCAGCTGACCCGCGCCGAAGTCAATGACGAGAAGTTGCGCGATGCGATCGAGCGTGAGGTGGTGGACGCCTACACGCAAGTGCAATCGCTCTTTCAACAGATGCGCGACGCGCGCCTCAATATCAGTGCCGCCGAGGAGACTCTGCGGCTCACACGCGGCCGTAAGCAGCTGGGTGTGGGCACTGTATTGGAGGATATCCAGTCGCAGCAGGAGCTGCTGAACGCGCGCAGGGATCTGGTAGCCATTGTGACGCAGCTGAACCAGGCGCAGTACGGGCTGATGCGCAGCGTGGGGGCGCCGCTTCGAGCGCCTTGAGGTTGGAGATAGCGGGCCGTCGTGTGTCGGCGACGCGCCCCTGGCCCAAAGTCCACAATCAAAGCCGGCCGCGAGCGGCGTCGATCGTGTCGGAAAAGGTGCACACAGTGTTGCCCTTTTCGCACATCGCGATTCCGTGCGGTTTGAATTAAGTTTGCACCGAACTCGAGCGGTGTGTTGTGTTGAAGATGACTTCAATCTGAGCTGTCTGCGAGTTGCGACCAGGGCGGGCGTCTGGCGATACGCTTCAACGGATGGATGCGGGGGCGTGCCTGTCTGGGCTCGACGACGTTTGTGTCGTCAAAGGCGAGGTACTGTTCTTTTGCGACTGGGAGGCTCAATCATGTCAGATGTAATTTCGAAGGGGCGCGGAGCGCGCTGCCCGCGTGATTTCCGGATAGGCAAGCTCACGGCAGGCTGCCTCGCATTGGCGCTCATGGCCGGCGGGCAGTCCGCTTTCGCACAATTGATGGAACGTATGAACGCGCAGGTGAACGCGACGGCAGCCGCCACCACGGCCGCCGCGGCGCCGGCTACTCCAAACCCGGACTGCACGATCATCGTTCCTCATGATCCGCTGACCGCACAAGGGCTCGCGACGCCCTATCAACTCAAGGCAACCGACCCCGCCAAGGGTGCATGCCACGAGTACAATACCGCCCAATCCGCCTTCGTGCAGGCGGCGGTGATAGATCCGGCGACCGGTGCTATTTCCGTCTACAACCCACTGGTCATCGATGCGGGGACCACCCCGGCGGTAGCGCCCGTCGTGCCGACTCTTCCGGCGAACGCCATCGTTGCCATCTGGTTCGGATTCAACGGTAACAATCTCACGCAGGCGCCGACGCCGGCTGGCTCAGACAATCTTCAGGACGCCAATTGCGTCAACGGCCTTCCCGGAAACGTCTTCGGGCAGTTTTCCGACTGCAATGCCGCGGCGTTCTTCAAGGCCGCGAATGCCGCGATCACCGCCGGGACGCTGAAGATTCCCGCTCTGGGCACCGCCAAGGACGGGCAACCCTGCCCGACCGTACGCAGCTTCTTCGTCGTGGATCAGGATCAGAGCGACAACGTCACGAGCAAGTATCTGGTGACGAAGAGCGCCAAGCTCGCACAGTACACCAAGAAGAACATCGCGGCGCTCACCGGCGCGATGGTCCTCGCCAATCCGAGCGACAACGGACTCGTGGCCGGCTTCATGGACCCCGCCTTGGGCTGTACGCCGCTGAAGGCTCCCGACCTCGCCGATCCCGGCCAGATGGTTCCTGCCTTGCCTCTCAACGAGCTACAAGCCCGCCAGACCCAGCCGGCGCCAGTGGCAATGGTACCCGCGGGCGACCCGATGGTCCTCGACGGCAACGGCAATGAGAGCCTCTCCAAGACCAATCTCTACCGCCAAGGCGTCAACCAACCGACGGTCGACTCCTACCATGACGCCTCCACTCACCGATACTGCCGTGAGTTGCTGCGAGGTGCGCCAGGGCGCCTGTTCAACAGCACTACAAAGGGGCTGCTCAGCAATTTCAGCTCACCCGACGCGGGTGCTGCCAACTCGCTGTTCACTTTCCTGGCGCAACGCCTGGTGGCCAGCTACACGAACCTCAATTGCCAGACCCTGATTGGCCAGGCTGATCCAATCACGCTCACCACGAGCGCGGCCGGAGTGGTGACCAACGCAACTCTCAACACGAAGCAGCTGAATGCGGAGTTGCAGGCTATTTCCGGCTCGCAGGCAGAGGATCTGTCGCTGGACAGCGTGGCGCGATCCCAGCAGCCGGCACTTTGACTTTGGAAAGGCGCGGCACTTGCGCCATGGCAGCGCTGCTCGGGGTTCTTTTACGCTAGAGGAGGGTTCTTTTACGTTAGAGTCAGAGGCGCAACGGCCATTGACGTCACAAGCCCCGCTGGTTTTCCGGCGGGGCTTGTGAGTTTCCGAACCCCGAGGCTACTGCCCGCCTTTGCCGTTCAAGGAACCCTTCGCCTCACTCGCCGTATTCGCGTCGCAGGATCCGTGCAGCCTCGACCATCGCCTTCATCTTGCCGAACGCGACTTCGCGCGGCAGGTATTTCATGCCGCAATCCGGTGCAATGATGACGCTCTCCGCCGGGATGTACTGCAACGCACGGCGGATGCGGGCGGCGACTGTTTCCGGTGTCTCTACGCTCATGTCCGAGAGATCGATCGCGCCGACCATGATCTGTTTGCGGGCGAGGCTCTCCAGCACGGCGCAATCCAGATTCGATTGGGCTGTCTCGATGGAGATTTGACGGCACGGGCAGGAAGCCAGCTCGGGTAGAAAGGAGTAACCAGCGGGACGCTCATGGATGAGCGCGGCGTATCCAAAACAAATGTGCACAGCGGTCGTGCCGGTCACACCATCGAGAGCGTGGTTGAGTGCCTCGAGCCCATACGCACGTGCTTTCTCGGGCCGTGCCTGCATGTAAGGCTCGTCGATCTGCACGATGTCGGCGCCGGCCGCAAACAGGTCTTTGATCTCGGCATTGACCGCGGTGGCGTAATCCAGTGCCAACTCGCGTTCCGACCCGTAAAACACATTCTGGGCCTGTTGAGACATCGTGAAAGGACCCGGCACGGTGATCTTCACCGTCCGAGTCGTATGCCGCTTCAAAAACAGCAGGTCGTCGACCTCGACGGGATGCTTGCGGCGGATTTTGCCCACGATGCGTGGCACCGGCGTCGGATGTCCGGAGCGATCCAGCGCCGTGCCATGCTGTTCGAGATCCACACCTTCGAGGGCGGTTGCGAAGCGGTTCGAATAGCTTTCACGGCGGATCTCCCCGTCGGTCACGATATCGAGCCCGGCGTCTTCCTGGGCTTTGATGGCGAGGACGGTGGCGTCGTCCTGCGCCTCGGCCAGGAATCTCTCGGGAATACGCCAGAGCTCGCGCATACGGACTCTTGGCGGGAACCTCGCCGCGAGTTGCCCGCGATCTATCAACCATTCCGGTTGCGGATAACTGCCAACCAGTGCTGTCGGAAATAACATGATGCCCCCTCATGAGGTTAGCCGCGCGTCACGTCCATTGTCGAGAGAGGGCCGGGATCGCGGCCGGGATATCGGCCGATCATCCGGTCCAGGCCGAAGCCACGCCGGTCGAAACGGACGAGCCGGAACCGCTTGTGTAGACAGGAGACCTGAGGGTCCCACATGTCCAGGTCGAGCGTCCAGCCGTGAATCAGGAGTACGCAGGCCCGTCACCTTCATCGCGGTAACGCAGTAGCACGCCGCCGGGGCATTGCCGCCACGTACTCGCTCGCATATGAGTCGGCCGCGACGATTTCTGACGAGCCGATAGCCATGATTATTTTCGGATAGCGAAACAATTTTCGCAAGCAGCCTAAGAGGCTGGCATCGGTCTCGTCAAGTTTGCGCCGACTGAGTGTCTGTTCCGACAGGGAGCCTTGCGCATTGCGAGCATGGGCTGCGGTGCCCACGCCTGCGTGGAAGGGCCACCGCTGATGGCTCGCCAACGTCGTGAGCTCTTGTGGTCGGTGCGTAGCCGCAGCGCTCCAAATGCGGCCGGTGATATCAAGGCATCGCCGCGGCCGTCGGGTCGATGCTGAAGCAATAGCCTCGATGCGGCGAGCCTGCCCTCCACATTAATGTCAGGAGTACAAATATGTTGCTGTTTGATTTTTCCCTGTTGATTTTTTATTGTTTTGTTATAATAAAACACGCAGTTAAGTCGTTTTTGGGCACAAGACGGCTGTTACTGGAATCCTGTGGAGTATCCAACTGCCTTCACGGGTGGACGGGCTGTGCTTTGGGCAGCCCGTTCTTTGGCCCATTGGGCATTGACGCGCTGCCTTTGGGCGGCAATTGACGATCGAAGTGCCTCGGCGGGGCTCGAGCGATTTCGTTCTGCACCGTCGCGCTCGCGTGTACGGGCCGAAAGCTCTTGAGGCGCGCCTACACTGCACGGTCCGCGGCTGGCGAGCCGTTACCGCTTCCGTCCCTGCGAGTTGCCTCGCCAGCTCGCCTGCGCCAATATCGTCAAGAGCAAGGGGCGTCAAACCAGCGGGATGGAGGCCAATGTGACGAACGAGAAGCCGCGTATTCTGGGCATATCCGGCAGCCTGCGCCGTGAGTCGTATTCGGGCGCCGTGCTCAAGGGTTTGCAGGAAGCTGCTGCCGAGCGAGCGCGGATCGACATCTTTCCGCTCGCGTCCATTCCGCTGTACAACGCTGATCTCGATGGTGACCAGAAACCGGAGCCTGTCATAGCCCTGAAAGGCGCGATCCGTGATTGCGATGGGCTGGTGCTGGTGTCTCCGGAGTACAACTACGGAATGCCGGGAGTGTTGAAGAACGCACTCGATTGGGTGTCGCGTCCTGGCTACCAGTCGGTGCTCAAGGAAAAGCCCGTACTGATCATGACCAGCTCCCCCGGAATTCTCGGCGGGGCGCGCGCGCAGGCGCAGCTCCGACAGACCCTTGCGTCAACGCTATCCCGGGTCATCGCGGTGCCGGAGGTTGCGGTTCCCCAGGTGCAGGCGAAGATTCAGGGCGGCCGCCTCACCGATGCAACGTCGTTGAAGTTCATGCTCGATGCCTTCGATGCTTTGTTGGCAGAAGTTCGCCAACAATCCCACGCACGCCACTCATAGTGTAGGCGGCGGCGCGCTGCCTTCGCGGCGCTCCCTGTCGGCCTCGTGTTGCAGGTCGTACCGGGCGGTCGGGAGAGCCTTCAACCGTTGGATGTCGATCGGCTCGCCACACTGCATGCACAGGCCGTAAGTGCCGGCATCCAGCCGCTCGAGCGCGGCGCGTACCTCGCCAAGCTCTTCGGAATCTCGCTCGCGTTCGGCTCTCACCGCGTCAGTCGCCGCATCTGCCACCGAAGCGTCGCCGATGTCTGCCGCCTCTCCTGCGATCCGACTGAAGGGCTCGGCCTCGGCGCGCTGCCGCCCAGCCTGCATCTCGCTGACGAGTTGCCGCTCGCGGTCGAGAAGCCGACGTCTGAAGTCGGAAAGCTCCGCGGGGCTCAGCTTGGCTGGCATTATTTCTCTCCACTGTTGTATTCCCGGCGACTCATGCGCAAGGTCTGTTCCGGCCGCGCCGGTTGCAGACATCATGGGGAAACATACTGGTACAGCCATGTCTCGGATAGTGTCTGGCCGCCGCTCTTCAAGTACAACCTCATCTCCACGACGCCCGGGCCTCTGGCCGTGAAATCGAACGAGGCGCGCCAATGGCCCGGGACACCGTCCGGAACCGCCTCGGTAAACACGTAAGAGAAGGTGCCGGAGGAGGCCGAGAGAATTGGCTCGGGCTTCGTTCCAGAGGGAAGGCTTGCTAGTGGGCCGCCGAGGAACTCGACCACGAGCTTGCGCACACCCTCGGGGCGAGGCTTGCCTGGCTCGCCTCCACGCCCCAAGCGGGTCGCGACGCAGCGTGCAAGGGTGGTGGGGTGCGGCTCATCGGCCTTCCAGTGGAGGCGATAGCGGAATCGCAGGTTGGTGCCCGCCCTGGTGGCTCGTTCAGGGACCCACATCGCGACAATGTTGTCGTGGAACTCGTCATCCGTGGGCAGCTCGATCAGTTGCACCGTCCCCTCGCCCCAGTCATCCAACGGCTCGACCCATAAGCTCGGGCGGCGCTCGTAATGCACCCCGTCGAGGTAATGGTCAAAGACACGGTCGCGTTGCAACAGTCCGAATCCGCGCGGTCGCTTGTCAGCGAAGGATGAAGTGGAAGGGTGTTCGACATTGTTGAGTGGCCGCCAGATATGCTCGCCGTTGCCGGTCCAGAGCGCGAGGCCGTCAGAATCGTGGATTTCCGGTCGCCAATCGGTCGCGCCAGGCTTCGCCGTTTCGGAGAACCAGTACATGGAGGTCATTGGTGCGATTCCGAGTTGACTGACATCACGCCGCAGGAAGAGATTTGCTTCGATGTCCATGACAACCGCTTTTTCGCGGCGCATGACCAACCGGTAGGCGCCGGTGACGCTGGGCCCTTCCAACGCGGCATAGACCGTTACCTGACGCGCACCATCGGCGGGAGGCTCGAAGTAGAACCGGGTGAAGTCCGGAAACTCCTCGGAGGCACCGGCAGCCGCCACGTTGATCGCGATGCCGCGTGCCGACAGGCCGTACTGATACAACTCGCCGATAGCGCGAAAGTAGGAAGCGCCCAGGAATGCAACCCAGTCGTTGTTGTGCCAGTCGAGAGCCTGTTGATGACCCAGGCGGCTTTCCTGAAAACGAAAGCCGGCAAATCCTGCCCCTTTGGGCAGCTCGCGTGCCGGACTGTCGGGAGGCATGCTGAAGTAGCCAGGGTCATAGAGGATCTCGCGGGCAGTAAAGGATTGACCTGCTGGGGCCAGCACATACATACGCACCGGTGTCGGAAAGAGGCGCCCCAGATGGAAGAAGGTCACCGGAAACACGCCCGGGCCGTCGCGGAAGAGGGCGTAGTCGGTGTTGAATTTGATCTTGCCGTGTGCCTCATACTCGATTCGATCGAGCACAGCCTGAGGCAGTCCGTTCGGGCGGGAGTACTCTTGCCGCGAGCGCTCTTGCATCTCTCTGATGAGTTGGTCGAACGAGAAGGGCTGCGCGTTTCCCAGCCTGAGGCTCGCGGCGGCGATGGCTCTGGAAGGGACACCGAGGAGTGAAACGGCCAATGAGGCACCCCCGGCCGCGAGCACGGAACGACGATCGATCATCTGGTAGAGCGGCGTAACACGCCTGGAGAGATTGGACCTGCGCCCCGGCAGCAAGGAGAGTGCCCGCGATGCGCCGCGCACAGCAAGCGGCAGACCCGCGGTGGCCAAAACCTGAGAACGTTACCGCGCCGTGCCGGGCGTTACCCATCTGCGCACTACGCTACAGGAGGTACGCATGCCTGCGCCTACAACGCAGGGGGTACACATGACCTCCCAATATCTGACAGGCTGCGGTAACCGCGGCTGATGGGGGCGCTTTCACTATTGGAGTAGCTTTCACTTCCTTATCGAGGATCAGCCATGCGACACGCCTCATTGCCCTTCTTTCTCGTCGCCATGTCGGCAGCCATAGCGGCCGCTCAGACTACGCCAGCTACCCCACCGTCCCAGGTGACGCCTCCCTCGTCCCAGACACCTGCACCCCGACCGTCACAGCCCAACAGCAGTGAGAGTGGCAAACGCTCACATTCAGGCCAAGCGCGGTCATCCAGCCCACAAGCGCAGCCTCGAAGCGCTCAGTCGGCCGTGACTGAGACCAGGCCGGATGCCTCCTACCCGCATCCCTCGGGTCAGGATAGTCATCCCGACCAGTCTGCTCACACAACCCGACTTGCGGGCGCCGGGTCCAGGAAAAACAATGGAACCGTCGAGAACCGCGGCACGAAAGCCGCGGATCAATCGAAACAAGCTCATCATCTCGCGGAGCGAAAGGCCTATACCGGCGCCAGCGGTAGCAAGGCCGATCCTGGTACGGCTTGCACGACCGCGCGTCCAACACGCGACGGCGGCATCGATTGCGGCACCACGGGCGACAGTTCGACCATGGGGAAGGTGGTGACGAAACCGCGGTAGCGCGGCGGCTGCGGGAGCGGCGGCCAAAAAGGCCAGCCGCGGATCACCGAGTCAGCGGGAGCCACATCACCAGATGTGCACCCGCTGCTCCGGTGGCAGGTACAACTTGTCGCCTGGTTTGATCCTGAAAGCCTCGTACCAGGCGTCCACGTTGCGTACCACTCCATTGACCCGGAGCGGCTCGGGGCTGTGTGGGTCAGTCAACACCTGGTTGCGCACCCGTTCGTCGCGACTGAGGCTCTGCCAGCCTTGCGCCCACGCGAGAAAGAGCCGCTGGTCTCCTGTCAGGCCGGCGAGCACGGGCGGTTTCTTTCCGTGAAGAGACAGGTGGTACGCGACGTACGCAATGGTGAGCCCTGAGAGATCTCCAATGTTTTCTCCCAGAGTGAGGCGGCCGTTGACATGCAGGCCGCCCGCAACCTCGTACGTGTCATATTGCGCGGCGAGGCGGTCGCCGAGCTTCTTGAACGCAGCGGTGTCCTCCGGAAGCCACCACGTGCGCAGGACGCCCGTCGCATCGGACTTGGCTCCCTGGTCATCGAAGCCATGTCCCATCTCGTGGCCGATCACGCCGCCAATGGCACCGTAGTTGACAGCAGGGTCGGCATGCGGGTCGAAGTAGGGCGGTTGCAGGATAGCTGCCGGGAAGACGATCTCGTTGAATGTTGGATTGTAATAGGCGTTGACTGTCTGGGGCGTCATGCGCCACTCGTCCCGGTCTGTCGGCTCGTCGATGCGTGTCACTTCACGTTGCCACTCGAACATCTCCGCCCGCACCCGGTTTCCCAGCGCGTCGTCCGGCCGAACCTGCAGGGCGGAGTAGTCGCGCCACTTGTCGGGGTAGCCGATCTTCGGCCGGAAGGTGGCCAGTTTCTCCAACGCGGCCCTTCTGGTCGTCGCCGTCATCCAGGGCACGGTCGCAAAGTGGGCGGCGTAGGCCTTGCGCAGATTCTCGACCAGCTCCAGGGCCTGCGCTTTGGCTTGCGGCGGAAAATATTTCTTCACGTAAAGCTGTCCTACAGCTTCGCCCAGCTCCGTGTCGACCGCAGCGACGGCAAGTTTCCAACGCTCACGCTGTGTCGGCTGGCCATTCAGCTTGTGGCCATAGAAATCGAATGCTTCTGCGTCGAACTGTCGTGGTAACACCGCTGCGAAGGTATCGAGGTAGTGGACCTCCAGATAAGCCTGCCACACTGCCACCGGAGTGCCGGCAAACACGACAGCCAGCTTTTCGATCGCATCGGGCTCTGCCACGTTGACCGTGTTGCGATCCGCCAGCCCCGCCGCGGCCAGGAAATCCTTCCAGGAAAACACCGGAGCAAGCTGCTCGAGCTCCGCGAGGGAGCGTGGGTTGTACGTGAGATCACGCTCACGGATCCTCGCGCGCGGCCAATGGCATTCGGCCATCTTCCTTTCCAGCTCGACGATCTGCCCGGCTTTGGCGCCGGCGTCCGCGGCTCCTGCCAGAGTAAGCATCTTCTCCAGGTGCGCACGATATTGTGCGCGGATCTCCTGGAATTTCGCATCGTCCTTCAGATAGTAGTCGCGGTCGGGAAGTCCAAGGCCGCCTTGCCCCATTGTTACGATGTAGTGATTTGGATCTTTCGCATCGACGCTGATGCCAGAGTTGATGGGGGATTTCAGCTGCAGGTCTCTACGGCCCATGAGCGCAGCGATGTCAGCGTAGGAGTGGGCGGCGGCGATGGCGTCCAACGCCGGTTGCGCCGGCTTCAGACCGGCCGCATCGATGGCGCTCTCGTCGAGGAACGCATGGTAGTAATCACTCACCTTCTGCTCGATGCTGCCGGCAGGCGGATGCTCCGGCAGATCCTGGATGAGCTTGCGAATACGCGTATCGGCTTCCTCCGAGAGTTGGTCGAAGGTTCCCCAGCGCGCCCGATCCGTTGGTATGGTGTGGCTGTCCAACCAGTGGCCGTTGGCGTATCGGTAGAAGTCGTCTCCGGGGTGTACCGACTTGTCCAGGGAGGACAGCTCGAGTCCGAAGTCGCCGAGCTGGGCTCGAGGTGTAGGGCTGGCAGCCTCGGCGGTGGTGAGGCAGAGCGCCACAGTGGCGACAAAGGTGAGCAGTCGACTCGTCATGAGCTTAGGTCCCTGCGGCGTCGAGCGGCGATGGCCAGGTCGTGAAGCTTTGACCAGGGCGCTCCTCGCCCATGGATGGCCACCCGGGCTTTGCGCGCAGCATGGAAAGCGCAGCGCTATGGTCAGGCTGCAGCTTCACGGGCGGTATTATGATCAGGCACGAACGGATGTCCAAGTCACCTGCGTTGCGCTCCCGGAACGGTACGTCGAGGCCTTCCCCTTGCCGCCTGTCAGGATGTCGCCGACAGCAGCGCCTTGATCTGCAGGGTCTTCGGATCAAAAACCGCCAGCAAAGGAACTCCGTGGCCTGTCATGGGAAGGGTAGTTGGATCATCGGGCGCGAAGCCTCGCTCCTTCATGCGTTCCCTGAGTACCTTGCGTTGAGTGGCGGAGAAGTATTTCAGGTCATCTACTTTCTTGAGCCGTTTGCGCAGCTCCGGCAGGCCTTGCGGCCAGTCCTTGAAATATCGTGGCATGGCCGTTACGTCAAAGCCGCCCGTGATCGCCTAGGTTACGATGGCGCCGCGCGTCTTCGAGTCCTGCGGCAAGGGTGCCCAGATCCAACGCGGCAGGCTGTACCAATGAGGCGCGAACCGTGGGTTGCTCTTGAGGCCCTGCTCGACTTCGGACGGATCCAGATCCATCGCCTGCACGACGGACAGCTCGTTTTCCGAGAAGGCGTAGTAGAGCGGGCGGCCATGCCACAACACGGCACATCCAAACAGGAATGCCGCCAGTTGCACGGCTACGATGCAGCCGATATCGCGCGCGAGCACCCGGGCCGGCTTGCCAGGACTTGCGATCAGGAATGTCATGAGCGGTCCGACCACTACGTCGACACCGATCACCACGGGGAGCACGTGGAGCATCCCTGTGAGATACCAGCCGGGCCAGCGATACCAACCGAGGTAAAGCGTACCGAGCACCAGAAGAAGTACACAAAGACTGCCGCAGAAGTGCCAGCCGAAAGCATTGAGCCGTGATTTCATGACAGGAGCTTCACCGTCGTCACTGCGCACCGGCCGCGGATTATCCAGAAAAAGCACGGCGGTAATGCAATACCTTGGTCAAAGTTGTGAGTGCTTCGCGGGCGGGAGCGGCCGTGTCCGTCGTGAGCGGCGAGTTTTGTGGAATGCGTCACAAAGGTTTCGTAGAATTCGGGCAAACCCGTCCAAACAAGCAAGGCTCACCGTGCTCGAGCGTCCCGTGTCCGCCGGCCTGAGATCAGGCTCGGTGAGAAAATGCCTGCCTGCCGCGCTCTTCGGCAGCATTGCCCTGGTGTTTGCCTGTGTCAGCGCCGCGCAGAGCTCCGAACCCTCGCCTGCCGGCAGGTGTCCCTCTGGCCAGGCAGGACTCAAGCTGCCCCCCGGTTTTTGTGCCACGGTGTTCGCCGATCAGATCGGACATGCGCGGCACATCGTCGTCGCGCCGAGCGGCGTGGTGTACGTCAACACCTGGAGCGGCCGGTATTACGGCAACGACAAGCCTCATGAAGGCGGCTTTCTCGTAGCTCTCCAGGACACCAAAGGTAACGGCCATGCCGATGTGAACATGCGCTTCGGCGATACGGCACAAACAGGCAGCACCGGTGGGACGGGAATCGGCCTCTATGACGGGGCACTCTATGCCGAGATGAACGACCGGATTCTGCGCTACGCGCTGTCGGCGGGATCGATCGTGCCGACCGGCAAGCCGGACGTCATCGTGTCCGGCCTGCCACTCACCGGTGATCATCCCATGCACCCCTTCGCGATCGATCCGCAAGGGGCCATGTATGTCGATGTCGCCAGCGCGACCAACTCCTGTCAGAAAGAGAATCGGATGCCGGAAGTGCCTGGCGACAATCCGTGCACCGAGCTGGAGACACGCGCCGGCATCTGGCGCTACGATGCCAACAAGACTGGTCAGGTGTTCTCGCCGGCCGAACGCTACGCCACCGGGATCCGCAACGCTGACGGAATCACGGTCGATCCGGCGGGCACGGGGTTGTATGCAACCCAACATGGCCGTGACCAGCTCGGCGACAACTGGTCGCGCCTTTACACGCCGGAACAGGGCGCCGAGCTGCCCGCCGAGGAGCTGCTCAAGATACAGCAAGGTGGCGATTACGGCTGGCCGGAGTGTTATTTCGACAATCGGCAGAAAAAGCTGGTGCTTGCGCCTGAGTATGGCGGCGACGGCGGGAAGAAGGTGGGAGTGTGCGCGGGCAAGCTGGCGCCCATCGCGGCATTTCCGGCGCACTGGGCACCCGATGATGTGGTGATCTATTCGGGAAGTCAGTTTCCCCGGGCATATCACGGCGGCGCGTTCATCGCCTTTCACGGCTCATGGAACCGCGCTCCATTTCCGCAGGGAGGTTACAACCTCGTGTTCCAGCCTTTGTCGGCTGGAAAGGCCTCCGGCAAGTACGTGATATTCGCCGACGGGTTCGCAGGGTCGGACAAGGAGCCAGGCAAGGCAACGCATAGACCCACCGGGCTTGCGGTGGGGCCGGATGGCTCGCTGTATGTTACGGATGACCAGAAAGGCCGGGTCTGGAAGATCACCTATGTCGGCGCAGACATGTCGGCGCCGCTGAAGACGGTATCACCCACCTCGCCGCCTGTCGGCTCGGCTGCCGCAGCCAAGGCGCTTCCACCCGAAGGACTGCACAAGGACGCAGGTGCCGGTTCGACGGCCGCTTTGCCCGTGCCCCCTGGCTCCAGCGCCGAGGCAGTCGCGCTCGGCAAGCGGATCTTCACGGGGCAGGTTGGTGGCGCACCGTGTAGCGGATGCCATGGGTCGGATGGCAAAGGCACACCGCTCGGCCCTGACCTCACAGCGGGTAACTGGGCGTGGAGTGATGGGAGCCTGGGCGGAATCCAGAAGACGATCACGACCGGCGTGCCGACTCCGAAGAACTACCGCAACCCCATGCCGCCGATGGGCGGCGCGCAGCTTTCGCCCGAGCAGGTCTCTGCCGTGGCGGCCTATGTCTGGGCGCTGGGACACCCTAAGTAACCCAAGCTTTCCCGAGGCCCGACGCGAATATGTCGCGCCGGGCCGGCCCGGATCCAGCGTTATTTATTAGCTACCCATGAGCCTGCGGCTCACGCCGAAGCATGAAACAACCATGTACAGGCCCGAGCGCGCGTCCAGGCACAGGGATGTGCCCCGCCGCCGCACGTGGCGGAAGCATCAGGCAAAAACCACGCTTTTTGCCTGATGCTACGCTGGGCCGGGCAGGAGGCCCGGATCCAGCGTCATAGAACTAGCCGGTCCTTCGCAACCGGTGGCTGATTCCAGCGGTTTTTTGGGCGGGCATG
>CAZBTV010000128.1:0-21088 GCA_964494895.1 uncultured Steroidobacteraceae bacterium | reverse complement strand
TAATTCATGGCCGACGACGTGGTGGTGTAAGTAACGCCGGTGTCGATCCGGATCCGTAAACGCTATCTGAAGGAAAACGACCGCAAACGCACCTCTCGCCAGGGCGCCACGGCGGTGACCGTGTGATCCGACGGGTTATGACAAAATTTTAAGGAGTCCTGTTTCTTTCGGCCTCAACTGACTCAACACCAGTATGCGATATCTATGATACGGGACCAAAGTCGCGCTATTGGATCTTGTGCATGCCCCGGGACGCGCATACTTCGTGAACATTCATCGACGCCGTTAACGAATCTCACTTGTGGCCAGAGCCGATTACGGCAATCATTGTCGTAAGCCAGGGACGGTCTTGAATCCGCAGGTCGAGTGCGCGGACGACGCCGCCCGGATAACTGAAGTGAGGTCCGATGTCGTTCGCGCATCATTCTCGCGCGCCCTTTGGGCGCACGTTATGTTTAGCTCTGGGCTTGAGCCTGGTAGCCGCCACGCTTCCACTGCACGCCGCCGCGACGGAACCGGAAGAGCTGTTGAATTTGTGCCGCGTGGACTCATTACCGCAGGACATACGCAACAGCCTTTCCAGATACTTCGGAGAATGGAAAGTGCAGGAGCCGAACGATCTCGGAGTGCGTGCCCGCACCCGTTGGGGTGAGGAGCGCCCCCTGACCTGTCCGGGAATCGCGGTCGGCCATTTCCAAAGCCCCAAGGCAGCGTCGTACGCTTTGCTTCTGGTGCCGACCAGCCACGCAAGCAACGGCTACAAGCTCGTCATCTACACGCAGCAGTCGAGCGGGCAATACTACGGCTTCAAAGCCGTAGTGCAGGAAGAAACCGGCGGCAGCGAAGTGTTTCTCTCGGGTGTGCCGGCGGGTAGATTCTTCGACGTTACCTCGAAGTGGGTGTCGCGCTCGCATGTGAGCGACGCAGTCATGCTCATCGACTCGGCCGCGGCCCAGTCATATCTATACGTTTGGTCGGACGTGGGGTACGAGCGCGCCGACATCACCTATCAGCAGGCACTGTCAACCAATAGCCCCGGAGGCGGGACAGCCGCTTCAGCTCAATAGATCACGGCCCTATCTGGCTTCGTACGCCCTGGATGCCGATGAACTGCAGGAACTCCGCGCGCGTACGTGCATCCTCGCGGAACGAGCCAGTCATCCGGCTCGTTATCATCGATACGCCCCGTTTATGTACACCGCGAGTTGTCATGCACTGGTGAACCGCGTCGACGACCACACCCGCGCCGCGAGGCTTCAAGACCTCGGTAATGCAGTTCGCAATCTGCGCGGTCAGCTTTTCCTGCACCTGGAAACGCCGCGCATAGCCGTCGACGACGCGAGCAAGTTTGCTGATCCCAACCACCTTGTTTGTCGGAAGATAGCCGACATGCACCCGCCCGATGATGGGCGCCATGTGATGCTCGCAGTGTGACTCGAAGGCGATATCGCGCAACACGACCATCTCGTCGTAACCGCCAACCTCCTCGAAGGTACGGCGCAGATATTCCGCGGGATCGCTCTGATAGCCGGAAAACCAATCCTTGTAGGCGGAAACCACTCGCTTGGGTGTCTCGAGGAGGCCCTCCCGGTCGGGATCCTCACCCGCCCAACGCAGCAGCGTACGAACTGCTTCCTCGGCCTCCTGGCGCGAGACATCTGTTGTTTTCTCGGACATACGCTTTAGAGTATCACCCCTACGTCGGCCATCCTACCCTACAGGGTTGAGCCACCGCAGCTTCGGCGCCTCGGCCACCACCCGGGAACGTGACCCGCTGAGGATGCTCCGGCAGGCATCAGCCGACACCGCGGGGCTGAAAAGGAAGCCTTGCCCGTACTCGCAGCCCAGCTTACGCAGGCAGTCCAGCTGCTCCTCTGATTCTATGCCTTCGGCTACGAGGCCCATCCCGAGGCTCCTGGCGACGGCCGCGATGGCTCGCACGATGGCGGCATCGTTCGCATCGACGGCCATGTCGCGCACAAAGGCCCGATCGATCTTCAAAGTGTCGATGGGCAGATGCTTGAGGTAGCTGAGGCTGGAATAGCCGGTGCCAAAATCGTCGATGAGAATGCGTGAGCCCAGATTGCGCAAAGCCTGCAACGCGCCCAACGGCTGTTGCGAATTCTGCATGGCTGCGCTTTCCGTGATCTCGAAGTGCACCAGGCTGGCGTCGACGCCGTATTGTTGGGAAAGACCGGCGACCACGCTGGCAAGCGGTGTCTTCTCGAGCTGACGCACCGAAATGTTGACCGAGACCGGGACCAGCGGCAGCCGCTCACGCTGCCACTCGCTCAGCTGCAGAAACACTTTTCTCAACACGTGCTCACCGAGCTCGATGATGAGATTGCTTTGCTCGGCGATCGGAATGAAACGCGACGGTGGAATGAGACTACCTTCGGGACTGCGCCAACGGGCCAGCGCCTCGAGACTCGCCGTTCGCAGCGTCTGCAGCTCGAGGCACGGCTGATACTCGACGGTCAGCTCATCATGATCGAGCGCCCGGCGCAGTGCGCGCTCGAGGCCGACGCGCTCGCGCAGCCGGATATTCATGTCGGGAGTGTAGAACCGATGCGTGCCGCGGCCCTGGTCCTTCGCGGTATGCAGGGCGATGTCGGCATGGCGCAGGAGTTGCTCGGGGTTGGTGCCATCATCCGGATACACGCTGATCCCGATGCTCGCTGACATCAACAACACGGTACCGTCGATTTCGACCGGCGCTGCGAGAACCGAGCGCAGGCGCTCAGCAATCGGATCAACGACTACCGAGCTCGGCAGCGCCGTAGCCACCACGAGGAACTCGTCAGCGCCCATTCGCACCACGAGGTCGTGTGCGGAGACCGAGGCCCGCAGCCGCTGCGCCATTGTGGTCAGAAGACAGTCGCCGATTCCGTGGCCGAGTGAATCGTTGACGTTCTTGAAATGATCCAGATCGAGATGCAGCAACGCGATGCGCCCCTTCCCGCGAGCGGCCCGAGCCAACAGGCGCGGCAATAATCTCTGCAGGTGCAAGCGATTGGGCAAGGCCGTGAGGGAGTCACGTCGCGCGAGCCGCGACATCTTACGTTGGTGGTCGATCCACTCTCTCTGGGCGGCGGCACGGTTGCGCCAGCTTCTATTCAAGACCGAGACCAGCAGCACGACCAACGCGGTGAAACCGGCCAGGAGCGTGGCTACCACCCACGTGATCGTCCCTTTGGCGACTTGTAGAGCTGCGCGGGAGACCGTTGTAGAGAGGACCACCAGCGGCTTCCCCTCGGCATCTCGCAACAGCACGTGGCTCGCGAGCCTCGTCGGGTCTCCGGCCTGCACGAGCAGATCCGAATCGCGATGAGGCGCGGCAAGCCAATCCCCAACAGCCGGCGGGACTGCGAGCAGCGGCTTACCCCGCTCGTCGAGCGCAGTTATCCTGATAGGCAACTGAGTGGTTCGTCCGAGGCGCTCGATCAGATGCGAGTCCAGATAACGTCCAAACATCAAAAAGCCGTCACTCATCCCAGGGGGCAGATCACGTGATATCGGCCGTACCGCCACGGCCATCGGCCCGCCGGGCAGCCGCACGAGTTGCACCGCCAGATCGCCTATCAACAGCGATCTATAGCGCATCAGGCCCTGGAGCGTGGCCTGGCCGAGTTGATTCAAGCTGCCGGGAGGACCTTCGGTGCCGAGCTGCACGAGCGTGCGGCCGGCGCCATCGACGACCCAGACGACATCGACGTGAATGTTGTCGAGCCCGCTACGTGAGAAGTAGTGTTCGAGGAAGTCTGGACTGCCTCGTTCCTGGACAAAGTCGTACAGCTCATCCCAGGACGCATAGTCCTCGGCCACTTCCTCGAGCTGGCGCAGGTCAGCCCAGAGCGCCTGGCGGACCCGCTCGATGCTTCGTCTCGCCTCGTCGGCCTCGATGCTGGCGAAGCTATGTGTCAGGGCACTGCGAGCGCCGGAAAAGACGCCGACGACGAGTGCTATCGCAACCAGGCAGGCGGCCAAGAGAATCTGCTTGCGCAATCGAGATTTGCCCCCGGCGTGTCAGATCCAAGCCCGGTCTCCCGTAGGCTCTATGAGTCCACTCCTTTCAGTTGTTTCGGCAAGACTCGCCGACGCCGCACCGCGACAACGTGACGCAAGTCACTTTTCTGTGATAATTATATCGGAGGCCGAACTTATTCCGGGTGTATGTAACGTTGCAACGCAACATCACGGGCTCAGCGAGGGCGGCCCGTCCTGGGCTCAACGCAACAGCTTTTCCATCCGGACGATGAGTGTCGAAGGCTGAATAGCCAGCGCGCTGGCGAGCTTCATTAGCGTGGTGATCGTGGGTTGGCGGATACCGCGCTCCATCTGGCTCACGAAGGTGCGATCGACATCGGCCGCCAGAGCCAGCTCCTCTTGCGAGAGATCTCGCGCTATGCGCTGCTCACGCAATACCTGCCCGAATACAGTCGAGATCTGTTCTACCCGCATTTCGCAGCCGAATCCGCCCGCGCGTGCAGAAGATCATCGACGCACTTGTGGCTTTTGGTCCACGGGCTATATCCTACAGGTCCATGCGGTGGCCAAGCCGCCGTCAAACGAGGTGCCAGGATATGACAGCCAATACCCGCGGCGAAAACATGCCGCCTTTCCACCAGAGCCTGCTCGAGTGTGTCGAAGACATCAATGCACTGTTACCGCGTCTGAGCCGCCGTTACGAAATGCCGGTGATCATTGACGCCATGGCGGAGCACGTTGGCTCTGCCATGCAAGTGCTTCTACGCAAAAAGCTGTGCGATAGCAGGCATGCCGGGCAGCTCATCAAACAGCTCGAAGGCGCGGCCTTCATGAGCGCGCCCAGGGAGCCAGAGACGGAATGACCCGATCAGCCGGGAAGACGCGCGCCCTGCGCAACGGGGCTGGAAGGACCCACCGCCACGGCCCGGCGCTTGACTGCCTGCATCTGCATATTGAGCTCCTCGACTGCCTGACTACCCGTCCGGACGAAGGTAAACGGCAGTAAGGAGTGCACCATGCAGGCAAGTCCGGCCAAGACCATCCGCCCACCAAAAGACCAGGCTCGCACGAGGTGCTGCCAGTAGCTCTCGCCGACAGAGGCGGGGTGCTCAGTAAAAATCCGCTGCAAGTCCATGCGCGGATCCTACGCGCGGCCGCCGGATACGCGGTTGCGAAGCCATGGCCAATTGCCTCAGTTCTCGCAATAATATTGCGGATCTTCGCTACTCTCTGGAACAGAGTTTCATGGATAGGCTGGATCGCAAGATTCTGGAGCTCCTTCAGCAGGACGGCGCGCTGACAGCCGCCGAGGTCGCCGACCGCGTGGGACTTTCCAAAGCGCCCTGCTGGCGCAGGATCAAAAAGCTCCAGGAGGAAGGCGTCATCCAGAAAACGGTCTCCCTGCTCGATGCGCGTGCACTCAATGTCGGCACGACCGTCTTCGTAATGCTGAAGACTGCGAAGCACAACCAGGACTGGTTCAACAAATTCGTAGCCGCTGTGCGGGACATTCCGGAGGTCACCGAAATCCATCGCATGAGCGGCGATGTGGACTACCTCATGCGCATCGTGGTGCCGGACATAGACGCCTACGATGTGGTCTATAAGCAGCTCATCTCGGCGGTGGAGTTCCTCGATGTGAGCGCGAGCTTCGCGCTCGAGACCATCAAGTACACCACCGCCCTACCGTTGAGCTATGTGAAGCTGGATTGACCGCATCCAGTCCCGCCGGGCTACGCGCCCGGCGGGAGACAGCTTTTGCGGTGAACCGGGCACGCGCGCGCAAGGCGAGCCGGGCCGCAGCAGGCGAGCAATTACTCAGACAGGCTCACGAGTCTCACAAGGAGCGCAGGAAGTTCAACAGATCCTGCTGCTGCGCACTGGTGAGCGCGTTGTAGTTGGCGACGACCCCGTTGGCCTCCGAAGGCCCGAACTGGTTGTTCGGGCCGCTCGCGTGGTACTCGATCGCCTGCACCAGGTTGCTCGTACGTCCATCGTGCAGCAGGTAGATCCGCTCCCCAAGCCCCCAAAGCGGCGCCGTGCGGAACTCGTCACCTGCGGCCGCCCCCTGAAGAATGTTGTCAGCGAGCCTCGGGCCCATCTTGTGAAGGGCCAGGTCGGAATAGAGCGCAGCGGTCTGATCGGCCATCGCCGCAACCGTCGTCTTGCCGGTCTTCAACGCCGGGGTATGGCACAAGGAGCAACCGACACTGCTGAAGAGTTGCCGGCCGTTGCCGATCGACGTCGCGCCTCCCGGCACGTTCGGCGACGGCGCAGGCGGCGCGAGGTAGCGCATGTAGTTGGCGAAGTTGGTGATATCGCTGTTGATGTTGGCCACGGTCATCGGGCTCGTCTGGCCCGTGATGCTGTTCGGAACGGTATCGAACTGGCAGGTCGGGTTGAGATCGCGCTCGGTCTGGAAAAGCTCGTTCGTAATGCCCATCTCGACGTTGTAGGCTTCCCCCGAGAACAGATAAAGGGAGACGTTCTGCGCCTTCCAGCCAAAGCGCGCGATTCTGCCGTCGTTCGGGTTCGTGTTGAGATGGCCCGAGATGCCGAGCGCCTGCTTCTGACTGGCGTTCGCCGCAAGATTGGCCGTGAGCGTCGTATCGGGAATCATCTCCATCAGGCCCGCCCCGTACGTCGGAGTGGGAATGCGCAACGACACATTTCCCCTCTGGTACTGTGCGTTGAAGTTCTCCTGCACCGCGGTGCATCCGGCGGCGCTCGCCGTGCTATCCACGCGTCCGCTGATGACGAACAGCGAGTGCACGCCGCCGTCCCGCACTCCGTTGTAGGTGTATTTGAAGCGGGCCTCCCGGATCGGTCCATTGGCCGTGATGAAGGCCGGCAGGGTGTTGTTCGCGCCGAAGGCGGTCGCGACGGCCACCTGCGGATTGACCGCCGGCGACGAGCCGCCGTGCGTCGGGAAAGAATGGCAGCCCACGCAGCTGTCCAGATTGAATCGCGGCCCGAGGCCGTCGGTCAGGTTCTCCACCTCCTTGAAGGTCGCCTGCCCGTTGGTGAACAGTGTGCTCTGATCCGGAGTGAGCCCCGGAAGCGGATTGCCGAACGTGTCCGTGGCGCTCGCCGGCCTTACACCGGGATCCACCGCGGCGCTCGCCGGGCCTGATGCAGCACCCCAACCCACCAATGCCAGAAAGACCGCCGCGGCAATCGAGCCTTGCGACTTCATAGATTCCATCTCCCCGTTGTCCTTGAATAACACGTGACATGCGCCCGCGCGGCGCGCCTCGCTCTGTGCAAAGGCTGTGCCTCGGGTGCATGCACATACAGGCTCGGCAACCCAACACGTTGAATATGTGGGACTTGCGCCGCCCCTGGGCACGAAATGGCCCGCCCGCCGCACGTTCCGGCTGTCGCCCGGCAGAAACGACAGGCGGCTCACGTCCGCAAGGTGTTGATTTTCCAGACCCGGTGATGTCGCCCGCGGCAGACGCGACCTACACCAACATAGGTCCCGGAGCCGACGCCGGGAGCCCGCGGCCGACCGGCACGAATGAGCAGGCAATCCCAGTGGAAACGCTTTTTTCGGTAATTTGCCGAGTGCGGCATTGAACCGCCGCGTGTTTGTCGGGCTCGGGAGACGAGACTGTGTTACGGACGCGAGAGTGCGGTCGCCGGGGCGCGTTTGTTGGAGGACAGCCCTGTCCGGTTCGTCGAGTCTGAATTCGGCCTGCCAACCAACACACTGGCCGGCGCATTGTCCCCGATGATCTGCGCGATCTGCGCATCGATCTCAGCCTTGTCGATGTCGTAGATCCGCGTACTCAAGACGGGCTCCGTGCGCGGCACGGTGGCGAGCTGCGGGCCGGAAGCGTCGCGAAGATCGACGCTCGCACGCGTAGAAAGCCCAATGCGGAGCGGATGAGCCGCAACCTCCTGCGGATCGAGCGCCACCCGCACGGGCACGCGTTGCACGACCTTGATCCAGTTACCTGTAGCGTTCTGCGCGGGCAGCAACGCGAAGGCCGCGCCGGTGCCCAGGCCGAGCCCCGCGACGGTGCCTTTGTATTGCACCCGGCTGCCGTACAAGTCGGCGACTATGCTCACCGGCTGTCCTATCCGCATGCGCCTGAGCTGCACTTCCTTGAAGTTCGCCTCTACGCGCAGCCGATCGAGCGGCACTATCGAGATCAACGGATTGCCGGAGGACGTGCGCTCACCGAGCTGCGCGGATCGCTTTGCGACGTAACCTGAAACGGGTGCATGAATACTCGTCCGCCGCAGGGACAGCCAGGCGCGCTCGACCGCTCTTGCGGCCACCTGCACGTCCGGGTTGTCGGATACGCCGGTCCTGCCCAGGAGCGCGGTCCCTCCAGCAAGATTTTTCTCGGCGGCAATCAATGCCTGCTCGGCCGCATTCACGGCTTGCTGGGCATGCGAGATCTCCTCTGCGGAGACGGCGCCCGAATCGGCCAACTTCTTCCGCCGGTCCAGGTCCAGACGCGCCCTGTCGAGGTCGGCGCGACGCTCGGCGAGAACGGCGCCCAGCTCATCACGACTGGTGAATACCGTATGGACCTGCCGGACCACTTTCGCCAGCTGGTCTTCGGCTTCCTGCAGAGCGATGCGTGCATCGGTGTCGTCGAGCTTGATGAGCTCCTGCCCCACCCGTACGAAATCCGTCTCGTCAGCATCGATCGCAACGACGGTGCCGCTCACCTGTGAGCTGACGTTGACCAGATCGCCGGCCACGTAGGCATCATCCGTCTGCTCGTAATTGCTCGCGTAGAGCCACCAATATGCGGTCGCGGCAACTCCGACTACCACGAACACAGCTGTCAGGCCGAGCAACCATCGCGTACGACGCCGCTGCATCAGCCCGACCGTGGGATGAGCTACTGTTGAGTCCATCTAGATGCAATTCATGTTTGTGTTTGTTGCGGGGTCTCAGCCCTTATTCATTGCGGCGGACGCGGGGCAGCAAGCGACGCTGCAGGCGAATAGCCGCCACCCAGCGCACGTATGAGATCGACGCTCACCGCAAGCCGCCGGGATTGCAGCTCCGCCAGCAGAGCCTGCGCGAGGAATACCTGATTTTCGGCCGACAGTACGCTGAGATAGTTGTCGAGGCCGGCGCCATAACGTTCGCGGGTGAGGCCGTAAGAGCGCTGCGCGGCTTCCAACGCGGCATGCGCATCCGCGATCTCCTGGTCCGTTCCTTTCCAATTGGCCATCACGTCCGCTACGTCATGGATCGCATCGATGAGGCTTTGGTTGTACTCGCCAACCGCCAGGTCATATTGCGCTTGCTGGGCCTGCAAAGCGCCGCGCAGCTCGCCACGGTTGAAGACAGGGAGGCTGAGCGCGGGTCCACCCCCCACGATCGTGTTCGATGCCTCGAACAGCTTCGAGAGCCCGACCGCCTGCAGGCCGGCGAAGGCTACGAGGTTGATGTTGGGGTAAAACGCCGCCTCACTGGCTGCCACGCCGCGTGCTGCCGCCTCTACACGCCAACGAGCAGCAGCGACGTCGGGGCGGCGGCCCAGGAGATCCACTGGCAGTGCCGACGGCAAGGCGATGCTCGACGGGGCGGTGAGGTGCGGCCGTTGCAGGTCGAGACCGCGATCCGGGCCTAAACCCACGAGTGCGGCCAACGCGTTGCGTGCGACAGCAATATTGGCCTGCGTAAAGTCAACACTCGCACGAATGAGCGCGACCTGTCCCTCGGACTGCTTGACGCGCGCAGTGTTCTCCAGCCCGGCCGACACTCGTTGCTTCGTGAGATCGAGAATGGAAGCCTGCTGCTCGAGATTTGCCTGCGCGACGTCGAGGAACGCATAGGACACGTCCAGTTGGAAATAGGCGCGCGCCACGGCAACGGCGAGCGCCAGACGCGCAGCCGCCTTGTCGGCTTCCGCGGCCTGCACACCGGCACGTGCCGACTCCAAGACCTTGCGGTTGCGTCCCCAGAAGTCGATGTCATAGTTGAAATCCAGGGCGAGCCGTTCGTCCGTCGCATACCTTCCCGCGAACGGCGGCGGGAAGAACCCATTCTCGGGATATCTCTGCCTCGTGATCTGTCCGTCCACGATCGTCGACGGCGCACGCACGCCCTTCGCCCTCGTCACTTCCGCCTGCGCCGCGCGCAGTCGCGCTTGGGCGATCTCGAGGGTGGGGCTTCCCGCGAACGACTCATTGATGAGCGTGTCGAGTTGCGGATCGCCGTATCCGGACCACCACGAATCGGTGGGCCAAGCATTGGGAGCAATCGTCGCACCGGCAAGCGTACGGTCGGCGGCCAGGCTCTGTGGTGCGACGGCCGGTATCGGACGCCAGTCTCCGCGCGAGACGCAACCCGCCAGAAGCGTAACCAGCAATGTTTTCGTAGCCGTGAGTACCGCCGCACGCCACGGAATTCGATGTCGCGTAGCGCGTCCCTCTGCGACAGACACACTATCAACTCGGATGTTCATTGGCTCACCGACTGTCCGTTCGCGATCATGCGCGTGAGAAGCTGTTGAAGAGTGTCGATCTCCGCGGGAGTAAAACCCGCGAGGTGCCGCGAGATCACCAGAACCGCGGCGCCCCGCAATTGTGGCAGCAGCTCGTTTCCGATATCGGTGATGCGCAGATAGACGACACGCCGATCCTGGGTGCAACGCTCGCGACGTAACACGCCCTTTTCCTCCAGCCTGTCGAGCATGCGCGTCATCGAGCCCGTGTCGTAATGCATGGTGCGGCATAGATCGGCCGCCGTCTCGGCGACCCCATCAGCCACGTTCTTCAGCACCGCGAACTGCGCTCCTGTCAGCCCGAACGGCTCGAGCTCAGTATCCAGTCCCGTAAGCAGCGCTGACCGCGCCCGGCCGATGAGATGACCGACCGCAGTCTGATCGTCAGGGAGGCTGCTGCCGCCAGCCGACTTCGACTCCGCTTTGACATTCGCGTGGTTCATGTTAACGTCAAATTACTGCCTGAACGACTACTGCCTTGGCAACTAATTTTCCGCCGAATAGTGGATTTGTCAAGAACCCAAACCCCTCGGAAACGGCAAATCATGAATAATCCAGGCACACACAGTGCACGGCCACCCTCCACGCGACACAAGCATGCCCTTTGATGTTGAACAGTTGATGGACGGCTCGAGGATCAGCCCCCTGCACTGGCGGGTGCTGATCCTGTGCGCCGTCGCTGCCTTTCTCGACGGCTACGACGTGGCGGTCATGGCGTCGGCGACCCCGAGCATCGCCAATGCGTGGCACGTCAATCCGGGCGAGCTACGCTGGATCGTCACCGCGGCCGTGATCGGTATCGCCGCTTCCGCGCTGGTCGTAAGTCCGCTGGGCGACTATTTCGGGCGGCGCGCGGTGATGCTGACCTCGTTCGCTCTGGTCGGCTTCTCGACTCTGATGGGATCCACCGCCCAGACTCCGGACGGATTGTTTGTCTGGCGTCTACTCACCGGCATCGGGTTGGGCGCAAGCCTCCCGAACGCGCTCGCCATGGGAGCCGAGTACGCCCCCGCCAAGAGTCGCACGGCGATCGTGGCCCTCCTGGCCTGCGGCATCTCGCTCGGATCGGCGAGCTCGGGGCTCATCGCGCCGCCAATTCTGGAAATGGGGGGTTGGCGAGGGCTCTTTGCCGCCGGGGGTGGCGTAGCCCTGATGGCCTGGCTGCCCCTGTTCGCATTGCCGGAATCGCTGCGCTTCCTGACCGCACGTGGCAGCAATCCGGAAAAGATCGGGCGACTTCTCGAGCGGCTCAATCCCGATCACCACTACGAGCCGGGCAATACCTACACTCTCCCCGAGAAGACCTCGAGCAAGCTCTCCGTGGGCAATCTGCTCACGCCGCGACTCGCGCCGGCAACGCTGTTGTTGTGGCTGGTATTCTTTCTCAATCTCGGACTGCTATACGTCATGTCGACCTGGCTGGCCACTCTGCTCCACGAGAGCGGCCTGCCGCTCTCGCGGGCGCTGCGGATCGCCTCGATGTTCCAGATCGGTGGCGTGGTGGGGGGATTCGCGCTGGCGTGGCTGATGCAGCGCTGGGGGCCTTTCCTGGTCCTCGCGGTCAGCTACACGTTGACTGCCGGTGCGCTGGGCATTCTCGGGACACACGTCTCCAGCCCGGCAGTGTTGGTGGTGCTCATCCTGATCACTGGCAACGGCATCAACGGGGGACAGGTCGCCCTCAACGCGGTATCCGCAACGCTGTACCCCACTGCGGCGAGGGCGACCGGGGTGGGCTGGGCGTTGGGCGTTGGGCGATTCGGCGCAATCCTGGGGCCATTGGCGACAGGAGCCCTCATGGCCGCCGGCATCGATCTCGGCCACCTGTTCTGGTTGGCAATCATTCCCACTCTGATTTGCGCCGTCGCGGTAACACTGTTGCGCCTGGCAGTGAACCGGTCTGGAGCAAGCTCAGCACAGATCGTCAGTGCGTAAACACGTCCGCGCCAAAGGGCTGTAGATCGGGCTCACCCGCATACCCCAGGTGTGCCACCCCGAAGATGTCTTCCACGGTCCGCAGCATCGAGTAATGGTTATAAGCGACGTTGGAAACCGTCCCCGGCCTGATGAATTTCGAGAGCAGAACCGCACCGATCCGCCCACCTCCGGGGCCCAGAACACCTGGAGATCTTCTCGCGCCGGCCAGCGGCTTCTCACCGCAGCACGCGCTGGATCCCTCTGGTCCCGTACCGTCGGATTCATCGAAAGTGATGATCAGCAAGCCATCCTGTTTGAACGCCGCCGAGCTGGTGATGGCCGGAACCCACTTGCGCAAGAACGCATCGATTGCGCGAAACCCGCCCGGCGAGCCGTCGATGCACTCCGGGTCGTGGCCGTCGTTGCAGAGATTTGGCGTAATGAATACATAGTTGGGCGTCGTAGCCACTGACTTCAGATCCCCGGCCAGGAGATCCAGATTGACGACGTGGGTGTCGCAACGCTGTTGGTCGTCGATGATCGTGTGGAAGTAGACGAACGGGTTGTGCTTGGCCGCGTATTTGTCCCTCGCACTAGCGATGAGGGTGCGATCTTGTGTTCCTATCCGGGCATGCCCGCAGGTAGCCTGCTCGCGCAGCGGATCCTTGCCCATGTCTTCCATGTAACCTTTCCAGGTCAGTCCGGCCGCCTCGAGCTGGTCGGGCAGGGTCTTCACGGCTTGCGGATAGACGCACCCGCTACCGAGCGCTTGCCCGTGAGCGTCGAGCTCCGGCCGCCACATTGCGAACTCCGAAAACAGCGGACAATCCAACTGCGTGCTCTCGTTGGGCGCCTGACCGCTGATCAGCGCGACATAGTTGTCCAGGCTCGCGTGGCCAATGCCATAGTAGTTCGGGAGGAATGCGCCTTGCGCTGGTAAGGTCCGCGCAAGATAGGGCGCCGACGAATCGCTGCCGAACGTCACGGACGCGTTCTGATTCTCGAGCATCAGAACAAACACATGCCCGATGGGGGGCATCCCATGCGGCGCGGGCCGGCCCTGAATACCCGGTTGGGGCGACAAGGGTTGTCCCGCCGCGACCGCTCCATGGGCGAAATTACGAACATCGGCCGAAAGCCAGACGAGCAGAGCGAAAGCAGCGCACGTGACCCGTTGTGGCAGATACGCGCCCACGCGCACTCACGTCCCCTGCTTCAGCACGGCCGTCGCCCGGTCCAGCCGGTCACAGTAGGCGCTCAGCGCCGCGGCGGTAATCGTGCTGTATTCGTTCGCCTCGTCCCACTTGTCCGCTTCGATGGACTCACGCACGCCAGGGAGCGTTTTCACTCCGTAACCGGTCAACATGCCGGGGGCGTATATCAGGTGCCTGTACCACTCCCGGCCAGGCAGGCCGCGGGCAACGGCCAGTGTTTGCTCCATACCGCGCAAAAGCGCGTTCAACTCGTTCGTCTGCGCCGGCGTGAGCTTCGATGTGCCCGCGCCGAGCTTCGCGTACAAGCCGTCGTACGCCGCGGCGCTGGCTTTCAGGCGCGTCACTATATTGTCGAGCGGCGTAAAGGCCAGATAGGGCACCGCGGGCTCGCGCGCTGGCGGCAACACAACCCGCGTGGGGTCTGCGGCCAGTGAGTATGCGTTCTGATCCAGAAGCTTGCCGAGCTCCTCGGCGCCTTTGCGCTTGTCATCCGCCAGCTTATGGAGCTCCTCGACATACTCCGCGATGGTGTCGGCGAATTCTGTGAACTGCAGAGGCAGGACATCGGCCTCGGCGAAGCGTAAGACCGCGTGACCGGCGGTCTGCGCCTCCGTTACACCATATGCGAACTGCGGATCGCCGAACCGCGCGTAGTGCTCGAAAGTGTCATAGACAGAGTGATAGACCCCGCTCTGGTCGCTTTCGCCACCGTACTCGACACTGAGCGTCGTGAGGCCGAGATGTTGCAGGAACGGCGTGAAGTCGGAGCCGGAACCCAACGCCTCGATGGGCAGGTCGGCGCCGGAGCTTGCCGCTTTGGCCGCGCTCTTGTCCTCCGCCGAAGCGCCTTTTTCGTGCCCCATGACCATCATCCGTGCCCGCAACCGCGCGAGCGTGCTCACACCGGTCTCCGGATCCTTCACGGACGCACCGACATCGTTGAGGAAATGTTGCAGCGAGTGGCTGCCGCCCGCACCCAGGAACCCGCGGGAGTTTTCATCGGAGTTCAGATACAGCACGACCTTGCGCTGTAGCTCCTCGGCGTGCGTCTCCACCCATTCGGTCGAGCCCAGCAGGCCCGGCTCCTCGCCGTCCCAGCTCGCATACACGAGCGTGCGCCGGGGTTTCCAACCAGATTTCAACAGAGCGCCAATGGCCTTCGCCTCGGCCATCATGGCGATATGTCCCGACAGCGGGTCCCAGGCGCCGAACACCCACCCGTCGCGGTGATTTCCTCGCACGATCCACTCGTCGGGATGAAGTGCGCCGGGGATCGTCGCGATGACGTCGTACAAGGTCTTCATACCCCAGTCGGAGCTGATAGCCAGATGCACTTTTGCGGGGCCGGGGCCGAAGTGATAGGTGATGGGCAAGGCCCCACGCCACGAAGAGGGAACAACCGGACCTTCTAGCGCCGCGAGCAGCGGCTGCGCGTCGGCATACGAGATGGGCAATACGGGGATCTTGAGAATGGTCTTCACCTTCTCCAACGGCAGCCGCTTGGCGTTTTTCGTCGCACCGACGCCTGGCGTCAGGGGATCACCGGAATAGAGCGTCATATCCTGCACCGAGCCCCGCTGCACGCCTTCAGCGGGCCGCCACCCTCCTTGCGGATAGACGTCCCCCGGTCCATAGCCGTCATTCTGCGGGTCCGAGTAGATGATGCAGCCAACCGCGCCATGCTCCTGGGCGAGCTTGGGCTTCAGTCCGCGCCAGCCGCCGCCATAGCGGGTGATGACGATCTTGCCTTTGACATCGATCCCACGCCGTGCGAGATCTTTGTAGTCGTCCGGCATCCCGTAGTTCAGATAGACCAGATCTCCGGTGACGTCGCCATCTCCCCCGTAGACGTTATACGGGGGCAGAGCGCCGGCAGCGCGCGCCGAGCTCTCGTCGCCCGGGATGGCTGGCTCCTTCAGGCTGGCCACGAACTTCACGGGGCCCACCATCTCCAGCGTGTGCTGTTTGAGAGTGGGGTACAGCACCTCGAAAGTCTCGATCCGCGCATCCCAACCCCATTGCTTGAAGAGATCGCGTACCGTTTCGGCATTCGCCTTGTCATGCGGCGAGCCGACGTGATTGGGCTCGGCTGAAAGTGTTTTCAACCAGTCTCGCAGCTCGTCGGGGTTGAGATCCGCATCGAAGCGTTGCTCGAGCGCCCACTCGGCGCGCGCCGCATCGGACGTGAATCCGAACATCGGTATCGTCGCGGGGATCGACGAGCCCGCCGCGGCGTCCCCCAATAGCGGGATCAAGCAGGAAGCAACGAAAACCCACGACCGTGAGATCCGGTAGTCCATGTGCCAAGAGCCTTGTCAAGAGTAAAGAAGGGCGCCTGGGATTCGGCGGTGCCGCATGTTAAACCATCATCGGGGACTCAGGCATCTGCCGCAGCTACCGTCTCACCGATGTCAGGCTCGAGGGCCGGCGACGTCCGGACACAGTTGCGCCCCCCACGCTTGGCCGAATATAGAGCTGCATCGGCCCTTTGCAGCATGGTGCTGGGCGTATCTCTGCCCGGAACCGAAACGGACACCCCGATGCTGCAGGTAATGCAACGTTTGTCATCGAACCAACGTGTCGTATCGACAGCTTCGATGAGCTGGCGGAGTT
This sequence comes from uncultured Steroidobacteraceae bacterium, assembly GCA_964494895.1. Classification (GTDB taxonomy): domain Bacteria; phylum Pseudomonadota; class Gammaproteobacteria; order Steroidobacterales; family Steroidobacteraceae; genus 13-2-20CM-66-19. Next base: position 4,878 of record CAZBTV010000128.1, on the reverse strand, counting down.
TTTCGGCCTGGCCATGCGCCTCGGCAAGACGTGTCCCCGGTAACACGATGAGAAACTCCTCTCCGCCGAGGCGGCCGAAAAACGCCGGCTCTCTGACCGACGTGCGCACCGTCGCGGCAACGACTTTCAACACCTCGTCGCCCGTCGAGTGTCCCAGCTGATCATTGATGGCCTTGAAGTAGTCGACGTCGACGATGAGGATCGAGCACGGCTGCGGTTCGTCCCGCCGCAGCAGAGGATCCAGCCGCCCCAGCACCGCGCGGCGGTTCGGCACTCCGGTAAGCTCGTCCGTCATCGCGAGGACATGCATTCGCACCGTGCTACGATGTTGGAAAACAGCCAGCATGGTCAACAACAACACGAGCGAGATCGTGAGAATGATGACCGTCGCTTGCAAGCGCCGGACGTTGCGAGCCTGGGCGAGAGCCCGCTCGTTCGCCTCGTTCTGGCGCTTGAGCGCTGCGTTTTCCTTGTCCTGGGTGGCCGTGTCGAATTCGACCTTCAGTGTCGCGAATCCCTGTTCGAGCTGATTTCTGAGAAGCTTGTCGGAGGCATTCTTCGCATCAACCTGTCTCGCGTAGGCATCACGCCAGTTACCTGTGTCCGCGTATACGGCGGCGAGCTCCGAATACACCTGGTTGAGATCGTAAAGCGCGTCAGCCCGTTTCAAGTCAACCAGCGCGCTCTCGAGCGCACTGGTGGCTTCCGGCAAGCGCTGTAACCTGTGCAGCGAGATGCCCCGGGCGAGTTGGATCTGTGCGCGCAGGCGGGCGTCGGGGACCTGCTTCTGGATCTCTTCCGCGACTTTTAGCGTCTCCAGCGCACCCTGAGCATCACCCAAGGCGTTTGCCACCGCCGCAAGTCCACGCATGGCGTATGCCTCGCCACGCAGATAGTTGATCTTGCGGCTGATCTCTAGCGATTCGGCGAATGCGGCCCTTGCTGCGTCCCAATCGTGCAGATTCTCGTTGGCTCGCCCGAGATTATGCAGCGTGACCACCTGCTCGCGCTGCAGACCGGCATGTCTCTGCGCGGCCAGAGCGCGCATATAGATGTGCCGCGCCTGCACGTAGTCACCCATGCGATTGTAGAGGGAGGCGATTCCGTTGAGAGCCGTCATCGAATGCAGGGGCTTCTTCAGCTTTTCGAACAGAACATTCGCCCGGCGCAGCTCGATCAGTCCGTTCGCGTAGTCGCCCATGACACCCAACAGATAGCCACGGGAAAACAGGCTCAACGCGAGCATCTCGTCGTCGTGCTGGCCACTGGCCACCGCGACAGCCTCCGTGTACTGCGCCATTGCCTTCACGTTGTTGCCAGAGTTCTCCAGGGTCTCGCCTTCGCAGTCGAGAATGCCGGCGCGCAGTCCCTGACGCGTGGCCTGAGGCAACAATGAGCTCATGGCTTCGATTTCGCGCTGCGCGGCCGCTGTGTCCCGCTCGGACTGGTAGTCACAGATGAGCAAGCGAGCCCGGATTTCGAGGTCCGGATCGGGATTGCGCTTCAGCAGCTCGAGCGCCTGGTCGGCGCTGCGCTTGCTCGCATCCGGATCGATACGCATGGCCAGTGTGCCCTGGTCGATGAGAGCTTCCACTGGGTTGGCCTTTGCCGCCGGGCCACGGACTGTGAGGTCGACGGAATTGGCCTCGGCGACGGTACTCAACGCCAGCGCCGATACGAACATCAGGATTGATAGCAGTACCGCTACCCCCCTGGCCCGGAGAGTCGCCTTCCTGTGGCCAGCGGAGCATACGGATTTATGGATCATACGGGTAATTATCCCGTAAGCCGCTCCAACCGGAAGTCCCAAATGAGACCGTAGGAGTCTATCTGACTGCGGATCGACTACCGCCACCCGGGCGTGCTCTCCCGCGCTCGTAGCCAGACCAGGGTGTGCGCCCAGCGGACAGGCTCCTGGACGGCTTACAGCGCGCCTTCAGCCAGACGTGCCTCGAGCAATTCGATCCAGTGCCGCACCGGCAGAGAGGTGCCGCTGCGAATATGGGTCTGGCAGCCAATGTTGGCCGTGGCAATGACAGAGGGGCCGCCCTGCTCCAGTGCCGCGACTTTGGCGCTCAGCAAACGCGCGGACAGCCCGGGCTGTAGGATCGAGTAGGTGCCCGCGGACCCGCAACAAAGATGACTGTCCGGTACGTGGGTGAGTGTGAAGCCCGCCTCCGTCAACAACGACTCGACCACGCCGCGGACTTTCATTCCATGTTGCAGTGTGCAAGGTGACTGAAAGGCTACCTTGAGCACAGGCTGCGCATTTCCACTGCGGCGACGCAGAAGCTCTCGCAGTGGCTCGGTGTTGGCGAGCACAATCTCGCTGATCTCTCGCGACAGAGCACTCACCCGTGCAGCTCGCTCGGCGTACCTCGCGTCCTCACGCAACAGGTGCGCGTAATCGGTCAGCATCGCCGTGCAGGCGCTCGCGGTCATGATCACCGCTTCGGCGCCCGCTTCGATATGCGGCCAGATTGCATCGACATTGCGTCTGAGCTGCGCGTGTGTTTGCTCGTGAGCGGAAAGATGATGGGCGACCGCCCCACAACAACCCGCAGCGGGGACACGGATTACGGAGATGCCGATCCTGTCCAATACGCGAGCAGCGGCGAGATTCGTCTCCGGGGAGAGCGTTGGCTGCACGCAGCCCTCCAGCAGGACTACCTTGCGAGCGTGTCGCACGGCGGGCCACGTGCGCCCTGTTGGATGGGCTGCGGGACTCTCAGTCGGGAGCTTCGAGCGAAGCTCTCGCGGCAAGATTCCGCGCGCCAGACGTGCAACCGAATACAACGCAGCGAAACGTCTGCGATACGGCAATACCATCCGAAGCGCATAGCGCTTCAGAGCCGACAACGGCGGCCTCTCGACCCGCTCCTCGCTAAGAGCGCGGCCGATATCGAGGAGCCTCCCATAGCGGACACCCGACGGACAGGTCGTCTCACAGGCGCGGCAGGTCAAACAACGATCCAGATGCAACTGGGTCTCGCTCGTGACCGGCTGGCCCTCGAGCATCTGCTTCATGAGGTAGATGCGCCCTCGCGGACTATCCAGCTCGTCCCCCAATAGCTGGTAGGTGGGGCAAGTCGCCAGACAGAAGCCGCAATGCACGCACGAGCGCAGGATCGCGTCAGCTTCGCGCCCTTGCGGAGTGTCCTTGATGACGGCTGCGAGATTGGTTTGCATCGGCTTCTATTCTATCCGGTTCCGCCCCTGCCAGCTCCTGCGCCGCGCGTTCCAGTTGCGCGAGCAGCTGCTTGAGATTTTCCACCGTAGCAGGATCGAAGGCCCGCAGCAGGCGAGCTTCGTATTCGAGAGCGACGGGCGCCACTTCGCCGTACAAGCGCCTGCCGGCGTTCGAAAGCCCTAGATGATGCGAGCGGCCGTCGGCATCGTGGGGTGCGCGTTCCACGAGCTTGCGCTCCACCAGGCCCTGGGTCGCCCGGCTGACCGTCACTTTATCCATGACGGTCCGAGCGCCTATGGCCTGTTGTGTCAGAGGTCCATCCTCGGCCAGAACGGCAATGAGCCGCCACTGTGGAATAGTCAGCCCGAAGCGATCCTCGTACGCGCGGGCGATGAGGCGTGAGACCGCGTTGGAAGCGACCGAGAGCCGATAGGGCAGATAGCTGTCGAGCCTCAGGGAAGGCCCGGCGCTCTCGGCATCCTCCTCGAGCGCTGAGCGCGGCTCAGACACGGGGTCCAACGCTCAGTACGCCGCGCCGTATCTGATCCAACTCGAGCGACTCGAACAGCGCCTTGAAGTTACCTTCGCCGAAACCCTCATTGCCCTTGCGTTGAATGATCTCGAAGAAGATCGGACCGATCGCGTTCTCGGTGAAAATCTGCAACAGCAAGCCTTGCCCTTCGGCGGGCGCCCCGTCGATGAGGATCCGGTACTCGCGCAGGCGTTCGACGTCTTCCCCATGGCCCGGAATGCGTGCATCGATGCCGTCGAAATAGGTGTCGACGGTGTCCTGAAACCGGACTCCGCGCTCGCGCATGCGCCGCACGGTCTCGTAGATGTCGCTCGTACCGAGCGCGAGGTGTTGGATACCTTCGCCACGATAGGCGCGCAGAAACTCCTCGATCTGGGACTTGTCGTCCTGGCTCTCGTTCAGCGGAATGCGGATCTTCCCGCAGGGGCTGGTCATGGCCTTCGAAAACAACCCCGTCATCCTGCCTTCGATGTCGAAATAGCGGATCTCGCGGAAGTTGAAAATACGCTCGTAGAACCCGGCCCAGGCGCGCATGTTGCCGCGTGCAACATTGTGAGTGAGATGGTCGAGATAGGTTAGACCCACGCTTTGGGCTCTCTCCCGCTCGACCGCACCCTCGATGGGCACGAAGTCGATGTCGTAGATCCCCTGTGCTCCATAACGATCGACCAGATACAGATAAGACCCGCCGATACCCTCGATTGCGGGGATGTTGAGCTCCATCGGGCCGACTGGCCCCTTGACTTGCTTTGCGCCACGCTCGAGTGCCAGCCGCAGCGCCTTCCCAGCATCCTTCACGCGGAAAGCCATGGCGTTCGCAGAGGGACCGTGCGCGCTACGAAACTCGGCCGCCGGACCGCTAGGCTCCATGTTGAGGATGAAGTTGATGTCGCCCTGGCGGTAGCGCAACACATTCTTGGATCGGTGGCGCGCCACGGCAGTAAAGCCCATGGTCTCGAACTGGCGAGCGATCGCCTGCGGATCGGGACCCGTAAATTCCACGAACTCGAATCCATCAGTACCCAATGGGTTGTCCATGGCTTGAGCTCCTTCAATATGAGGTAGCCATGGTAGATCCGCGTCTATGTAGTTTCAAATGAAACTAGCCTGACCTTCGCAACCGGGGCATACGGCCGAGCGTAAGTGCTTGTTTCCA
>CAZBTV010000127.1:0-21104 GCA_964494895.1 uncultured Steroidobacteraceae bacterium | reverse complement strand
ACAGAAAATTCCCAATGGCAATGGTGACGGGTCAGGCCTAAGGATACGTTGTTGGGGAAAGACCGTCGCCACCGCCGAGCACGAACTTTCTACTGCATCCGGAACTGTACCTACTGATGGCCCGTGCTTGATATGACAGCATTCGAGCTGTGATTGTCGAAATCGACCGTGCTGCAATCGCGAAGCATGACTTGATAGTGACTGAGCTTGACCCTAGGTCGCTGCGCTTGCTCACCGTGCTAGGCGTCGCGGTAGGGTGCGTTGCGCTCACTATCGCGTGCGTTGTCCTCATTGGAGGCTGGCTCGTGGGAGTCGATGCGCTAAAGGGTGTTCTGCCGGGATTCAGCACCATGAAAGTCAATACAGCGATCGGCATCGGATGCCTCGGTGCAGCCCTTGCCGTGACCCACGCTGGTAGACGATATCGGCGAATCGCGAACGCCGTGGCGAGTGTCACCGTCCTCATCGGTCTCCTGACGCTTGCCGAATATACGTTCCACTGGGAAGCCGGTATCGATCAGCTATGGATCAAGGACGTTGCAACTCCGCCCAACGCCGCCGAGCCTGGCCGACCCGCCGTCGCAACGGCGGTCATGATCACTTTGCTCGGAGCCGCGCTTCTTTGCACTGAGCATCCGGCGCTCAGCCGGGTGAGGACGGCTGCCGCGCTGATCGTGTCGATGATCTCGTGGGCGACACTCAACGGCTACGTATTCGGCCCACAAGCGCTAGGGGAGGTACCGCTGCTCAACTCAGTCGCGCTCCATACGGCGGCGTCAATGCTGCTGCTGAGCCTCGGAGTACTCGCCGCGAAGCCCGTGTCATGGCCGGTGCGAACGATGCTGGCACGGGGCACGGGCGGCATCATTTGCCGATGGTTGGTGCCGGCAGCGATCCTGGCACCTCCTCTCCTCGGCTGGCTCCTGACGCGCGAGGGGTTCTTTGATTTCTTTCCGGCCCAGTTCGACTGGGCTCTCTATTCGGCGAGCTTCACACTGGGGTCCCTATGGCTCACCTTGGCGCTCGCACACCGGATTACCGTCATCGACGCTGAGCGCCAATCGGCGGCGGAGCTGTCCCGCCACGATCCACTGACGGGACTCGCCAATCGCCGGGCATTCGATACTTTCCTGCTCGAGAACTTCAACCTGTCGCGGCGACACGGCCATTCGCTAGCGTTGCTGTCGATAGACGTCGATCAATTCAAGACTTACAACGATGTCTTTGGCCATCCAGCCGGTGACGCGCTGTTGAAGGGCCTGGGTGTCATTCTTTCTTCGCTGGCCCGCGAAACAGACCTCGTGGCACGACTGGGCGGAGAGGAGTTCGGCATTGTCCTTCCGGAAACCGATGTGGAAGGAGCATGCGCTTTCGCCGAGCGGGTCCGAGCCGAAGTGGAGCAAGCAACTCAATTCAGGCGGCAGATCACGGTGAGCGTCGGCGTCACCGCGCTTTCGGACAAGATGCGAGCACCTGCTGACCTGATCGTGGACTGCGACTCCGCACTTTACCGAGCGAAGGGTGGCGGCCGAAACCTTGTCTGTGCAAGTGACACCTGTTTCGCAAGCGCTGCACCCGTCAGCGTGCGAGCCTAGTGCCAGCGTCGCATGGAGTGTTCTGGTGCGGTGTGATGATACTCGTGCGATGAGCTCACGCTGCCAGCAGGGCTCTCATCAAAGTCAACAGCTCCTCCGCCTTGATCGGCTTACTGGCAATGCGCAGAAGCGGATCGAGAGGCAACTCCTTGATCGCGGAGGATGTGTCGCCGGTCATGAGGACTGCCTTGATGGGAAGCTTCAACGTGTCGCGCAGGCTGGCTATTACCTGAATACCGGTTTCCCCCTGGGTCAAGTGGTAATCGGTGAGCAGGAGATCGACCGCGGCGTCCTGTTGCAACTTCTGCAACGCTTCGGTGAGAGAGGAGGCCGCCGTAACCCGGTATCCCTCGACTTTCAGCAGAAGGAGCGTTGCATCCCGCACGCCTGGATCGTCCTCAACCAGCAGTATATGGGGAGCGCCGATCTGATGTTGGCCTCGCCGTGGTTCCTCTTGATTGACGGGTGATGCCGTGATCTCTGCGCCGCTGGTGGGCAGATAAAGGGAGAATTGCGATCCCTTGCCTACTTCCGAACGCACCACGAGTTGCAGATCGAGCAGCTTGACTATCCGCTGCACGATGCTCAATCCCAGGCCATATCCCTCCCGCGAGCCATTGGGCGGCACCCCGACCTGGTAAAACTCGTCGTAGATATAAGACAACTTGTCGCCTGGAATACCCACTCCCGTATCGAGAACGTCGATGCGAACCGACGGTTCTTCGAGCAGGCACCGTACCCGCACCCAGCCTTCCCGAGTGTACTTGATGGCATTCGAGATCAGGTTTCTCAGGATTTGCTCGACGAGCGAAGGATCGCTATGAATGCACTGGACGGTTCGCCCGATGTCGAGCTGCAGTCCCTTCTTGCTTGCGACACTCATGAAATCGTGGCGCAACTCCTCGAATAGACGAGCGACCGCGAAGTCGGTCGGCTGAGGCTTGATCGCGCCTGACTCGAGCTTGCTGATGTCGAGCAGGGTACTGAGCAGCCGAGAGGTTGCGCTGATCGCCTGTTCCTGCTGCGAGAGTGCCTCGGCGAGGTTGGGGTCCGTCACCATCCGGCGCAGGCTGCCGTTCAGCAGCGCAAGTGTTTGAAGTGGTTGACGCAGATCATGGCTGGCGGTCGCCAGAAAGCGGCTTTTGACCTGGTTGGCGCGCTCGGCAGCTTCCCGCGCTTTCTCCGCGGATTCTCGGGCAACGATCAATTCATCCTCGACCCGCTTGCGGTCGCTCACGTCGCGGACCGCCGCTGCAATGAGGAGAGTGTCCTGGGAGTCGATGGGGCTCAAGCTGATCTCGATTGAAAACTCCGTGCCATTTCGCCGTTGCCCAAACAGAGCCAAGCCGCGTCCCATCGGGCGTACGCGCGGGTTGTTGTTGTAGCATTCCCGGTGGCTGGCGTGTTGGGTCCGGAAACGCTCCGGCATCAGCATCTCGACTCTCTGGCCGATGAGCTCGTCGTGGGAGTACCCGAATAAAGCAGATACCTGCCGGTTGGCGAATCGCACAACCCCTGCTGCGTCCATTATGATCATTGCATCCGGCGCAGCATCGAGTGCACTGCGGGCGAGATCGGGTGGGACTGACAGCATGGCCGTGGACCCGTTGGTTCCCGTGGACCCGAGGGAATCATAAGAGTGGCACTTTTAACATATTTGAGCAATGTGCGTTGCAGCGACCGAGCGCATCGCGAATCCGCTCGCGCTGAATACTTGGCCAAAGACGGAGCTCTTGGTCAACGGCGATCTCAATAAATCGATGCACAGGCTTGGGCTGCGCTGCCGCGCGACCATGAGTTCATCGCGCGAGCACTGTAGCCACTTCTTCGAGCAAGCGCTTATTCATCGGCTTTTCGCCCAGCGCCTATCGACGCACACGGAGGTGCGTGTTTGCTTCAATCCAACCAAGGCTCGCCCACGAACGTGCTCGTATCTGAGTAGACACTGGCTGCGTCCAACATCGAGCCGCACACGTTGCCGGCCGTGCGCGTCAGCACCTCCACGGCAGAGTAAAGGCTCCATCGAGTTGCTGCGGCGATCGTGAACGGCGGGAGAACTCCGGCTTTGGCGGACACGGGACTGTGGAAGATACCCATTCATTTGTCGGGGCATCCGTGCAGACTTCGCGGGAGAGCCGACTGGAGTGCGAACCCGTGGTCGATGAGTTCCTACAGGAACCCCGCGTCGCCTATTTCTCGATGGAGATTGCGCTGCGTAACGAGATTCCGACCTATGCGGGCGGCTTAGGCGTGCTCGCGGGGGATACGCTGCGGGCTTCCGCTGATCTCAGGCTGCCGCTGGTCGCTGTAACGCTGGTGAGCCGTGCCGGATATTTCCGCCAGGAGCTCGATGCCAACGGCAGGCAGACGGAGCATGCGGCAACCTGGGATCCGAGGCAATGGACTCGCCGCCTTGACGCCAAGGTCGCAGTGCGAATCGAGGACCGGCCGGTGTGGATCGGCGCTTGGCTGTATGTGATCGAAAGTCACCTGGGCGGTCGTGCTCCGGTAGTACTGTTAGATACCGACCAGCCAGAGAACGATCCTCAGGACCGGGAGATCACTCATCATCTCTATGGCGGTGATAACGCTTACCGTCTCAAGCAGGAGATGGTGCTGGGGATGGGTGGTGTTCGGATCCTGCATGCGCTCGGCTTCAAGATCAGCGCGTATCACATGAACGAGGGCCACTCTGCACTCCTGGGTGTCGAGCTTCTGCGCCGTAACACCTACCCTGCGGAGGATGTGCGTGAGGGTGAATCGCCATACGACTTGCCGCGCGTACGGGAGCTCTGCCGGTTTACGACGCACACCCCTGTGGAGGCTGGGCACGACCGCTTTCCCTACGACCTTGCCAAACGTTTGTTCGTGAGTGGTGCGTATGGCAACTCGGGAAGAGCCGTGTCCCAGGCGACCGGCGAGACGCCCGGACCGATTGACTTCGCGTTCCTGCGGGAGCTGGCGGGCAAAGATAGCCTCAACATGACGCAGCTTGCCCTGAGCTTGAGCGACTTCGTCAATGGGGTAGCGAAGAGCCATGCGGAAGTCTCTTCGAAGATGTATCCAGGCTATCAGGTTCGGGCGATTACGAACGGCGTACACCCCTACATGTGGACTGCCGAGAGTTTCCGTGCCTTGTACGATCGGTATGTTCCCGGATGGTGCCATGAACCCGAGTTGCTGGTGCGAGCGGACACCATTCCCGATGCGGCGCTGCTTGATGCACATCTGCGGGCCAAGCAGGCCCTCGTCGAAAAAGTGCGAGAGTTGACGGGCGTGGTTCTGCATCCAAAGACTGCGACACTCGGATTCGCGCGGCGCATGACTGCTTATAAGCGCCCAGACCTTCTGTTTACGGATATCGAGCGCCTGAAGGCGATCGCCCGCGATCGCTCGCTGCAGATCGTGCTCGCGGGCAAGGCGCATCCGCAGGACGACGAGGGAAAGCGCCTGATCCAACTGTTGCACGATCGGGCCCGCGCATTGGCCGGTACGATCTCGGTGGCCTTCCTGCCGAACTATGATCTCGCGCTGGCGCAGTTGCTCGTGGCCGGTTGCGACATCTGGGTCAATACACCGCTGCCTCCGATGGAGGCCTCCGGCACCAGCGGTATGAAGGCAGCCTTCAACGGAGTGCCGAGCCTGTCGGTTCCCGACGGGTGGTGGATCGAGGGGTGCATCGAAGGCGTGACCGGATGGTCTGTCGAGAATGCCGAGGGGTTGTATGACAAGCTGGAGCACGTCGTGCTGCCGCTCTTCTATGGCTACAGCGGCGATCCTCGGGTTTGGGTAACCCTCATGAAGAACATCATCACCAGGAATGCCGTGTACTTCAACAGCCATCGGATGATGCGCCGCTACGCGACGGAGGCGTACCTTCGTTGACACTACGTCTGTGCGGCTCTTCAGCGGATGTCTGGCGTTTTGATGAAGGTCTCGTCATTCTTGCGTGGTTGGCCTGGTGGCGGCTGGCCGAGGCGCTCATCTGCGGATGGGTGCCGTTTTACCGCAACCGTCGCTTGTTTGAGCGGCTTGCCGGAATCAAGGTTTTCGTCCGACTCAGCTCGTCCTCTGGAACACCTTCGCATCCGGCGGTAGCGCCGAGGCCACCGCTAAGCTCGGCAGAGTCACCCGCGAAGGTGTAAGCAACGGGTCTCCAGAGGACCCGGAGATACCTTCGTTGAAAGTACGTATTTGATCCGCCGGCGGGTGGGCGTTCACTAGTCCAAAGATTCTCCACGAAAAAGGAGCAATGGCATGAAGGTCGGTGAAATATGTGCGCGCAATGTAGTGACCGTTCGGGAATTTGACGAGCTCACGACTGCAGCGCGGCTCATGCGTGAAAGGCATGTGGGATATCTGATTGTGGTTGCACCAATGGTTGATGAGCTGACTCTGATGGTGGACGAGCCGGCCCTGAAGCCCATTGGAGTCGTCACTGATCGGGACATCGTCGTCGCTGTCGTGGCTCGCGAAACGGATCCACGCTCGCTGCGCGTCGGCGATGTGATGTCTCGGGAGCCGTTAGTCGTGAACGAGGATCTCTCCATAAGTGCGGCGCTGCGCGAAATGCGCCGTATCGGTGTACGTCGCGTGCCCGTGGTAGGCGGCGCTGGAAGACTAGTCGGCGTACTGTCGCTCGACGATATTCTGGGTTCGCTCTCCGATGAGCTGTTGGATGTGGCTCGGTCCGTTCGCAGTGAAGTACGGATCGAGAAAGCGCTGCGGCCCTGAAGCGAACACGATTGCGGCGGTGATCCTTATGAAGCGATTGAGCTACATTCTCGCGGTTCTCGACCGCTCTCGCAGCCGGATGCAATGCGTATCAACCCTGATGTTCTCGCTGTGGCGGTGCGCTATGAATCTACCAAGCCAGGAGCCGCTATATGACCGTGGACAGTGCGCACTCGATCGTGGCTGGCGAATCAGTGACCATAAGGCCCATGCAACCAGCCGATAGCGCCATGGAGGCCGAGTTCATCCGGAACTTGTCCGTCGAGACGAAGCATTATCGCTTCCTCGGCGGTGTCAAGGAGCTATCGCCTGCGGAGTTGAAGCGTCTATGTGATGTCGATGGTCAGCACTCCATGGCGTTCGTCGCCACCGTGAACAAGAATGGACACGAAACTGAAATCGGCGTCAGTCGCTACGCCGAGTACCCAAGCGATGGTGCTGGAGAGCTGGCGATCACGATTGCGGATGCGTGGCAACACAAAGGTTTGGGCCAGCTACTGCTGAAGCAATTGATCACGTATGCCAAGGCTCACGGGCTAAAGCAACTGTATTCCGTGGAGCTCGCGGATAACATCGCCATGCGGGAGCTTGCTCGTGAGTTCGGAATGAGTGTCAGGCGCGATCCAGATGATGCCTGTCAAGTCATCTACTCCCTGACACTTTAACCGGAGGCGGTACGCCACTTGGGGACGCGCATCAGTCACTCTCGCGGTCGGTCTCGCAGCAATGAGCGCTCCTCAGTTCGGCCTCTTGAGCCGCATCCGTGAAATAGGGTCCGATCACTCCGGGTCGCGCTGATTCTCGAAACACCGTGCAGCCACTCTACAGTAGAGGTCACGGCAATCTCAAACGATCCCCCTGAAATCCCGCTCAGGGAGCCTTTGTGCTATGAAAGGCACCTTATGATCTTTCTGCGAGCGATCTCCAGCGGCCAGGCGATACACGTCCTGTTCTGCCTCTAACCAATCTTCCAGCTCGTGCCCGGGCACAAAGCCACGCTGCTGCGCCCGGAAGTACGCAACCTTCGCAATCGCTGCATGGCGCTGCGCGGCTTCATCGCCTGGGCCGCACCAGAGTGGATCCAACTGGAGTGTCATCTTTGAAGTCCTCAATCCAACCCTGAGACCCTGCTTGCTTCCTGATATTCATCCTCGTCCGCGGCGACTCGAAAGGCGATACGCGCTTACCGTTGCAGCGTCAGGGATTTCCGCAGATAGCAGGCGGCCTCGTTATTTCACTACGTATCCCCGCCCCTCCAGGCAAGCCGCGTCCGCTTTGAAGTAGGCGTTGCGCTTTTCCCATGCACTCTCGGCCGGAACTCCGCCACCTGCCAGGGTTGGATCGAAGCCGCTTTGCTTGACCGCCCACCGGTGACACTCGTAACGGTCCGTCTCCTGTTGCTGGGATGACTGTCCGTTTTTGGGATAGATGAAGAGCTGATTGCTCGGAGGAGGTTGGGTGCTGCCAGAAGAGTCTATTCCGTCGGGCGGGTCGACCACTTCATATGAGTTTTGGTCGTTCACCCACACGTAGTAGGTATCGTTGGCATAGTAGTAGGGGATGCCGTTCCACCAGACCGTGGTGAAGTAAGGCGGAAGGACGGGTACAAACACACCGATCGGTGCTCCCCAGACGACCCAGGCACCACCTCTCCAGCGATACCAGTTACCGCCGTGGTACCAATAGCGATCGCCATCGCGACCATGGAACTCGCCGGGTCCGCCCCGAGGCGGCCGGTGAACGGAGTAGCCGTGATCGTAGTAATAGTGGTTGTGAGAAAAACGGCCATCGAAGTGCTCATGAGGCGGCGTACCTATGGGCTGTTGGCTACCGGCCGGCGGTCCACCACTCGGATGGCCGCCTCCCGGGTGCTGCGCTATTGCCGTGCCTGCCATACCTATCACCAGAGTGGCGGCGAGTGCCGGCCAGTTGTGGTGCGCTGCAGACCTGGCGCGCTCGAGAGAGCGACCCGAAACACCGTTCTCGTTTGTCAGAAAGTTCATCTCGTTCACCCCAAAAAAATTGGCTGTCGGTCAGCCTCCCATTTTCAGCGGACGCTATAGCCGCGACCTTCCAAACAGGCGCTCATTGCTCGGCGGAAATCGCGTGCCTGTTGCTCCAGGCGAATCGCTTGCGCGTTGTTGGCCCTGCCTGCAGCCGCGGCTGCCTCCGAGCCCGCCTGTTCTCGTGCGGCGCTTTCAGCGATACCGCCGATGACTGCCCCGGCGATTGCACCGACAACCGCTCCGCGTCCGCTCTCCCAGGGATCGGACACGACGGCGCCGAGCACGGCCCCTGTTGCTGCCCCCATGGCTACTCCGGTTCCTGGTGGCGGCCCGGCAATCGCCTGCACGCGCAGGTGAGGCGGCGCGCCGGGCGCACTCGGATCGAATCCACTCTGCTGTACTGCCCAGTTGTTGCACTCGTATTTGTCCCGGTCCTGTTGGTCGGATGCCTGGCCACGCATTGGGTAGAAATAGACGTTTGTATCGGGCGGCGGGGCAGGCGCCGCCGCGACGCGCGGTGGCGGCTCCGACACGCATCCTACGCAGGCGGCGACTACAGCGAGCCCAACAACGAGTGCGCCCCCGCGCCGCGGATTGCTGCCGCTTGCCATGGTTTTGTTTTCTTCGCTGGTTCGAATGTCCATTGGGTTTTAGTACTCCGGTACCAGGCTCGCGCCTATAGGTAGTTGTTCGGGTCTCGCAACCACGCGCCCGATGCCGTGAGTACGTCTCCGCGAAGATACCTATGAGCGCGTGGGGTTGGTTAGAGGCAATACCGATCCGGCGGTCCCGTGACGGGGACTAGCATTACGAGGCGACCCACATGGGCCGCCTCGATGAACGCTTCGAAGCGATGACCTGATCGCAGCGTGAAGCGATCAGCCTACCAGGGCCTCGAGAATCTTCGCGGTATCGGTGTACATCAAGAAGCTGGTGATCTTGTCGCCCTCCACAGTCCATACGTGGGCAAAGTCGGACCGCATTGTCTTACCCGTCTTCTTGTAGCGGCCGGAGTAGGTGCCGAAGGACACGATCCTCGAACCTTCAATCAGGTAGTCCTTGGGAATTGCCGCAAAATCGGTCCAATCGGCGGAAAGCCGCTTCAGTAGATTGTTGAGCACGGCGTCCGGTCCGACCCACGTGCCGGTGTAGTAGGGGAAGCGCTCGGCCTCGGTCCACTTGACCTGCGGGTCGAGCAGTGCCAGCACGCCCGGCACGTCGCCCTTGCCGAGGCGCTCGTAGAAGTCGCTCACCAGGTGAACTTTGTTGGTTTCCTCAGGCGTGCGGTTCTCGTTCGACATCGAAATACTCCTGTCGTTAGAAGTTTGGGTCGAACCTCGGACTGTTTTGCCCCGGCCCAGGCGACGCTCGAGGAAATCGAGAATCAGAGAGCCAATCTCGTCGTGATGCGACTCCAGCGCAAAGTGTCCGGTATCCAGTAAATGGACCTCCGCATCCGGAATATCGCGTTTGAATGCTGCCGCCCCCTGAGGTAGGAAGAACGGGTCATTCTTACCCCACACTGCCAGAAGCGGCGGCTGACGGTCGCGGAAATATTTCTGGAAAGTTGGATAGAGAGTGACATTGCTCGCGTAATCCAGGAAGAGATCCAGTTGGATCTCATCGTTTCCAGGACGGGCCATCAGCAGCGAATCGAGCGTGTACGATTCAGGAGCAATGCGTGTCGGATCCGGGACTCCGTGCGTGTACTGCCATTGCGTCGTCTCCGCGCTCAGAAAACCGCGCAATGCATTGCGGTTCTCTTCCGAGGGGTTCTTCCAGTAGGCCTGGATCGGATTCCAACCCTCGCTCAAGCCCTCGAGATAGGCGTTGCCGTTCTGGGAAATGAGCGCCAGAACGCGGTCGGGGTTTCGCGTCGCCAGTCGCAAGCCTACCGGCGCGCCGTAATCGAAGACATAGATGACATACCGATCGAGCTTCAAGGTCTCGACGAAGCCCGCAATGCTGTCCGCCAAGGCGTCGAATGTAAGTTTGGCGTGCCTTGCGCCCCGGAGCGTGAATCCGAAGCCAGGCAGGTCGGGTGCCACCACGTGGTAGTGCGCAGCAAGGGTTGGGATCAGATCGCGAAACATATGCGAGGACGACGGAAAGCCGTGTAGCAACAGGATCGTGGGACGGTCGCGTTGCCCGGCTTCTCGAAAGAATATCTCCGTCTCCCCGACGCGAACCTTTTGGTAGGTCGTGGGAACCGCGAGCTGTACTGGACTGACTTTGCTGGGCATTGGTGGGGTCTCCGGAGGTGTAACTAGATAAAACCAGTAATAAAGGTTACAGATGGGTCTGTAACTAGTCAATTAATATTTAATTAGTTACAATCTACCTATGACGCACCATTGCCGTCCGATCCGCCCCCATTCCTGATCGCTGGTCACCTGGCCATCGACTTTGTGAATTCGCGCGCTACACCCGATGGTGTGGTGATCGACTGGTTGCGGGACGGACCCTCCCTGATGGATTGGAGCGCCTCTTACTGCGCGGGGAACTGCCTCGCGCGGCGGGCATGCGCTCGAATTCCCGGATTTGGGGCGGTTGAATGATCTGCTGGCACAGGGCAGTTCGTTCTATACGCTGCGCAAGGACGAGGAGGGGGTCAGGCTGGAGGACTACGGACGCCTGGATCGGCCGGGCCAGCTCCAACGCGAATGCGATTCGTGGATGTACCTATTGGTCTTCCTGTGTTTCGAGGTAGCCTCGATGATCGAAGACGATGAGGCATCGATGGGAGAAAAGTCATGCGTGCGCGAGTTGTGGTGGCCGATCAGAGCGAGGCGCGTTTCTACGATCTGGATACGCTGGACGGACGGATGCGGCTGGCGGGTCGCCTGACGGATCCGGTCGCGCATCTTCATGACCGCGACATGGTGTCGGACAAGCCGGGGCGGGTATTCGATCATGCGCCGACGCCGGGGCATCGTCGCGGTGCCGTTGGCCATCACGGCACGGGAGGCGAGCGCTCGCCGCGTAATCATGAGGCACACACCTTCGCGCGCACTATTGTTGCCGAGCTGGGGAGAGCCCACGAGGCCGGAGAGTTCGAGCGGCTCGTCCTGATGGCAAGCCCCGGCTTTCTCGGCATGTTGCGCGAGGCGCTTCCCAAGACACTGGGAGCCGCCGTCGCGGCGCAGGTCAACAAGAGTCTCGTCCATCACTCTGATGCCGCCATCAAAGAGCACTTGCCCTGGGACGAGCTACGATTCCCGCCTGGCCCTGCTTAAGCTGCCTCGGGCTCGCCGCCCGGCAGGTGTTTTTCCGTTTTTTCGGTCAGAGTGGCTTCGGTCAGTAGGAGAACGCCCGCAACCGAGACGGCGTTCTCCAGGGCAATACGCACGACTTTAGCTGGATCGATGATGCCGGCCTCGAACAGGTCGACGAACGTTTTGCGAGCGGCATCGAAGCCGTGACTTCCGGTCGCGTTCATCATCCGGTCGACCACAACACCGCCGTCGGCCGCCGAATTTTCCGCGATCTGTCGGGTCGGGGCCTCCAGAGCGTGGCGCAGGATCTGCACGCCCGTCCGTTCATCTCCGGTGCATTCGGCTTCCGCCGCCGATAGAGCGGAGACAGAACGCAGCAACGCTAACCCGCCGCCGGGGACGATACCTTCAGCTACCGCAGCCTTTGTCGAGCTGATGGCATCATCCAACGCTTCCTTCTTCGACTTCATCTCCGCCTCGGAGGGTGCACCGGCTCGGATCACCGCGACCCCGCCCCCCAGCTTGGCTATGCGCTCGCGCAACTTTTCCTTGTCATAATCGCTGCTTGCCTTGTCAATCTCCTTCCTCAGAAGTTGGATGCGGCCCTCGATGTCCTTCTTCTGGCCGCCGCCGCCCACGATCGTCGTGGTGTCCTTGTCGACTACGATGCGCTTGGCGGATCCCAACTGAGAGAGCTGGACATCTTCCAGTTTCGCTCCGAGCTCCTCCGAGATGAGCTCTCCGCCGCTCAGGATCGCCATGTCCTGGAGCATGGCCTTGCGGCGGTCACCGAAGCCGGGCGCCTTCACGGCTACACTCTTCAACACCCCGCGAAGCTGGTTGACCACCAGAGTGGCGAGCACTTCCGCCTCCACTTCCTCGGCAATGAACAGGAGCGGCCGGCCGGATTTGGCGACCTGCTCGAGGAGGGGGATGACGTCCTTGAGGATATTGAGCTTGCGGTCCGTGAGGAGGATGTAAGGCTCCTCCAGGATCGCCTGTGCCGTATTCTGATCGGTGATGAAATAGGGCGAGATATAGCCGCGGTCGAATTGCAAACCCTCCACCACCTCGAGTGTGGTCTCGGTGGTTTTGGATTCCTCCACTGTGATCACGCCGTTATCGCCGACCTTCTCCATCGCCTGTGCGATGAGCTCGCCGATCGCCGGATCATTGTGGGAGGAAATGGTGGCCACCTGCGCCTTTTCCTTGCTGCTGCTGACCGGCTTAGCGAGCGCTTGCAGCGACTTCACTATGGTCGCGAGACCACGATCCAGGCCACGCTTGATATCTACAGCGCTTGCGCCGGCCGTTACGTTGCGAATGCCTTCCGAGTAGATGGCGTGTGCGAGAACGGTCGAGGTACTGGTGCCGTCACCGACTACGTCTCCCGTCTTTTCGGCCGCCTGGCGCAACATCTGAGCCCCCAGGTTTTCTTCCGGATCCTCCAGCTCCATCTCCTTCGCGATGGTCACGCCGTCGTTGCAGACGATCGGGGCGCCCCACTTCTTCTGGATCAGGACGGACTTGGATTTGGGACCCAACGTAATGCGCACCGCATCGGCGAGCTGGGTGGCGCCACGCAAGATCTTCTCCCGTGCCTCGGACCGGAACAATACCTGTTTCGCGCTCATGGGAAGGGGCTTCCTGTGGGGCTATGAGGTCTCGTCCATTCTGGCGTCCTGGTCCTGGCGCTCACCATAAGGGATTCTGCTGATCTCGAAGCTTGTGAAAGGTTGGCATTTACGCCTGATGCTGAATCAGACAGGCGCCCTAACGTGCCAGCCAACTCGAACTGATCGGGCCGACACCGAAGGTTTGTGCTACGCGCGGAAGCCACATTCGCTTGGAGCCTTTCCGAGGGAGAGGGTAGTTGCTGTTTCGTAAGTGTTGAACGTAAGACCTAATGTTGGACCACGCAGGCCGAACATGGGCGGCAGCAGCATGATGGCTGTACCCACAACGTGTCGTGACTAGATGGGTGGATACAGGGGGAGTCCTATCCGGCGCTGCAAATACCAGGAGCCGGACGTGTATATGTCAATCTAATGCAAGGGGTGTCGTGCTACGGAGCGAGGTGGAACTGCCGCACGAGAGGAGCTCTGCCATTGTCTCTGGCACAGGGCCGCAGAGTTTCGAGTGTCTGAGGCAGTCACGGTCTGGAGCCAGAGTGACGGCGACTCGCTCATATATAACAGGGATGCTTTTGGCTTGCGCGTGCTCATGACATCCTCACGGTTCGTTCTGGCGGTTAGACGTATGAATTTTCGGTGGGGTACGACTCTCCTCTGCGACGGCGCCTGCGCCAAGTCGTAACCGCCACGACTGCATAGGTAGTTTCCTCTAAAGAGGCTTAACAAATACTGACCGGGCACCCGTTGCGCCGCGGGTCCTGACGCGCCGGCCGGAGGCCATGCGCTCGGTCACTTCAGGAGCGAAGCCAGAGCCGTTTCCCAGCGTTCATAGAACTGTGCCTGGCATCTTTACCCAAGAAGGACCAGATGCCGACGGGTCCGCAATGGCTGCACGAGATCAAATACGACGGTTCTCCCTACTTCAGGGCTGTTACTTTGGTACGGCTCGCCAACGCCTACACGATCGTTCACACTTGGTTAGGCGAATCCCTTCTACGAGAAGACGGCACCGGTGACGCCACCAACAAGTGCAGTGATGACTATCTGTTGCTATCCGCTCGGGCTATCGCGCACCTACTTGCAGTCCTGGAGCCGGTCGCCGACACCAACATTGGCAGCGCTGAAAACTGCGGGCGCATTGTGATGCTCGAAAGGGTAGCGAGGGCAATCGCCGCGAAAGAGGCACCGGCTGACGGTTGATGAGATTCGAGGCCAATGGAGACCGGAAGGAGAAACCTTCTTCTGCGAGAACATACAAAATCCCTGTGCTATTCAGCGAAGTCTGGCGCCCGGAATCGTTGCCGGAACGGCTCTGGAACTGGCATTCGTCACCGCCAGTCGCCAACCGGTCCGACGTACTGGGCGCGTATGCGAGCGCCGTGCAACCCGCATTTGCCACGCGGAACAGCGCGGCAATCTCGCCATAGTCATGTCGTGCGGAAAGCCTGGCAAGAACAGCACGGGAGCACTAGACGCGCCAACTCCACCGGATTTTCGTGGGTGGGCGGGCCAGTGGCCCGCACCCTTGATCATTTCGGCGCGCACGTCGTTGGCTAGGGGTTGCCAGGCGGCCGCCAGGTTAGTTGTTGGCGTTCTAGGAACGATCGGGAGAACCAGCGGCTATTCGGCGGATTCCTTTGCCGCCCGTTCGATCAGCCGCGCTACTTCGTCGGGTTTGGAGAGGTAGACCGCGTGGCTGGCGGGAACCTCTATCGTTTCGCTACCGGCCCGCTTGGCCATGCGACGCTCGAGAGCGGGATTGATGTTGTGGTCGCGAGTTGCGATCAGCGCCCAGCTCTTTTTCTGGTGCCAGGCAGCCGCCGTTACCGGCGCCCCACCGGCCTTGGTCGCCAGCATCGGCTGAGAATGTGCCATGAAGTTCGCCAGAGCAGGCGGAACGTCCGCGGCGAAATCCGCGGGAAAGGAGGCTGGATCGAGGTACAGGAAATCATCCTTGGTGGCGCGGGTGTCGCTGTTGGCAGCCGGCATCTGCGAGAGCAGCTTGAGTGCACTCTCGCCTTGATCGGGGATGAAAGCGGCGATGTAGACGAGGCCAACGACGTTCTTCGCATTGCCCGCTTCGGTGATGACCACCCCACCATAGCTATGGCCAACCAGAAGTGTCGCGCCCGGTTGCATATCGAGCACCCTTTTGGTGGCCGCAACGTCATCGGCGAGTGATATCAGCGGCTCCTGCACCACGCTGACCGCATAGCCGTCTCTGCCAAGAATATCGGCGACGCGCCGCCATCCGGCACCGTCGGCGAAGGCCCCGTGAACGATGACGACATTCTTGACCGGCTCGGCCCGCGACGGTGTGGCGGCGGCTGACAGAAGTGTGACCACCGCGGCAGCGGCAGCAATGCGTCTATTTGGCACGACTCTCCTCCGTTGGCATATATTCAACCAGTTGGTATAATAAAAGCATCGACTTGGCGGATTGTCAACCTTTAGGTAGAATATCCTTCAGCATCGAAAATCAAGCGGGCACATCGCCATGATTGAGATCGAAGCCCGGAAGGAAGCGGTTTCGCGCAGCGCGCGGCTCGACGCGGTGTTCTCGGCGTTAGCCGACCCGACGCGGCGGGCAATCATTGAACGCCTCTCACGCGGCGAAGCGCGCGTGACCGAAGTCGCCGAGCCGTTCCGGATGTCTTTGAACGCAGTGTCGAAACACATCCGCGTGTTGGAAGCGAGCGGTTTGGTCGAGCGGCAGAGGAAAGGGCGCGACCACATTCTCTCAATCAATAGCCGTTCGCTGGACGAGGTTGATGGCTGGATCGAGCGGACGCGCCGCTATTGGGAGAAGCGACTGGATGCCATGGAAGGCCTGCTGCGCGAGATCAAGGTCGATCATAAGTCGGGGCCAAAGGATCGCAAGCATGGCTCAGGATGACACGACGGGTCCGACGGTGCAGATACGCCGACGCGTGAGGGCCACAGTGGAGGAGGTCTTCGACCTATGGACTCAACCCGATTTGATGGTTCGATGGATGAGTCCCTTTCCGGGCGCGGTCGATTGCAAGGCGAGCTGTGACCTGCGCCCAGGAGGGGTCTTCAGCCTTGTTATGTCCTCGGGAGAATCAAGACGTGAAGTATCGGGCACCTATCTCGAGATTGACCGACCGCGCAAGCTCGTGTTCACGTGGACAGGCCCCCTGACGAACAACGTGGATACGTTGGTGACCGTCGAACTCCATCGGCGGGGCTATGAAACCGACATTGTGATAACCCATGAGCGTCTACCGACGCCGACGATTATCGAAGGTCATACGAGGGGCTGGGGAAATATATTGGACCACCTCGCGGAGGCAGTTTCGAAAGGCGTTTAGTGTGTGGGCCAAGGCGCAATGCGACTTCCTTCGGCAAGGGGCTCAGGTCAGGGGGGTGAGATGGACGCATCTGGATATCTCTATATCCTCACGACTGTTGGCATGAGCTTCGCGGGCCTGTCCGTGCTGACAATGATCCTGCGGCAAATGCTCGGGGGTCAAATCACCAAGTATGACAGCTTCGTAACGCGTACCTGGGTTCAACTGGGATTCATGGCGACGTTCGGCTCCATCCTGCCACCGCTGTTGATATTGTTTGGCTCGCCGGTGCCGTTCGCCTGGCGCATTTCAAGCGGCGTCATGGCTGTCATTCTCGGGAGCTGGGCGCTGACATTTTCGCGCCGTCGGCGCGCTGTAAACCCGACGTGTCTGCCATTGCAGCCGTTAGGTCGCCAGGTTATCCGCGACCTGCTACGTTAGCATCATGAGACGGGCGGGTAAGCTCAGCTAGAGCGCAAGGCGTTGCATGTTTTTCGTGCCAACTGTCTATTTGTCTGGTGTGCTGATCGTCTGGATTCTCCTGGCGATTGCTGATCGCAGAACGACGCGTCAAATGGTGGGAACCCGATGGAGCACATCACTATGGCTAATAGCGGTAGCCGCTCTTGCTCCGACGCTTATTTATGCTTCGCCGTTTGGACCGGCCAGAGACCTCCAATCAGCGGTTCGATGGTTCGCCTTCGGATATCCCGCTTGGCTTCTGCTCTCTGTAATCTGGGTGCTTCCTGGCATCGTGGCAAGCAAGCGTTTCGAGCTGAACCCTGTGTGGGTACTCCCAAGTTTGGCAGTAGCTATTGATTTGTCCATTGAGGGTCTCACGCACTGGCCGCCCACTCAATGGTGGCCCGCTATCATTGTGGGGCGAATGCCAATGCCTTCCGGCTACATCATGGGCCTGCCGATTGAGGCTTGGGAGGGATACCTTTACAGCCTCTGGCCGCATGCATTCATGGCATGTGTCGCAGCCGTTTCATTTCTAATAGCGCGCCGACTTATGCGGCCGTAACTTGTATTGGAGCCGACGCGCAGCATCGCATTCGTTGAGTGTTGGAGGGCATCTAAGCGATGCACCCGTTTACGCCAACAGCTCAGTTGCATCGTTAGCGAGTTTTCGGGTGCCAGAAAGCCGACATCAATGACCGACCTGTTGGGCCTATTGTGTTGAAAAACTCCTTTCCGGCGTTGAGGCAGTTTTTCGCCGGTCCAGTATAAACGGGACGGTCCGTCGTCGGCATGCGCTACGACGCACACACAAGCTCCGAGCGTATCGCAGGGTCCAATGTGGTATCCCCACAAACGCTGGCGTCCAGCGAAGTCGAAAAGCCCGGAAAATTTTCGATTGCGGTATCGAGACGAGTTTTTCAACAGAATAGGTCGAAAGTGAGCGTTGATGTTCGACGCAGCACAGTGTGGACCGACCACCCGTTCACTGTGGCTCTGACCGGCCAAAACCCGACGTCTAGCGCAATCTGATATCTTATCCGATTGCGGACGGTCGGCCGAGCAGGTCGAAGATGGCATCGCTCGAAACGGTGACTCCATCAGTGCAACGCTGTTGGTGTGGAGGAAGCAGGATGGCAAACGATACGATCGACCTTGCGAAGAATTATTTATTATTGGAGCCCGACGGGACAACGGCTCTCCTTCCGGGTGGTGGGGACTTTTGGAGTCAGTTGATCTCCGGCAATGCGACCGATTCTGGCATTCGGCGGCTGATTAGCAGCGAGAAGGGGCGGCTGCTGTCGATGTTATCTATGGGCGCTGATTGGACAAACTGGGAAATGCATCCAGCGGGCGATGAAATCCTTTTCATGCTTGAAGGCAAGGCAACATTTGTTCTGGACCTTTCCGAGGGTTTGAGGGAGATCGCTCTCACCGCGGGACACTTGCTGGTGATTCCGAAAGGGGTGTGGCACACAGCCAAGTTGCGTGAGCCGGCTCGCCTGCTGGCGATCACAGCCGGCTCAGGCACTCAACACCGTCCGGCGTAATTCGATGCGGGACAGGTCCTATCCGTTTTCGTCCAGCCAAGAGCCGTCATTCCGCGCTGCTGGTCAACACCTGTTATGAACCGAGGGAATCACGCTACTTTCTCGGCGAATTCGGGCCATGAGCCATCCAGAAACGTCTTTGTTGAACCAAACACCAACTCCGGTGCTTCTATCCAAGGCATGTGCGCAGCGTTGTCCACGGTAAGCAAGCGTGCATTCGGCAAAGATTTCGCCCAGTCCCTTCCGCCGCCGTAAGCGGCAATTCGGTCCTTGGCGCCGTGGATGGTGAGGACCGGCATGGTGGCCTTTGCATAGTCGATTGGTCGGATATTGAGTGACTGCAATGTAGGCATGATGCTGACTTGAAAGTACTTCATCAGATTGCGCTCATTGACGAATTGGCAATAGCCCAGTCGAGAGATCTTTCGGACACTGGCGAGATCGAACACATACAAAGGTCGCAGAATGGACCAGACGCGCTCACACGCTTCGACAGGGTCACTCGGGCCGCCCTCCGTCTGCATCTGCCTCAGTTGCGCGTACACCTGGGCCGCCGTCGTATCCATGTTGCTTAGATCGGGCGGATACTGCTTTGCTATGTTCGGGGCCGTCGGCCCGATTTGCACTAGTCGGTCAACATGCACCGGACGCGCCATCGCGTAAAGGGCCACGACTGTGCCCACATACGAGTGTCCAAGTAATGATATCTTCTCAACGCCAAAGTGGCGCCGCACGGCTTCCAGATCATCTATATCGTTGCGTACGCCAGCCCTCAGTTTCGCGTCATCGGTAATTTCTTCGGAGCGGCCCCGATTGCGCAGATCATAGAAGACCAACGTATGTTCGGCGGCCAGGTAGTTGAAATAATCAAACATGTAAATCGCATTCGGAACGACCACGGTACTGCGGCCGTCCCCGATCTTTTGGAAAAAAAGACGGACGCCGTCCGCTGCGGTCACATAGTCTTCGGTTACATGCATCCAGTCGCGCTCCTTATGACACACATGCATATGATACGTGAGAGGGGCTGAGTCCTAGGGGAGCCCGTCGATGAAAGAATGCATTTCACCCAAGACCTCTCTTTCATTTGACACAAAGACCGAGTGGTTGGCGTTGTGCAGGGTGACGATGCGCGCGGTTGGTACCGCATCCCGCAGGGCGTCCTCCTGTTTCTGAGTCAGCGCCTGGAACTTGGTCGAGTAGGCCGCGATCCTGGTCCGGATCGCCGGATCCCGGTTGTTGTCGTACCAGGATCCGAGCTCGTGTGGATTGGCGAAGATAAAGAGGGCGGGAGCGGGTATGTCCGAGTAGCGCTCGACGCCCTTCATCAGGATGGCGTTACCCGGAAAATTACGGCGTTGCCCCACGCGCCCATCCGGCAGGGCCTCCCATTCTTGGCGCAACTCGGACTCTGTGAGGCGGAATCCCCGGGTGCGTTTCCAGTAGTCCTGGAGCGCCCGAAAGTTGGCGAGGTCCGTTTCCCTCGGGGGAGGTGGCTGGGGTGCGCGCACAATTTGCTGGAATTCCGCCATCGACATGCCCTTGCCGTTGTCGAAAGCCGGGGTATACCCCGCTTCGAGGTACACGAGACCGGCCACGCGAACCGGATAGTGATTGGCGACGGTGCTCAACTCCAGGCCGGCGAAGGAGTGGCCGGCCAGGATCGGTTTATCCAGTTTGAGCGCGCTCATCACGGCCACTACGTCGTGACCGAGAACCTCGGCGCCGAATTCGCCTTCCACAAACCCTGAGTTGCCGAAGCCTCGACGGGTAATGCCGTACACGTGGTAGTGGCCGGTGAGCTTGGAAGAAAACTCGTCGAACTGGTGCGCCGTAGCGCCACTTCCGGCCAACAACACGAGCGGCCGCCCCGATCCGCCCCAGTCGAGCACCTCCAGTTGAAGATTCTTTTCGACGGTCACAAAGTGCACGCGGTGAGGAGGCGAGTCATGCCAGAGCTCCTCGGCGCCCACTGGACTCAGAACACGAGCGGCCACCAGTAACGCGGCCGCGGCGATAATCTTTGCCGTCATGTCACTTCAGATGGGAGCAAGACCTGTAGCGTTTAAATTCAGTGCCGCGGCTTCGAGCGGAAGGCGAGAAATTCAACGCTGGCCGGCGAGCGCGGTCCCATTGCGCGGCCCGTGCGATTGGCGGGTGCCCAGCGGGTATCTGCTGTCGCATTCCGAAGGGCGGGTTTGGAGATTTGCGAAAGGCCGCAACGGTCAAGACTCATGGTGGTTGCCGTGTACTCCCTTCATACTGCTTCCGACGGATACGCGATCGTCGACCAAACAAACCACGAGCAAATGCAATCCAGGCAAGCCATCCGCGAGCGCCCGTACGCACAGGGTACCCGAGATGGTGAACGTCTGCTTTCCTCAGATCGAAGCCCGCTCTCGATCCAATCGAGTGGCCGTAGAAGGTCGAAGGAATGCATTTCCAGCCGACTGTAGATCGGCCTAGACGGCCAACTCCGGTCCTCCATAGATTCTGCTTTCGCTATCCAGCAAGCCGCCGCAGCGGGCCATGGTCCGCTCCAACGAAAGTTACGGCGCAGGCGACGAATTCTGGCCGATCCATAGTCGATTACCGTC
>CAZBTV010000126.1:0-21390 GCA_964494895.1 uncultured Steroidobacteraceae bacterium | reverse complement strand
CGCGCAGCAGCTCCTGGTCGACCGTGGGAAGGGCGTATCCCTTGCGAAGCTGGAAGCGCTCCTTGCCGTCTGCGCTCGTGGTTCGCTCGACGATGCCGAACCATTTGAGCGACTCCAACACACCCTCCAGCCCCTTCAAGCCGCGCACGAATCCGAATCGGGATGCAATAGCGTCAAACGTAGCCGGCGACTCGAGGTAATCGATGATGCCGAGGCGCTTGGCTTCAGCGAACATCAGAAGAAACTGACCGGTGCGATACTGCAGGTACCCCTCCCGCATGCGTTGTTCGCTGACTTGCTCGGTGGGCAGACTGACATCCATGACTGCGATTCCTTGTTTGTTGAATTGAGACGGTCCGACGTCCGCGGCGCTTGCGTGGCTTGCGCTTGCTCCTAAGACGCCTTCCAGAAGGGCTTGCGCAACTCGGTCTTCAGGATCTTCCCGCCGGTATTCCTTGGCAGGCTCGCTACGATCGATATGCTTTTCGGAACCTGGAAGCCGCCAAGGTGCTGCTTGCAGTGTTCAATGATCTCCGCCTCCGTGACCCGTTCGCCCGGTCTCGGGACGACGAATGCATGCACCTGCTCGCCATCGACAGCGTGGGGCACGCCAATCACCGCGGACTCCAGCACGGTCGCGTACCGGTCGATGACCTTTTCCACCTGGATCGGATAAACGTTTTCGCCGTCGCAGATGATGAGATCCTTCTTCCGCCCACGCAGATAGATGTAGCCGCGGGCATCGACAGTCGCCAGGTCTCCGGTGCGCAGCCAACCGTCACGCAGGGTGCTGGCGGTGGCTTCCGGCATGTTGTGGTAGCCGGCCATGACGTTATCGCCGCGAACGACGACTTCGCCGACCTCATCGGGCGCGACGTCCTTGTCGTCATCATCAAACACCCTCACCTCGCAGCAGAAGATCTGCCGGCCGATCGACTGAAATCGCCGGCCGTCTGGATCTTCGGGCGAGGCGCTGTGCTCGTGCGCCGCTAGAAGCGTCATTGACATCACGGTTTCCGTCTGGCCGTAGATCTGCACGAGCTTGCGCCCGAAAAATCGGATCGCCTCGTGTTGGGTATGCACCGGAATGGGTGCCGCACCGTAGATGAGCGCTTTCAGATGAGAGAAGCCTCCGGCCGGCGGCGTCCCGGATCGCAGCATGTTGATGATCATCCCCGGAACCACGAAGCAGAACGCGACGGCCTGTTCAGCAAGGGCACGCACCAGCTCTTCCGGCTGCAGCCCCTCCGTGACGATACAGGTGCCCGCATGCCCCAGCGCGAGGATGGTCATCATGACCGCGGCACCGTGAAAATAAGGCGTCGCGATGAGAACGCGGTCGCCCGTGTAAGGCAGAAGCGGATAGCTCAGGCCGGACAGCTCCGCAATCACGTTGGCGTGCGTAACCATCGCGCCTTTCGACTTGCCGGTCGTTCCCGATGTATACATCTGGTACAGGATATCGCTGGGGGCCACGGCTTCGTGCGGATCGACAGCAGCGCCGCCCGCGATGACGCTGTACTTGGATAGTAACTGTTGGAACGGCTGGCGCTGCCCGTCCCCGATGGGTATCACGTGCTCGATATGCGCAAGCGCGCCGCGCCTGTCGAGAACCGCGCTGAAGCGCGCGGAATAGCATAAGACGCTCGCGCCGGAGTCATTGATCAACTCCACCATCTGATCGATCGCAAGCAGGCTGTTCACGGGTGTGAAGACCGCTCCAATCCGTGCACACGCCAGCAGCAACATCACATGCTCGGGCGTGTTCTCCGCGACCACGGCCACGCGATGGGCCTTCCGGACACCCAACGCGGTAAGTGCGCCGGCCAGACGCTCGCATGTGTGAGCGAGCTCTTCATAAGTCCACTCATGGCCTGTATGGATATCCTTCAGAGCGATCTGCCGCGGATACAACCTGACGGCATTGCTCAGGACGTCATGCAAATTCATGTTCTCGAGTCCCCTTTTGCGGATGCGCAGCTCCTGCTGCCAGATCGACGCATCCATTCAACGCAGTAACTCTGCGCGCCGGTCCCGGGCGAGCTGACCGCGTTGCGCGTCAGCCCGGCCGGAACAACTTCGCAGCGTGCGCGAGCGAGCCTGAAGCGAGCAATGCGCTCCGGCAACCTCGGCATCAGTGATTTGTAAGGTGGGTTCCGTTGAACATCGGGTGGTTGGCCTCGACAGCAGATCCCGGCGAGCTGAACACGTGCAACGGCAACACGACCAGATGCGCGCCGTCGGTTTCGAAGTGGTGCGGACACATCTTCTGGAGCAGCACGGTCTTGCCTGGAAACAAATCCTCCACGACCGTCTGCTTCTCCATTCCGACCACGCTGCGTCCCGCGCCCGCCATGATGTAGGCAACGCGCACCGTCGAATGGATATGATGCGCCTGCTCGGCGGAGTAAGGCGGAATGCTCAGCAGCTGCAGCGTGGGGTCGCCAATGCGATCGGGCGGGAAGATCTGCTTGGTCGAGCATCCGTTCACGTACGGCAAGTTGGTATTCGCAATGATGGTGGAGGTCTTGCTCTCCGGCATGTAACCCCTGATTATCGTCGCGAAGTGCTCCGAGGACACCACTGCGGGGCCGCGATTGAGGTGCGCCACCTTCTTGTTGGACGACAGATAGTAGACGCAGTCGCCGTTCTCCACGGTGATCTCGTGTTTCCCCACGAACAGCTTGTAATAGTAAAGATCGTTTTCCTTCGCTTCGACGATCGCTCGTTCCTGCGGGCGGAAGTACTGCACTCCGTAGAGCGTCTGCAGATCCATCGGGCTCGCCGCCGGCCGCGCATGCTCCAATACCGTGCTCATTTCTCTCTCCTTGAGTTGGGGGCATGAACCGAGATTCCAAACGATTAGACGCTTATAACAATTGAGCTGTCAAGCAGTGATGCTGTTTCCGACCACGGACAGCGCACAAAGCTGACTCATGACTTCCGCGTAATGCCACGGCAGGCACGCCGAATTGATTGATTCGTTCTCGAGTGGCGATTACGACATCGGCCCCAGAACGTGGAGCATGCGTCCGGACGCCATGAGTTGGCACACGAGGAGGTTGGAGTAATGGACCCGAGAGCGAGGAGGTTGGAGTATCGAGTCCGATAAAGTCAGATCCGGGCACGACGCGGCGGCCACATGTCACGCAGGCGTAATACTCGTGACACGACCGAGGAGATACGAGACTAGAGACTGCACCGTCGATGAAAGGGCCTTGCAATACACGAAACCAACAGCCCACTGCCAACCAAATTCCACAAACGCGACGCTGCGGCGTCGGTGTCGCAACGGCTCTGCGGGCTCGTGACTCCAAACAGAAGCTTGGCCGTCAGGCTCGAGGTGATCGCCATCGGATAGCTCACGCATTCTCGAAAGTGCACGGAATCAGGGAGTCTCCGCGGGGATCCCGTTGAGCGCACTCTCGGGGTACGACGGAGACTCTCCTCGACTCTTTCGGCCGTCCAGCGCGCTTTTTCCGGTCTGGCTCGATCGTGCCGCGGCCTGCACGGGCCGCGCCACGGCAGCTCACGCGCAAGCTCCTCGATCGGGGAAATCTGGCATAATTGCGACTGTTCGCGTGCCGCTGTCGTCCTCCCGGGGAAAATCGTCGACGTTGCCGGAAGAGCACGAATGGCGGACATGGCTGCTATTTTGGGAGAATTCCCTCCCCGAACCGGCAGTCCTGCTCGAGAAGCGGCACACTCCTTTCGTACCATGCCCGATTCGTCAGCTCACAAGCCATGGAGGCCCCCTGCTCTCGTCAGTGGCTCGGTCGCGGTGCACGCCACGGCTCTCGTTGCCTGCGTGGCGCGGCCGGGTGTATGGCCCTGGGCGCTTGGCGCGCTGCTGGCCGATCATCTTTTGCTTGCTGCGGCAGGCTTATGGCCGCAGAGCACGCTGCTGGGGCCGAATTGGACACGGTTGCCAGAGGTCCCGGCAACCCGCGGCGCGGTGGCCATCACCATCGATGATGGACCCGACCCCGAGATTACCCCACACGTATTGGCCCAGCTGGACGCCGCCGGCGCGAAGGCGACTTTCTTCTGCATCGGCGAGAACGTCCAGCTGTATCCCACACTTGCGGCCGACATCGTACGAGCAGGCCACGCGGTCGAGAACCATAGCCAACGACATCTGCATAACTTCTCACTTCTCGGCCCTCGGAGCCTTGCGGATGAGGTCGGGCGAGCACAGGAGAGCATCATGGAGGTCACTGGGGTGCGGCCCATGTTCTTCCGCGCACCCGCCGGCCTGCGCAATCCTTTTCTGGATCCTGTTCTGACCCAACTCGATTTGCAGCTTGCAAGTTGGACGCGTCGCGGCTTCGATACCGTAAACCGCGACGCCGATCGCGTGCTCGGCAAGCTGTCTGGAGACCTCCGGGGAGGAGATATTCTGCTATTGCATGATGGTCATGCTGCGCACACCCGATCAGGGCGCCCCGTCATTCTCGAAGTCTTGCCCCGCCTGTTGGCAGCCGTGACGGCAGCCAGGCTTCGACCGATCACTCTGCGCTCGGCTCTGAGATGAAACCGCTCCTGCTGAGCCGATTCACGGCGGCCAGTTGCATTGGCCGCGGACTGGACGAGACCCTGGCCGCGCTCCGCAGTCAGCGTACGGGTCTCGCTCCGTGTAGATTCGAGACCGTCGAGCTCGATACGCACCTGGGCGAAATCCCTGAGGTCGACGATGTGCGGCTGCCCCGGAGCCTTCAGGAGTTCGACTGCCGCAACAACCGCCTGGCCCAGTTGGGCCTGAGTCAGGATGAGTTCGCGGCCGCTGTGGAGGCGCTTGCGGTGAGGCTGGGCCGGCGCCGGATCGGTGTCTTTCTGGGCACCAGCACTTCGGGCATTCTCCAGACGGAGCTCGCCTACCGGCAGCGCGACCCGGTGACCGGAGCATTGCCGCACGACTTCAACTACCGCTGCACTCACAACACGTTCTCGGTCGCCGACTTCGCAAGGCGCGCGCTGAAGCTCGAGGGCCCGGCCGTGGTCGTGTCTTCTGCCTGTTCCTCGAGCGCGAAAGTGTTCGGCTCGGCGCGTCGCATGATCGAGGCGGGACTCATCGATGCTGCCGTGGTCGGCGGCGTGGACTCGCTGTGCTTGACTACATTGTACGGCTTCCATTCGCTGCAGTTGGTTTCAGCGCAGCCGTGCCGTCCATTTGACAGACGAAGAGACGGCATCTCGATCGGGGAAGCGGCTGCGTTCACTTTACTGGAGCCGGTGCCCGCGAGTCTCGATGCGGACTCATTGATGCTGCTCGGCGTGGGCGAATCGAGCGACGCATATCACATGTCCTCTCCGCATCCTGAGGGAGTGGGCGCCCGCGGAGCCATGTCAGCAGCCTTGCAGAGCGCCGGGTTGCGGCCTCAGGATATCGACTACGTCAATCTTCATGGAACGGGCACCCCAAGCAACGACAGCGCGGAAGCTCGCGCAGTGACCGCAGTGCTGGGATCGAACGTCCCCACGAGCTCGACAAAGGGCGCAACGGGCCACACGTTGGGTGCGGCCGGCGCGCTCGAGGCCGTCATCTGCGCGTTGGCCTTACAACATGGGCTGATGCCAGCCGGTCTCAACACCACCGCAGTCGACCCCACGTTGGGTGTCAACTATCTTTTGAAGAATCGCCACCAGAAGCTGAACCGGCTCATGAGCAACTCCTTCGGCTTCGGCGGCTCGAACTGCAGCATCATTCTGGGCCGCGCGCAATGAAGCTCTGCGCGCACGTGCGAGGCATTGGCCTCTTGGGTCCCGGACTAGACGACTGGCTGACGAGCGCACCGATACTCGCCGGGCTGGCGCCGTATGTCCCTCGCCCCACCGCTCTGCCCCCTCCGACAGCATTGCCACCTGCCGAGCGACGCCGTACCGGTGCGGTGGTCAAGCTGGCTCTTGCCGTGGCATTCGAAGCCGTATCCAGGGCGGAGGTGGATCCAGCCGGGTTACCGAGTGTCTTCTCCTCCTCCGGCGGCGATGGCAACAATTGCCACGAGATCTGCCTGACCCTCGCCTCGAGCGACCGTCAAATCTCGCCTACGCGATTCCACAACGCGGTACACAACGCAGCGTCGGGCTACTGGAGCATCGCTGCGGGCGCTACGTGCGGCTCCAACGTGCTGAGTGCATACGATGCCACGTTTGGGGCTGGTCTGCTCGAGGCCCTATCGCAGGTCATTGTAGACCATACACCCGTGTTGCTAGTGGCATACGATGTTGGTTACCCGGAGCCGCTGCACGCCAAGCGGCCCATACCCGATGCGTTTGGGGTTGCGATGTTGTTGGAGCCAGCTGATGGGCCATCGGCCCCGCCCCTTGCGGTCATCAGCGCCAGTCTGACTGAAGACCCGGCCGATCAAATGCACGACGCTCGACTGGAGACAATGCGCGTCTCCATTCCGGCGGCACGTAGCCTGCCCCTATTGGAAAAGCTCGCCCGGCAGGAATCCGGGCGAGTGGTCGTCGACTACCTCGAGCAGCGCATCGCAGTAGAGGTAGCTACATGGCGCTAGATCGACGCTGGATAGAAAGTCATATTCCGCACCAGGGCAGGATGTGTCTTCTCGATGGAGTCGTGTCCTGGAATCCGAGTCGGGTCCAGTGCCGCAGCTCTACACATCGTGACCCCACGAACCCGTTGCGGGCTCACGGCCGCCTCGCCGCCGTATGTGGTATCGAATACGCCGCTCAGGCAATGGCTGTGCATGGGGCGTTGATTGCCTCCCGGATAACGATTTCCAAGCACCGGACAGCCACGCACGATACAGCCTCACGCGAGACAGCCCCCCTGCGGCGGGCGGAAGTTG
Organism: uncultured Steroidobacteraceae bacterium; assembly: GCA_964494895.1. Classification (GTDB taxonomy): domain Bacteria; phylum Pseudomonadota; class Gammaproteobacteria; order Steroidobacterales; family Steroidobacteraceae; genus 13-2-20CM-66-19. The sequence goes on along the minus strand of CAZBTV010000126.1, from coordinate 14,575 downwards.
CAGGCTATCTGGCGAGCGTGCGAAACATTGCGCTATACGCGAACCGGCTGGATGACATCGAGGGTGATCTGGTGGCCTCGGCAGAGCTCGTGACGGGCGACGAGCGCACAGTGCTGTATGACTTTACGGTGTCTGGGGGAAACCGGGTCCTGCTCGCGGGGCGGGCTACGATCGTGTTCAATGGCAGCCAAGGCTTACGGGATTGACGAATGACGGCGAGTGGAAAGCGAGCTTTGGTAACGGGCGGCAGCGGCGGAATCGGCGCGGCGATCTGCCGCCGGCTCGCTCATGACGGGCATGAAGTGTTTGTCCACGCCAATCGTGGAACCGCCACCGCGGAAGCCGTTGTCCAGGAAATAGTTGCAGGCGGCGGCCGCGCGCACGCTTTGTGCTTCGACATCACAGACTCTGCGGCGACCAACACGGCGCTCGAGGCAGCATTGAGCGAGCATCCCATCCAGATACTCGTCAACAACGCCGGCATACACGATGACGCGGTATTTCCTGGCATGACCGCCGAGCAGTGGCACCGCGTCATCGATGTATCGGTCAACGGTTTTTTCAACGTCACTCGCGCCCTGCTGATGCCGATGATCCGGACGCGCTGGGGACGCATTGTGAACGTGTCTTCGGTTACCGCTTTGATAGGCAACAAGGGGCAGGTCAACTACGCTGCCGCCAAAGGCGCTCTCAACTCTGCCACCAAAGCCCTCGCGTTGGAGGTCGCCACTCGTGGCATCACGGTGAACGCGGTGGCTCCGGGCATTATCAAAACCGCCATGAGTGAGGGACTGTTCGACGCCAAGGCTGTCGAGCGGCTTGTCCCTATGAACCGCGCGGGCACGCCCGAGGACGTGGCGAGTCTGATCTCGTTTCTGACTTCGCCGGAGGCGTCGTATGTGACGGCGCAGATTATTTCGGTCAGTGGAGGGATGGCGTAGGGCTCGTGGGTGAAGGCACCCGGGGCGCTGCGCGCGAGTCGGGGCGAGCGTAGATCGGCCTCAAGCCACGCTGCTCCATAGCTTACGCGCCTCGTGTGCAATCACCTCTGGAAATTCTTCCGGCCAGAACAGCTTCGCGCCTTCGATGCGGCGCACGCCGTGAGAGTTTGGAAAGATCCGGCTGAGCCAGTCCGGTGAGTCGGCGCGAAAGATCGTATCACCCGTGCCCCATAGGATTCTAACCGGCGAGGCGAAGCGCTCGAGGGCTGGCTCGATCTCGAGAAGCACGTTCTTTTCCAGAGCTATCGCAAACTGCTCGAACTGCCTCATGCGTAGCGGCAATCTGGCGAATGCGCCGAGATAGCATTCCAGTGTTTCGTCCTGGAACTTGTCGGGATACGTAAAACAGGCGCCGATCAACCCCTGCGGCGAGCGGGCCAGCTCGCGATCTCTGAGCGGACGCGTGACGTATTGCTCGGCGGCGACGCCGCGGCGGGCATCCTGGATGAGGGACTTGATGGCTTCCGGAGGGCAGTCTGTGTTCGCATCGCCATTCGTAAGCAGCAGCGTACGCACGCGCGTCGGATAATGCGCGACGAACAACTGTGCGACGGCCGAGCCGCTGTCGTTCGCTATGAGATCGACTCTCTTTTCGCCCAACACATCCAACAATTGCACGAGCATTGCCAGCTGAGCGTGAGGTGTCAGGTCGGCCCCGTCCAGCGTTTCGGTATATCCCAGACCGAGGAAGTCTGCAGCAATGCAGCGGCGATCGGATGACAAGCGCTCCAATGCGCCGCGCCACTGATAGCCGTTGAGTGGGTAGCCGTGGAGAAACAATGCCGCCGGCCCCCGGCCTCGCTCGACGTATGCGATTCGACCACACGGCAGATCGGCAAACTTGCGGGACGAGTGGAATTGCCGCAGCCCCAACGGCTGCAAGCCGCGCTCTTTGCTTTTGGGTACGACGCTATCGCTGTCGAACGGCATCGCGATCGAAAGCGCCATGGATGAATGCAGGAAGTGTCTTCGGTTCATGAGGGGTAAGCTTGCCTGGGCGTCCCGCCGACTTCGCGCACGATCGGATGATTCTGAGCACATTCGGATGATTTTCCGTCATCGCGCTTGCGCGCCGAGCAGCCCGGGCGGAACAATACCGGCATGACGGACCCGGTAATGCCTCCACCATCGGTTGGGCCTTCTCCTTCCAGTCACCTGCAGGTGCTGTCAGTCACCTGCCCGGTCGGCGAGATCCAAAGCCCACATGACAGCTACCACGTCCTGGATTTCCATGTTGGCGCACCCGTCCAGGTGACGTGCCGCCTCGACAGCCGCGAGCGGCGCGGCATGCAATGTCACGGCGAGTTTTGTGTATTGCCTGCGGGCCTGGTAGGTCAATGGTTTCTGGGGGCGTCGGCGGATGCGCTGGTACTGCGGCTTTCGCCGCTGCTCGTAGAGGAAACCGCGGATAGTCTGGGCTTGACGCCGGCTCATGCAAGGATCAACCCCGCAATGGGAATGCGTGATCCTCATCTGGAATACATCGGTTGGTTGCTGAGAGCCGAGCAGGCTGAGGGATATCCCGAAGGCCGCCTGTTCGTGGAAAGCCTGGCTTCCGCTATGGCGGCGCGACTGGTACGGCGCTGGGGCCACACTGACACGCCGGCTCGAGCTCCGGAACGCCAGTTGCCCAGGTGGCGGCTCCGGAGTGTTTTCGACTACATCGAGGCAAACCTCGAGCGCGATCTCTCGCTGGCCGAGCTCGCCCGGGTCGCGCGATTCAGTGTGCCCCATTTCAAGCTGTTGTTCCGCCAAACCGTGGGAATTCCGGTGCACCGGTATGTGGTGGAGCGCCGTGTCGAGTACGCGCGGCAATTGCTCTTGAAAGGAGACATGGGGATGGGTGACATCGCGCTGGCCGCGGGCTTTACACACCAGAGCCATATGGCTCGATGTATTCGCCGGGTGCTGGGGATCAGCACGGCGGAAGTCGTCGCGCTCAGGCGAGTGGGCGAAATCCATGAATACTCCAGCTGGAAAGCTGGAGGCATGGACGTCCCACCGAGGCGAAGATGAACAAAGGCAGACTCGAGGCATTCAGCGATGGGGTCATCGCGATCATCATCACCATCATGGTGTTGGACCTGAAGGTGCCGCACGGAGAGGGCTTCGAAGCCTTGCAGCCCCTGGTCCCGGTCCTGCTGATGTATTTGCTGAGCTTCGTGTATGTCGGAATCTACTGGAACAATCACCACCATATGTTGCACGCCGCGGGCAAAGTCACTGGTGGGATCCTATGGGCCAACCTGCACCTGCTGTTCTGGCTTTCGTTGGTTCCATTCACGACCGGTTGGATGGGTGAAAACCATTTCGCCGCCGCTCCTTCCGCACTGTACGGCTTTGTTCTGCTCATGGCCGGGGTTGCCTATTGGATCCTGCAGCAACTCATCATCGCCGCTCAGGGACCGCACTCGGTGCTGAAGGAAGCGATCGGCCGCGATTGGAAGGGAAAGTCATCACCTGCGCTCTATATACTCGCGATCGTATGCGCTTTCTGGTCGCCCATGGCATCGCAGGCGATCTACTCCTTCGTCGCATTCCTGTGGCTGATTCCCGATCGCCGCATCGAGCGCGCCATCTCCACCCGAGGGCGCGAGTGACTTCATGACTACTGCCGCCCGCTGCCGGAATCGCGGCACGGCCGGCTATGACGCGGGTTCGTGACCCGCCCCGCACGGATGACCCGCGCCGCACGGACTGGGCTCGCTCAGCGATCAGCCGTCCTCGCACCCCAGGCACGACCGCAAAGGGAGACCTTCATCGGCTACCACAAAGCGCGCCGCCTGCAGCTTGGGAATGAGCACGCTGATGGTGAGCAGAATCTCCTTGCAAGCGCGTGCTTCCAGGCTCGCGGGCTCGGACTTCTCCCGGTATTCACCCATTTCTTCCGCGAGAAAGGCAGCCAGCGTCCGAAGCTGCGCAATGGAAGTATCGAGTAGTAGCCGGGGTGGTAAGGTCATGGGCGTCTCCTGGTTGCGCAAGCCGCGAACTGTATATTCGTACAGCTTGGCGACGGGCGCAAGTCTCGAAAAGGCGAGACTGGCAGGAGGGCTCAGCAGGGGCAGGACCGCCTGCCCGCGATGGCTACTTCAAGAGGTCAAAGCTGCCGTTGTCTAGCCAACGGCCTCTGCCAATAGACCGAGTAGCGCTCGTCGCGGATCCGGAACATGGGCATGACGTCATACTCGGCCCCTTCCGCCGCGGCCTTGAAACTCAGATCCGCCTTGGATTCCAACTCGACCCAGCGGGCTTGCCCCGAGGCCGGTATCTCAGGCGCCACCTTCGGCAAGGGAGCTGGCGGAGGTATGCCAGCCGGCTCAGTGGGGCGCCCCTGGACAAAGCGCTCAGGGCCTTCGCGAGGACCGTCTCCGAGAGCGGCCGCCAACACCAGCGGTCCATACAGAACGGCCACGAGTGAATCGTCACCAGCCAATGTCTCCTGACGCAACTCCATCGGCAAGTGAACGGACAGTGTATCCCCGTCGCGCCATACCCTCCGCACACCAACATACGAGCCCGGGTCCGCGACACTTTCCAACAGCCGCCCGTTCACCCTGATTTCCGCCGACCCCGCGACCCACCCGGGAATCCGCACATGGATGGTCCGGGACACCGGACGCGACGATTTGACGACCTTGATGGTCGTGCCCTGTTCCGCTGGAAAATGCGTCACTTGCTCGAGAGCGAGCCCTTCCTCCTTCCATTCGAGGCTCGAGGCAATGAACTGGTTGACGTAAAGGTCACTCCCGCGGTGAAAGAAAATAGTGTCGGTGAACTTGGCGAACTCCTCGGCTCCCGTCCCCGTGCAACACCAGAACGAATCAGCGGCCGAGTTATAAGCCCGCCAATACCCCGCCGCGAGCGGGAAGAAGTACTGCTTGAGGCCTTGCGCATCCTGCGTACCCAGCCTGCAGTTGAACATCGCCCGCTCATACTCGTCCATCCAACGTGCCTGCCCAGTCCAGCCAAACACGAGCCGCTGCAGCTTCATGAGGTTGTACGCCACGCAGCACTCCGCGTTCTTCCAACCGAGCGTCCCCTGGAGCTGCCCGGGAGGGCTGTTCCAATGTTCGTCCAGACTGGTGTTGCCAATGGCGTAGTTGCGCGCCGTGAGCACTTCTTCGAGGAAGTACTCGGCAATTTCGCGATAGCGCCGCTCTCCGCTGACTTCGTACATGCGCGCGGCGCCAATGATCTTAGGAACATGGGTGTTCGCATGCAGTCCCCGCAGCTCATCGCGGCGCTCTGCCAGGGGATCCAGGAAGCTCGGCTGCTCGAACAACCTCGCAGTCTCCAGATAACGTTCCTTTTGCGTGAGCGCAGCCAAGTTGACGAGGACCTCGTTCATCCCACCGTACTCGGTGCGAAGCATGCGTTGGCGCTGTTCGGCGCTGATTCCCTGGAAATAGCTCCCCACCCATCGAGCCATGCCCTCAGCAACCGGCAACGCGTCGGAATTACCCGCCAATGAATGCATGTCGAGCAAGCCCGCCATGATCTTGTGGTAGGTGTAGAAAGGCGCCCAGACCTGCTGTCCTTTGGCAAGGCGCTCGAACAGCTCAGGTGGGAAGGCGCTCAGATAGCCAGTCCCGATTTTCCTCTGGCACTCTGCAACGCCTGCTACGAGCTCGTCGCCGCGGCGCTTGAAATCAGTGTCGGCGGATGTGGCCGAGGCCAACGCGAGCGCAGAGAGGAAATGCCCGCCAGCAAAGTGCCCACGCAATTCACATGTTGGTTCCTCCCAGCCGCCGTAAGGGGCGGCGCTGGAAGAGATTCCAGCGGTGAGCCGGAACGAATGCAGCAGCCGATCAACGGTCAGTGAGTCGAGGTAGAGGGCATTGATCCGCGCCTGTTCCTGGAAGATACCGGCCCGGAGGCGCACAGCGGCCAAGGGAAACGGCAGCCATCTCCCGGCAGGCTGCGCCGCCGAGCCGCCATCCAACACAGCTGCCGCGAATGCCGTCGCGCCACCGGAGCACACCAAGGCAGATGCACTGCCCGCCTTCAAGAAATCGCGACGCGAGTGTTCTGGCATGGTCCCGATTGGGTAGCCGCACTGGATTGGGCCGAGTCTATGCCCAATTGTCTGAGTAATCAACGGCATTAGGATGTAACGGACCGGGTGATTTGGACCCGGGCAGCCGCGAAGGCCGTGTTTCACCCTTCCACGCCGGTCTCAGGTCCGTAAACCGTCGCCGGCTCACCCGGCTCGCAGTCGACAGGATCCTCGGGATCCGTTTCCCGCGATCTCCGCCGTCCTCCGAAATGGCGCTCAAACACCTCGCGCCGATGGTAATCGAGATAGCGGCATTGCTCAGGCCGGAACGCGTCAACATAACGCGGAAGCGCCAAACCCCACTTTTCCAGCACCGCCGGATTGAGATTGCGCGAAACGAGCAATTCTCCCGAGTCGGAGAACGAGATGTAGCCACGGCTGAACAGGTGCTCCAGATGCGGCGACAGCAACAAGCCGTTGCAACCATCCAGCTTCTCGGCGTCGTCCGAATCACGCCAGGGCTTGATGTGGGTAGCGCGCAGATGGCGTCGATCCAACAGGCCGGTCAGGCGGCAGGCGACCTCGATACGCTCGAGATTCGCCCGAAAAGCGCCCTGCCCGCGCCGGGCGCTCAGGAGGTCGCGTCTCGCAACCGGCGTCAGAGCGGTCCGCTGCAGCAGCGCTTCCTCGGCAAGATCATCGAGAAACTGGTCTCCGGCGCGCTGGGTAATTTCCTCGACGAGATCGTCCAGCTCCATTCCGGCGAGGCGGCGCACGGCGGCTGCCATTTTCTGCGGCACCGAGGCCAGATAGATTGTAGGATCGGGATCGCCACTCGCGCGCAACGGCGAATGTTTCTCGGGCAGTAAGCGCGCAAGCTCCGCGGCATGGTCCTTCGGCGTCCACGGACGGGCCAGCTCAGCAAAACGCACAGCAACCCGCCAGCCTCGCGGGCCGCCTGTCTGTTTGCCTGTCATTCCCTGCTCGAAAGGGTTCGACGCTTCCCGTGCGCGGCCCAATGCAACTCCCACCGCGCGTAGAGCACCTTCGGCAAAGGAAAACGCAAACACAACATCGCCCGCCTTGATCTGCGTCATGTTTCTCGACGATGCGTTATCGGCGCCGTGCTTCTTCCGGGGGGACCAGAGAAACTCGCCGTCAAGCTCCTGCCGGTGAGTACGCTTGTGATTCACCCACCAATAGCGCACATTTCTGGAAGGATTTGCCACCCCGGCGGCGACGTCGCTCTGTGTGTCCACTGGCCAGGAGCCTGTCTGAGTAATACCGATCTTGTCGTTTTCTTGCGGGCCGGCGTGGCCGGCTTCCCTTTCGCCTAGGATACCCGTTTCCGCGCGCCGCCTCCGGCATCAGCTCGCAAGCCGTTGAATAATTGGAGATCACCGTCATGCAGAAGCGCAAACTTGGAAGAAGCAACCTCGAAGTGTCTGCCCTCGGCCTGGGTTGCATGGGACTGAGCTTCGCCTATGGTCCCGCCGTAGACAAGCAACACGGAATCTCGCTGATCCGCGCAGCCGTCGAACGCGGTGTCACGTTCTTCGATACGGCCGAAGTCTACGGCCCGTTCGCCAACGAGGAGCTCGTTGGCGAAGCAGTGGCTCCCGTGCGCGATCAGGTGGTGATCGCCACCAAGTTCGGCTTCGATATCGACCCCGCCACGGGCCAGCAGCGGGGGCTCGACAGCCGGCCGGAACATATCCGGCAAGTTGTCGAGGCGTCCCTCAAGAGACTAAAGACCGACCGCATCGATCTCCTCTATCAGCACCGGGTGGACCCAAACGTTCCGATCGAGGATGTCGCTGGAACAGTCAAGACCCTGGTCCAACAGGGTAAGGTGAAGCACTTCGGATTGTCGGAAGCCGCGGCACCGACCATCCGGCGCGCCCATGCGGTTCTGCCAGTCACCGCTCTCCAGAGCGAGTATTCACTCTGGTGGCGCGAGCCCGAGGCAGAAATTCTGCCGACACTCGAAGAGCTCGGAATCGGCTTCGTTCCCTACAGTCCTTTAGGCCGGGGCTTCCTCACCGGCACCATCAACGAGAACACTCAATTCGACAGTAAGGATTTCCGTAACATCGTCCCACGCTTCACGGCACAGGCCCGCAAGGCAAACCAGGTCATAGTCGATCGCATCGGAAAAATCGCGGCCCGTAAGAACGTCACCCGTGCACAGATTGCTCTCGCCTGGGTGCTGGCACAGAAGCCTTGGATCGTACCGATTCCCGGTACGACGAAGCTGCACCGCCTCGAAGAAAACCTCGGCGCGGCGAGCCTCGAATTGACCGCTGACGACTTGCGCGAAATCGACAGCGCCCTCTCCGAGGTAGCGATCGCGGGCGCTCGCTATCCTGAGCATCTGCAGAAGCTCGTCAGTCGCTGACCGGAGAACCCGCATGAGGCGCCGGCACGGTGGCGGCACCGGCCGGATCCGGCCTGTCACTACCCTGCGCCCTCGTCCCCAGCAAAGCGGCTCCCATGAGTGCGGCCAGAAACACACAGGCGGCGCTCGCTACGAACGCCACCTGGTATCCGCCCGCCATCGCTACAGAGTTGGTCGCGCCGGAGGCGAGCAGATGAGTGGTGCGCGCGCCAGCCAGGCTCGCCAGGATGGCAAGTCCGATCGCGCCTGCCATGAGAGACGTTGTGTTGATGATTCCGGAGGCAAGCCCCGCTTCGGCAATGGGAACGTCATCCAGAACCGCGACCGACAGCGCATTGGATCCAACACCTCCGCCGATCCCAACAAGGATCATGCAAAGGAGCAGCTCCTTCGCTGTGGCACCGTTGGCGGTTGCTCCCGCAAACAGTGCCAGACCTATCGCCGCGAGCAGCAGCCCGCCGCCTACCGACCCTCTCAGGCCCAGGCCGGAGACGAGCTTCGCGGACAACCCGAGTGCAAAAGCGGCCCCTACGATGCTTGCCGGAAGGAATACCAGGCTGATACGCAACGGGCCGTAACCAAGCACCCCACCCATATACAGAGTCAACATGTAGGAGCACGACAACGAGCCCGCGCTCGAAAGAAGACATACGATGTTTGCGACCGCGAGATTTCTCTTTTTGAGCACATGCCGTGGCATCAACGGCACAGGCGCCCTCGCCTCGATGATCAGGAAGGCAACGGCCAATACCAACGAGCACGCAAGCAAACCCAGCGTCCTCGCCGACACGAGGCGCTCCCCGCCGGCATTCGAGGCCGCGTAAAGCACAACGATCAATGAGGCCGTGATCGTTACCGCACCCCAGACATCGATTCGCTGACGCTCCCGTGGGGTGCTCGTCTCGGGCAGTAACGCAAGACAAAATAGAAACACCAGAACACCAACAGGGCCGTTCATGAGAAATACCCAGTGCCAGCCGAGAGCACTGGTCACGATACCTCCAAGAACCAACCCGATACTGCCACCGGTTACGCAGACGAATCCAAGAACGGCGATGGCTGTTGCGCGCTCGCCGATGCCCGAGAACATATGCACAGCCAGTGCGGGCGAGACAGCCACGATAACCGAGCCACCAATCCCTTGCAGTAAACGCCCGAGGATGAGCAGTGCCTTCGTGGACGCGAGGCCGCACGCCAGAGACGCGACTGTGAATAGTGCGACTCCAGAAAGCAATAACCTACGCGGACCGAAGATATCTCCAAGACGTCCACTAAGCAGTAACAGGCCGCCGTATGTGAGCGTGTAGGCGTTCACTGCCCAGGTAAGTGACCTCTCGTCAAACCCCAGATCCTTCCGAATCGAAGGGAGCGAGACGTTCAGTACAGTGCTATCGAGCACCACAAGGAGCGTACCAAGGCCGAGCGCAATGAGCGCCAACAAGCGCCGCCGACTACCCATCGGCGCGGTCTCAGTGTAGTCCTTGTGCATAAGACTCCTCCCTGAACGCGCATCCCTCGCGGCTCATGTCAGCGGGATGTCCTTCACGCAAGTCTCCGGCTTCGCCAGCATCGTTTTCAGGACCGTCAGAAAGTCCTCCGCGAACCGCTCCATCATTTCCATCGAAAAGCGGTTCAGTGGAAATGCCACATTCCCATAGACTTCCTCGCGAGTTTCTTTGAACACAATGCCGGGATCGGAATCCCCCTCGGCATGGTCAACGAGAGGGTTGTGAAACGAGATCGGCTCGCTCGTGATCGACTCCGCCGCCGTTTCCGCGCTGGGCTGCGCTGATCTCAGCTCGTCCGGTATCCAGTTGAACGACGGGCTTCTGGAGAACTCGGGTCGAGGCACGTCAGCCCCCAGGTAACAGAAGTCGGCAATGGCATAAGACTGCCAGTAATCATCAATGACCTGCTTCAACAGGTCCGCAAGCGTATCCCCGTCACAGGACTTGACCCGGACATAGAGAGCGGAACTGAAGAATCCCACAGCGTTCTCCACCTTGGGGCTGGACCTCCCGGTCGTGAGAAACTGGATTACCACCTCCGGCGCCCCGCACCAACGCAACGTGACCGCCGCATATGCGGTGAGCGCGCTCAGCGGCAGTGTCGTCTGCCTCTTTTTGCACCAGCCTTCCCACTCTTTTTTCAACGAAGACTCCACCTTGATCTGAACCACCCCCCACCCTTGGCGAGAAGGTGTTACCGAGTCCCGCGCTGTTGGGAAGCGTATTGGCTGACATCCCTTCATTCGTGCGGCCCAGGCCGCACCGTGCTGCTCCATCCACACCCTGTGCGCCTTGTTCTGCCAGACCGCATAGTCAGGGAATTGCACAGGTATTTCCGGTAATTCGTCGGGGTCACCCCGAAGCTCGCAGGCATACATTGTCATGAGATCCCGCCATAGGATGCTCAAGGAAAGAGCGTCCGAGATCATATGCTCGGTCGCCACGATCAGAACATGTTCTCTATGCCTGACTTTCAGCAGCTTGAATGCGAACAGTGGATCCTTGGAGGGATCGAGAGGCTGAAGTATGCACTGTGAAATCCGGTTCTGGATCTCATTATCCAGAAGACTATCCGGAATCGATGTCAGGTCGTCGACCTGGACGTCATAGCGTGGGCAATCGCCAACCAGCTGGATGGGAGCGCCGTTGACCGTGACTATTCTGATCCGCAAGGCTTCGTGCCGCTGTATGACTTTCTGGACGCTCCTGTCGAGCAGCTCGAGGTTGAGCTCGCCGCGTATACGTCTGGCGATCGTCGTTGCTCGATGGTACGTCCGAGTGGGAGACCAACCGAGAGCCTGCGACAAGGTGAGAGGAATCGGATCAGCAGGTGCACGGGGGACCGGGGTTGGGGCAACTCCCAGAGCGGAGGAGCGATCCAGCATCGCGATGATGGCGTCTTTGCATGACTCGAGGGCTTCGAGCTCGCCCGGAGTGAGTGCGCCTCGCGGAATCTGGCAATGCAGGCGCCCATTCTTTACCGATAGCTGAACACCCTTGTTCCGAAGGTCCCGAACCAGGGTTGCGACGGGTACCGAGGACGTCGAGCGCACCGTTCCGGCGAGTTGGTGTACTGTTGGGTTGCGAAATACTGTTATGGGGGACAGGTCGACCGCAAATCGCTCCTTGATCTTCGTGATCAGAGCCAGGCTGTGCAGCGAATGGCCTCCGAGCTCGAAGAAGTTGTCGTGCCGGCCGACGCGGGGCACGTGCAGCAGTTGCTGCCAGATCTCGGCCAGCCCCGTCTCGATTTCCCCTTGCGGGGGCTCGTACTGCAGGGTGGAGTAGGCACCCAGCTCGGGTGCGGGCAGTGCGCGTCGGTCCAGCTTGCCGTTGGCAGTCAGTGGCAGGCTTTCCAACAGGACGAAGGCGCCAGGTACCATGTACTCCGGCAATATCGGCTTGAGGTAGGCGCGCAGCGCCTCCGCGCTCAGCAGCGCCTGGCTCCGCTCGGCGTGTCGGGGTACGACATACGCCACCAGGCGCTTACCCCCGGGCTCATCCTCGCGAGCGAGCACCACCGCCACTTTGATCTCCTCGTGGCGCGCCAGTTGCGCCTCGATCTCTCCCAGCTCGATCCTGAATCCGCGGATCTTCACCTGGGTGTCATTGCGCCCCAGGTACTCGATCGTGCCATCCGCGCGCCATCTCCCCAGGTCACCGCTCTTGTACAGGCGTGCCGACGGGTCTGCGCTGAAAGAGTCGGCAGCGAAGCGCTCGGCTGTCAACTCCGGCCGGTTCAGATAGCCGCGCGCGACACCGGCTCCGCCGATGTACAACTCCCCGGCAACTCCTATCGGAACCGGCGCACCCTGCGCATCGAGGATATAGACCCGCCGGTTCGGCATCGGACGCCCAATGTGGGGCGCTGTCGCATCCCCTTTCAAGCGTGCGGCAGTGGAATCGACAGTGCACTCTGTCGGTCCGTAGACATTGTAAAAGCCCGTGCTCGGGGCTTTGGTCAGAATATCCCACAACCCTCTGTCGATAGCTTCCCCACCAACCAACACCGTGCGCACCGGGCATGCAGTTTCGATCAAGCCGGCTGAAATCCATGTCTTGAGCTGCGAGGGTGTGCAATCCACACCGTGGATCCGATTCTCGACGAGAAAGCGGACCAACATCGCGGGATCCCGGCGATACTGCTCCGGGATCACGAACAGCGTGCGGCCCGAAAGGAGCTGTATGAATTGCTGAACCGAGGCATCGAAATTCACGGAGGCATTCAGCGCAACATGCTGGCAACCCTCCGGGTGACAATAGGCGCCTTCGAGTCCGTGCCAGAGATTCACGACGTGTCGGTGCTCTACCATCACTCCTTTGGGTGTACCCGTGGATCCTGAGGTATAGATCACGTAGGCAAGGTGATGGGACGTCAGACCCAACGTGCTGGCATCCAGATCATCTACAGGCTGGCGCGCGATTTCGTCCCACTGATCATCCAACGCAATTACCTCGACATCACGGGGCGGCAGTCGGTCCCTCAACCGCCCCAGCGTCAGTAATGCCCTCGGAGCCGCATCGGTGAGCATGTGGTGTAGTCGCTCCCTGGGATAGGTTGGGTCGAGCGGCACATAGGCGCCGCCAGCCTTCATGATCCCCAGCAATCCCACCAGCATCTCGAGACCGCGCTCTACGCAGATCCCCACCCGCTCATCCGGATCGATCCCTCGCTCCCTGAGGTACCGCGCCAGCTGGTTGGCTCTCGTGTTGAGATCAGCGTAGGTGAGCGACTGATCCTCATAGATTACCGCCATCGCTTGCGGTGTACGCCGCACCTGCTCCTCGAACAGCTCGTGGATCATTTTCTCCCGCGGATAGCCTACATACGTCTCATTGAATACCTCGATGACCTGATGCCGCTCAGCCTCCGGCAGGATCGACAACGACAGCGCCGGCGTCTGCGGCGCCCCCTCCAACGCCTGCACCAGGGATCGTATCGCCGTATGCAGATAGGCGGTCAGCCGCTGTGGCTCGATACGCGGGTCGGTCTGCGCCGTCAGCGCAAAATCCTCTCCCAGGTCATCCACGGAGACGGTGATCGGATAGTTTGTTCGTTCCTGTGCGGCCAAGACTCGAATTCCGTCCGCGCCGCCCCAACCGCCCTGGGTGTCGGGCACACTGTGCCGATAGTTCAGCAGCGCGTTGAACAGCGGTGCCGACCCGCTGATCCCGCTGCAGCGCTGGGCCATCGCCAGCGAAGCCTGCTCATGGCCCAACAGCTCGATCAGCTCCCTTTGTGTCTGCTCCACCAGCTCCTTGCTCGAAACACCCCGCAGTCTCAGCCGCAACGGCAGCGTGTTGATGAACATCCCCAGGATCTGCTGCCCGCCCGCATTGCCCTGCAGACGACCCAACAGCACGCTCCCGAACACCACATCCTCGCGGCCGCTGGTTCGCGCCACCACGACAGCCCAGGCCGCATGGAACAGCGTCGCCGCGCTCACCCCCAACCGCCGCGCCTGCACTCTTATGCGCTGCGCCAGATCGCTCGGCAGTTCTTCGTGCGCCTCCTCGATCCGGGTACCACTGTCGTGAACCTCCAGTAATCCAAACGGCGCTGTCGGCTCGTCTATCTCCGCCAGCTTACCGCGAAAGAAGCTCTCCGCATCGTGCGTGCGCGTGTAGGCCAGCACCTGAGCCACATGATTTCGATAGGGCACCGACTCGGGCAACTCCCGCGCCCGCCCTTGAAGACAACAGACCACTTCAGAAACGATCACTTCCAATGTCACGTGATCGCATGTCAGGTGATGCATCCGCAGCAACACATACCACTGCTGCCCGTTCGGATCGGCCGCAATCTGCAACCTGATCAGCGGCGCTTGCCGCAAATCCAACCTCTGCCGCTCCGGCTTGAGCCACTCCCGCACCTGCTCCATCGGATCCCGGTCCGTCTCCAGTGAGACCTCCTCCACCGGCAATGTGGCTTTCCGGTACACCACCTGCAGCGACTGAGGCAATTGCTCCCACAGTACCGCCGTGCGCAACACGTCGTGACGATCTATCACCCTTTGCAAGGCTGCAATCAGCTCCTCCAACCTCTCTCTCGAGGACACCGACAACACCATCGGCACTACGTACGTGTCCCCATCCTGCTGTCCCAGCAGATGGTGAAACAGGATTCCCTGCTGCAAGGGAGTCAGTGGGTAGATATCCTGGATGTTGGCCG
>CAZBTV010000125.1:0-21515 GCA_964494895.1 uncultured Steroidobacteraceae bacterium | reverse complement strand
TTATTTCTACGAGTATCAGGCGATCAAGAAGGATCTGCTGTCCCAGGTGTGCGCAAACATTCCGCTCGAGCTCCAGGAGAAATACCTGTTCGAGACCTACCCGGACCTGGCGGCGCCATACGGTGGTTTTTCGTTGACTTCCAGGAGTCTTTGAAGGAGGCGATCAAAATGGCGACCAAGCTCAGCGAGTTCAGGATCACAGTAGGCACTGGCGGCAATTCGACCAACGCGCTCTATGCCAACGGCAATCAGCAGTGCAAGGTCATCATCGAGATCTTGAAGGTGTCCTTCATCGATGGTGCCTGGAAGAAGACGAATTTGACGCCGGCAGAAGTCAATAGCCTGACGGTCATGACCTATTCGGATCAGCTCTTCCCGTCCCCGCCTTTGCCGAACGGATGGTTCTGTGCCACGCAGCCGAATGAATACACCGAAGGGCTGCGGGGCAGTACCTACTCATCGCCGGCGCCGGCGCTGGCCAACGACGCGGCACAGATATTCGAGCGCTATATGCGGGCTGACCGCCCGGGTCCGCAAAGATTCATGGCCTGCGTCACCCTGGATGGCAACACGAGATATTCAACTCACTTCAACAGCGGCGATGAGAGGTACGAGTCGAGCATCACCATCGATCCGGTGCCGGCTTACGCTCTGAAGGTCAGTCAGCTCAAGGCCGACAGCTACGACATCTATCATTGCGGCGACAAGGACAACGAGATCAACGTCAAGGCCTACAACTGGGCCTTGCCGGGTGGCTTGACCATAAGGCATGAAAGTTTCAGCAATGCGGGATATACCAGCGGTAAGCTCATGTGGGCCTATTGCCTGAAGGACAAATTCGTTCGCATGGGGGTGGCGGTGAGAAAGGGCGTGAATACGCTGACGCTCGGCGACATAGACGGTGGACTGCCCTCCAAATACTGGAATGTCCAGGTGAATCCCCTGCCCGGCGACAATCTGCTGCGGGCCGAGTGGTATGAAAGCTGGTCGTCGGTCAACAAGGGAAACTACAGCAACAGCCTGAAATGGACCATCACAGACAACTACGGTTGCGTCAGCCAGTTTGTTCTCAGGGCCAGCAACAACAACGGATCGCAGCTGAATCTGTTTGATGTCTGAGGAAGCGGGCATTACTGGCCAGGGAGAGAGCCATGGCGACGACTTCGTCACCGAAGAGCGTGTACTCGAATGCCTTCAACTTCACCTCCTATCAGGACGGCAAGGCGGACCTGCGCACAGGGCAATTCAGCGCGATAGTCAATCTTGCGACCCTGCGCCCGCAGGGAGCAGCCACTGGGTCCCGGGACATCAAGCTGGTCTTCTCGGCCTTGAGCACGACGAATGCGGGATATGGAATCGGCTGGCGACTGGCCGAAAGCCAGTTCGATCTCGCCAGCCAGGTGCTGACGCTGGCCAGCGGTGAGAGCTACACGGCAAATCCTCTTCCCCCGGAAGGTTATCGGTTGACGTTCCTGGACATGAAGTTGCAAAACGTGGCCGTCGTGCGCACGAACAGAACGACCATCACGATCTACTACCTGGACGGCACGGTCGAAGTATTGCAACAGCCGCTGCCTGGCGGTCCCTACAAGACCGTGTCGCTTGCATTCGAGAACGGGGAGACTTTCGCCTACAGCTACGCGACTACTGGCACCCTGGCGCGCATCTTCAATGCTACCCTGGGGAAGGAGGCGCTGACGGTCTCATGCCGTCTCAGTGCGTTGGAGAAGGTCCGGGTACTGGTGCAAGGGGGCAGGATCGCGGAGGTCTTTGCGACCTCCTCCAACCAACTGCTCACTTCGATTACCGTACCCTATGACAATACCAGTGGCACGGCTGATCCGAACGCGCAACCCAGGTATATCTATACCTACAAGGCGACGCAGCAGGGTTACCAGGCCATCGCGGAAATCAGGAGCCCCATGGGGGGCACTCAGACCATCAGCTATCAGGATGACGGCCTGCAGTACTACGACAACAGCTATCTGCCGGTCGTGGTGCGGTGCGAGACCATTCCCGGCGCGGGCCAACCTGCAGTGATCAAACGATACCAGTTCAGTCGGGACAGGAATTTTACCGGCTACCCGTACAACGGTGGTTTCAAGGTCGGCACGGACAATCTATACAACGTTTCCGGCCCATATGAGTACTGGGGTGAAGAGACGACGATCGATCCGGATGCGGGTAATGCAATCATCGAGAGGGTGAAGTCGACGTTCAATAAATACCACCTGATGGCGCGCGAGGAGACACAGCGCGGTACATCGCTGACGACCCGGAACTACATGTTCAATGAGGATCCGGCTGTTGGCTTCTCGAAGCAGCCGGCCAATCTTCAGGTACCCAGGCAGGTGGTGACCACATTCAAGGACACCGTTACCAACGCCTCGCGCTCGGAGGTCGTTACGGTGGAGTCTGACGCGTACGGCAATACTCTCAAGAAGACTGAGGCCTCCGGTCTCCGTTACGAGTATGAATACTATCCGATCCAGGGAGCCGGGGTGGATTGTCCTGCGGAGCCCAGTGGTTTTTTCGTACGTTATTGCCGCGTAGAGAGAATCGTCCCCTCGGGCACGGGGCAGCCGCGTAACACCCAGATGACGTACGCTCCGCTGGCCCGAGTGCAAGGGGCAGGGTATTTCGTCCTGGAGAGGACCAGCACCAACGGGGGCATGTTCTCGACGACTCAATATGTGGATGACGCGGCACGGCCCGTGATACATGGCCGCCCGTCGTCGACCGATGTGCAGATCGGTGCCAGCCGCACCTCGACCCAGTTCAGCTATCTGCTCAGCGGCACTGATCTGCAGGAAGACCGTGTCATTACCGGCTACGACGGCAGTGTCACCTCAGCTAGCCGTACGTTCTGCACGATCACTGAGTGGCTGCTGCAAGCCCGCAAGGCCGACGAGGCCAATATTGTCTTCAGCTACGACGTGTTGGGCCGCGTGGTGTCTCAGACCGTGGCACCGGATACGGCCAATGCGGCGACCAATGCCTACCTCTATAAGTTCGCAACTACGGCTCCGGCAGCGCCTGCATTCGTCGAGGTGACCGATGCGAAGGGTGGGCGGTATGCAATCCGCTATGACGGCCTGGGGCGGGTGGTTTCCGCTGCCCAATTGCTGGCGGGGGGCGCGGAGCGTCCGATCAAGGCTCTGGTGTATGACCGCCTCGGCAACAAGGCCCAGGAGTTGGTGTTTGACCGGCTCGGTAGCCAGGATCTCAAGCTGCTCAGCCGCTACGCTTATAACGGCTGGAATGAGCTGTCACGAACGGTGCGGCCGGATGGTAGCGTCGTTCTCTCGGAACGAGACATGATCGCGAACAGTTTGACCACGGGGGTCGAAGGCCTCAATACCACCGTCAATCTATACAACGGGTTCAATAAAGTCACGGAAGTCACGCAGGTGTCGGCCAGCGGTACGCGGCGCAAGACACTCGAGCGTGGATATGATGGGTTCGGGCGCTGCACCAGCGCAACGAACGTCTACGGACACAGAACTGAATATGACTATGATGCGTTCGACAGGATTTCCGAGATCCGAACGCGGCCGGCGGACGGCACGGGCGCGCGAACCATCAATGTCAGTTACGCGAGCTTCTCCACTGCCGAATTGCCCACGCAGATTGCTGTGAACGACGTTGTCCTTGGCAGGCGCAGTTACGACGGCATTGGACGCTTGATCTCCAGTGCCAACGGGACAGCATCACCTTGGACCTATGGATACGATGGCGGGGCAATGCGCCCGTCCAGCTCCACTTCACCGCGTGGCGTGCGGCTGAAGCTGGGCTATAACAGCGCTCTGGGAGCGCTGACCGAGGTCGCAAGCCCAAGCGATGGGGCTTGTCGGTACACGCATGATCCTGTTTCAGGTCAGGTCGAGGATGCGCAAAACAGTACGGGCAGACAACACAACACCTATGACGAGTATGGCTACAAGCTTTCCGAGCAAGTGACCTTTGCCGGAGAAGCGACTGATTCGAGTTATGCTTTTTCTCCGGCGGGGCGACCGCTACGGGTAACAACCGCCCTGGGCGGAAGCTTGCGACAGAGCTATGATGCCGCCGGCCGTCCTCAGGGAAGCATCGGGGAGGACTTCGCGGAAGAGATCCGCTACGACTCCTTCGGCCGGGTGATTTCGGTGCGAGTCACCATCGGCGGTATCACGACGGAGAGGACACTGACCTTTGACGAGTTCGGCAGGGAGGCCACGCGGATTCTACGAATGCAAGGTTCCATCTGGGAGACCATCCATCGAAGCTACAGCGCCAGTGGCCAGCTCAGCGAGCGGACAACCTACGATGGCGCGGGAGCATTGGTCAGCCGGGAGAGCTTTACCTATGATGCGTATTCGCGTTTGCTGTCCTTTGTCTGTGCCGGCACGCGTTATCCTGCGGACAGCCAGGGACGGAGGCTTAGTGCGCAGGGATTCACTTATGACGCGCTGGACAACATTGTCCGTGTCGAGTCGACGTATGCGGACGGGACGTCCAACATCGTCACCCGCGGCTTCTCCAGCAGTATCCCGACGCAGCTTGTGCGGATCGAAGAGACGCAGTCACCTGGGGTTGGCACGCTCACTTACGATGCTGACGGAAACCTGATCAGTGATCACCGCGGCAGAGTCTACAGCTATAACCAGTACGGACGCCTGGTCGCCGCTTCTTCCAGCGGCATTTATGGTTACGACGCCGATGGTCGCCTGGTGGCGCAGATTCCGGCGGGCGCCGCGCCCTTGCAGTTCTTCTACGCTCAGGATGCGCTCTCCGGGCAGAAACAAGGTGGCGCCTCAGTTTCCTTCCACTTCGACGGTGACGCGGTACAGGGGCGCACCATTCACGGCAGCGGGACCCCACGCAGTGAAGTCAACGGGCTGGATCTTTCCAACAGCGTCATAGGCAGGACTGGTGAGGATGGTCGGACCGTTGGAGTGATGTACTCCCCATACGGAGAGAGCGGGCTGAGCATCGGGGTGGTGCCGGATGATCTGGCCGCTGCACCGGCATTCGGCTTCAACGGAGTGCGCCTGGATCCGCGTGCGAACCTGTACTTCCTCGGCAATGGGCGCCGGGCTTACTCCCCGGAGCTGATGATTTTCCTTTCACCCGATCCGCTTGCCCCGTTTGGTGGCGGCGGCCTGAATGCCTATGCCTACTGTGGTTGCGATCCCATCAATGTCGTCGATCCCACCGGCCTGAGCGGCTCGGGCCTGGTCAGGTCGATCATCGGGCTGCTGGTAGCCGTCATCGTGCTGGTGGCGGCGGTCGCCGCCGCTGTTCCGACCGGCGGTGCCTCACTGTCCGGTCTCGCGTTGCTGGGAGCTGTGGCGTTGAACGCCGGGGTGGTGAGCGCCACTGCGGGGCTGATTGCGGCCACGCTGGGTGTCGCGAGCGCAGGCATTTCGTTTGCCGACGAGAAGAACGGCTGGGATCGAACCGATACTGCCGACAACCTCAGCATCGCGTCCAGGGTGTTTGGGCTGGTATCGAAGGCGATCAGCCTGGGGACGTCTGTCGGAAGCGGACGCAAGGCCTTTCGCGAGCCCCCGCGATCCTCCCGTACCTACAGGGTTGGCGGTTACACTACCGGCGAGCGGGTCACGAGCGGGATCAAGGAGGGCGTGAAGTCTTACATTGGCATCGATCCTCTCGAGAACAAAACAGTATTCGGTCGCAATCCGAATCCGTTCCTGAATGTTGTCGCGGTGGCAAGTTTCTCCGCGGGTGTCATTGGGAAAATCACCGGGCTCGTCACTTTCGTTCAGCAACAGAATTCGACGGATGGCTCCATTGGCAATGGTCAGGGCGAGTCCCAGCTGCCGGATTCAGCTAGTGGCACGGATGCCTCCACTGATCCATACCAACCCGGGTTCGATCCCATATCGGATCCGATTGCCACTCTGGGCGATTACGCCGCACAGTTCGAGGGGCTCCAGAGCTTGCGCGCATCCATGAATTCACAGATCTATTACGGGCAATCCTGAGAGCTGGCCCGTGTCCGGCGGGGCTTTGCTGAATCGGGACGGCATTGCCATTGTCGGTATGGCGGCACGCTGGCCTGGAGGGTTGGAAGATCCTGAAGCCCTGTGGGCGGCATTGCTCGAAGGGCGCGACATGATCGAAACGGTTCCGCCGAACCGCTGGCGGACAGAAGCCTTTCACGGCCCGTTGGCGGACACGGGTGGTGGGGCAGGCATCGCACACGCCAGCAGCCGCGGCGGATTCCTGCGCGATGTCGAGCTCTTTGACGCCGCCTTCTTCGGCATTTCCGCGCGCGAAGCCGACACCATGGATCCGGCTCAGCGATTGCTGTTGGAGACAGCGTGGCGTTGTTGGGAGAATGCGGGCCTGTCGCCCGTATCACCCCTGGGCGGCGAGCGGCGGGTTGGTGTTTTTGTGGGAGGCTTCACCCAAGACTACCAACTGCTTCATTTGACGGACCCCTGGAACATCGTGGTCACGTCCCACTCGGCCACCGGAGTTCTCCAGACACTGCTCTCGAACCGGATTTCGCACGTATTCCGTTTCACCGGGCCCAGCCTGACCGTCGATACCGCCTGCTCATCCTCGCTGGTTGCGCTCGACCTGGCCGTCAACAGCTTGCGCCAGCGCGATTGTGAAATGGCCTTGGCGGGTGCTGTCCAGCTTCAACTGAGCCCGTACTACACGACCATCGAGAGTATTGGCGGCTTTCTATCCCCATCCGGGCGCTGCCGGGCGTTCGATCAAGGCGCTAACGGCTACGTGCGCGCCGAATCCATTGGCATGCTGCTGCTCGCGCCACTGGAGCGCGCCTTGGAGGAGGGCTGGCCCATTCACGCGGTCATCGCCGCGACAGCGGTGAACCACAATGGGTTGGTGCCGGGGATCACGCTTCCGGACGCGCGGGCACAGGCTGATCTGATTGCAGGGGCGCTGAGGCGAGCGGGAATCGGTCCCGATGACATCGGCTATGTCGAAGCCCATGGGACCGGAACGCGTGCCGGCGATCAGGCGGAAGCGGCGGCGTTGGGCAGCGTATTCGGCAAAAGAATGTCGCCCTTGTGGATAGGCTCCATCAAGACCAATCTCGGCCACGCAGAGGCCGCTGCCGGCATGAACGGGTTGATCAAGGCGGTGCTGTGCCTGCAACACCAACAGATCCCACCCCATCTGCATTGGACAAAGACCCCGGAAGAAATCGACCTGCAGGCGCTGGGTCTGCGTCTGCCGCTCACCACGCAGCCCTGGCCTGAAAACGCACCCTACGCAGGCGTCAGCTCTTTTGGTTTCGGAGGTACGAACGCACATGTGATTCTTGCTCCGGCGCCCAGGCGGTCGCCCGCTTCCCGGTATCAGGGAGCGGTGATGTCAACGCTGTTCATTTCGGGTCCGTCCTGGTCACATGTTGCTGATCAGGTGACGGCCTGGTGTCAAGCGCTCGATCAGCCCGAATGCGGCGATGGTGAGGCAGCTCTGATCGCGGCGGCTACGTTGCACCAGCGGGCGCACCTGACGCACCGCCTCCATCTTCCCGGGCGCACACAACTCGATCTTCTCACGGCTTGCGAAGCTTATTTGAAAGAGCCCGAAGCACGCCGTTGGATCCGTGGAGAAGCGGAGGCTGGCCGCAACCTGGTGTGGCTGTTCTCCGGCATGGGGCCGCAGTGGCCCGGGATGGGCTCAGGCCTTTCGGCCAACTGCCCGGTCTATCGACAAGCCCTGGAGACCTGCGATCGCAGGTTCGGTGAGTTAGCGGGATACTCGTTGCTACAAGCCTGCGCAGCAACCGGCACAGCAGGAACCGCGGCACTGCCGGTGCGCTGGGCGCAGCCCTTGTCGATCTTTGTGCAGATGGCGCTTTGTGCGCAGATGGATGCCTGGGGCATGGCTCCAGAAGCTCTCATCGGACACAGCGTGGGCGAAGTCGCCGCGTTCCACGTCGCCGGCATGATCGATCTGGACACGGCGATAGCCATCGCGTGGCATCGGAGCCGGCTTCTGGATCGGCTCTCCGGCTCCGGCGCAATGCTGGCCATCCGTGGATCCGAGGCGCAAGTACGTGAGTGGATCGTAGGCTTTGAGAGCCTGAGCATTGCTGCCGTCAATGGTCCGGAAGCGGTAACGGTTTCCGGCTCGGCGGCTGCGCTGGAAGCGCTGGCGACGAGACTGCGCGACCGGCAGATACAGTGCCGCGCGCTGGCGGTTGCGGTACCCTTTCACAGCCCGATGCTCGACCCGCTGGAGGAGGAGTTTCGTGCGGCGCTGGAGTCACTCACATTCCGCGCGCCGCGCTGGAAGCTTTATTCGACGGTAAGCGGCGCCAGAATCGACCATCGCTGGGCAAGTCTTTCATTCGCAGATTATTGGTGGAGGAATCTGCGCGCGCCGGTGGCTTTTCGCGCCACACTGGAGGCCGCGACAGAGGAGCTGGACGGGACTGTCGTCTTTCAGGAGATCGGAGCCAGTCCTGTCCTGCTGAGCTACGTAGCGGATCTTCCGGACGCGATCGCAGTTGCAACCCTGAAACGCGATACCGCGGATGATCAGTCCTTGCTCGAATGTCTCGGGCAACTGCACGCGCTCGGTTTCTCACCACGCTGGACAGAAATCATTCCGCCGCCTGGCCGTCGCGTCGAGCTGCCCGGCGCCGTCTGGCGCCGTAGTCCCCATTGGTCGGAGTCGGCGGCGATGCGCATCCATCGTTTGCGCCCATTGGAGCATCCACTGTTGGGATGGTTGCTACCCCATTCAACTTCGACATGGGAGAGCACTCTCGCTCCCACACCAGAGTGGGACTGGAACGATCATCGTATTCTGGGACGTGTGCGTGCTCCCGGCGTGTTGTTTGTCGAGATCATGGTCGCGGCTTGGCGACTGCTTACCGGCGGCCATGCGGTGCGGTTGACTCAAATCCGCTTCAAAGGAGTGACAGCGACGAAAGGCGGACAGGCCCGAATACGTACTGTGGCAGATCGTGAGAGTGGCCGCCTGAGTATCATCGATCGCTCGAAAGAGACTCGCGAGGTCGCCTGCGCCGTGGCGGTTACTACCCTGTCGTCCGCCGCAAAGATTCTCGCGCCGAGCGCGGTTCTCAACGGGACTTTGCAGTGGGATTGGGCGGCCGAGCGGTACTATGAAGCACTGCGCGCTATCGGCTATGACTATGGGCCGTCATTTCGGTGCATCGAGCGCATCCGGTTTTCAACCACCGAGGGGCGTGCCGACATTCGAGGATCCGCCATGGTGGGAGTGGCCTTCCCGCCAGCCGTTCTCGACGCCACTTTGCAGTCCATGTTGTTCATCGAGGTGATAGCGCTTGCGAATCAACCTCAGGCGGGCAGTGATCGGCTACCGGTTGAAATAATGGATGCTCGCTTCCAGGGCTCCGTCAACACCGACTCATTTCCACTCAGCGCCACAGCCATCCTGGTTCGCCGCAACGAGAGTGAAACGGTGGGCGATGTCACTCTGACGGACAGGTATGGGGCCGTTCTGGCAATGCTGCGCGGCGTCACGTTGAGAGTGCTCACGGCACGATCCGCGCTCCGGGGCGACCTTCGGCCGAATGACGCCATTTACACGCGGGTGTGGCGTACGGTGTTCGATCCGACAGCGCAGAGGAATCCACCGGCTTCCGTCGCTGCATCAGCGGGGATTTGGGTGATCCACCCCAATCGAGACGGCTTGGGTGTCACATTCGCGCACTGGCTCAGCGCCCGCGGTGAGACCGCCGTTTTGCAAAATGAAGAAGGAGCGCTTCCACCCCCTGGCGCCAGGGTGATCGACTTCCGGGCGGCCGGTGGTCCGCAGGTGCCCGGACCCGATGATCAGGCCGCATTGTTGGATATCATCACTCATTTGCGCGAGCAGTGTCGGCTTTTGCAACCACCTTCCCGGCTGTGGCTCCTGACTTCAGGCGCGTTTGCCGATGACGGGCAATGCCGTCCGTTGCAAAGAGCGGTATGGAGTCTGGGTTGCGCCGCTGGCGAAGTCGAGCATGCGGATATTTTCGGTGGAATCGTTGATCTGCCCGTGAGCGCATTGCCTTGCATGGGATCGACCGACTGGCATGCGCGGCTGTACGAAGTCGTGACCTGTGAAAGGCCGGAAACCCAGTACAGGATTGATTCGCAAGGTGAGCTCCGCGTCCCTGAGCTGCGCCGATGCGGCAAGGAAGCGCAGCCGGCTTCACTGATCCTGCGCCAGGATGGGACCTATATAGTCACCGGGGGATTCGGGGCGCTTGGGCGTCACGCCGTCGAGCTGCTGGTAAGCTCAGGAGCGCGCTCCATCGTGCTAGTGGGCCGAACCAGCCTGCCGGCGCGTTCTTCCTGGAAGGAGCCGCAGTCGACGGCCGTTGCACAGCGAATCGCCTGGATTCTACGCTTGGAAGAGGAGGGTGTACGGATCACTGTGATCGCAGGCGACCTGGGCTCTCCGAAGATCACTGCCGCGTTGACCGAAGCGATCTCCAGGAGGGGGCTGCCTATCGTACGCGGAATCGTGCATGCAGCGGGAGCGCTGGCAGACAAAGCGTTCAGCGCCACCAGTGCCGCAATGTTGCAGCAGGTGTTGAGCCCGAAGATGGCTGGAATCAACAGTCTGCTTGCTGCGATTCAACTTCAGGGCCTCGATTTCGTGGTGCTTTACTCCTCGATCGCCAGCATGATGCCCAACTACGGCCAGGCCGCGTACGCGGCAGCGAACGGATATCTGGATGGGATGGCGACCTGGCTGTGTCAGCAAGGTGTGCCGGCTCAGTCCATCAACTGGGGTCCCTGGACCGTCGGGATGGCGCAGGCCGATCACATCGCCTCGATGCTGCGCGGTCAGGGGCTGCTTCCGATCACTCCGCAGGAGGGCAGTCAGTTGCTGAGTCTGGGGCTCAATCTGCACGAGCCGCAGATCCTGTGCGCAGGTGTTGACTGGAACATGCTGGCACGTCAAAAACCCGCGCACCGCTGGTTCTTTGCCTCGATGATCGGTCAGATGCAGAGCGAGACGCGATTGCCAGACCCTCAGCGCAACCTGAAAGCCCTGGATCGAGAACAGCGCGAGGCGGCCGTACTGGAGCGCCTGGCAGCGATTGCAGCCTTGGTCATGCACGGTGACCCCCTATCCCTCAGTCGCAATACCATCCTGGTGACTGTCGGAATCGATTCCCTGATGGCAGTCGAAATCCAGTCGCAGGTCGCGGCGGAACTTCGCGTGAATGTTGCGGTGGAGGAGCTGTTGGCGGAACAGTCCTTGGGGAACCTGGCGAAACGGCTGGCCGGAAGGATGGCGTAATTGTGCGACAGAAACTACCGTCACGCCGCGCTGACCCACAGGAACTGCTGAAGTATCCCGGCTGCGCTACAGGACGGGGTGATGACGAAAGGCTGTTTCCGCACGGCCCGAATTGTTAGGATGGGCTGAGTGCCGCGCATCCGTGCGGACGCGATGAGGAGCTTTTATGAGTAAAGGTATGGATCAGAAGAAGCAGGAGAAAAAGAAACCGCAGAAGACCCTCGAGGAAAAACGCGCCGCGAAGCGGGAGAAGCGGGAAAACAAGCGCTGAGTGACCTCGCCGCTGGCAATTTCGCAGGTCGCGGAAATCACTTTGCGACGTTGACGACGACCTTGCCGCGCACCGAACGCTGACGGATCGGCTCGTACCTCCGCAACGGAGGCCATTCAGAGCTCCCGCGGATCGGCGCGCGGCTCGAATTTGCCGCCTTGGATCAGCGCGCTGGCATGTCGCGGCATTTCGAGAAAGTGGCGCGCGATCTTGCGATGGTAGCTACTCCGCAGCGGCTCTCTCGAGCAACGGGACCACCGCGGCGAGATTGTTGGCCAGACTTTCGGGCAGCCGGTGCCGGGCGATGACGTAGCGAGGATCGTTGTAGGCGAGCCACGTCTTGCCGTCCTTGTCCTGCCAGCAGATGGCCCGGATGGGCAGGTCGAGCGCGCTTGCCGGACTCGCGAGCATCAGCGGCGTGCCGGCTTTCGGATTGCCAAAGATCAGCTGCTGCTCGGGCGGCATCGTGAGCCCATTCTTCGCCGCGTCGGCGCTGAAATCGATACGCGCAAAAATCGTGATGCCGCGTTCCTTCAGCAGCGCGGCAAGCCTGTCGACGGTGTCGTTCACGGAATGATGTGCAGGCAGCTTGCGAATTCCATCTTCGAGCGCGGGTGAGATGTCCATCGAGAGCTCCGGGTCCAGCAGCGACAATGCCTTGCGATTGCCCATGGCTGAGCACGTTGCGGCAGCTTCATGCTTCCATGACAGCGCTTCGCAGGCGACATGAATCATACAGGAACGTCGCATACCCGACGGCGGCGTAGCGGGGCTTTCAATCTCCCATCTGGCGGAGCGCACGCCGAATCGCGTCCTCTCGCGCATCTTCGACGGCCGCCAGAACGGCTTTGGCATCGGCAGCCGTCTCGTCGCGCACGAACCTTCCGGTAAGCTGACTATCTGCGTGCAGGTCACCTTGCTCGAACAGCGACCACATCTCCTGGGCAAACTGTGTTTCCAGCAACTCAGGCGCAAAGCGCCCGAGTGTGCCGCGAATGTTGTTCACATCGCGCTCGAGCATCGCCAGCGCACCGTTGTTTCCAGCCGCATTTACCACCTGGGGCAGATCGATGATCACCGGCCCGTTGGGTCCTACGAGCACGTTGAATTCCGAAAGGTCGCCGTGGATGAGTCCGATGCTCAACATGCGGACGATCTGTTGGATGATGAACTGGTGATAGTCGCGGGCTGTCTCCGGTGACAGCTCGAGATCGCCCAGGCGTGGGGCAGGGGCGCCGGCGCCATCCGTAACCAGCTCCATGATGAGGGTGTCGTTGAAATAGCCGAAGGGCTTGGGGACGCGCACGCCGATGGCGGTCAACTGGTACAGTGCATCGACCTCGGCGTTCTTCCATGCCGCCTCCTGTTCCCTGCGACCGAACCGCGTGCTCTTGCTCATTGCGCGAGCCTGGCGGCTGCCACGGACCTTACGACCTTCCTGGTATTGCGCCCGATTCTGGAAGCTTCGCTGCGCCATGTCGCGATAGACCTTCGCGCAACGTGTTTCCCCACCAGCACGTACCAGGTAGATCGTCGCCTCCTTACCGCTCTTCAGAGGACGAATGACTTCATCGATGACACCGTCATCGATCAGAGGCTGTAGGGCGGTGGGTGTCTTCATGGTTGCGGTGACTTCAGTGGCCGCTCTTGCGTCGGCCATAGTGACCGCAGACAGAGGTGCTAGGATCGTGCGGCGAAAAGATCAACAATCCGTCGCAGGCGGCGCAATCCGTGCCCCGCATACCCTTGGTTCATCTTGATTGGTCGGATCCAGGTTATTGAAAATGGGAATCCATGGTGCCCGAAAGAAAGCTCTAAATCATAGCTTAACTTCTTGACTCCGCGCCACCTTGTCCAGTGCCACTCCCATCATGTCACCTCATCACGCCATCCCATCGGAAGCCAGCGCATTCCTCGACAACTACCCGACCGTCCAGGGCATTGACGTCGTCATGACCGATTGTCACGGAATCGGCCGGGGCAAGCTCATCCGTCGTCACGAGCTGACAGCGCTCTATGCCGCTGGCAGACCGATGCCTGCTTCGCTGTTCGGGCAGGATATAGCGGGCGATGACGTGCTGGCGACCGGCCTCGTGTTGGCCGACGGTGGCGCGGACAAGCGTTGTTGGCCCATTGCCGGCACCTTGGGATTACAACCACATGTCAACCGTGGTCAGGTCCTGGTGAGCATGTACGAGTCAGATGGCACGCCCTTCGCGGCTGATCCCCGGCACGCCCTTGTGCGTCAGTGCGATCGAGCGCGTGGGCTCGGTATGGCTCCGATGGGTGCCTTTGAGCTGGAGTTGTACTTCGTCGATCGCAAGCGGGACGCGAAAGGGCGTTACCAGCCGGCCCGGTATGTTTTGACGGGACGCCGTGCAAGTTCCCGTAACACCATGGCAGTAGATGAGCTCGATGAAATGTCGCCCTTGTTTGACGCCATCTATGAAGGCGCCCGTGAGCTTGGGGTTCCTTTGGAGTCACTGATCTCCGAGTACGCGGTCGGGCAATACGAGCTGACCATCCAGTACCGTGACCTGTTGCGGGCAGCCGATGATGTCATCATCACCAAGCGATTGATTCGCTCAGTCGCGCGCCGTTTTGGGGTCGAAGCCTGCTTTATGGCAAAGCCGTTCGGCCATCAGGCGGGTTCCGGGATGCATCTGCACCTCTCGCTGGCCGATATTCACGGCCGCAATCTCTTCGCGGATGCGGCTGACGGCCATCTCAACAGCCAGCTCCTGCAAGCGATTGGTGGCGTGCGCTACAGCATCGCGGACACCATGCTCGTGCTCGCGCCGCACCTGAATTCCTGGCGCCGCTTCGCTTCCGCCGTCTACTCCCCAGTGTCTGACTTGTGGGGAATTGAGAATCGCACCGCGGCCATTCGTGTCCCGGGGACGCCAGGCGAGGTGCGGCACTTGGAGTATCGGCTCGCCGGCGTCGACGCCAATCCCTACATGGTTGCCGCCGTTACGTTAGCCGCGGCCCTGGACGGCATCGTCGCCAAACGCGACCCCGGGCCACCCGCCCAAGGCAATGCCTATTCCCATGGCTACCCGGCCAGCTTCCCAAGAAGCTGGTTGGATGCCATCGATCGATGCGAGCAATCCGAGTTCACCCGGAGCGTTCTGGGTGAGGTTCTGCACAGGGCCTTCATAGCCATCAAGCGCGCTGAATGGCAACGCATGGCGGTGGAGGTCTCGGAGGCGGAATGGGAGCTGTATGGTTTTGCCGTGTGAGAACCCCACTTTCAAACCGCAAGCTCTCGCGGTGACCCCCGGCGCGCGCACCAGAAATGGGCATGTTGGAGTCCTGGCAACAGCGAAGCGGGTGCCGGGGGCCGATGCGAATCCGTATCTCGCCATCGCAGCCTCGCTCGTCTGTGGCTATCTCGGTATCATGGAACAGATCGATCCGACTCCCATGGTCGAGGGTAATGCCTACAAACAAGCGTGCACCCTGCCACGAATCTTGGATGCGGCCCTCGAGCTCTTTGCGGACTGCAAGCCCGTTCGTGCCCTGCTGGGCGACGCGTTCTTCAAAGCGTTTGCGCTCATCAAGGAGTCCGAGCTCGATGCCTACCAGGGTGTCATCAGCTCGTGGGAGCGCGATCACCTGTTGCTGAAGGTTTGAAGATCATGAGTCTACTCGACACCTACGTTCCGACGCGTCCGACGGCCGAGTGGCGCGCGCTGGACCGGGAGCACTACCTGCACCCGTTTACCGATCACGCCGCCCTGCATCGCAAGGGCACGCGTGTCATTACTCGCGCGGAAGGCGTGTATCTGTATGATTCGGACAACCGTCGTCTGCTCGATGGCATGGCCGGACTGTGGTGTATCACTCTCGGTTACGGGCGCGCCGAGCTGGCGGAAGTCGCGCGACAGCAGATGTTGCAGCTCCCGTTTTATAACAGTTTTTTTCAAACGGCTCATCCGCCGGCAATCGAGTTGTCACGGCTGCTGGTCGAGGTCACACCGCCGCAGCTCAAACATGTCTTCTTCACGAGCTCGGGGTCGGAGGCGAACGATACGGTCGTACGCCTGGTCCGCCGGTACTGGGAGGTAGCTGGGCAGCCGCGGCGCTCCGTAATCATCGCCCGTCACAACGGTTATCACGGTAGTACGATGGCAGGCGCGAGCCTCGGCGGCATGAAATGGATGCACGAGCAGGGCGGCTTGCCGATTCCTGACATCACCCACATCCGGCAGCCATACTGGTTTGGTGAAGGCGGCGACCTTCCCGTGGAGGAGTTCGGGCTTTTGGCGGCCCGCGCCCTGGAGGAGAGGATTCTCGAGATTGGGCCTGAGCGTGTCGCAGCCTTCATTGCCGAGCCCGTCCAGGGGTCTGGCGGCGTCATCGTGCCCCCCGCCAGTTACTGGCCGGAGATCCAGAGGATCGTCGATCGCTACGGAATTCTGCTCGTCGCGGATGAGGTGATCTGCGGCTTCGGCCGTACCGGAGAGTGGTTCGGGTCCGACTACTACGGTATCCGTCCCGATCTGATGTCGCTCGCCAAGGGCCTGTCATCCGGTTACCTGCCGATCGGGGCCGTGATGGTCGGTGATCGGGTGGCTGACACGCTGATCGGACAGGGAGGCGAGTTTCACCACGGATTCACCTATTCGGGGCATCCGGTGGCCTGTGCGGTTGCATGTGCCACGATCGACATCCTCCGGCGCGAACGCGTGGTAGATCGCGTTCGTGAGGAGGCGGCACCCTGTTTGGCGCGGCTGTGGAACGACCTTGCGGATCATCCTTTGGTGGGAGAGGCGCGTACGCTGGGCTTGATGGGGGCCTTGGAGCTCACTCCCCAAAAAGGGAGTCGGGCGCGTTTTCCCAGGGAGGCGAACGTGGGCACCCTCTGCCGGGATATCTGCTTCGAGAGCGGACTCGTGATGCGTGCGGTGGGGGACACCATGATCGTGGCGCCGCCGCTGATCATCTCCTGCGAGCAACTCGAGGAGTTGGCGGCCAGTGCGCGGCAGTGCCTCGATCAGACCTGGCAGGAATTGCGGCGCCGAGGACTTTTATAGGGTCAACTCGCAATTCCGAGTCGACATTGCCAGGGGAGATGCCGAGCCGGGTCGCCACCCGCTCGATAGTGAAGCGGGCGTGGCCGCTTTCGACGAGAACGCTTCCCGCCGGTCGCAACGGGACTTCGAGCTGGTGCCCGGGAGAGGGCTGAGCTTCTACTGTACGCTCCTGATTTCATAGCCGCCTTGGACTGCTGCTGACGGACCTGTCCAAGTTTTTGCCTCCTCGGCAAGCCGCGGGTAAAGGCTTGAACGAGGAGTATTTTAGCGGTCGCAGGGAGGCGAGCGGCGAAAGTTTGCTGCCTTTGGGCACCTGCATCGATTCCCTGATCCAATTGCTGGCGAGCAGTCACCCGACCTCTCGGGCTACATTATGGAAATCTTCCGCTTCGTCATAAACGGCTCGCATATCACGACTCCGTGCTCCTCAGGTGAACCATGAAAGTCTCTCCAAGTCACATCCTGTCCGCCACTTTTGCAGGACTGCTGTCTGCCACCACAGCCTTCGCAACCAATCCACTGATCATGGATCAGTTCACCGCTGACCCGACAGCTCGCGTGTTCGAGGGGAAGATCTACGTTTATCCGTCGCACGACATCAAGGCACCGCCGGAGTACAAGGGCCGTCCGAACTGGTTCGTCATGGAGGACTACCACGTATTCTCCTCGGAGAATCTCACGGACTGGACGGATCACGGCGTGATCGTCAGGCAGACGGACGTAGAATGGGTCAATCCTACCTCTTACAGCATGTGGGCGCCGGACAGCGTCTTCAAAGAGGGGAAGTATTATTTCTATTTTCCGGCCATGGCGAAGAGCGGCGGATTCAGGATCGGTGTGGCGATCGCGGACAAGCCTTATGGACCGTTCAAACCCGTCGCCACGCCCATCGATGGGGTGAAGGGAATCGATCCTTGCGTGTTCATCGACAAAGATGGCAACGCTTACCTGTTCTACGCCTCGAACAAGATCTTCGTCGCCAAGTTGAAACCCAACATGCTGGAGATCGAGGGCGAGCCTGCCGTCATCGCCAATCTGCCGACGAAGGGGCTCCTGGAAGGGCCATTCGTGTTCGAACGCAATGGCATCTACTACCTCACCTATCCGCACGTGGAGAACAAGACCGAGCGGATCGAGTACGCGACGAGCACGTCGGCGACGGGGCCGTTCAAACCCTCTGGAGTCATTCTCGACGAATCCGCGAGCGGCTGCTGGACGGTTCACCACTCCATTGTTGAATACAAAGGGCAGTGGTATCTCTTCTACCACGATAAGGATCTCTCGCCGTCTTTCGACAAGAACCGCGCGATCAGAGCCGACAAGCTGTTCTTCAACGCCGACGGCACGATTGCGAAAGTCATCCCGACACTGCGGGGCGTGGGGCTCGTGCGGGCGGAGAGCCCGATTCAGATCGACCGCTATAGTGCGACGAGCGCTGAAGGAGTCGCAGTGTCGTTCTTGGACGAGGCGAATCCGCACGCAGGCTGGAAGACGGCGTTCAGCGCTGCGAAGTCGTGGGTACGGTTCAACGAAGTTGATTTCGGGCAGGGCGCGCAGAAAACGATCGACGTGCGTGCGAAGGCCCTGCATGGAGGCCGGCTCGAGATCCGTCTGGACGGACAAGACGGGCCGGTGGTCGGCCGTGTCGAAGTCACCCCGGGAACCGAATGGAAAACGGCCAGTGTCGCCGCAAAGCGTACTCCTGCTGGCGTCCATGACCTCATCGTTACCCTGGTCGGCAACAAGGCTGTCGAGGTGGATTGGGTAAGCTTCCGCTGAATTGCCCGCCGATCCAACCCGGCGGGCGGTCTCGAGGAACCCCCGGCTCTTAAGACTGTGTGCCCGGGAGAGGACCCCAAGCGTCTCTAAGGCTTTGAATACGCGAGAATACTACCGGGAACTCAAGAGCTTGCCCGCTAACTTACCTGCTACGTGTAACGCGTAATTCATGCGACTCCGCATTTCGGTCGAGGGTCGTCAAAATAGATCCCTAGATCGAGAATAGATATGGCAGGCGCTGGGCTTCCAGATTTGCCCGATTCCTGTGCGAAGCGCCTCCTTTTGCAGTCTTGCCTGCCCGGAGAGCCTTCGGATAAGGTACTGACCATGGCAGATACGACCGACAAGAGCAGCTTGGAGCAGCTGTTGCGCCCCCTTCGCCGCGGGCTTAACGCGGAGTTGGCCGCGCTTTTGCTGCGCATACAAGCTGAGGATGAAGTCCAAGCCCGCTACGAGGAATTGGCCGAGCGGAACACTGAAGGGCAACTGAGTCCGGCAGAGCAGGAAGAGTTCGCTTTGATGGTGCGAGCGAACGCGTTGGTCACCGTATTGAAGGCGGAGGCCCGAGCTTTCTTGCAGCACCCCAACGCTGCGTAGAAAGAATGGATGCGCAGCTGCGCCAATCCGTCCGCACGCGGGCTGCGTACCACTGCGAATATTGTCGACTCCCACAAGAATTTTCCGAACTGCGCTTTCATATTGAGCACGTTGTCCCACGGCAACACGGTGGCGGTGATGACGCGGGCTAGTCGTCGAGGTTTGGTGAAGGTTGACCCGCGCGTCCCGGTAGTGACCGGCCCCGAAATCCTCGCACGCAACGATCGCGTAGCCGCAACGAGGCTTGAGTATCGACTCGGAGCGGGTCTGTCGTGATCATTCTACGGTCCTCTCGTCCCGTACCGACCTCGTGACCTGTTGTAAGGCCACACCGGGCGCAACCGCCGACTCGTCCAGAGGACACTCCAACATCCGCTGCGGCTGTGAGCCCACTCCGGTTCGCTGCCATCCGGCTGTCGCCTTTTCAGCTCGAGCGATGGCCTGATCGAGCGTCGTCCACAGGCGTCCTCGTTCCGAACAGCTCACCCCATAGTTGAACAGAGCTCGCATCGTCGTAGGGCGAAAGTCGAGCATACTGACTTCGCTATAGTCCGCGGGCACGGCGGTCAAGCGGAGATCCATCCCGTGGGCCGCAGCAAATTGCGCCGTGGTGGCGAGTTGCATTCGGGTCATATGTCGAGTCGCCGCCGACACGCTCCTGGCAAGAACCGGAACGGTACTGAACCTCGTCGTGCTCGGCGTGCTCGCGAATTGGCCGTTGATGAGCACGTAGATCTTGCCGCCCCGCAACCCGGCCCATTCGAGCGACGAGAAGAATGCAATTTCAGGCGCGCCCACGAAGGGGACCGTCGTGGCGCCGTCAACATGCATTTCGTCATGGACTCCGCTCGCATCCTCCACATGGAGAAGTATGGGCCGAAACGCACCCGGGACGCTCGCCGAAGCGAGCAATACGTCCCGGAAGAGCTGACGCGCTGATTCATCGCCTCGAGCCGCAATGGCACCCATGTCCCACATGACGGTCTCCTCCCTGTCGAGATCCGTTGTGGCCACTTCGAGCAACCGGCCGCGCGCGGCTTCGCGAGCGACGGCATGAAGAAGATCGAGAGTGATGTAGTCGTCCACCAGGGCAGCCAGTGGGCGGTTGTCGTACAAGCCGGGACGAAACAGACTTTCGAGCCAGTGCGCGGACAATAGATGCTCTGTGCGCTCACCCGAGAAGGCCGCCGTCAGTTGCGGATCCCACTCGGGTCCCAGAAAAGCAAAGGGAGCAATCAGGGCACCCGTGCTGACACCCGTCACGACCTGAAATTCAGGGCGCTCGCCGCGATGACTGAGCCCAACCAGAGCTCCCGCACCGAATGCGCCCGCCGCTCCGCCACCCGAAAGGGCCAGCACGTTGACCGTGCCGTCGGGGGATGCATTGCGAACGCGGTCCAGTTTCTCCGCAAAAGGCTGACCGAGATTGCGCCAGTCCGCGCTGTAGTAACGTACTGCGGAGGGAAATCCCACCGGAGTCGCTGTGGCAAACAATCCCACAGGTGCCTCTCGCCGAGGCAGCGTACAGCCGACCAGAAACGCCAGACAGACAATACACAGAGGCAATAACTTCTTCATCACGGCACCTCTCTCATTGGTGAAACCGCGGTGTACGCAAGGGACGTACACCGCGGTTGGCCGACCTGCGCCTGTTACGCCGCTGCCGGCGCAGGAGTCAGGGGCTGCGCAACGGTGCGTTCGACCCTGAACCAAGCGGCGTAGAGTGCGGGCACGAAGAAGATCGTGAGCAAGGTCGCGATCGTAAGCCCACCCATGATAGCGATTGCCATCGGGCCCCAGAACACACTCCGTGACAGCGGGATCATCGCAAGCACCGTGGCGGCAGCCGTGAGCAGCACTGGCCGCGTGCGATGAACAGCCGCGTTGACCACAGCAGTCCACCCATCGTGACCTTCGGCGATTTCCGTCTGCACCTGATCAATCAAGATGACAGAGTTGCGCATGATCATCCCGCCGAGCGCGATAATGCCGAGGATTGCGACGAAGCCGAGCGGCGCATGGAAGAGGAGCAACGCGCCCACAACACCAATGAGTCCTAACGGCGCCGTGAGGAATACCATCCACATGCGCGAGAAGTTCTGTAGCTGGAGCATCAAGATGAGCAGAATGGTGATCAACATGACTGGCGCCACGGCCAGCAGCGCGCTGTTGGCCTTGGCACTCTCCTCGAGCGCGCCACCGACGTCGATGCGATAGCCCGAAGGCAGGTTCGCCTTGATATCGTTCAGCATTGGAATGATCGCCTGTGTCACTGATACTCCCTGCTCGCCATCCTTCACATCGGCCCGAACGGTGATCGCCATATCGCGATTTCGGCGCCAGAGCACCGGGTCCTCGAGCTCGTAGTGCACGCGGGCGACCTGTGAAAGGGGTACAACCGTTCCATTGCGGGTGAAGATGTTGACGTCCCTGACCGTGTCGAGGTCCAGACGCTCTTCCGGCACCGCGCGGGCTACGATGTCTATGAGGTTCTCACCTTCGCGCAGTTGAGAGACTGTCGCTCCATTCATGATCGTCTGGGTCACTACGGACAC
>CAZBTV010000124.1:0-21562 GCA_964494895.1 uncultured Steroidobacteraceae bacterium | reverse complement strand
GACTTCGAGGTCCGGATGATGGTCCTCGATGTTGGCGATATGGGCGAGCGCGTTCACGAAGCTCATGGTGCGGTAGAAATCCTTGAAGGCGAACGCCCGCCGGATGGCCTTGGCGTCCGCGGTCAGGGTCCAGTCGCTGGCCAACTGCTTGAGCAGCGTCTCTGACTCGCCGCGTGTGAGGGGCGCCACACCACCTTCACAGGCTTTGCACTTCTTCTCCGCAAGTCCAGTGTCACTCATGTTCAGGCCTCCAGCCAACTTTCCTACGGGTCCAGCAGGACCCGCTACCTTGGCGCCGCTGCGCGCCGAGCAGAGTCGTCAGGCTTGCGCGCTCTTGCGGACGAATCTGCGCTTGACATATTGCTCGACGAGCTCCTGGAACTCCTCGGCAATGCGGTCCCCTTTGAGAGTCACCGTCTTCTCGCCGTCCTCGTAAACGGGAGCCACAGGTCGCTCGCCTGTGCCCGGAAGGCTGATCCCGATGTTGGCGTGCTTGCTCTCGCCAGGACCGTTGACGACACAACCCATCACAGCCACCGTCATGTCCTCGACCCCGACATACTCGCGGCGCCATTCGGGCATGCGGTGGCGGATGTGGGATTGAATGCCCTGCGCGAGCTCCTGGAAGTAGGTGCTCGTGGTGCGGCCGCATCCCGGGCAGGCGATCACCATCGGCGTGAATGAGCGTAGTCCCATTGTCTGCAGGATTTCCTGGGCGACGATGACCTCCTGCGTCCGATCACCCCCTGGGCTGGGGGTGAGCGACACACGAATCGTGTCCCCGATTCCCTGTTGCAACAGTACTGCCATGCCCGCCGTGGAAGCCACGATGCCCTTCGAGCCCATCCCGGCCTCGGTGAGTCCCAGGTGCAATGGATAGTCGCAGCGGGCCGCCAGGTCGCTATAGATGGCGATGAGATCCTGCACTCCGCTCACCTTGGCGGAGAGAATGATGCGATCGCGAGGCAAC
The DNA here is from genome assembly GCA_964494895.1 of uncultured Steroidobacteraceae bacterium. Classification (GTDB taxonomy): domain Bacteria; phylum Pseudomonadota; class Gammaproteobacteria; order Steroidobacterales; family Steroidobacteraceae; genus 13-2-20CM-66-19. The sequence goes on along the minus strand of CAZBTV010000124.1, from coordinate 20,592 downwards.
CCAACCTCCACCGCGCGTTGCGCGCTTTCCAGCGCCGAAAGCACCACTGCCCGGCGCATGACCTGTTGGGCCGTGAGCGGTTGCGCGCTGGTGGAGTTCTCATCCATCAGCCGCGTCAGAAGATCCTGATCGAGGCTTCCCCAGTTGACACCGATACGTACGGGCTTGCCGTACTGGCAGGCGGTCTCGATCATTTCGGCGAACTGCGGATCACGCTTGCTGCCGCGCCCGACGTTTCCGGGATTGATACGGTATTTCGAGAGAGCTTCGGCGCAGGCCGGATGCTCGCGCAGGAGCTTGTGGCCGTTGAAATGGAAGTCTCCAATGAGCGGTACCGTGACACCCATTTGCTCGAGGCGCTCACGGATGGGCGCGACCGCTGCGGCGGCCTCACTCGTATTCACCGTCAGGCGCACTAGCTCGGAGCCCGCGCGGGCAAGAGCTTTGACCTGTTGAGCCGTGCCCTCGACATCAGCGGTGTCCGTATTCGTCATGGATTGCACGACGATGGGTGCGTTGCCACCGATGCGGACGGTGCCGATCGTGACCTGCAGGGACGCACGGCGAGAAGGAGACTGGAGCATGGATTGAGCCATAGGTGATTGATAGCGACACAAGCAGACAATAAGGCTGCTGATTCTACAGGGTTGTCGCCCGCCGTATCCGGCAGGCATCTCAGGCGGGGTTTTTCAAGGCTGTGAGCGTGTCCAGGCACAGGGATGTGCCCCGCCGCGGCCGAAGGTGGCGCTACATACCAGCCTCCTGAGGCGATCGTGGAGCGGAGCTGGTATGATCTGCATCGCCCGCTCGAACACAGTCTGTTCGGAGAGAGTCCGGCTCAGGAGCCCCAAGTTCTTGAACCGGAACGCCGAAGGCGCAAGTTCCGCCCGGAAACGCTCAGGCACATGAACGGCAGACTGCGGAAATCAGTTCGATTTCCGTGCGGGCTCTGGAGAGTGGTGGATACCGGCTTGAAAGGATCCACCCACCGAAGGGGAGCGGCGCTCAAGCTCGAGCGCCTGATCTCTCAGGGTACAGGACAGAGGGGCGGCAGATGCGAAAGCGTCTGCCGCCTCTTTTTTTTTTCGACCGGAGGACCTGTGGGACGACAGACCCCCTTGAATCAGCTACACCGCGAGCTGGGTGCTCGCATTGTCGACTTCGGCGGCTGGGATATGCCTGTGCAATACAGCTCCCAGATCGGCGAGCATCACGCGGTACGCCGTGCCGCGGGTGTTTTCGACGTTTCCCACATGTGCATCATTGACCTGAAGGGAGCTCGCGTGCGGCCCTTCTTGCGAAGGCTGCTTGCCAATGATGTCGAGAGGCTGGTTCGTCCAGGCAAGGCGCTCTATAGCTGCATGCTCAACGAATCTGGCGGAGTCATCGACGATCTGATCGTCTATTACCTCGCCGACTCCTGGTTCCGACTGGTCGTGAACGCTGGAACGCGCGACAAGGATCTGGCCTGGATCCGGCAACACGCCCGCGACTTCGATGTTGGCGTACTCGAGCGCAGCGAGCTCGCCATGCTGGCCATTCAGGGACCCGAAGCGCGTGCCAAGACGGCGAAACTGCTCTCGCGGGTGGGGGCCGCTACCGCCCTGGAGCTGGATACTTTCGTTGGTCGGGAAATAGACGGCTGGTTCGTCGCGCGCACAGGCTACACCGGCGAGGACGGCTTCGAGGTAATGCTGCCTGCCTCGGATGCGGAGCGGGTCTGGCGCGAGTTGAATTCCCTTGGCGTGGCTTCTTGCGGCCTCGGCGCGCGCGACACCCTGCGTCTCGAAGCGGGGATGAACCTGTACGGCAATGACATGGATGAGAGCACTCATCCGTTCGAGTCGGGTCTCGCGTGGACCGTGGTCATGGAACCGCGCACTCGTCACTTCATCGGACAGGCGGCGTTGGAAACCATCAAGGCTCAGGGTTCCGGGCGCAAGCTCGTGGGCCTTTTGCTCGAGGACCGTGGTGTGCTTCGGAGCCACCAACAAGTGCGGATCCCCGATATCGGCACGGGTGAGATCACGAGCGGCACCTTCTCCCCCACGCTCGAGCGTTCTATCGCGCTCGCGCGCGTGCCTGCCGGCACTGGCCAACACGTGCAGGTGGAAATCCGCGGCAAGCTCCTGAACGCACGGGTCGTGAAGCCACCGTTCGTACGGCTCGGCCAGATCCTCGTGAAGTAACACAACCCTCAATTTGGAGACCCTCGATGAGCAAGGTTCCCGCCGATCTCAAGTACACCAAGACCCACGAATGGCTGCGGACGTTGCCCGACGGCAGCATCGAAATCGGCATCACGGATCATGCCCAGCATGCACTTGGTGACCTTGTCTTTGTGGAGGTTCCGGAGGCCGGGCGCGCAGTCAAAGCGGGAGAGCCCTGCGCTGTAGTCGAGTCCGTCAAAGCGGCATCGGACGTGTATTCGCCAGTAACCGGCGAGGTCACCGTGGGAAACCCGAAGCTCTCGGGCGAGCCCGAGACCATCAATACCGACGCCTACGGCAGCGGTTGGCTGATGCGTGTCCGTCCTACTCCGGGCGCGCCTGCCACGGAGCTGTTGTCGCCCGCGGAATACGAGAAGTTGCAGCAAGAGGAGGGTGACTGATGGCCTTCATTCCTCACACAGACGCTGACGTCGAAGCCATGCTGGCGACCGTTGGCGTTGCGAGCATCGAAGCCTTGTTTGACGAGATTCCCCAGAAGCTTCGTGTGAAGTCGCTTGCCGGTATCCCGGATGAGATGAACGAAATGCAGATTGGGCGGCTCATGTCGGAACGAGCTCGGTTGGACGGACGCCCGCTCTGCTTTATCGGAGCCGGCGCCTACGAGCATCACATTCCGGCGGCGGTGTGGGCCATCACGACTCGCGGCGAATTCTACAGCGCGTACACGCCTTACCAGGCGGAGGCCAGCCAGGGAACCCTGCAGGTCATCTACGAATACCAGACGATGATTGCCAGCCTGACCGGCATGCCGGTGGCCAATGCTTCGGTGTATGACGGAGCTTCCGCTGTGGCCGAGGCGAGCCTGATGGCGGTTCGCGCGAACCGCAAATCCAGGTCACAGCGGATCCTCGTTCCGACGACAGTGCATCCGCATTATCGCAAGGTGGCTGTCGCCACCGCGTCCAATCAGGGCCTGCGCTTCGAAGAAGTTCCTTATGCGCAAGGTGAAGGTGTCATCGCGCTTGCTTCCCTTGCGCGGTACGAGGGTGAGGACATCACCGCCATCGTCATCCAACAGCCCAACTTCTTCGGCCGGCTCGAGGACGTGGATGCGCTGACGGATTGGGCGCACGCTCGCGGTATCTTCGTGATTGCTGTCGTGAATCCAACCTCGCTCGCGTTGCTGAAGCCCCCGGGATCGTGGGGAGCCAAGGGTGTCGAGATCGCCGTGGGAGATGGCCAGCCGCTGGGTGTCCCGCTGTCTTCCGGCGGCCCGTACTTCGGATTCATGACGACACGCATGGAGTATGTCCGTCAGATGCCCGGGCGGATCGTCGGGCGCACCGTCGATCTCCATGGCCGCGAGGGCTTTACGCTGACGCTGCAAGCTCGCGAGCAGCACATCCGCCGTGCGAAAGCGACTTCCAACATCTGCACCAATCAGGGTCTGCTGATGACGGCGGCGACCGTCTACATGTCGCTCATGGGCCCGCAGGGCCTGGAGCGTACAGCCGCGGCTTCCCACGCGCGCACGCGTGAGTTGTTGGCAGGGCTCACCCGGTTGAAGGGGGTGCGAGCGGCGTTCCAGGGACCGGTCTTCCACGAGGCAGTCGTGGTGCTCGATCGCCCGGTCGCACCTGTGCTGCGGACTCTGGCGAGCCGTGGAATTCTGGGCGGCCTGGATCTCAGTGACTACTACCCGGAATTGGGGCACGCGCTGCTGGTCTGCGCCACGGAGACCAAGACCACGGCGGATATCGAGAGTTACGTCACTACGCTCAGTGAAGCCATGCAAGCGGCGCGCGCCGCTTGAGTCATCTTTTCCGAGATATGAGGTGCCCGGCTCCGGTGTGCGGGGCCTCGCCCGAGGTCTGTTGTTATGCGTACCCCTGAAAAAGTGATCTTCGAGTACTCTCACCCGGGCCGCGGCGCCACCGATCAGTGGCCGGGGGATCCCGGCCCTGCCGCCGTTGCCGATATTCCTCAACAGCTACGGCGAACCCACCGGCCTATGCTGCCCGAGGTAGGTGAGCTGGAGACGGTGCGGCATTTCACGCGCCTGTCGCAATTGAACTTCTCCATCGATACGCACTTCTATCCCCTCGGGTCGTGCACCATGAAGTACAACCCGAAGGCGTGCAATCAATATGCGATGTTGCCGGAGTTTCTGGCGCGCCATCCGCTCGCGCCAGAATCCCACGGCCAGGGATTCCTTGCCTGCATGTACGAGCTGCAGGAGATGTTGAAGGAAGTCACCGGCATGCAGGCCGTGGCCCTGAGCCCCATGGCGGGCGCGCACGGTGAGTTCGCCGGTGTGGCGATGATCCGAGCCTATCACCGGTCGCGCGGCGACCTGGGTCGTAACGAGATCATCGTTCCGGAAGCGGCGCACGGCACGAATCCGGCAACGGCCACGATGTGTGGATGCGTGGTACGGGAGATTCCGGTGGATGCGGCGGGGGACGTCGATATCGCTGCTCTCAAAGCGGCCGTTGGTCCTAACACCGCGGGTATCATGCTCACGAACCCGTCCACACTGGGTGTCTTCGAGAGGCGCATCGAAGAGGTCGCCCACATCGTTCACAGCGCGGGCGGCTTGCTTTACTACGATGGTGCGAATCTCAACGCTATCCTGGGAAAGGTGCGCCCCGGCGATATGGGTTTCGATGTGATCCATATGAATCTGCACAAGACCTTCTCCACGCCTCATGGCGGCGGTGGTCCAGGCGCCGGAGCCGTGGGCGTGGGGGCACGCCTGCAGCCCTTCCTGCCAGTGCCTCTGGTGGGAAAAGAAGGCGAAAGGTACCGCTGGCTCACGGAGAAGGATTTGCCCCAGTCGATTGGCCGGCTGTCGGCATTCATGGGCAACGCGGGGGTGCTGCTGCGCGCCTACATCTATATGCGTATGCTCGGCCGCGAGGGGATGAGGCGGGTTGGCGAGTACGCCACCCTCAATGCAAACTATCTCCTGGCACTGCTCCGGGAGCGAGGCTTCGAGCCAGCCTATCCCGCTCGCCGCGCCAGCCACGAGTTCATCATTACCCTGAAAAAGCAGGCCCGGGAGCTCGAGGTCACGGCTATGGACTTCGCCAAACGGCTGCTCGATTACGGTTTTCATGCGCCCACTACCTACTTTCCGCTCCTGGTACCCGAATGTCTGCTGATCGAGCCGACCGAGACCGAGGGCAAGGACACACTGGACGCCTTCGCGGCGGCCATGGCACAGATCCAGGCGGAGGCCGAGCAAGAACCCGAGCGCCTGACGAGCGCACCGCATACCATGCCGGTGCGCCGTCTGGACGACGTTCGGGCGGCGAAGCAACTGGATCTCACATGGATGCCGACAGCGCACTCGTAGCTCGCTACAAGCCTCGGGGTATCACTCGAGTCATCCGTGCCCTCGGCGCGAGCTTGCGGGGCCTTTCCGGCGCCTTTCGCGACGAGGCCGCTTTCCGCCAGGAACTCGCATGCGCCGCCATCGTCATACCTCTTGGCTTGTGGCTCGGACATAACGGGGTTGAACGCGCCCTGCTGATCGCACCAGTGCTGCTCGTCCTGATTGTCGAGCTCATCAACAGCGCGATCGAAGCGACGGTGGACCGTATCGGGTTGGAGCGGCACGCCCTCGCGGGGCTGGCCAAGGACATCGGCTCCGCCGCGGTCTTTATGTCTTTCATACTCCTGGGCACCGTCTGGTCGCTCGTTCTGCTCGGTCGCTAGGAAATCGGCTATCAATGAAAATTTCTTGTCACGCGGCGCGTAGCGCCGCCACATTCGGCAGGCCATCCGCAACAGTGTTCTGGCTTTGCCTTCTGGCTTTTACGGTGGCTTCTGTCGCAGAGAGCCGCGATCCTCCCGCAGCCGCCCCCACGACAGCGGTGCAGCAACCGGCCCAACAAGGACCGTCACAGCCATTGCCCTCGCAGGTGCAACCGACCCCCCCGCCGGGTGCCGGTCAGCAGGCCATGCAAATGGCGCAGCAGGCAGCCGCGGTCGAGGGTAACCCCGACTGGGCAGTGACACTCGAGCGCATTGCCAGCAGCGTCGTGTCCATCAACATTGACGCGACACGGGCGTTCGATACTGAGTGGAATACCACGGCGCAGGCCACGGGATTCGTGGTCGACGCCGAGCGCGGTTTGATCCTCACCAACCGGCACGTTGTCACGCCTGGTCCGGTGACCGCCGAGGCCACTTTTCTGAATCGGGAGGAAGTGCAGCTCTACCCCGTGTATCGCGATCCGGTCCACGACTTCGGGTTCTATCACTACGATCCCAGCAAGCTGCACTTCATCAAGCCCAAGGCACTGCCGCTATACCCGGAAGGCGCGCAGGTTGGCCGGGAAATCCGTGTGGTCGGCAACAACGCGGGCGAGCAGCTTTCGATCCTGGCAGGCACCCTGGCGCGTCTGGATCGCGATGCGCCTGAGTACGGCGTCGGCAAGTACAACGACTTCAACACGTTCTACTTCCAGGCTGCTTCCGGCACGTCCGGTGGCTCTTCCGGCTCCCCGGTGATCGACATTCGCGGTCGAGTCGTCGCGCTCAATGCAGGCGGTGCCAATGGCAACGCTTCCAGCTTCTACCTGCCGCTGACACGCGTGCGGCGCGCCTTGCAGGACATCGAGGAGGGCAAGCCGGTCACCCGTGGCACGTTGGACACCGTGTTCAACTACACTCCTTTCGACGAGCTCAAGCGGCTCGGCCTGGCGAGCGCTACCGAGACCGCCGTGCGTAAGGCCTTTCCACAGTACACGGGCATGTTGGTAGTGACCAGTGTGCTGCCAGGCTCGCCGAGCGAAAACGTGCTGCAGCCTGGAGACATCCTGGTCAAGGTCAATGGACGCTACGTCACCCAGTTTGACCCGCTCGACGAGGTAGTCGACGACTCTGTCGGCAAGCAGGTGACGCTCGATCTCGAGCGCGGAGGGAAGCCGATCTCCGCGAAGCTGCCGGTCGGCGACCTGCACGCCATCACGCCGAGCTCGTACGACGAGTTTGGTGACGCGGTCGTCCATACTTTGTCGTACCAGCAGGCACGGCATTTCAACGTGCCCGTGCGCGGCGTCTACGTCGCGAACCCGGGATACGTATTTGGTGCTGCCGGCATTCCGCGAGGCGCAGTCATCACCGCGATGGATTCGAAGCGGATCGACAAGCTCAGCGATTTCGAAAGCGGGATCGCGCAGCTCGGCGACGGCGATCGCGCCACCGTGCGCTACATCACGATCGATGATCCCAACGGCAGCAATCTCCGCTCGATTCGCATGGACCGCCTCTGGTTTCCCGCGCGGCACTGCGAGCGGGACGACAATCTGGGCGTGTGGCCCTGCAAGGACCTTCCTCCAGGCCCGCAACCAAAAGAACGCCCGATCAACTCCACCGAGTTCCCCAAATACAAGGATCCGCGGCTTACGGTGTTGGCGCCCTCGCTGGTGAGCGTGACTTTCGACATGCCTTACTCGGTGTCCGGAATAACCGAGCGCAACTATCACGGAACCGGCCTCGTGGTCGATGCGGAGCGCGGATTGGTGGTCGTGGACCGCAACACCGTGCCTGTTTCGATTGGCAATGTGACCATCACATTTGCCGGTACCGTGGAAGTACCAGGGCGGGTTGTCTACATCCATCCCGTTCACAACCTCGCCATGGTCGCCTATGACCCGAAGCTCATCGGAGCGACGCCGGTCAAGTCTGCGAAGCTGTTGTCTCGCGAGCTGTCGCCGGGCGAGTCGGTCTGGGTGGTGGGATTGGGCGCTGACAGCCAGATTCATTCACGCAACACGGAAATCGCCAGCATCGATCCGCTCGAGCTGCCTCTTTCGCGCACCATGCGTTTCCGCGACAGCAACATTGAAGTGGCGCAACTCGTCAATCCGCCGCTGGAGTTCGACGGCGTGCTGTCGGACAAGGCTGGCAATGTCCTCGGGCTGTGGTCGAGCTTTGCCTTTGAAAGCGGGCGTGAGGTGGCGCAGGACAACCGCGGCGTGCCGATCGAGCTCGTGGCGACGATGCTGGAGCACGTTCGTACGGATCGGCCGCTGCACTCGCTGGAAACAGAGCTCACGGTGCAACCTCTTTCCAGTGCGCAGGAGATCGGCCTATCCGAGGAGTGGATCAAGAAGCTTTCCGAGCATAACCCGACCATGCGCCAGGCGCTTACAGTGGTGCGCCTGGTGGGCGGCTCTCCCGCGGGGCACCTGTTGGAGCAGGGCGACCTGGTGCTCGCCATCGACGGTCAGGTCGTCACGCGCTTCAAGGAAGTCGAAAGCGCTGTTGCTGACCGGAACGAAGTGCAGGTAACCGTGTGGCGCGGCAACAGCGCACAGACGGTGAGCGTGCCCACCGTTGAGCTTCCTGGGACGGATATCAATCGAATCGTGGAGTGGGGTGGAGCGACACTCCAGGCACCTCACCGGGCCATGAGCGCGCAACGGGGTATTCCCCCTGTCGGTGTGTATGTCGGTTACTTTGCCTACGGCTCACCGGCGACGCGCTACGGGCTTTATCCCGGGCGCCGGATCGTCGAGGTCGACGGTGTCCCGACTCCGGATCTCGACGCCTTCCTGCGCGCCGTGACCGGGCGGCCGGATCGCTCTTCGTTGCGCTTGAAGACCATTACCTGGAACAACGCGCCCGAGGTGATCACCCTGAAGCTCGACAAACACTACTGGCCCGCTTACGAGTTGGTACACACCGCTGGCGGCTGGGTGCGTCGCTCGCTGGAGTAGCTCGGTGATAGCGAGACACGTTTGATCACCGGATGGAGCAGCCTGCGCAACAAGATCTGTTCGGAGGGCCGGAGCGCGACACGGAGCTCGTGAGAGCAGCGGTTCCTGATGAAGATCTCGTGCGCGGGGCGAGCCGGCTGCCGAAAAACCTGTATCTGGGCACATCGAGCTGGTCGTTTCCGGGCTGGGTTGGGATCGTGTATGCCCAGCTTTACTCCGTGCCCGCGCTTGCCCGTTATGGCCTCTCCGCCTACGCCCGGCATCCTCTGCTGAAGGCGGTGAATCTCGACAGCTCGTTTTACAAGGTTCAAACCTGCGAGCAGCTTGCGCGATATGCGGCGGAAGTTCCGGAGACGTTTCGTTTCGTGGTGAAGGCGTATGCGGGCCTGACCGCGGCTCCGGAGAGCACATTGGCTGTCAGACGCCGAGTCGATCCTGTGTTTTTGGATGCGCGGTTTGCGCGCCGCGCGGTGGTCGAGCCTCTGGTGGAGGCGTTCGGTCCGAAGTTAGGCGCTTTGCTGTTTCAGTTTTCTCCGCTCGGATCCCACTACACGCGCGAGCCTTCCCGGTTTGCCGCGCGCCTCGGCGAATTCCTGTGTGCGCTTCCGGCCGGGCCGACTTATGCGGTGGAGCTGCGTGATCCGGAGATTCTGGGTTCGGAGTACGAAGCCGCACTTCGCTCCGCGGGCGCTGTGCATTGCTCAAATGTGCATTCGCGCATGCCACCGGTCGATCATCAGGTGAGGCCTGTGGCGAAGGGACCGCTCTTCATTCGCTGGATGCTGCATCCTGGAGACGATTACGAAAGTGCGGGAGCGCGTTATGCCCCCTTCGACCGCCTGCAGGCACCGGATAAGCTCAACCGTGACCGTATTGCAGGAATGGCAAGAGCCGGTTTGTCGGCTGGGCGCGACGTTTACGTCATCGCGGCGAACAATGCGGAGGGCTCCGCGCCGCTCACGCTGTCCGAGCTGGCTAAGACAATCGTCACGGATTAGCGGCTTCAATACAACGCGACGGTCCCAGTCGCTCGCGGCTTGCTAGAATTCGATCCACTATGGTCCGCGTGGTCAGAGCTACCCAGGTCGAGATCGAAACCGCTGTGCAAGCTTTGCGGGACGGCGAGCTCGTGGCGTTTCCTACCGAGACGGTGTATGGCCTGGGGGCGAACGCGCAAAACCCAGCGGCAGTCCGGAAGATCTTCGAGGCGAAGGGCCGACCGACGACCCATCCCGTGATTGTTCATCTGGACAGCCCACGGTTCTTGCATCGTTGGGTGCGCGAGGTTCCCGAGACCGCCACCAAGCTTGCGGAGCGCTTCTGGCCAGGACCCCTGACGATGGTCATGCCGAAGGCTCCGAACGTTCACGATATCGTAACGGGTGGGCAGGATACGATCGCCATACGTGTGCCGTCACACCCGATGGCGCAGCAGATACTGACCGCATTCGGCGGAGGTATTGCGGCGCCATCCGCCAACCGATATGGAAAACTGTCGCCGACTCGCGCCGAGCACGTACGTGAGGAGCTTGGAGACGCGGTCAGAGTCATTCTTGACGGCGGCGAGTGCCAGATCGGCCTCGAATCGACCATTGTGGCTTTCGAAGGCCAGAATGTGAGGCTGTTACGTCCCGGCGGAGTGACGGCGGCCCAACTCAGGCAGGCCGTGGGGGAGTTGCTGATTGGCGCCGATCTACAGTCTCCGAGGGTTCCCGGCGCTATGCCCTCACACTATGCCCCGACAACGCCCATGGCGATCGTGCCCTCGGGCGAGGTTGACGCGCATGCCGCCGCGCTCTCCGAAGGGGGGCGCCGTGTCGCTGTGCTCGCTCAACGCTTGCCTCTGAAGTCACACAAGTATGTGACGTGGATCAATGCAGGCCGTCGCCCTGAGCAGTACGGACACGATCTGTACGCGAACCTGCGAACGCTCGACAAAGCCGGGTGTCAGCAGATCCTCGTGCAGGATGTGCCCGACGGTGAGGCCTGGGACGCCATTCGTGATCGGCTCCGGCGCGCGGCCAGCCGTGTCAGCGAAAGTGATGACAGCGGCGCGATGGCCGTTTTGCCGTAGAGTGTTGCTCGGGCCAGTTTTCCCGGTGGTCGACACGCTCCGCTCCGTGTAGCGGCGCTCGTCGAAAGTCGCCATATCCGTCTGTTAATGTCCGCCGGGCTCCATGGGCCTGGCCCGTTGTTTCTTTTGGGGTTCCTTTCGTCTCTCTTTGACTGACACCAATGACAAAAAGTCCGGCTCGTCACACACGATTCATCGATCCCTTTCAGCCCGCGGAAATCCGGCGGCTCGTGAAGGAATTCGGATCGCCGCTGATCATTCTCGATTGCGAGCGGGTGCGTGTGCAGTACCGCAAGCTCCGCAAGGCACTCCCGGGCGTCGACCTCCACTACGCCCTCAAGCCGATGCCGCATGCCTCCGTTGTCAACACCATCGTCGCGGAAGGCGGCTTTCTCGATCTCGCCACGACAGGCGAGGTGCAGCTCGTGGAGCGGCTGGGCGTGCCGCCGGAACGTTGTATCCACACACATCCCATCAAACGGGAGCAGGACATTGCGAATGCCATCAAGTTTGGTGTGCGCACGTTTGTTGCCGACAATCCCGACGAGGTACGCAAGTTTGCGCGGCACGCGGCGAACGCCGAGCTGCTGTTGCGGGTGTCGTTCCGCTCTCCCGGCGCGGTGTGTGATCTGTCGCGAAAGTTTGGTTGCGATCCGGAGGATTTGCTGAGCCTTGCGCGATTGGCGGCGGATCTGGGCGTGGAGGTGCGGGGACTGTCCTTTCACGTCGGCTCCCAGGCCGTGGACTCGGCCAAACACGTCGAGGCGCTGCAAGCGTGTGCGAAGCTCATCGCGGCTGCCCGCAAGGAGAAGCTCGGCGCGTTCGATACGCTCGACATCGGCGGCGGGTTTCCCATCGACTATGCTCAACCCGTACAGGACATCAACCGTTATTGCGCGCCCCTGCGCGCTGCTCTCGCAAAGCTTCCCAGGCGTGTGCGGGTCATCGCGGAGCCAGGCCGGTACATTGTCGGACCGTCCGCCATTGGTGTAGCCTCAGTAATGGGCCGGGCGCGCCGGGAGGGCCATTGGTGGTATTACCTCGACGATGGGCTGTACGGGTCTTACAGCGGGCAGCTGTTCGATCACGCGCGTTATCCCGTCGAGCCGCTTCGGGACGGCGACGAGCGGCTCCCGTCGGTGCTGGCCGGCCCGACCTGCGACAGCATCGACGTGATCGCGGAAAACCTCATGCTGCCTGAGCTGAAGGCGGGTGATCTGATCGTCGGCCGCGCGATGGGCGCGTATACATGGGCGAGCGCTTCCGAATTCAACTTCTTCCCCAAGGCCACCGTGGTGACGGTGAATGCTGCAACGGGAGATACGGGAAGCGTGGCGCCGTTTCCGTTGTAAGTTGGAAACTGACACTATGAGTTGGAAAGGGCCAGATATGGCACGGCCAGGCACGACAGAGGCCTTGCGACCCGGCAGGCGTCGCATGATCGCGCTCGGGATGGGAGCACTGGCCGGTGTGGTGACGCGCGCTCCCTGGGCGAGGATTAGCGGCCTTCCTTCGGAGTGCGCGCTCGAGCTGAACAACCTCCATACCGGCGAGAAGGTGAAAGTTGCTTTCGACCGCGCGGCGGGTCCTGACCAGTCCACTCTGGCGGAGCTGCAGTATTGTCTCCGGGATTACCGGCACAATGAAGAGCACGCCATGGATCCGGACCTTTATGGGCTGTTGACTACCGTGGCACAAGTCGCCGGACGAGCCGCACGCTATGAGGTGATCTGTGGCTACCGATCACCGGCGACCAACGCGCAATTGCGGGCCGCGGGTCACGGCGTCGCGGAGCACAGCCTTCACATGGAAGGTCGTGCGGTTGATGTTCGCCTGGTGGGTTGCGAGCTGGAGGTGCTACGCGATGTGGCACTCAAGGTGGGCCGGGGCGGAGTGGGTTTCTATCCAAGCTCCAACTTTGTGCACGTCGATACAGGGCGGGTGCGGACCTGGACGGGCTCCTAGAAGCGAGCGTCGCTGGAGGGAGACGGTTGCAACGGGGAGGCGCGTTTGAATGGTGGAGTGCCGCCTGATCGTTTGTGTATCCTGGGTCGGTGAAAATCGAGAGCCTCATCGAGCCGGAAACCGCCATTCACGCGCAGGTCATCGCTGCTCGCGAGGGACGTGACCCGCGGGTGATCGCCCGGTTGTTCTCGGGTTGGGCGGTGTTCGGGGAACGCCAGTTTCTCCGAGGATACGCCTTGCTGTTGCCTGATCCGGTCGTCCCGTCCCTGAACTCTCTTGGGGCGCAGGAGCGATCGGCATTTCTGCTCGACATGTCGCGTATCGGCGATGCCCTCCTGAAAGTGACCGGGGCGATTCGCATCAACTACGCCATCTTCGGGAATGTGGAGCCTGCCTTGCACGCTCATGTGATTCCACGCTATGCGGAGGAGCCGGACAGGTTGCGGCTGGCGCAGCCATGGGCTTACGACTGGGAGGCGGGGCCGATATTTGACCGGGGGGTTTACCTGGAGCTTGCGGAGGCGTTGCATCGGGAATTGACCCGCATGGGGGCTACGAAGCCGATGCGATTCAATCCGGGGGCCAACGCCGACGGCTGAAAGCGCTGCTGTCTGTAGCGCACATCTTCTGTGCTCACGCCGGGTGGGGTGCGGTCCACAGCCTTACCCGGGCAACGCATGCGTTGCGCCCCGCACGGCGGGTCACTTCTGCCAAATAAAAAGGGCCTTCGTCTTGTCGACGAAGGCCCTTCGCGTGCTATTGCGCGCTAGCGGACTACTTCTTTGGCTGGCTCTTGGCTTGATCGGTCGGCTGCGCAGGCTGGATCTGCGGGTGCGGTGTGGCCGATCCGGCGGCTCCAGACGGCTTCACGCTCACGAGCTCGACGTCGAAGATCAACATGGAGCCCGGTGGGATGCTCGGGGGAGAGGCGAGGTCATAGGCCAATTTCGGTGGGATGAATAGCTGGTACTTGGCGCCCGGCTTCATGAGCTGCAGCGCTTCCTGCCACCCTGGAATGACCTGATTGCTGGCGAAGGTGGCGGGACCCCCGTGCTTGGCGGAGCTGTCGAATTCCGTACCGTTCAGCAGGGTGCCGCGATAGTTGACGGTGACCATGTCGCCCGGCTTCGGCGACTCGCCGCTGCCTGCGTTGATGACCTTGTACTGCAGGCCGCTGGAGGTGGTGACAATGTCCTTTTTCTTGCCATTCTCGGCCAGGAAAGCGGCGGCGGCGGCATGGTTCGGCTCAGCCTGCTTGTTCCGGGCGTCTTGCAGGAAGGCCATGATGGTCTGCTGGTACTCCTGCGACATTTCGGCCTTGCCGCTCAAGGCATCCCGCATACCTGCCGCGATCTGATCGACCGAGATGGAGTCCGCGGTGATCTTGCTGTGAGCCAGCTCAGAGCCGACCGATACGCCGATGGCGTAGCTCGCCTTGCTCTTGTCGTCCTTCGCGGCAGCGGTCTTCTCGCCTGATTTTTTAGCGGCGTGAGGCGTCTTGGCTGACGGAGAGGCAGAGTCGGCCGCGGGCGCCGAAGAGCTCTTCTGGCCGGAGACCGCGGCACTTCCGCCCTGCGCCAGCGCATCCCTCGTACCGGACCCAATGAGCAAAGCACCGGTCAGGAGCGCAACGGCGGTCACTCCGTTGGCAGCTCGCAGCGCATCGATCATGGTTTTGCAGCTTCTTCGCCTGTTCTCGCCCGAACCAACAACACCGTTCATTGGACACCTCGACGCTTGCGGGCCGTGTAAAGGCACGGCTTAGAGCCGCAGCGGGGGGCGACAGTTTCCACTATCAGGAGCGAGTATGCTGATCTTTTTTTGGAATATGTCCTGGGACTGGCCGCCCGCGCGGAACGCCGACCTTGGTGCCGGGGGGCCAGGCTTTGGAATAAGAGCCGAGGTCACGCACTCGTTTGCAATGTGGGCGCAACAAGGAGGCGGTAGGCGAGGGATCGATCCTCAACAGCCGAAATCGGTCTCGTGATAGATATAGGACGCCGTGCTCATTCTCAATCAACTGTGTCGCTGTTTCTATGAAGGCGGCCGTGCCCATCGCGTGCTCGATCACGCCGACGCTCGCATCGAAATGGGTGAGGCGGTCGCCATTGTGGGCCGTAGCGGCTCAGGCAAATCGACTCTTCTCAACCTGATCAGCGGCATCGATCGGCCGGATAGCGGCACCGTGGAGTTCGAGGGCCGCGATATCACGGCGCTGGGCGAGCCCGCTCGTACCCTGTTCCGGCGTGCGCGCATCGGATTCGTGTATCAGTTCTTCAACCTCATTCCAACACTCGATGTGGAGGAGAATGTCCGTCTCGCGCTGGAGCTCAACGGGATCCGGGGTGCGGACGCGCGTCGGCGCAGCGAGTCGATGCTCACGCAAGTAGGCCTGGGAGACCGGCTGCGCAGCGCCGTGGACAAGCTGTCAGGGGGTGAGCAGCAGCGTGTCGCCATCGCACGCGCCTTGGTGCACGAGCCGGCGCTGTTGCTGGCCGATGAGCCTACGGGGAACCTCGATGAGGAAACCGCTGCGCAGGTGTTTCCGCTGTTGATGTCGCTCACGCGGGCGCGCAAAACAACCGTGCTCATCGTTACACATGACAGTGCCTTGGCACGTAGTGTGGGACGGGTGCTGGAGCTGCGGGAGGGGCGTTTGAAAGAAGGAGGAGTCCGCGATGCCCGGCCCGCCGAGATTCCTGGAACAGACGGCCGGCGCTCGAGGGTCTGAATGTCATCACTGTGGGCGGCGAGTTTCCGGCATCTGTTGCGTCATCCGGCGCAACTGACGCTCGCACTGGTGGGGCTGTCGTTGGGAGTCGCCACGATCGTCGCTGTCGACATTGCCACCGCGAGCTCCCGCCGCGCGTTCGAGCTTTCCATGGATACGATCAACGGCGCGGCCACGCATCAGATCGTGGGCGGGCCTCAGGGTATCGATGAGCGGCTGTACGTCGACTTGCGCACGCGGGATTTGCAGCCGGGACTGTTGCAGCCGGCGCTGGCGCCCATTGTGGAGGGCTATGTCAGGATCGGCGATCACGACATGCAACTCGTGGGAGTCGATCCGCTGGCGAGCCCGGAGCTGCGGCCTCGAGGGGAAGGACAGGGGGCGCTCCCTGGAGCCCCGGATAAAGGTCGACTGGAAGCGCTGCGGCAGTGGCTCCTCGATCGGGGTGCCGTCGTGATGGCGGCGACAGCGGCCAAGGACCTCGGGCTCAGCGAAAATACTGGATTTGATCTCGAGACGGGCGGCGTGCGGCACCGTGCTGTGTTGATCGGAGCAATTCGACAGGGCTCCGCGTATGACTCGCTGGTTCTGACGGACATTGCGCAGGCGCAGGAGTGGCTTGGAATGGTCGGGAGGCTCTCGCGCATCGACGTCAAAGTCCCGAATGGGCGTGACGGCGAGGTACTGCTCGCGCGCCTCCGGCAGCGACTCCCGCCTGGGATCGAGCTTCATGAGGCGCAAGGCCGCATCCGCGAAAGCCTCGACATGACGGGCGCGTTTACGACCAACCTCAAGGCCATGAGTCTGCTCGCGCTCATGGTGAGCACGTTGCTGATCTATGGCGCGATCAGTTTTGCGGTCGTCCAGCGGCGCCGGGTGATCGGTATTTTGCGTGCGCTAGGCGCGACTCGAAGGGAGGTCCTCACGATCGTGCTTGCGGAGGCGGCAGCGCTTGGAATCGTCGGTGCGGCCCTCGGGTTGCTACTGGGGTCTGCGATCGGGCGCGAGCTCATTACACTCGTGTCGCGAACGATCAACGACCTGTACTTCGTCGTCGCCGTCAAGGAGGCGACATTGCCCTCGAGCTCCATCTTGAAGGCGCTGGTTGGAGGATTCGTCACGGCGCTTGCCGCCGCACTGCTTCCAGCATTGGAGGTGGCCGGCAGCGCTCCACAGCTCGGGCTGCGGCGCTCGGTGCTGGAATCCAGGGCTGTTTACATCTCGCGGCGCCTTATCGTCGTAAGCATCGTGTTGGCCGTCTCGGCGGGCATTGTCGTGACGACCTCCGGCCGTAGTCTGTTTGCCGGTTTCGCCGCTCTATTCATGTTGCTGTTGAGTGTCGCGGCGATTACACCTGCGGTGTTACGTTGTCTTTCGCGTGCCGCTGCCGCACTCGTGGGTGGTGCGAGTCCCATTGCGCGGCTTGCGTTCGGCGACATCGCCGCCTCTCTGAGTCGCACGGGGGTCGCTGTTGCCGCCTTGGGAATGGCGGTGGCAGCCATGATCGGGGTGTCGATCATGGTCGAGAGCTTTCGCGAGTCGCTGCGCGAGTGGCTTGGCCGCACCATGCAGGCCGACGTGTACGTCACGGCTCCCGGACCGGGTTCCGACCGGCCGGAGCGGCGGATCGAGCCGAGTGTCATGCGTGCGCTGCTCGCAACCCCTGGAATCAACGATCACAGTGAAAGCCGCCAGGTCGTGGTCGAATCGCCCAATGGGCCGGTCCCTCTGACTGCTTTGCAGCTTACGCGGGCCGGTTCCTCGGCTTTGCAGATATCCGCCGGGGATGCCACGCAGGCCTGGAAGGAATTCGCGCGTGGCGCCGTGATTGTCTCGGAGCCGCTTGCCTGGAGGTTGCGGCTTCGGGTTGGGAGTGAGTTGCCACTCTCAACCACTTCTGGAGCTCGAAAGTTCCGGATCGCCGCGATCTATCGCGAGTATGGCAATGACCGCGGCAACGTGCTCATGAGTCTCGCGCAATATCGGGATCTCTGGCGCGACGATGAGATCACGAGCATGGGCATCTATCTTACCCCGGCCGCGCAACCGGCGACCGTGATTGCCGGCATGCGCGCGGCCGTGCGCGGACGGCAAGCATTGCTGATTCGCTCGAATGCCGATATTCGGGCGGTCTCGATGAGTATCTTCGAGAGGACTTTCGTCATCACTCGCGTGCTTTACTGGCTCGCCGCGGGTGTTGCTGCCGTTGGGCTCGTCAGCTCGCTGTTGGCCTGGGAGTTGGAGCGCTCGCATGAGCTGGCGATCGTGCGATCCATCGGGTTGACCCCGTTCGGAGCCGCGGTGTTGATCGAGGCGCAGACCGGTTTCATGGGCCTGGTCGCGCTCGTTGCGGCCATTCCCGCGGGGCTTCTGACAGCGCTCGTGTTGACCGATGTCATCAACCGTCGGGCCTTTGGATGGCAGATTGATCTGCATCTGACAGCCGCGCAGTTTACGAACGCCTTGCTGCTCGCGCTCGCCGCGGCAGTGGCCGCGGGCTTGTATCCGGCGTGGCGTACGGCGAGGGCGCCGATCGCTGGCGACATCCGGGAAGAGTAGCCGCTGGCCGTGCCCATGCACATCGCGAGGAGGGTTACTATTTGCGACTCGTACGCACTGGATGTTTGATGCTTCGCGTTGCGAAGTTTGTGTGGGCGTTTCGTAGTGTGTTGTTGGGTTGCCTGCTCGCTTTTGTGGGGGATTCGGCTTCGATCGCTGCTGGGCCACTGCCCGATGTCGGCGCGACGGGCGCCCGGGCAGGCGCCAAAGGATTTGCTGAGGTGCTCGAGCCGCGTGCTTTCGAGTTTCCACGTGATCATGGGCCTCATCCGGAATATCGGCAGGAGTGGTGGTATGTCACGGGTAACCTCGATGCGTCCACGGGGGAGCGGTTTGGGTTTGAGCTGACACTTTTTCGGTTTGCGGTGGCGCCGACGTCCGTGGTCCCGCCGCTGCCGGCGGAGAGCGGAGGTGCCGGCGCAATCCAAGGCGGCGTTGGGTCGACGGCTGCTGGCGCTGCCGCTGTGGCGAGCGCTGTAGCTCCGGGGAGCCTGGCGGCGGTTGGGGGCGGGGGAGTGGGGCGCGAGTCTGCTTGGCGTACGCCGCAGATATACATGGCGCATTTCGCGATCACGGATGTTTCGCGTGGTCGTTTCCGGTATGCGGAGAAGTTGTCGCGCGGGGCGGTGGGGCTTGCGGGCGCACGCAATCCACCGCTGCGCGTGTGGATTGATGATTGGACGCTTGCCGCGGTGTCCGACCCTGCATTGCTCGCTCATCCGCAAACATCGCTTGAGGACGACAAGGCTCATTGGACTTTGCGAGCTATCGAGGAGGGCTACGAGTTGACGCTCGATGCCCAGGCGCTTCTCGCGCCTGTTCTGAATGGGGATCGGGGCTTTAGTCGTAAATCGAGCGATCCTGGCTCGGCGAGTTATTACTACTCCATTCCGCGTGTGGCGGTCCGCGGGCGTCTGATGCGCGACGGGAAACCGCTGGAAGTGCACGGTCTGGCGTGGGTGGATCGTGAATGGGGGAGCGGTGCCCTGGGTGGGAACGAGCAGGGTTGGGATTGGTTCGCGCTCCAGATGGATGACGGCAGTGCGCTGATGTTTTACACGCTGCGCGATCGCAATGGCCGGTGGGATCCGAACAGTGCGGGAACCTGGATAGCGCCCGACGGCCGGTCCAAGCCATTGTCAGCTGGCCAGGTGCGGATCGATGTGTCCGATTACTGGACCAACCCGCAGGGTGCACGTTATCCGGCGCGTTGGCGGGTGCGCGTTCCGACGGAAGGGCTGGACGTGGACGTGCGGCCTGTTCTGGCCAATCAGGAGCTGGAGACCTCTACTCGATATTGGGAGGGAGCCGTGGATGTCGTGGGGACGGGGGACGGCAGGAGAGTCGGGGGCCGGGGTTACGTCGAGCTCGTAGGGTATGCCGTGCAATAACTGGCCGCGAGGTCCGGTCTCCGCTGCATGACCTTTTCGAGCGATGGTAGGGTCATCCAGTACGCGGATAGAAACCGGGGACGGCGCGGTCGGGAACGCTGTCGGGCGCTTACGGCAGTAGCGGACGTCCGCGGGGCTGTCCGATGATGGCGGCCCTCGAGGCTGTTCGATAAACCAACGTCTATTCCCCTCAAGTTGGACAGGAGATTTCGATGCGACGCTCAGTTGTTTCCACTCTGGCCGCAGTGATGATCGCGGCTCCCGTTTTTGCGGCACTTCCGGACGGCTCGAAGGCTCCGGACTTCAGCACGGAGGCTTCTCTCGGCGGCAAGACATTTCACTTTTCGCTGGCTAATGCGCTGAAGAAAGGTCCTGTGGTGTTGTATTTCTATCCGGCTGCGTTTACGCCGGGGTGCACCGCCGAGGCGCATGAGTTCGCGGAGGCGACCGATAAGTTCAAGGCGCTCGGCGTGACGGTGATCGGGGTTTCCCATGATCCGATCGAGAAGCTCAACAAGTTTTCGGTCAGTGAGTGCCGGAGCAAGTTCGCGGTTGCGTCCGATGCGGACGGTAGTGTCATGAAGGCTTATGACGCGGTGCTGCCGATCAAGCCGGATTATGCCAATCGCACGTCTTATGTGATTGTCCCGAATGGGGAGATCATCTACTCGTACACTGATCTGAAGCCGGATGCGCATGTGGAGAACACCATGGCGGCGGTCAAGAAGTGGCAGGACGAGCATAAGAAGTCGTAAGGGATGTTGAGATGGGGTCCGCGCGAGTGGGGTGCTCGCGCGGGTTCCGGGTGGCAGGGATGGATTGCGGGGGTGCGGTCGGAGTTGTTGCGGAGTACGCAAGTGGCGGAGTGTGGGCTCGCACGGGTGGGGGCCGCGGGCCTGCGCGTGAGGGTCGGGTTGGCTCCTGGGAAAATGCGCTTCGGAAAAAATCACGGACAGACCGTGATTTTTTC
>CAZBTV010000123.1:0-21788 GCA_964494895.1 uncultured Steroidobacteraceae bacterium | reverse complement strand
AAGTGGCAGATGCCGCTGACAGACCTGGCCAATGGCGGCGCCGGTTATGTTCCTGGCGTTCCGCGGCTCAATATTCCGCCCATTGTCATGTCCGACGCGGCTTACGGTGTTCGGGATAGTGGTGCGAACGGACGCTATTCAACCGCGCTGCCGTCAGATCTTGCCGCCGCGTCAAGTTGGGATCCGGAGCTCGCATGCGAGTACGGCGCATTGATCGGTCGTGAGCTGCGCGCTCAGGGATATGACATGACGCTCGGAGGGGGCGTGAACCTGGCGCGCGATCCACGCAATGGAAGAACATTCGAGTACGCTGGAGAGGACCCGCTGCTTGCCGGTACGACGGTGGGAAACCTCATGAAGTGTGAACAGGCCCAGCACGTCATTGGCGATATCAAGCACTATGCGGTCAACGACCAGGAGACCGGACGCAATATCGTCAATGTCATCATTTCCGAGCGCGCCATGCAGGAGAGCGATCTGCTTGCGTTCCAGATCGGCCTGAGAATCGCCGAGCCAGGCGCTGTGATGTGCGCCTATAACCGCCTCAACGGCGTTTATAGCTGTGAGAACCCTGCCATTCTGCGCAAGACCCTCAAGCAGGCCTGGGGCTTCAAGGGATTCGTTCTCTCGGATTGGGGCGGGACCCATAGCACAGAGGAAGCCATCTCGGCAGGCCTCGATCAAGAGCAGCCCGTGGCCGACTATTTCGGTCCCAAGCTCAAGGAGGCGGTCGAACGGGGCAAGGTGCCGATGGCGCAGATCGACGACAGTGCCCGGCGCGTGCTCTACGCCGAGTTCGTCTCCGGCGTGGTCGACAATCCGGTCGAAAAGAGTGTTGTCGATGTCCAAGCCGGCCTCGACCTCGCGCAGAAGGTTGAAGAGAGGAGCATCGTTCTTCTGAAAAACGAGCAGGCGATCCTGCCGTTGGATGGCGGCAAGGTACACAGAGTCGCCGTGGTTGGTGGACATGCTGACATCGCGATGATCTCCGGCGGAGGGTCCGCGCAGGTCGATCCACCGGGCGGAAATGCGATCATGCCGGCTGGCCAGCGAGCCACACATTGGCAGGACCACATCTGGTTTCCAACCTCCCCTTTGCAGGCGTTGCGCGCGAAGATGCCGGCGACCACCTTCGACTTCGATCCGGGGCAGGATGCCGTGGCGGCAGCCGGATTGGCGAAGAGCGCGGACGTGGCGATTGTTTTCGCCTATCAATGGGAAGCGGAGGGGATGGATCTTCCGGATCTCTCGCTTCCAGACAGACAGGATGCGTTGATCGAGCGGGTGGCGGAAGCCAATCCGAGGACGATTGTGGTCCTGGAGACTGGAACCGCTGTGAAGATGCCATGGCTCGACAAGGTGCAGGGCGTGGTCGAAGCCTGGTACGCCGGAAGCAGCGGTCACAAGGCGTTGGCCAATGTGCTGGTTGGAGCAGTGAATCCGACAGGAAAAATCGCTATCACCTTTCCCAGGAGCGAGGCGGATCTTCCCCATCCTGTCATTCCTCCCCTTGCGCCGGAGGATCAAGGACAGGGGACCGGAGCCGACGACGGCGTGACGCACGTCTGGTCCAAGTACTCCGTCACCTATGGAGAAGGCGCCAAGGTTGGCTACAAGTGGTACGAGGCCGAGCACAAGCCGGTGCTATTTCCTTTCGGCTTTGGGCTGTCCTACACCACCTATGCGTACTCTGACCTGAAGGTCCAGAGCGGCAACAATGAGCCTGTCGTGAGCTTCTCCGTCAAGAACACGGGCGAGCGGCCTGGGGCGGAAATCGCGCAGGTCTATGTTACGTTGCCCAATTCGGCTGGCGAGCCCTTCAAGCGTCTGGTGGGCTGGGACCGAGTGGACCTGAAGCCGGGCGAATCGAAAGCTGTCAGCGTAAAGATCGATCCTCTGATGCTCTCGATCTACGACGAACGCAAGAACGGGTGGACACTCCCTCGTGGCACCTATCAGGTATGGGCCGGACCGTCGTCCGCTGACACCCCACTCAGGGGAGTATTCAGCCGCCGTTGAGAGGAGCAATCGACGCGGCCCACCGGAGGGCGACCGACAGAGGTCTTGACCGCCCCGGTGGCGCCGTCGTTTGCGCTTATGTCCTTATCGTGGTGGCGGCGTAGTCGGTACGTTCGTATCGTTGCTGTTGGACGAATCCGGCGGCGTCGACGTAGCGCCACCTGTCTCGTTGCGGCAATCCGAGCCCTGCCCGGCCGCCGAACCGATTCGGTCAGGGGCGCAATTCGCGGGCGAGTCCGCGCTCGAGCGTTCCGTTCGGGGAGCCTCGGCCTGATGCATCTCTCCGCTCTTCCCGTTGGTATCCTGATCCGAGTGGCCCATTGTAGAACAGCCAACCAGAGCGAGAGCTAGCGTAAGTGCCGGGACGATCCTGGTCGAATGGTTCATAAATCACCTCCGCTGAATGACTTGAAAGGCGGAACGCGCGTCGGCTGATGGCAATGCGGCGCGCAGCACATCCCACCCGCCCTGTATGACACGAGAAGGTGTGGGGAAGCAGCGTCGTTCTCCCTGACAAAACGTCAGTTATGTCCTACGCAGGCAAGCGGAACCGTGCCTTAAGCGTGATCGCGCAAGCGGTTCTGAAGCTGACACTCCTGCGCGGTCGACGCGTACAGCTTCGTCGCAGTTTCCCTCAGAGCGTTCACCAGCGCCTGTGCGCCGGGCGAGAGCTTGTACGCGCGCCGCGTGATGATGCCGAACAAGCCGACATCGATGCCGACGTCTTTGATGAGCACAGTCAGAAACCCTGACTGACACAACGGCTGCATCGCGTCGACCGACGCCACCACCACAGTGTTGCTGGTGCGCAGGAGGCTCGTGATCACAGGGAGAGACTGCGTCTGGATGACATTGATCGGAACGGCGAGTCCACGTTGCAAGAACGCGTTCACGAGCCGCTCGCGCAGCTGGCTACCCGCTGGCGGCAGAATCCAGGGCTGACTTACGAGATCCTTGAGCTGCAAGTCAGTCCTGCCCGCCAACGGATGGTGTGCTCCCGCTATGACCGCATGGCGCTCGTGGGCGAGTGGCTCGAATTCCAGATCCTCGGCGCCGCGTGGGTCGAGAATGCGCGCAATGACGGCGTCGAGCTCCCCGTGCTGGAGCTTCTCGACGAGCGGCCGGCTGTAGTCGAGCTCGATGCTCACCAGCAGGCCCGGATGTTTCTGCTTCAGCAGACTCACTGCCTGCGGCACGAGATTCGCCGCCGGGCTGGTTACCGTGCCCACCGACGCTTGCCCTGAGAGACCGGATTCGAACGTTGCGATTTCCTGCTGAGCGAGTGTGATCTCCGACAGAATCGAGCGCGCATGACGCACCAGGATTTCGCCGTACCACGTAGGCGCGATACCACGTGCGTGGCGTTCGAATAGCTTCACCTGCAAGGCATCCTCGAATTCGCGCAGCAGCTTCGACGCCGCTGGCTGCGTCATTCCGGCGGCTTCGGCGGCGCGCAACACGCAACGCTCCTGGTCGAGATGTACCAGCAGCGCCAGCTGCCGCATTTTCAAGCGCGAACGAATAAAGGATCGGGATTTTGAATTCGCGGCCATGCCCCCTCCCGCGGCACCCATCCCTTCTGGGGCCGCCACTTCGATCTATATCAGCTTCAGCATATGTCGAGTCGGTTTCTTGTATTGGTAGCGCTGTCATCCGTAGCGATAACCTATCACAGCCGACTATCTACGGCGGAGGATACACACCGCGGCTTCGATACAGCGTGGTGGCGCGACGACATGGTTCTGAACGTCGTTGGTTTTGAGGGAGCAAAGCCATGGCGAAATCAAACGTCCATCATTGTTTCCATCATGCATTCGCAGCTCGGCAGCTTGCATCGCTGCGTGTTCCGGCTACTACGTCAGCGCTCGCGTGGATATTGGCATTGCCCTCACCGGCGCACGCCAAAGATCCGCTCACGCAACCCGACCAGACGCTGAGCTCTAGCGGTGTGGGCACTTCTTCCGCATCTGAGTTGCAGGAGGTAGTCGTAACCGGCATCCGGAACAGTCTCGAAAGTGCACAGTCGATCAAACAGAATTCCGAGCAGATCGTCGACTCGGTTACGGCGCAGGACATCGGCGCTCTTCCCGACCGCAGTGTGGCCGAGGCGCTGCAGCGCATTCCCGGAGTAATGCTCGAGCGCACAGACAACAATCGCGATCCGGCCCGGCTCGCCGCCGAAGGCGGTGGCATCTTTATCCGCGGACTGTCCTGGGTCCGTAGTGAGTTGAACGGACGGGACATCTTTTCCGCCAACGATGGACGCGCGATCGGATTCGAAGATATCTCGGCCGACTTGCTGGCTGGTATCGATGTCTACAAGAATCCCACGGCGGATCTGATCGAGGGAGGCATAGGTGGTACCGTGAACCTGCGGCTACGCATGCCGCTCGACTCACGCAAGCGGATCATTGCTTTCTCGGGAGACTACAACTACGGTGACTTGCTCAAGAAGGGCTTTTTCTCGGGCAATGCGCTGTTCAGCGACACCTGGGAGACCGGCATCGGAACGGTAGGCACCCTGGTCTCGGGCAGCCTTGGCAATGTCGGCAACCGCACCGACAGTATTCAGCTCGGGAATTTCGTTCAACAGACCCTTCCTGTCGCCGAAGGCGGCCTGCCCGCCGGTTCGACTGTCAACCTGCCTGCCTCGATGGGATGGCGGCGAATCGATTGGCAGCAGGAGCGCACCGCGTTGACCGGTATCTTTCAGTGGCAATCGCCCAACGACAAGTGGCAGCTGACCGCGCAGGCGTTCCAGGCTCGTGCGAATCCGCACGACCTCGAGTATGCCGAAGGGGATTACGGCAACTACCTTACTGCCGCTCCTCCGGGTCCGGTGGCGGCGTATACCGGGTTCTCCGGTCCTGCCAATGCAGTTACTTCGGGCACCGTGCCCATCACACCGCAGTTGGATACCCGTTTCGAGCAGCAGCATCACACCACGCGCGACTTTTCGCTCAACCTGAAATGGACCCCGACCGACAGGCTCACCCTGAAAGGGGATGTGCAATACGTCCAGTCACATGCCGACATCACCAGCCTCACCGCCTTCACGCAGGTGGGCGACAGCAACGGCAACGCCATTGCGAACACGCTTCTGGACTTCGACATTGGGGGCGACAATCCGACAATGGTGCTCAGGCAGTCGCCGAATGTCTTGAACAACCCCGCCAACTACTGGTGGGCCGCGGCCATGGACCACATTGAGGACAACGACGCCCATCAGTGGGCCGAGCGTCTCGATGGAGACTACAAGTTCGAGGAGAATGCCTGGCTCGACTCCTTCCGCTTTGGCATGCGCGCCACTGACAAACATGCCATTACCCGCGAGAGCAACTACAACTGGGCACTGCTCAGCCACCAGTACTGGGGCGGTGGTCCGCCTTCCTTCCTGACCGGCAGCCCAGGGTATTCCTACCAGCTGCAGCCGTTCAACGATTTCATGCGCGGCAGTGTGCCTTATCCCGGTTACGGTATCTTTCCGTCCTATCAACTCGTGCGCAACGGAACTGGCTACGCCTATTCGATCCTGAAGCCCGCGGAAACGGAGAGCTACAGCTGGACGCCACTCACCACGGATTGGAACAACTACATGCCCGGAGGCGACAACCCTGCCGGTGGCGTCAACGATCAGGCAGAGCACACGTACGCAGGTTACGTCTTGCTGCGCTTCAAGCACGACACATTCCTCGGCAAGATGGATGGGGACGTTGGCGTCCGGGTGGTCCGGACTGTTGAAGCACCGGCCAGTGGCGCCCTGGTCATCGGCCCGCTCGGGAATGCGCTCGACCCAGCGACTTGCCTCAAGAGCTTCGCCTCATCGGATTGTCAGACTCTGGCCAACGCGACGGCGTTTGTGGGCGACGGTGGTCGTCAGTCGCTCACTTATCCCGGCAATGCCTACACGAACGTGTTGCCAACCCTCAACCTGCGCTTCCGGTTGACGAGTGATTTGCAGATGCGCCTGGCGGCCGGCCAGGCGATGGTACGGCCTTCTTTCACGGAGCTGGTGCCGTTCACGACGGTCGGTTATAAATTCCTGGCGAACACGCCGTATCTGGACCCAGCGAACCCCAACATCGCGACCGCGGGGAATCCGGAGTTGAAGCCGATCCGGGCCAACCAGGCCGATGCCAGCATCGAGTGGTATTTCGCCCCGACCGGCAGCCTCACGTTCGACGCCTTCTACAAGGATATCCACGACTATATTTTCACGGGCGTGGACAACGTGCTGGTGACCAACCCCGCAACGGGAAGGCAGGCCGGCTTCAAGGAGCTGCGCTACATGAACGGCTCGCGCGGCGAGATCAGGGGATTCGAGCTGGCATATCAGCAGTTCTATGACCTTCTGCCTGGGATCCTGAAGGGCTTCGGCCTGCAGGGCAACTTGACCTTCGTCGACAGCACCGGCGGCACGAACTCGGCGGTGAACGTGTTTGATGTCAACCAGGTCAACGGCGCCGCCGACAAGACCTTGCCGCTCGAGGGACTTTCGCGTTGGAGCTATAACGCCGCGGCGATCTACGAACGCTATCGGGTGAGTGCCCGCGTGGCATGGAACTGGCGCGAGCGCTATCTGCTGACCACGTCGGCCGCCAACCTCAACCAGCCGGTGTGGTCCGAGAACTACGGGCAATTGGACGGTGAGCTGTTCGTCAATATGACAAGCAACATCAAGGTGGGAGTGCAGGGGACCAACCTGCTGAACAGCCGGACTTTCCTCGATGTGGGCGGCGCGGCGTTCGCACCGAGGTACAGCTGGACCGACACGGATCGCCGCTACGCACTGGCGGTCCGTGCGCAGTTCTGATGTCGAAAGGCCGTATTCGAAAGATCATCGTGGTCGGCGGAGGCACCGCCGGCTGGATGGCGGCTGCCGTGCTGGCGCGGTTCCTCCAGCCGCAGGCTGTCAGCATCCAGCTCGTCGAATCCGAGGAGATCGGCATCGTGGGCGTCGGGGAAGCCACGGTGCCCGTCATACAGGTCCTGAACGGAGTCCTTGGCATCGATGAGCGGGATTTCATGCGCAGGACCCAGGCCACTTTCAAGCTGGGCATCGAGTTCCGCGACTGGGTGCGGCTCGGGACTACCCATTTCCATTTCTTCGGCGACTTTGGCGCCCCGATCGGAGGAATCTCACCGCACCACCATTGGCTGAAGCTGCGGTCGCTCGGAGATCCCACGCCGCTCGGGGACTACTCGTTCCCTTATGTGGCGGGCAAGCTGGGCCGGTTCGCGCCGCCGCCCCGCGACCCACGCTCCGACGCTGCTTCCTACCACTACGCGTATCATTTCGATGCTGGCTTGTATGCGCGTTATCTGCGTGCCAACGCCGAAGCACGCGGAGTCCAGCGCCTCGAAGGCAAAGTAGTGGACGTGCAGTTGAGAGGGGAGGACGGCTTCATTACCCGTTTGACGCTCGAGAGCGGCGAGCGCCTGGATGCCGACTTCTTCATCGATGCCTCCGGTTTCCGGGGGCTGCTGATCGAGCGGGCGCTCAAGACCGGTTACGAGGACTGGTCGCGGTGGCTCCCATGTGATCGGGCCGTGGCCATGCCTTGCGAGAGTGCCGGTGAGCTGATTCCCTACACCTTGTCCATCGCTCGGCCCGCTGGCTGGCAGTGGCGCATCCCTTTGCAGCACCGTACCGGAAATGGTTACGTCTACTGCAGTCGGTTCATCAGCGACGAGGAGGCGGCGCGTACCCTCCGCGAGCATCTGGATGGGCGGTCGCTTGCGGAGCCCCGCCTGCTGCGATTCACGACGGGACACCGCCGCAAGCTCTGGAATCGCAACTGTCTGGCGTTGGGGCTGGCCGGAGGGTTCATGGAGCCCCTGGAGTCGACCAGTATCCAGCTGATCCAGACGGCGCTGGCGCGTTTCATCGAGCTCTTTCCCGACCTGGACTTCGACCCCGCCCTGAGTGAAGAATACAACCGCCTGTCACGCAACGAGCTCGAGCGAACCCGGGATTTCCTCATCCTGCATTACTGGGCCACGGAGCGCGATGACTCGCGTTTCTGGCGGTACTGGCGAACGATGAGCCTTCCGCCGACCCTGCAGGATAAGATCAATGTTTTCAGGAGTTGCGCTCGCGTCCCTATGTATAGCGAAGAGTCGTATCAGGAGCCGAGCTGGATATCGATTTTCCTCGGCCAGCATATCTACCCCCGACGTTATGACCCTCTGGTCGACAACATCGATACCGAGCACCTGAAACGGGGGATGTTGCAACGGCGGATGACCATTCGGCGGCTTGCGCAGAAGCTTCCCCTGCACCGTGAGTTCATCGCGCGCCACTGTGCTGCGGACCCGGGCACCGCTGCGGCTCGCTGATCTATCAGCGGATGGGTACCATGGTGAAGCGGTCATTATCGAGATGGGTGGTCGGCGCGTCCGCGACGGCCGCGTTATGGGCGCAAGCGGGGGCGGCATTGTCGCAGGCGCCGGCCGAGGTGCCGCGGTTGGTACGTCAGCAGGAGCGCTACGGGCTGTTTGTTGACGGCAAGCCGTATCTGATTCTCGGAGCGCAGGTAAACAATTCCAGCAACTATCCGGCCATGCTGCCGCAAGTATGGCCCGCAATAGAGCAGGTGCACGCCAACACGGTGCTGGTGCCGGTGGCGTGGGAGCAGGTCGAGCCGCGTCAGGGACAGTTCGACTTCTCCTTTGTCGATACGCTCCTGGATCAGGCACGCGAGCATCGCGTTCGCGCGATCCTCCTTTGGTTCGGCACGTGGAAGAACAACGGACCTGGCTACACGCCTGAGTGGGTGAAGCTGGACAACGCACGTTATCCGCGAGTCCTGGGCTCCACCGGCGAGCGAATGAGCTCGCTGTCCCCGCATGCTTCCGCCACTCTCGAAGCCGACCGCAGGGCTTTCGTGCAACTCATGCGGCATCTGAAGCAGACTGACCCTCAGCACACCGTCATTCTGGTTCAGGTGGAGAATGAAGCGGGCACATACGGTAGCGTGCGTGATTACTCGCCTGCCGCGCAGAAGCTGTTCGAAGGACAGGTGCCGGCGCAACTCATACGCGCGCTGAAGAAGAAGGTGGGAACCTGGACCGAGGTGTTTGGGCGGGATGCAGACGAGTTTTTCCACGCCTGGTCCATTGCGAGCTTCATTCAGCAGATCGCCGCCGCGGGGAAGGCTGAATACCCTCTCCCGATGTATGCGAATGCGGCCCTGAGGGATCCGTTGAATCCCGGACCGGCTACGACCTATGAAAGCGGTGGCCCTACAGACAACGTTCTTGGGGTATGGAAGGCCGCCGCGCCGGCGCTGGACTTGCTCGGCCCTGACATCTACATGCCGGAGTACGATAAATACACGAAGGTTCTCGACCTGTATCAGCGTCCTGACAATGCCTTGTTCGTCGCTGAGACGGGCAGCTCCGCACCGTACCCGCGCTACCTTTTCGCGGCCCTCGGCCATCAAGCGATCGGCTTTTCCCCATTTGGCCTGGATTTCACGGGGTACAGCAACTATCCACTCGGCGCACTCAAGGTCGATTCCGAGACCCTCGAGCCTTTCGCCCGGGAGTATCAGCTTGTTGGGTCCATGCAGACGGAGCTCGCCCGCCTCAGCTTGCAGGGCAAG
The DNA here is from genome assembly GCA_964494895.1 of uncultured Steroidobacteraceae bacterium. Classification (GTDB taxonomy): domain Bacteria; phylum Pseudomonadota; class Gammaproteobacteria; order Steroidobacterales; family Steroidobacteraceae; genus 13-2-20CM-66-19. Next base: position 12,162 of record CAZBTV010000123.1, on the reverse strand, counting down.
CTCCACGGCCTTGCGGAGGATCCGGCCCATCACTCCCAGACCCTGACCTTCGGACGTTGGCAGGCGGTCGTATCGTACGGCTTGCCGAGCTTCGGTCATGGCACCCCTCCGGGCAATCCTCGGGCGGATGGGGGCGTGTTGATCGGGGAGCTCGGAGCGGATGAGCTCCTCGTGACGGGGTATCACTCTCGGGTGACTTTCGAGCTTGCGGCTCCGAAAAACCATGAGAAGACCCAGCTGCTGCGCGTGGAGGAAGGGTTCTATCGGGACGGCTCCTGGCATTTTCTACGGGTCTGGAATGGTGACCAGATCGACTTTGGGCTGAATCTCACTTCCGGCACGCAGGTGTTGCGCGTGAGGCTGGCGACTTACTGAAAGGTTCAGATATGAAGAGCGGATCGGTTGCCGTTGCGATGGTTCTGGGAACAGTAGCGAGCGGCGCCATCGCCGTGGCGCCGGCCGTTTCTGGAGCAACATCCGAGCGCGCTGCGGTCGCCTATGAAACGACCCGCGAGGGCATCATCGTCACCCCCTCTGCGGGTGATGCGAAACGAGTTCGTCTGCTGGTTGTGTCCCCGAAGATCATCCGCGTGACCGAGTTTCCTACGGGCGATATGACCTTGCCGGCGAGCCTCATGGCCGTGCGTGGCGCAGATCCCAGCGTCCACTTCGAAGTCAGGGAGCAGGGCGGGGCGGCAGTGCTCAGCACCGGGGAGCTCCGAGCCGAAGTGTCGCTGGCGACCGGCAGAGTGTCTTTCCAGGATAGTCACGGCAAGGCTCTCGTGAGTGAGGTCGAGCGGGCGGCTGAATTCAAACCGGTTGAGGTGGGTGGCGCCGCCCTTTATGAAGTCCGGCAGCGCTTTCACTCCACGTCCGACGAGGCGTTCTACGGACTCGGGCAACACCAGGGAGGCCTCGTCAATTACAAGGGCCAGGACGTCGAGCTGGCACAGCACAACATGGACATCGCCGTGCCGTTTTTCGTCTCCAGCCACCGTTACGGCATCCTGTGGGATAACAACTCCATCACGCGCTTCGGAGATCCACGGGAATGGGAGCCGCTCTCGCGCAGCCTGAAATTATATGACTCGCAGGGCAAGGAAGGCGGGCTTACGGCACGTTACTACGTGGATGGCAAGCTCGTGTTGGAGCGCACCGAGAGCGATCTGGATTACGCCTTCGAGGAGTCCAAGCCGCACTTCCCGCCAGGGTTGGAGCCGCTTCCGCGCTTGCGGGTGGTCTGGGAGGGAAAGATCGAAGCCCCTGTAGACGGGGTGCACAGGTTCAGCCTGTACGCCAGCGACTACAACAGGCTGTTCATTGACGGGCGGCCCGTGGTCGATGCCTGGCGGCAGAACTGGAACCCGTGGTACAGGGATTTCGAGGTTCGAATGCAGCGCGGCCAGCCGCGCGCACTGCGGATCGAGTGGGACCGGACGGGAGGCTACCTGGACCTGCTACATCGTCCCCCTTTGCGGGACGAGGAGCAGCGGTCGGTATCGCTATTCTCAGAAGCCGGCCGTGCGATCGATTATTACCTGGTCGCCGGAGCCAACGCCGACGAGATCATTGCGGGATATCGCCTCGTCACGGGGAAAGCGACGCTGCTGCCGCGATGGGCGTACGGATTCTGGCAGAGCCGCGATCACTATGAGAGTCAGGACGAGCTGTTGGGCGTTGTCAGGGAATACCGCAAGCGAGGAATTCCTCTGGATAACATCGTGCAGGACTGGCGCTACTGGAAGGACGATAGCTGGGGCTCGCATCGATTCGATCCCGCGCGCTATCCAAACCCCCGCGCCATGGTGGATGAGATCCATTCCATGCACGCCAACATCATGATCAGCGTGTGGGCGAAATTCTATCCCACGACGGAGAACTTCAAGGAGCTGGATGCTCGAGGATACATCTATCACCGCAATCTCGATGTTGGGCAGAAGGACTGGGTTGGTCCGGGGTATCTCTCGTCGTTCTACGATCCTTACGCCGAAGGTGCGCGCCAGATCTACTGGCGTCAGCTCGACCAGAGCCTCGCCAGCCTCGGGATCGACGCATGGTGGCTGGACTCGGACGAGCCGGACATCCAATCGAACATCACGGTTGCCGAGCGAAAGCTCCGAATGGGGCCTACAGCCGTGGGTCCCGGGGCCGAGCTCTTCAATTCTTACGCGTTGATGCATACCGGAGGTGTGTACCAGGGGGCGCGAGCCGCGAACGGAGGCAAACGCCTTTTCATTTTGTCACGTTCCGGATTTGCCGGGTTGCAGAGAAACGCCGCGGCTGTCTGGAGTGGTGACGTGGCCCCGCGCTGGTCGGACCTGAGAGCCCAGATCGCGGCAGGTATCGGCGCCGGCTTCTCCGGCCTGCCGAACTGGACGACCGATATCGGCGGCTATCAACCCGAGGCCCGTTATCTGAATCCGGGCGAATCCGATCTGCGGGAGTGGCGTGAGCTCAACACGCGTTGGTTCGAGTTCGCCGTGTTCAATCCGCTGTTTCGTTCGCACGGCCAGAAGCCTTACCGTGAAATCTTCAATCTCGCGCCAGCCGGCTCGGACATGTACGACACGCTGATTTCGTACGATAAGCTGCGCTATAGGTTGCTTCCGTATATCTACACGCTCGCAGCGGACACGTGGCATCGCGACTATACGCTCATGCGCGGGCTGTTCATGGACTTTCCTGCCGACCCTCGGGTACGCGACATCGCCGACGAGTACATGTTCGGTTCGGCGTTGCTGATAAGCCCTGTATATGACTACGGCGCGCGTCAGCGCACGACATATCTGCCCGCCGGCACAGGCTGGTACGGTTTCTATGACAATCGCCACTTCTCCGGCGGGCGCACAGTCACCGTCCAGGCGCCGCTGGACCGCATTCCGGTTTTCGTTCGCGAAGGGGCGATTCTGCCAGTGGGTCCCGACATCCAGTACACCGGAGAGAAGCCCGATGCGCCGCTCACGATCCTCGTTTACACCGGTCGGGATGGCTCGTTTTCCTTGTACGAAGATGAAGGCACCAACTACAACTACGAGCGCGGCGCATTCTCCAGAATTCCGTTCACCTATGACGAGTCGAAGCATCAGTTGACCATCGGACACCGGGTGGGCGATTTCCACGGGATGCCTCGCACGAGAGTCTTCAACATCCGATGGATCTCCGCCGGCTCGGCACCCGCGACCAACTTCGATGCGAGGCCGGACGAGACGGTGCAGTACAGGGGAGAAGAGGTGATGGTGCGGCGGCGATGAGTGGGCGACGCAAGTGTCTTCTGAATGACATGATCGACGCAGCCGAAGAGGGTTGGCGAATGGCGCTCGGACGCCTGGAGCCCGTGTGAGCTGCAATCGCGCGTCAGCACCGAGGCCCTGCAAAGGCGCCGCTGGAGAGGCATGCGCTGCCGCCGAGCTGGGTTGACCACATCGATCATCGCCCAAGTGCATCCTGCTGGGCGCGGCATCAGCAGAACCTCGACCGCAAGTCCGAAATGAATTCCTGACTGATTGTATGTACAGTATAACAGGCCGGACCGGCCATGAACACGTTCATTACCTGTTTGTTTTGTTGGTTTAGGTGGAGCTGCGGGACGCGGACGTGAGCTGTCGTAGAGTGGCATCTCAGCACCGCGGCGTTTGATGTAGGCATCCGGCTCAGCGGCAACGCAAACTCTTCTGTCCGCCACTCCTTACATGACAGGGCTGCCAGGCAATTCACTCCAGGCGAGTGCCCATGCGCTCACGCGCCCGAGCGCCGCTCGCTAAACCGCTTCTTTGCTCTCGGATCTTGCATCGAGGTTGCAGGAAACTCGTGTGCTGCCGCCAAGCGGGTTGGCGAGGTTGCGGTATCGACACGGTCAATCCAGCTCGGCGGCAGCGCATGCTTTCCTCCAGCGGCGCTTTTGCGACACCTTGGTGCCGTCGCGCTGTTGGAGCAAAAGCGGACCTCAGATGTCAAAGCTGCTCGCCCAACCTTCTTTCGGCTGTGTCGATCAGATCTGAGACCGCAAACCGGTCCGACGTCGTGCATGACCGTGGAGGGGCAAATTCGCGTGATGCGCCTGGCCTGCGGGCATGGAGTATTCGCAGGAAGGCTCATTGAAGTCTCTGAAATCGGTCACGCGCACCCGTGGCGGTGACAATCCGGTGACGAGTCGTGGCGTGTCCAGGTCGTAATCGCTGCCTCGTCAGTTTCTCACGGCTGAGGGTGCGCGACTGTTATGAGCAGCTAGCCGGAAGTTCTTTTGTCGTACGCGGTTCCGGGTCATAGAGTGCGTGCATCCCCTCTGCGCTGCGTGCTCGGAAAAGTCATGACACAGGTCCGCCAGGAAGTGCTTGCAGCCAATGCTGACTATGTAAGGCAATTCGGAGACAAAGGGAGGCTTGTCCTGCCTCCAGCGCGACGGTTTGCCATCCTTACATGTATGGATGCCCGTCTGGATCCGGCGAAATATGCGGGCCTCACTGAGGGTGACGCACACGTGATCCGCAACGCGGGCGGCCGCGCGACGGACGATGCGATCCGCTCGCTCGTCATCAGCTACAAATTGCTCGGTACGCGTGAATGGTTCGTGATTCACCATACCGGCTGCGGAATGGAGCTGTTCACGGATGACGTGATCGCAGGCCTTCTGGAGAAGAGTTTGGAGACGGCCACCCTGGACGGAGGCACCTGGCGCGATGTTGGCCACGGCCCGGGCTCAGTGGGGGGCCGCTTCATCAAGTGGCACACGATAGCCAAGCTCGAGCAAAGTGTCGTGGAGGATGTGCGCCGTATTCGCGAGCATCCTCTCGTGCCCGATTCGATTCCTGTATACGGCTACATCTATGACGTAAAGACGGGACGGCTCGTCGAGGTTCCCGATACAGCGGACCCCTTCGCGCAAGAGCGCGCCGTGGAGCGATCTGAGTCCGATGACGGCTGGCACGATTGATCGCGCGCACCGCTGGCACTGAGCGAACGGGTCGCGGCAGGGCTCATAATTCAAGGCACAGGTATTGAAGGCTGCGATACTGCCGCAAGCAAAGCGATTCAAGGAGCGGCCATGAACCTCAAGAAGATCGGAGTCTGGGCAGGAGTCGATGGTTTGTCCGCGGCGGAGGCGGCGGCGTTCGCGAAGCGGGTTGAAGGCTGGGGCTATGGCGCACTTTGGATGCCGGAGGCGTTCGGGCGCGAGGTTTTGTCTTCGGCCGCATGGCTTCTGGCCAACACGGGCAGCTTGGTCGTAGCCAGCGGGATAGCCAACATCTATGCCCGGGACGCGCTGGCTGCCGCGTCGGCGCAGAAAGGGCTGAATGAACAATCCGGGGGCCGCTTCCTGCTCGGCCTGGGCGTTTCACACGCACCGCTCGTCAAGGATCTGCGGCAACATGAGTACGGCAAGCCTGTTGCGACCATGCGAGGGTACCTGCAGGCCATGGCCCGCGCACCGTACCAATCAATTCCACCCGCCGTGCCCCCCAAGACCGTCCTCGCCGCCTTGGGACCCAAAATGCTGGAGCTTGCGGCGGAGCTGGCCGACGGGGCTCATCCCTACAACGTTACACCCCAACACACCGCAGAGGCGCGCTCGATCCTCGGCAAGGATAAGCTTTTGTGTGTCGAGCAGGGAGTGATCCTCGAGAGCGATCCCGCGCAGGCGCGTGCGCTGGGCCGCAAGTTCCTCGACCTCTACCTGGGCTTGCCCAACTACGTCAACAACTGGAAGCGCCTTGGCTTCGGCGACGCTGATTTCGCGGGCGGAGGCTCGGACCGCCTGGTTGATAGTGTGATCGCATGGGGCGATGAGAAGGCGATCCGTGCGCGACTGGATGAGCATTGGCAGGCGGGCGCCGATCACATCTGTGTTCAGGCGATAGGTGCCACGCCGGTCCCGGATGAGCGGGTACTCCGTCTGCTTGCACCGGGATCCTAGAAGCGTTTCTGAACCTGGGGTAAACCTTGAACTTGCAAGGAGATCTGGCGCGAGCCTTCGACTGGCGGCATGGCGTTTGTGCCTTGATTGCCATCAAGGAGCGGGCACGTTGTAAAACCCGTCTCGCGGATTCGCTCTCCGCGGCCGCGCGGCTGGAGCTGGTGCGATCGATGTTGGCAGGGGTTCTGGCTGCCACGGCGAGTGCGCAGACCGTGCATAGGACTATCGTCGTCAGTCCCGAACGAGACCAGATTCCTGCCGAGGTTCCGGTCCTCGCCGACTCTGGCGCGTCTTTGAACGCCGCGCTCGAGCAGGCCCATGGCGTGCTGCGCGAGCTCGGGTGCCGGGAGCTTCTGGTCCTTCCGGCGGACTTGCCCAGAATCACGGCGGCTGACATTGACACTCTCGTGCGTGCTGGACGCAAGAGCGGCTTCGCAATCGCTCCCGATGCGTCCGGAACGGGCACCAACGCACTGTGCTTCGTCTCGATGCAACCGTTTCGCTTTCAGTTTGGACCGGACAGCCGGAGCTTGCATGTGCAGGAGGCACGGCGCATGGGTCTCGAGCCGCAAATCGTTCGTCTGCCGGGCCTTGCATTCGACCTTGATTCCCCGGTCGACCTCGAGTTTCTTGGTGAACAACCATGGCCCACTCGTCTACGCGCCTGAGCGCGCTGCTTCGCGCGGTCGAAACCGGGGGATACCGGCCCGACGCGGCCGAGGCTCTGGCGCTACTGCCTGAAGCTTCCCTCTCGGATCTCATGTCCGTAGCTGAGCCTCTTACATTGGCGGGGTTTGGCACCACCGTTACGTATTCCCGCAAAGTTTTCATTCCGCTGACACAGCTTTGTCGCGACGTCTGTCACTACTGCACGTTTGCCAAAGCGCCGCGGAGGCTCCGGAGTGCATACCTGACATCCGATGAAGTGCTTGCGATTGCGCGCGCTGGCAAGGCCGCCGATTGCAAAGAGGCGTTGTTTACTCTTGGCGATAAGCCCGAAGAGCGGTACTCGGCGGCCCGCACGGCATTGGAAGAGCTGGGTGCAGCCAGCACCCTGGATTACCTGCGGCGCATGAGCGCGCTCGTGTTGGAAGACACGGGGCTGTTGCCACATCTGAATCCGGGCGTCATGGAGGCTGCTGATTTCGAGCGGCTGCGGCCCGTGAGTGTTTCGATGGGTTTGATGCTCGAGAGTGTTTCGGACCGGCTATGCGAGCGCGGCGGGCCGCACTTCGGCTCGCCGGACAAGTTGCCGCGGAAGCGGCTTTCCACACTGCACGCGGCCGGCTCGTTACGAGTTCCAATGACCACCGGCTTGTTGATCGGGATCGGTGAGACACGCCAGGAGCGCATTGAGTCGCTGCTGGCGTTGCGTGACATCCAGGATGCCCACGGCCATTTGCAAGAGATCATTATCCAGAATTTCCGCGCCAAACCTGGCACCCGGATGGCCGGCGCTCCGGAGCCCTCACTGGAAGAGCAGCTCTGGACCATCGCCGTCACACGCCTGCTGTTCGGCCCAAGCATGTCGATCCAGGCTCCACCCAATCTGCAACCCGAGGGGTTGGAGTCTCTCGTGCGGGCGGGTATCAACGACTGGGGCGGGGTATCGCCCGTAACCCCCGATCATGTGAATCCCGAGGCGCCCTGGCCCCATCTGCAAAAGCTCGCGCGCGACACCGAAGACGCCGGGAGAACTCTGGTCGAGCGCCTCGCGTTAGCGCCCGCCTATGCACGGCAGCCAGATCTGTGGACCGATTCCGCGATCACACCTCGCGTGCGACGCCTTACCGACAGCCGGGGGTTGGCGCGAATGGACCGATGGTACGCGGGCTCGAACGCTGAGTTGCCGCCGGTCGCAGCCCGCTGGTCGAGCATCGAGCGCGGGAGTGAGGTGGAGTGCTCCCAGGAACGAGCCGTGCCGCCCAGGCGCGCTCTTTTTGGGATAAGGCCGATCATAACAGCGGCGCGCGCCGGCCACTCGCTCAGCGAAGACCATATTGCGCGCCTGTTTGGCGCGGAGGGCCCGGACCTGGACGAGGTCATCGCTGCAGCCAACGATCTCCGCCAGGAATCGGTCGGCGACACCGTGACCTACGTGGTCAATCGCAACATCAACTATACCAACATATGCCTCTATCACTGCGGTTTTTGCGCGTTTTCCAAGGGGCGCGGCTCCACGAGCCTGCGTGGTCCTGCCTACAACATTCCGTTGGAGGAAGTCGCGCGGCGCACGGCCGAAGCCGCCGCCGCGGGGGCGACAGAGGTTTGCCTGCAGGGGGGCATCCATCCGAGTTTCACCGGCGAGACCTATCTGAGCATCGTTCGAACCGTAAAAGAAGCCGTACCATGGATGCATGTGCATGCTTTTTCGCCACTGGAAATCAAGCATGGCGCGAGCACGCTCGGTCTTTCACTGGCAAGCTATCTGGAACGGCTTCGCGAAGCCGGACTTGGCACCTTGCCGGGTACGGCGGCGGAAATCCTCGATGACGAAATTCGCGCCGTCATCTGTCCTGACAAGCTGGATACCGGCGAATGGCTGGAAGTGGTCGGAACAGCACACGCCGCAGGCTTGCGCACCACCTCCACCATCATGTTTGGTCATGTCGAGCAGCCGATCCACTGGGCGCGCCATCTACATCGTTTGCGTGCGCTGCAAGTACACACTGGAGGGATTACGGAGTTCGTGCCGCTGGGCTACGTTCACATGGAAGCGCCTCTATGGCGGAAAGGGCGTACACGCTCTGGCCCTACTTTCCGGGAAGCGGTGCTGATGCATGCGGTACCCAGGCTGGTGTTGCATCCGGTGATCAGGAACATTCAGGTATCGTGGGTGAAGATGGGCGCGCATGGCGCGGCCGTATGCCTGGACGCGGGTGCCAACGACCTCGGTGGGACGTTGATGAACGAGTCGATCACCAGAGCCGCGGGCGGAGTCAACGGACAGGAGCTCGACGCCTCCAAGCTGCAGGCATTGGCGGCACGCATCGGCCGTCCAACACGGCAACGTACTACGTTGTATGGCGTCCCGGCGGAGGCGCCGTCACGCGGCCCGACTCAATTGCGGCCAGCAGCCGAAGAGGCTGCGCTGGCGGCTACCGGCTGACGCGAGGGGACTCCTACGATGTTACGACTGGGCTACAAGGCCTCCGCGGAACAATTCGGCCCGACTCAATTGCTCGAGTTCGCGGTGCTCGCAGAGCAAAGCGGCTTCGACTCCGTCTTTGTCAGCGATCATTTTCAAGGCTGGCGCCATACGGGTGGCCATGCGCCCTTTGCCATGTCATGGTTAGGGGCACTCGGCGCGCGCACGTCGCGGATCCTCATGGGTACGAGCGTGTTGAGCCCGACCTTCCGCTATCATCCATCCATCGTAGCGCAGGCCTTCGGCACGCTCGGCGCGATGTTTCCGGGCCGTATCATTCTTGGCGTGGGGACTGGCGAGTCGCTCAACGAGGTTCCGGCACTGGGGATCGAATGGCCCGAGCCGAAGGAGCGCACGGCCCGTCTCAAGGAGGCGGTGACGCTCATACGCCAACTCTGGCGGGAGGAGCGCGTGAGCTTCCGCGGCCAGTACTATCGAACCGAGAATGCAACTATCTATGACAAGCCTCCGATGACGCCACCCATCTATGTGGCCGGTGCCGGCCCGGTGATGGCCAGGTATGCGGGACAATTTGCCGACGGGTTCATCTGCACGAGCGGCAAGGAGCGGGAGCTCTACGAGCAGACTCTGCTGCCCAACGTCGCTGCAGGCGTGCGCGCCTCCGGCCGCAGGCCAGAGGATCTGGACATGATGATCGAGGTGAAGGTCTCTTTCGATACCGACTGGCAGCGGGCGCTGGACGATACCCGCAATTGGGGGGCACTTGCCCTCTCGGAAGAGGAGAAGCGCTCGGTGCACGATCCCATGGAGATGGAGCGGCTTGCCGACCAGCTCCCCGTGGAGCGCACGGCGACGCGTTGGATCGTCTCGACGGATCCGCAAGAGCACGTGGAAAGAATCCGCTGGTATATCGCAATGGGCTTCCGCCACCTCGTGTTTCATGCTCCGGGTCACGACCAGGCACGCTTTCTGCGTTTGTACGCCGAGCAGATACTGCCGCGGTTGCGCGCGACATGACGCAAGCTGGGGGTCTTCGCCCGCCAATGAGCTCCCTGAGAGAGCTGCGCCTGGTTGCGCTCCCCGACTTCCCCCAGGTTGCTGCGGGGGATGATCTGGCCAGACTGACGACGACAGCGTTGCAACGAGGCGAACTGCGCCTGCAGTCCGACGACGTGTTGGTCTTTGCGCAGAAGGTAGTCTCCAAGGCAGAGGGTCGTCGCATCGACCTCGCGACAGTGCTTCCAGGGGAGCAAGCGCTCGAGCTCGCACGGACCGTGCGCAAGGATCCCCGGCTGGTGGAGTTGGTACTCAGCGAATCACGAAGGGTGGTCAGAGCGGCCCCGGACGTTTTGATCGTCGAGCACCGCCTCGGGCTCGTCATGGCCAACGCTGGAATCGACCAGTCGAACGTGGGGGACCCAGCCGCGGGCGAGTTCGCGTTGCTGTTGCCGCAAGATCCCGACGCCAGCGCAGCTCGCTTGCGTGTGCGGCTCGGTGAGCTGACTGGTTGCGAGCCGGGGATCATCATCAGTGATAGTTTTGGACGCCCTTGGCGCGTTGGCACCGTAGGAGTTGCAATCGGTTGTGCAGGGGTGGCCTCAACCCTGGACCTGCGCGGCAAACCAGACCTGTTTGGCCGTTCATTGCGAACGACGGTTGTCGCGCACGCGGACGAGCTTGCCGCCGCGGCATCGATCCTCATGGGACAAGCGAGCGAATCGAGACCCGTCATCCTGATCAGGGGGTTGGGGACCCAGAATCCGCATCAGCCCGCCGCCGCTCTGCAACGACCCGCACACCAGGATCTGTTCCGATGAGTGGCTCCGTCGTAGCGCTGTGCGGGGGCGTTGGTGGGGCGAAGCTTGCGCACGGCCTGACGCTTGCATTACGTCCACAGGACCTGACGATAGTCGTGAATACAGGCGACGATTTCCAACATCTGGGGTTCCATATCTCGCCGGACCTCGACTCCGTGATGTACGCCCTGGCAGGCGTGTCGGACCCCGTAAGGGGATGGGGGCGTCGCGACGAGACCTGGACTTTCATGCGCGCGCTCGAGGGCCTTGGAGGCGAAAGCTGGTTCCGGCTCGGTGACGGCGACCTGGCGACGCACGTGGAGCGAAGTTGGCGGCTCGCACAGGGAGCGGCCTTGAGCGCTGTCACGGCCCATTTGTGCGCGGCTCTTGGAATCGCCGCAAGCGTGCTGCCGATGAGCGACGACCCGGTTCGCACCCGGGTGCTTACGGATGAGGGGTGGCTCGATTTCCAGGAATATTTCGTCCGTCGGCAGTGCAAGCCCCGCGTAAGGGATTTCATGTTTGCCGGCGTTGATACGGCTCGGGCGCAGCCGGACGTGTTGGCGGCTCTGGAGCGATCCGATCTGCGCGCCATCATCATCTGCCCCTCGAATCCGTTTGTCAGTATCGAGCCAATCCTGTCTGTATCGGGCATTCGTGCCGCGATCCAACGCGCCGAGGCGCCCGTGATAGCGGTGACACCCATCATTGGTGGCCATGCCGTCAAGGGGCCTGCTGGCAAGATGCTGTCGGAGTTGGGATTGGAGGTGAGTGGCGCGGCTGTCGCGCGGCGCTACGTCGGCATGATCGACGCCTTCGTTGTCGATGAGTCGGATGGACTTGCGGAGCCCGTGCCCGGGATCCAATTCTTTGCCGCGCAGACGCTGATGAACAGCGTCGAGGACCGAGTGCAGCTCGCTCGTGAGGTGCTACGCATCATCGATACATTGAGCGCATAGCCGCGTACCCTGGCGCTGCATATCGTACCTGCCCGGCGGTTTCGCGGGCGATACCCAAAGTTGGACAAAGTTGGAGGAGTGAAAGTCATGGCCGAGCCAAGTGGATCGAAAGAGCTTCCTGACTGGATCAAGAATCATATCAATCGTTATCTCGCAACGAACGGCGAAGACGGCTATTTATGGGACGCGAGCCTCGGCGGTGGCACGGGATTGGTCCCGACGCTGCTGCTGACCACGACCGGACGCAAGAGCGGCCGCGAGCTTACCTTACCGTTGATCTTCGGACGCTCCGGCGAGGACTACGTGGTAGTCGCCTCGAAGGGCGGCGCGCCCGAGCATCCCGCCTGGTACTTGAACCTCGTGGCCAATCCAACAGTGAAAGTCCAG
>CAZBTV010000122.1:0-22042 GCA_964494895.1 uncultured Steroidobacteraceae bacterium | reverse complement strand
CTCTTTCGGACGGCAACAAGGCCCCGAACTTTTCGGCAAGGTATAACAGGATCGAGCCCGACTCGAACACCCGGATGGGCGTTGGCCCGCTGCGATCGACCAGCGCCGGGATCTTGGAGTTGGGGTTCACCTCCACGAAACCTGTGCTGAATTGATCGCCTTCACTGATCTTGATCAGCCAGGCGTCGTACTCCGCGCCCTCATGGCCCATGGCGAGCAACTCCTCGAGCATCACCGTGACTTTCACGCCATTTGGCGTTCCTAGGGAATAGAGCTGCAGCGGATGACGGCCCACCGGCAACGCTTTTTCATGTGTGGGCCCCGCGATCGGGCGATTGATGTTCGCGAATGTGCCGCCGCTTGGCTTGTTCCACGTCCACACCTTCGGGGGCACGTACTCAGAAGAATCGGTCATTTCTACTCCAGGATTTCAGGGCAAATTACGGGCAGATGCGGATGCGGCCGGCAATTGAGCGCCAGGCGCACTGTATCCCAAACGATCTTCTGACCAATGTCAAAAGCCGGCACATGCCCGGCGCTCGGGTCGTCCGATGCCAACCTGTCATGGGCGCCGCTCGCGTCGTTGACCTGACCCCGTGGCGAACGGGTAAGATCAAGCCAACGCGACCGGGAGTCGGCGCGCATAGCCAAGGGAGCGTCCAGTGCGCGCGATCGCGGGTCTGTTGATGTATGCCGCTTTGATCAGCACCGTCTACGGTGCGCTTCCGCAACCCGCCGCTCCAACAGCACCAATACCGCCGCCCCGGGACCAGCCGTATCCGGGCACGATCTCGCTCGCGGTGGATGCATCGAATATTACTCAAGGCATCTTCACGGTGCACGAGACGATCCCCGTGCCCAGGGGCGCCCATCTCACGTTGTTATATCCCGAGTGGCGCCCCGGAAATCATGCGCCGAGTGCCCGCAGTCGCATCACCCGCGTGGCCGGACTGGTCATCAACGCAGGCGGCGTCCCGGTGGCCTGGTCGCGAGACCCGGTCAACATATATGCGTTCCATGTCCCGTTGCCGCCGAAAGCCACTTCGGTGGAAGTGGACTTCCAGTACCTGGCGCCGCCATCGGGCGACTTCGGCCGGCGGGAAACGACGACCAACATCCTGACGCTCGACTGGGACGCGGTGTTGCTTTATCCCGCGGGCTACTACGCACGACGGATTCCGATCGAAGCGCGCCTGAAGGTGCCGGACGGCTGGCAGCTGGCTTCGGCACTGGAGCATGTTGCAGAGAAGGAAGATGCCGCGCGCTTCCGCTCGACGACACTCGAGACGCTCGTGGACTCCCCGGTGTACGCCGGAGCTTATTTTGCGCGCGTCGACCTGGACCCCGGAGCGAAGGCTCCGGTGTACCTCGATCTGTTCGGAGACCGGCCCGAGCTCATCGCCGCCACTCCAGTCCAGCAAGCCGCGCATCGCGCGCTCATTCAGCAGGCTTACGAGCTCTTCGGCTCGCGACACTACGATCATTACGATTTCCTGGTGACTGTAAGCGACACGTTGCCGCCGGCCGGCGTGGAGCATCATCGATCCAGCTTCGACGGCGTATTTGCCAACTACTTCACCGAGTGGGATAAGTCAGCCAGCGTGCGCTCGCTGCTGCCGCACGAGTTTGTCCATTCCTGGAATGGCAAGTTTCGCCGCCCAGCGGACCTGTGGACGGCCAACTACAACGTGCCCATGCGCAATAGCCTGCTCTGGGTATATGAGGGTCAGACGGAATACTGGGGCAACGTGCTGACCGCCAGAGCCGGTCTGTGGACGAAGCAGCAGGCGCTCGATAATCTCGCAATGGTCGCGGCGAAGTATCAAACCGAGCCCGGCCAGGCCTGGCGGCCTTTGCAGGACACGACCGACCAGCCGATCATCCAATACAATGCGCCGCTTGCCTGGGGGAGCTGGCAACGTTCCGTCGACTACTATAATGTCGGGTACCTGATCTGGCTGGATGCGGACACCTTGATTCGCGAGCAGTCTCACGGCCAACACTCACTCGATGATTTCGCCCGGCAGTTCTTCGGCATGGATGACGGCGCCTACGGAGAGTTGACGTACGCGTTCACGGATGTAGTAGCCGCGTTGAACCGAGTGCAGCCGTATGATTGGACGACTTTCCTGCGTCACAGGCTCGATGCGGTAAACGCGGGCGCCCCCCTGGATGGGATCACTCGTGGCGGCTATCGCCTGGCGTTCACGGATACTCCGAGCGACTTCTACAAGCTCGCGGAAGAGCGGGCCAAAGCGTGCGCCCTCACCTACTCGATCGGGTTGACTGTCGAGAAGGATGGGAAGATCAAAGAGGTGCTCTGGAACAGTCCGGCCTTCAAGGCCGGGTTGTCGCCAGGAGCTCAGATCATTGCTGTCAACGAAATAGCCTTCGATCCGGACCGCCTCAAAGAGGTGATCAAGGAGGATCAGCATTCCACCACCGCGATGAGCTTGCTCGTGCGCGAGGGCGACCGATTCCGCACCGTGCGGATCGACTACCATGGCGGCCTTCGTTACCCGCACCTGGAACGGGATCCGGACCATCCTGCTCTTCTCGATATGATCATTGCGGCCAAACAGTAAATGGGGGGACTTTCCTTGCGACATCTCATGACCATTGCACTGCTCGCTTTCGCGGCCACGGCGTCGGCGGCCCCGGACTACAGAACCATCAAAATGGAAATCGAGATCAACAAGCCGGCAGCCGAAGTCTGGTCCAAGGTCGGCCAGTATTGCGACATCAGCAAGTGGTTCGATATCGACTGCAAGATCGTCTCCGGTGACGGCGGCTTCGGCACCGTGAGATCGCTCGCGAATGGGCGCGTGCTCGAGGTCCTGGTCGGGAAAACTGACCTGTCATACGGCTACGTGCAGCCGGCGAAAGAAGGAGCCTTCTACAATCTCTACCACGGATTCATGGAAGCAAAGCCCGTCGGTCAGAGCGCCTCGAAGATCATCTATACGCTGGTCTACGATCTTTCGGACAAGCCTGACGAGGCAGCCAGGCAAGCCGACCTCACCCAGCGGCGCAACCTCTTCGAGGCCGCTCTGAAGAAGATGAAGCAGATCGCCGAACGGTAAGCTTGCCGTTACAACCGAAGCTCACAGAAGATCTCTCGCCGACCCTCGAGCCCCGCCTCCGGGGCGCCGGCTTTGCGCGAGCAACTTCAGTGCGGGCCCGCGGTTGAATCCGTCTTCCGGTGCAGACGGATCTCGAAGAGCTTCGGCCACAGTTTGCCTGTGACGAACAAACGATCCGCCGCGGCATCGTAGGCGATTCCGTTCAACACGTCCGGGTGACCCCTCATCCGATCACTCACCGGCAGGAGGCCGGTGAGGTCAATCCAGCCGACCACGTGGCCTGTCGTGGGATCGATGCGGGCGATCCAATCGGTCTGCCAGATGTTGGCGAAAATCTGTCCCTTCACCCATTCGAGCTCATTCAGCCGGTCCACGTCCGCCCCGTTCGCGGTGACCCGAATCCGGTGCTCCTCCTCGAGCGTACGCGGGTCCAGAAACCTGAGCTCGGAGGTACCATCGCTCATGATGAGCGCTCGTGCGTTCCGCGTGATCCCCCAACCCTCTCCGGCGTAACTGAAGCGCCGTTCCAGCTCGAAGCTATTCAATCCGAACACGAACCCGACATGCGAGGTCCAGGTAAGGTTGATCAGTTGATTTTCCCAATATGTGAGGCCTTCGCCGAAATATTCCGAGGATATGTCCACCTTGCGCACCACTTCCCCGGTCTCGAGACGTACCTTGCGGACGGATGACTGGCCGTTGAGGCCAGTACTCTCGTATAGAAATCCATTCAGGTAGAACAACCCCTGGATGAACGCGTCCGGATCGTGCGGATAGACATGCACTACCTGATAGGTATAGGTGGGAATCGAGGATGCCGCGGAAGGCCCGTCAGCCGCAGCCGAGAGCGGCGCCAAAGCGCCACATGACGTCAGAGCAAGCAGGAAGAACGCAATGATTTTTTTTGCCATAACCCTGACACCACCGTAACCCGGCTCTACTGGCGATCGACCGGAGTGGTCCCGCCGGTAAATTGCAGCCGAGCCTGTTCCATGCGATAGCGATACTCTGCGAGCCACCCCACGAAGTGGCGCAATGCTGTCAGGGCGTAGACGACCTTGAATGCCCGGAGACGGCGCACGACCTTCGGCGAATCGAACAAATCGCCGGCCAACATCGAAATCACGCCCTGCTCCATCTGCCAGAGGTTGCGGGGCTTGCGAAAAAGGCTGCCCATGATCGGGCCGTTGAACCGATAGATGAAGAAAGCGAAACGGGCCATGCCGGCCCGTTGACGCTTTTCCAGCTTGCGCAACAGGCTGAGCTCGAGTCGTGGCTCACGCAGGGCGGTATCGACCATATTCGCAGC
The DNA here is from genome assembly GCA_964494895.1 of uncultured Steroidobacteraceae bacterium. GTDB lineage: Bacteria > Pseudomonadota > Gammaproteobacteria > Steroidobacterales > Steroidobacteraceae > 13-2-20CM-66-19. The sequence continues at coordinate 17,650 of CAZBTV010000122.1, read as the reverse complement.
CTGCTCAGCGCCGCTCATCGCGAGATAGACGCCCGAAGAAAACACGGGATCCAGAAACGCGAACGCATCGCCAACCATCACCCAACCGGGACCGCCCATCCGGGCAGAATCGTACGAATAATTTCCGGTGACGCGTACCTCGTCGCCGATCAACTCGGCATGCTCGATGCGCTTCCTCACACCCTCGTTCAGTTTCAGGGTATCCAACAGAAAATCGACCGTCTTTCCTTTCCGCTGCTTCAGATAAGCGGGGCGGCACACCGCGCCGATGCTCATCACTCCGTCCGGCAGCGGAATCATCCATATCCAGCCGTGATCGAATCGATAGATGCTGATGTTGCCGGCATCGTCGCCGGGACGGCACTCCGCCCCCCGGAAGTGGCCAAAAATCGCGGCGCTCTGATGCTCCATGTTCTTACGGCGCAGCCGCTTCTTCGACGACAGAAACGTATCGCGGCCCGTCGCGTCGATCACATATCGAGTCGTAATTCGGTAGCTCTCACCGTCATCCGTGCGGACGTCCACGTGACTGCAGCGAGAATCGACTTGCTCGACGGCGACCACCTCGTGACCTTCCCGCGCATCCGCGCCATTCGCGCGGGCATGGTCGAACAGCATCTTGTCAAAGTCCTGGCGCCATACCTGGTACGCATGCGGAGGACTGTTTCCAATGGCGCGCCTGAAGGCGAATGAGTTGTAACCACGCTCATTGTCGGCCTCGAAATCGGCCCCGGGCTTGAACACGCCCATGGCGCGTACCTTGTCAAGCACCCCAAGCCGCTCGAACACCGGCAGGTTCATAGGCAGCAGAGATTCGCCGATGTGGAACCGCGGGTGGTGTTCCTTTTCCAGCAGGATGACCTTACGTCCCGACCGGGCAAGCAGGGTCGCCGCCGTGCTGCCTGCCGGTCCGCCCCCCATGACGAGCACTTCGCATTCACATTTTGTGGCCATAGGCGCCCACCCGAGCCTGAAGACCTGAATTATCCCATGAGCTCGAAATTATCCGGCGGAGCCGGACCCCGGCGCAAGGCCGCCGCCCGCGCAGGCTCCGCGGCTTCGTCAAGCCAGCGCGCCGAAGGGTGCGAGCGGACCTGGATCGAATTCGATCGTCAGGGCTGAATCAGCCTGCCCGCTGTCGCCGCCTGTTGAATGAGCTGTGGGATCGTATCGTTTGCCACATCAAGCACAGGCCCGTTCAGATTGCCGACAGCGTCAATCAGCGGCGAAGTCGGATTCAGCGCCACGCCCGCGTCATGTGCCTGCACGCCGGGCAGATGGAATTCGAGCAGCAGATCGAACGTATTCAGAAGAACTATCGGGATAAACAGTGGCTCATTTGCGTTCGCCACCGCACTCGACAAGGCCTTCTGATCCGCGGAGCTCCCGAGAAGGACAATCTGCCCGTAGTGAGGCGCCCCGAATGCCGGCGCAAACGGCTGTTCTCCCTGAATATCAGATGAGAAATTTCCGACGGGATCACCCTGCGTCACGATATTCACGAAGTTCAGCCCAGTGGCTGCGGCCACCGGCTGGGTGGCGAGGCCGGTGGGCTCGAACCCAACGCCGCCCAGTCCGGTCTGCTGTGCCACGAACTCCGCTTCGATTCCTCCCAGGGAGTGCCCAGTCACAAAGATGTTGTCTGTCGAGAATCCCTGAGCTCGAGCGATTCCAACCACAGTGTTCGCAAATGTCAACGCGACGCGATAGGCCGCTGGGGTCACGCCGCCGGCGGCGTCATCCAGAAAAATGCCGATGTCGGTGATGAGTTGGGACGCCGCGGCGATCGGATCGACGAAAAAGTTCAGTCCTCCCGTCGTTCCCTGAAAGGCGATGATGAGCTGGCCCTGTGCCGTTACGAAGACCGACGCGACCACGCCGTTGGCATTGTCGACAAACGTCACGGGCACACCGCCATCGGTGAACGCATGCATCCCGGTCGGAACGGTGTCGATGAGGTACTCGGCATTCGCCGCGTTCAGGAACTCCGACACGGTGGGTGTCGTAGCAGCCGCCGCGGCTGCGCTGATTCCCAGCGCTGCCACCGCCGCGGCGAACGAAGTCAGACGTGATTTCCTACAACTCGAGCTGGCTTTCACGATGTGTGCCCCCCTTTGCGCGCGCTTGCAGCTCCATCTGACGCCGGCGATCCATCCCGGACGCGACGATCCTGGCAGGCAGCAGCCTATGCGCAGAAACTCTATATGGGATGCCTGTTGTTGCGCAAGGATCTGCTCTCCAGGCGTGCTGAACAAGTCATCTCCACGCGGCGCCGGCATCGCTTCCAACATGTTCTCCTTGGAGCACTCAACCGCCACGCCCAGGATTCTCCAACACTGCGCGACCGAGTATTTTCTATTGACGCACGGTACGAACCGAGCGTAGGTTCGTATCCTGACACTCTCTCGTGGAGCAACCGGGGAGCGGCGGCAGGGAACGTCACGACATTTCGAACAGAAGGTCGCGTACAGGGAGGGGACATGAGGAACACGACCACGTCCGGCTCGGCCAGTGGAGCTCGGATCAACTGGATTTGCCTCGTAGTGATGTGTGCGATCAGCACAATCGTGCTGGCCGCGCCGCATCGGGCGTTGGCGGATGATGCGGACGGCTCATATCGGTGGCGCAATGTGCGGATCGTCGGCGGCGGCTATGTGCCGGCCATCGTCTTCAACGAGTCCGAGCCCGGGCTCGTCTACGCCCGTACGGATATCGGTGGCGCGTACCGCTGGGATGCGGCGGCTGATCGCTGGATACCGCTACTGGACTGGGTCAGTTGGGATGACTGGGGCCTGACCGGCGTCGACAGCATTGCTACCGATCCGGTCGATCCGAACAAGGTGTATGTGCTCGCCGGAACGTACACCAACAGTTTCGATCCGAACAATGGAGCCATTCTGCGCTCCGATGATCGCGGGCGGACCTGGGACCGCGTCCCGCTGCCCTTCAAATCCGGCGGCAACATGCCGGGCCGCAACCTCGGCGAGCGTCTGGTGATCGATCCCAACGATCATCACATCCTGTTTCTCGGTACACGCAGCGGCAATGGGCTGTGGCGTAGCGCCGACTCCGGAAAAACCTGGAGCCGGGTCACCACATTTCCGGCCACAGGCTCCTACGCGCCCGACCCGAGCGACCAGAGCGGCTACAACAGCGACCCGATCGGAGTCATCTGGGTCCTGTTCGACAAACGGGCCGGACGAGCGGGACAGCCCACACAGACCATCTACGCAGGTGTCGCAGACCTCGGCACCAGCATCTATCGCAGCCAGGATGGCGGACAAACCTGGGCGGCTCTACCCGGCCAGCCAACATCGCCGGCATTCATGCCGCATCACGCGGTGTTGGCCTCGACCGGCATCCTCTACGTCACCTACAACAACAATGCCGGGCCGTTCGATGGAACCCTGGGCGACGTGTGGAAGTACGATACAGGGACGGGCGCCTGGACAAAGATCAGTCCGGACCCCTCGAGCAGCACCAACGTCGATTTCGGCTATGGCGGCATCTCCGTCGACGCGCACAACCCGAACACGGTGGTGGTGTCAGCGTTGAACCAATGGTGGCCGGATGCAACGATCTGGCGCAGCACGGATGCGGGTAGCTCTTGGAAACCCATCTGGGAATGGGGTCCCTGGCCGACGCGTATCCTGCATTACACCCAGGACATCAGCGCAGCACCCTGGCTGACCTTCAACAACAGCACGGTCCTTCCCGTGGTCAGCCCGAAACTGGGTTGGGCGATTGGAGATCTGAAGATCGACCCCTTCAATTCCGATCACTTGCTCTATGGCACGGGTGCCACGATCTACGGCAGCGACAACCTGACCCAGTGGGATTCCGGCGCGCCGATCAGCATCAGCGTCAAAGCGCAAGGACTGGAGGAAACGGCGGTTCAGGACCTGATCAGCCCTCCGCAGGGCGCCCCCCTGTTGAGTGCGCTGGGCGACCTCGGCGGGTTCCGGCACGACGACCTGAGTGTCGTCCCCACCAGGATGTATGACAACCCGACCATGTCCACTGCGACCAGCTTGGATTTTGCGCAACTCGCACCGAGCGTGATTGCCCGTGTCGGCTCGGGTGAGGCCAACATCGGAGTGTCCTCGGACGGCGGGGCGACCTGGACGCCTGGAACGCCCGCTGGGGGTGTGGGCAACTCCGGAACGATCGCGCTCTCGGCCGACGGCATGAGCATGGTCTGGAGCCCTGCCAACACCGGCGTCTACTACTCCCTCGACAGGGGACAGACATGGACCTCGTCGGCTGGTGTTCCGGCGGGAGCACGCATTGCTTCTGATCGAGCGGTTGCGGGGAAATACTACGCGCTCGCAGGAGGGGTGTTTTACGTGAGCGTGGATGGCGGGGCAACGTTCACCCCGACGGCGGCCTCAGGTCTCCCGGCCGGCGATGCAAAGATCAAGGCAGTGCCCGGCCGCGCTGGTGAGATCTGGCTGGCCGCCGGAGCAGCCGGCTTGTGGCACTCCGTGGATGCCGGCAACGGCTTCATACACCTCGCCAAGGTGCAAGAATCCTACACCATCGGTTTCGGCAAGCCTAAGGCGAAGGATCATCCCCAGGCTCTCTACACGAGCGCAAAGATCGCCGGGACGAGGGGCATCTTCCGGTCAGATGACGCGGGACGCAACTGGGTACGCATCAACGACGACCGCCACCAGTACGGAGTAACCAACGCAGCCATCACTGGCGATCCTCGCGTGTACGGCCGGGTGTATATCGGTACCAACGGACGAGGGATCATCTACGGGGAGCCAGAGGATCACTAGGACTGCGACCCGCTACTCATCGATGATGAGTCAGAAGACTGGCGCCGCGAAAGGCGCCAGTCTTCACGGGTCCAAGGCAGGGAATCGCGTTCAGTGGCTCTTTTGGGTATGGCTCATGACCTTCTTGGCAGTGCCTACCTGGACCACACCCGGATCTGCGCCCATGATGAAAAGTTGATTTCCATCGTCGACCAGCACGAAGCGAAGATCAAACTTGATGTTGTCGGGTAGCAAGTTGAAGACAGCGGATCCCGTGCAATCGGCATCTATCGAATAAGTGCCATCATACTGACGCTCAAAGAGAATGCCGGTGACGCTTTGCAACGCAGAGCCCTGGAACTTTCCCTTGCCATCCGGGACGAAGATTCCACTCATGGAAATCATGCCCCCCAGGTTTAGGTTGGTGCCACTATCGCCAAAGCCAATGGGATCCCTGAGCATCGAGTCGTTGCAGGAGACCTCGTCATGGGAGGACCTGAACTGTTTCACGGCACTCCCTACTTCTATGACCCCTTGATCTGTATGTAAAACAAAAAACTCATTCCCACCGCTCAGAAGCACGAGACGAAGGCTCATGGTCGATTGGTCGGCCAATGTCAGCATCGCTGTCGCGGTACAGTCTGGCGCGACTTGATAAGAGCCAGAGAAGGAATTGTCAGTAACGTTACCCCCTATGCTACGTAACACGGTGCCTGCCAGATGGCCGTCGCCGTCGGCACTGATTCTTCCACTCATTCCCACCGGGACATTCAGATTGAGGTCTGTTCCAGAGTCGCCAAATCCAAAAGCGCCTTGCAGACTCTTGTTCGAGCACTTCTCCTGGGCCTGTAGCGACAGGGCAAAGAAAGTTAGTAGTACTGCGAGAAAGGACATACATCGCAAGCGTGAATGACTCATGTAGCTTGGTCTCCTTGTGAGATCTGTCCTAACACTCTGGACGTGTCTGCTTACGGCCAAGGCTAGGCTTGCCGCCAGTCTAGTAGCACATTTCGATTGAAGTGGTAGCTGCACGGAACGGCAGCTGCTCGACTGTATTGCAAAAACACGTCATCGACAGGACCGATGATCCTGCTTACATCCATCTCAGCGGCGTTGACTTGCGTCTATCGAGCACCACGTTGGAGCTCGACGCACACTATCTGCCCACTGATCGATGACCCTAAGTCCATATTTCGCTGGAGGGCAGCAGATCGTGTGTTTGCTCGAAAGTCTCGGTTTGCCGTGGCAACTCACCGGAAGCCCGGTCGCTCCTGGTCGCTGACGAGGCAATTCGCCCGGAAGGTGTGGGGGATGCGGAGGTCTTGGCGCCCTGCGCGCCAGGGTATCGCGCCGCTTCAACTCTCGCGGGAGTAGATGTCGATTCGACCTGGTCTGAGGCGAGCGCCTGGTCGATTCGTCGCTGAAACGGATCTGACAGGTCTTTCACATCCAACCGAGGCTCACCTGCCCGGCCGCGTGCTGACTCCGCGCGGGCAAGGAATTGGCCCTCGCTCGACGCGCGATGCTGCGAGGCCGCCGCAGGAGCCCTGCGTGGGGTCTCAACAGGTACCAGGGTAGGAATGCCGGAACTGGGTTGCTTCAGGACCGCGGCAGGCACGGGTGTCGCAATGGCGCCCGGATAGCTACCCCGCACGAGCTGGGCCCACTTCTGGGCGTCTGCCATGGTCGCGAAATAGCCCATGTGAAGATACAGGCGCTCACTGCCGTCGGACTGGCGCACACGACTGGTGAAGAACTTGAATGCCTTCAGTGGCGGAGCCTGGGGCGGACGTATGGAAACCGGGGCGGCCAGCCGGCACAGTGTGAGCATGAACGGCCCTGTGCCCGTTTGCGTTGCCTGCTCTGCATCTGCAGATCCCGGCACGCCGGCATCGTGTGTCGTCGTCATATCGCTCCCCGGAGCTGGCAATCCGCGCCCCCGTCTTTCGACGGGCTCGCCCTTGTCACTGCGTGCCAGTCTCTGAGCGTCTCCGCATTCGGTCAACAGTACAGGATGTGAGGTAACTCCCATATACCGCCACATATGAAACGTTTTGTCGCATGAATGGCCGCCAAAAGTGATATGTCGAATGGACGAAGCACGGGAGAGCTCGGCAACCGCGCCGACGAGGCATGCAGATCCTGAATGTCAGCCGTGCCCTGACGAGCGGGCGTAAGGAGCCGGTCCCGGCCGGCGAAGGCGATCAACCTGAGGCTCTTCAGCCTCGACCACGGGGGCGGCCGGAACGACTCCGCGACGCTCCACCAGCGCTCGCGGGAGTTGCTGGATTCTTCTTTCCAGCTCGAGGGCAATCGCGAGGCGCCTTTATTCCAACACTCAGCACTGGCGCGGCCGCGCACGGCCTCTTGGCCACATCTCGAGCGTCCAATGGTGCCGCAACCGCGAGCAAAAACTCGCAACCGGCAGCGCTGAGCGCAGGCCGACGAAATAAACCCAACTTCATCATTCGCGTCAGATGCGCGAAGAGCATTTCAACTCTCTTTCGATCCTTGCGCGACTGGTTGTGAGCAGGCATCGTAGCAAGTGCGCGTGCGACGGCTCCGGCGCGTTCATGAACCGTGCGCGGAATCTTGCGGATCGGCGCGTTTGGGCAACAGCGGGCCTTGCTCGGACCAGTCGCGCGATCGGACATCGTCGTTCCCCTTGAACCTACGAGATATATGAGGCGATATCGGCCTGGGTCCCAAGTACGCTCTCCTGAATATAAGACTTACGGTCTAGCCGCTTTATTCCCGCCGTACAAGACCGCGCCCCGGATGACAAAATAGGGCTTCGGGCAAGCGATCATGGATCACCGATGTCGATGAAGTCGTGGTACGTGCGGATTCCGAGACGGATGGATGCGCAGTTGCGCCTCTTCTGCTTTCCCTATGCCGGTGGCTCCGCCGCCATCTTCCGGGAGTGGGTTGGCGTGCTGACGCCGCGCATAGAGCTGATGGCGGTCGAATTGCCTGGCCACGGAAGCCGCCGTGACGAAGAATTCTTCACTGCGATCGACCCCCTCGTGGATGCGCTCGCATCCGCTCTGCTGCCTGACCTCAACAAGCCTTTTGCCATCTTTGGACACAGCCTGGGAGCACTGATCGGATACGAGCTCGCGCGGCGCCTGTACACGAGTGTTGGTCTCCAGCCGCGCAGGCTGTTCGTGTCCGGCCATGACGCTCCGGGTTGCGACAACTCCTCCAAAATCGTACACAACCTCCCCGACGAGGAGTTCATCGCGGAGCTGCGTCGTCTCAACGGGACCCCGCCCGAGATCCTAGCCGATGCCGAGTTGATGCAGCTTGCATTGCCGCTCCTGCGCGCAGATTTTCGCCTCAACGAGACCTATCAGCACCGCAGCTTCCCTCTGCTGACCTGCCCGGTGAGCGCCTATGCAGGGATCGGTGACGAAGAGGTGAGCGCGGACGCGATTTCCTCCTGGAAAAAGGTTACGCGGGGGCCCTTTGACTCCCGGACGTTCGAGGGTGACCATTTCTTCATACACTCGGCCATGGTACCGCTCGTGCGCCAGATCGAGCTCGATCTGGCGCTGGGACCGAAGTAGCCGAACAGGCGCTCTCTCCATCTGCCTGGGAGCCTGGGAGCCTAGGACCCTCCTCCAACGTCCTGGTCAGGCACAAACACGGACGCGAACGCCTCGATCGCTCGATCGATGACGCAGTTGAATTGCTCGCGCAACAGCGGCGACATACAAATGAGGCGGGAGCGGCCATCCGCGGGATTGTCGATCTCGACGAGATACCCCTCGGAGATCGCTCGCCGCACATACTTCATCGCAGTCTGACGGCCGACGCCCTGGACGAAGTCATAAGCATCAGTTTTTGCCACGGCCGCCTCGCCGCGCAACCACAGTTCGGTGAACAGTCGCGAGAAATAAACGTCGCCGAGGCCAGTTTTGTGGAAAGCTGACACCCAGGCGTCGTCTAGCTCACGCAGCGCAAGCAGAAAGCGAGTGCGCAGCTGATGCTGCCTGCTACCGGAGACCTTTTTGGCCAACGGTCTACTGTTGCGCATGCGTCGAGCTACATGACCCAGAGGTATGACAACTTGTGGGAAGGAGCCATTTTACAATTCTAAACGACGATGACGCCGAGAGTCATCGCGGCTGCGCCCTTGGGCTGCCGGCGGCACGCCGAGGTGCCTGTCCGCATTCAGGAGCAGGAGGCTGACATCATCGCCGGGGGGCGAGCGCTGTACTACCGCTCGGTTGCGTATTACTGGGTACGGAGAGGCGAATACCGTGCTCCCTCTCGGGGCGCGCGGCGTTGCCTTCTTAGGATCATCTGGATGACGGCTCGCCTGCGAGCCTCGGCGGGTTCGAGGTCAGGCCTGAAGAGTGGTCGGCGAACCCATATCAGGGCGCCACAGGCGAGATCGAGGGAGCGCGCTTCCGCGGCACGCCCGTGCCGCGGAAGCCAAGACGCGATCAGCGGGAGGCCAGATTCACTTGCTTCGCCTTCGCCACGTGCGATTCCAGCTTCACTGTGGTGGTCGCCGTCGCCATGAGTGTCACATGTGCTTTCGGCGCATCCTTACCCAACAGATGGTCGAGCAGGTACTGCGAGAATCCCCAATACTTCAAGTCAGCAACCAACTTGAGCGGGCCCGCAACGCCCTTCGGCAGATCCAACGTATAGGTGACGTCACCATATCCGTGAGGATTGATGCGCGTGTCACTCAAAATCCGATCCGCCTCGAGGACGTTCAGATCCACGACGTTGCCGTTCTTATCACCCAGAGTCACCTTGAAGGTCTTGGTGCCGGGCTCGGTCCGCCCCTCCTTGAGTGCGCCGAGATGGTAGACCTCTTTGTTATGGGCATCGAGGACCTTGAAGTCGAGCCACATTTCGCGCCCTTCCGGAAAGCCGGTAGGCAGCTTGTGACCCGCCCCGACGTTCGTGACACGAACAGTGATCGGATTCGAATGCGCCGAGCTCAACGCGGCTGGAGCCATGATCTGCACAGTCGCCGCGGACTTCAGCATCTCCTCCGCTTTGTCAGCATGCATCTGGCTGCCCAGAAGCTGGGTCACCAAGGCGTTGCCGCCGACAAAATAGTGCGTGTAGACACGATCCCGGTCCTTGCCAATCGGACTGGCACGGCCCTTGACCGGCTTCATATGGCAATCCTGGCACTGGACGCCCTCGCCCGCATACGCGCTATCGCGCCACTCGGTATACGTTCGCTCTATCGGCACACGGTCGAATGGGTGAGTCACGTCGTGACAATCGGCGCAGAACTCCGATTGCGTGTGTAGCTGTGAGTACGCCGTGTCGTGATACGGCGATACTGCATCCTTGTAAGGCCCGAACTTCAACGGGCGACCATGCATCTTTGGCGTCAGAACATACGCGCCGTTGCCGACACCGCTCATTTTCGAGAGGTTGTGGCAGATTTCGCAATGCACCCCCTGCATGCCGGCCTCGCTCATGTTTTTCCCGGCCGGTGTTGCCTCGCGCATCACGACTCCAGCCGGAGTGTGGCAACCCATGCAGAAGTTATCGATCTTGCCATGGCTGTACTGACTCATGACGTTCAAGGCCGCTCGATACACAGGGTCGGTCCACGACCGTGAATGCATGGAGCCATTCCACTGCGTGAAGATCTCCCCATGGCAGCCGCTGCACAGCTGGATCGAATCGAAGTCGCTGGGCTTGACAGCCTGGCCGTCAGTGCTCGCGCGGGAGGGGTAGAAGGGGCTCTTTCCCGCAATAGCGACACCCGGATCGAGGTTCACCGTGTTGTCCGGAAAGGGGACGGGACCAAATGCCGGTGCCGCTGCCGGTGCCTGGCAAATACCGGACCTGCTGGCCATCAATGTCAACAATGCGATAGGAAACGCCAAGCGCCAGCGACTTCTCATGCCCCTCACCTCCATGTAATGGATTTTTACGTGTATATGGATTGCGCGGCTCGCGCAAGGCGGCTCTAACGGGAGAGCGAGCCTGGGAGATGTCGCGGTGAGAGTACCGCGCAACTCCTCATTGCGAAGCATATGTGAAGAATAGTTCCTCCGGCGTACAACTGGCATGGATCATTGGATTCATTGTGCTGCCTCGAAGCTGACATTCGTCCTCTTTTGGCGCACAGACCCACCCGCAAGCGCAGCGCTTGCGCAAGCTTCACCAAGTCGAAAAACGCTGTTGGAAGTAAATTGTTTTTTTCAGTAGGACGTAGGTCTGACGTCGCTGGCCGGACGCGGCTTCATTTCAGGGCAAACCTGGCGTGGCTGCACCAAAGTGTGTTGTCTGACAGGCTCGGCGCGGGCGCGCGCCAATACCAACTCACCGCGCGTTTGTATAGAGGACCCCGGAGATGTTGCGCATCTGTTGCGTTCCCGGGGAACAGATCTGGCGCCTACGCCAGCGAAGGAAACAAACAATCCATGCACTGACACTGCAAGCAGCCACCGCCAGGCTCGAAAGGCATGGCTGCTGATCCAGGCGGACACGGGTAGGGTCCCGTGTCCGCCCATTCTTCAGAATGACATCATCGGCCGTCGTGGTCCCGGTCACCGCGGTCGTCGCGATGATTACGCTCTGTTCCCAGGACATGGTCGGTCACGAAGTCAGCAACCGAGCGACCGAGTACCTCACCGGCATCCTCGTCCGTGCGGAAATGCTGGCCCGCAAGAACGCGACTCAAAGAAGCTTCCTTCTCGGCAGCATCAAAGCCGTCGAAGCTGCGAGTCACGCCCGGCAGGGTTTCGGAGGTTACAGTCAGGGGGAACTGCTTCGTCTTGAAGAAGTCATCCAGGACGAAGGCGGCCGCTTCACTGATGGAAGCATGTGCACCCGGGTATGAGGGATCGGCAGCCGTGTTGGTCGACTGTGGCAGCCAGTTGGGATCAGCCGCCGTATCAGGGTTCCCATCGGTATCGGCAGCCCGGATGGCCGTCACCGGACGCCAGAAGTCATAGGTGTACTTGGCATCGTAGAAGGCGATCACGGCATCCGCGAGTGACAGATTGAGCAGCGCGAACAGACGCGCGGTCTGGGCGGTATCGAGGCTCTTGGCCTCGGCTGCGGTTTGCGCAATCTCGTTCCAGTAGTTCTGGATGGCTCCATTCCAGAATAGTCCGATCTGCTTCTGATCCGGGGTCGAGACAGTGCTGTTGATGATGCCGATGGCCTTTATTTCATTGAAGGCGGCCGTGTACGTCGGGCTGGTCAACGCAGGCGGTGGCCCCGGACGGAACTGGTCGGCGCGATTCAAGACCCAGGTCCGGACCGCCGGCCACTGGGTAAATGAGGGTTGCGGCGGGAAGTTCGGCGGCGTCGACTCGTAGCGGCCGGGAACATTCGTGAAGACGAACGGCGGGGGAGTCGTTGCTGAGCCATCGTCGGCACGCAACGCCAGGGTCGCGGCCGCTACTGCGCGACCCACATCGACTCCGGCGACTTTGTCGCCACCGTCCGGGATTTCGGCCAGTGCTTGATCGAGCTGGGTGTCCAGCGTGCTCTGAAACGACGGATAGAGGCTCACAAGCACATCATGCGCTGCCTGGTCGGCGGCGGCCTCCTGCGAAGCGTGCGGTGACGCACCTTTGATGTGGACTCTATAAGCACGATGCTCACCGTCGATCGAGTTCACCGCGTCGTAAATCGCGGTATGCAGGATGGCATAGCTGCGTGTCGGGTGAATCGTGGCTGGCTGTGCTCCCTTGGTGCGAAGGATTGTCAATAGGGTCTTGTTCCATTGAATCACCGGATTGTCCGCTGCATATGCAGACGTTCCCAATGAGACGGCCAAACCGGCGCATACAAGCGCGCGCTTGATCAAGGATCGAGGCATGATGTCTCCCCTCACTGAAGGTTATGGCAGGCCCAAGCCGACCTGTTGGCTGGATTGCGGTCTTCCTTGGTACAAGACTTCGGAGTCCGTCGATCTATTCCCGTGCGGCCGCAGGACAGACGTCTTGCTACAAACCAGCTACAATTGAAATACGAGCCGCTACACCCAAACAGGCGCAATCCAACTCTAAACTGCCGCGCTGATGTCGCTGCTTCCGTTCGCAGCTTGGCAATATATCCCTGACCCGCGGATTTTCTATTGACAAACTCGATTCACCGTTACGACCCAGCGTCTCTGGCTGCCGTTCACCGGGTAATCCACGAGCGGCGTGACATGAGGCACTTCCTGCCGCTACCGATAGACACCCCGACGCTGCGACGACTGCTCGATGCCGCGCATGCGGCGCCCAGTGTCGGACTGAGCCAGCCGTGGAGGCTGGTCCGCATCACTCGTTCCGAGTTGCGAGCACAGATCCATGAGCTCGTGCAGCAAGAGCGACTGCGCACGGCCGACGCTCTCAACGAGCGCGGTGCGGAATTCCTGCGCTTGAAGGTGGAAGGAGTGCTGGAATGCGCCGAGCTGCTCGTCGTAGGTGTCCGTAATGGAGGTGATACAGAAGTCTTCGGCCGGCGAACGCTTCCCGAGATGGACGTCGCCTCCGCTGCGTGCGCCATCCAGAATCTCTGGCTGGCTGCCCGCGCTGAAGGATTGGGCCTCGGGTGGGTATCGATGTTCGATCCTCGAGCGCTCGCCGACCTGTTGCAATTTCCGGTGGATGTAAAGCCCTTGGCCATATTGTGCCTTGGCCACGTACAACAGTTCTATGCGCGTCCCATGCTCACTCTGGAGCAATGGAGGAATCCGCGTCCGCTCGAGGAGTTGTTGTATGAAAACGCGTGGCGCTCCACGACGGACCCGGCGCGATCGCCCCCCGGTGACGACGGTCCACTGACAGCCCCGCTCGCCCCGGATCCACTTTAGTCCAGGCGACGGACCTCATTACCCATCGAAGCAAGGGGTCCGATAGCTCTCGCTCTTGCCGATGCTGGTGGCAGTGAGACCATCGAAGCCGCGAGCTCCCGTGTTTGATTTCTCTGCCCGGGAGCTCGCGCCCGGCATCGCCGACTGTGAACCAACTCGCCCGCGCGCTCACGCCCGATTCGGGCTATGTTATGTTTTTCAAAAGACCACGCGGCCGCAGAAAACACACGTGTGCGAGCGCTGGCTCGGCATACAGGACTGGCCAATCAAACAGTCTCGCACCCTGCTGCAGCAGGAGCGCAGATCTGATTGCTTGAAGTCGTGCACAGAAAAAGCCGGCCGCCCGGGACATGCTGGGCCTTTGCGTAAACCATCATGCTCACAGCAGTACTACACGAAGTGCGGATCTGGCCGGCGCTCTGGCGCCGCAGGCTGGCCTGGTTCTGGCTCCGGGACGCGAAGGAGAGCCTGCCGTTCCTCGCCATGCTCGGGCTACCCATCCTGGCGATAGCCGGGATCATATACTTCGCCTGCGTGGACGAGCCGCGCGTCGAGCCTGTGGCCGCCCGAGCCGAGCTGGCTCAGCGGGAGGCAACACGCGCTCGCCGCCGCGAAAGCGATCTGCAGTGCCTGGCGGAAAACATCTACTTTGAAGCCCGTGGCGAGTCGCTCGAGGGACAGTACGCCGTGGCCGAGGTCACCTTGAATCGAACCCGGGCTCCGTATTTCCCGCATACGATTTGCGCGGTCGTTCATGAAAAGCGCTGGGATCCGAATCGTCGGCGTTTCGTGGCCGACTTTTCCTGGACCGAGCTCGGGGCGCTGTCGCCGGACGAGGGTCCCGCCTGGAAACGCGCAAAGGACGTCGCCAACTCAGCTTATGAGGACATGCACGATCCGGTAGTTCCGGGTGCCTTGTTCTACCATTCGACCTCCGTTCGCCCGGGTTGGGCGAAGACCAGAAAGGCGATCGCCACGATCGGCAATCACGTCTTCTATCGATAGCGCAAGGTCAGGCGCTGGCGAGCCGCGGATCGGTCCGCGCCAGAGACGGCCGTGTGATGATGGACTGGTACCAGGCACTGACGAGCGGAGCCTTTTCGGGCCAGTTGAGCTCGGGGAAGCGGAAGTCGACGTATCCCAAAGAGCAGGCCAGGGCCAACTGGGAGACATCCGGCCCCGCGGCCGATTCCGACAACACCTGTCCAGCGCGCCGCTCGAACCAGGCAAGGCCAGTCCAGAAGCGGTCTTTTTGGTCCTCGAGCCACTCAGGCCAGCGCAGCGGCGCCGGCCGTAATGCAAGCTCGTAGCGAGCAAGCACCATCGCGTCGGACATGCCCACCGCGATCGCTTGCTGGGAAAGAACCCGCCAACGATCCCGACCCGATGCGGGGATCATCCGCCCGCCGCCGGCCAGATCATCCAGGAACTGACAAATCACGGTGGAATCCACCAGAACGGTCTCCCCATCGTCCAGGACCAGCGCAGGTATCTTCCGCAAGGGATTCACGCTCTGCGCATAAGCTCCGTTCTCCTGTCCCGGCGCTACCTGGATCCGTTGCAACTCGAGCCGGTCGAACAGTCCGAGCTCGATCGCGACAGCAAGCACGCGTCGCACGAACGGGGAAGTATGCGAATACATCAATTTCACGGAATGCTCCTCGCTCCGGGAGTGCGCTTCACTCTAACACAGGCGGGAGCAGAAGCTTCGCCAAGGGCTATGCACGTTGCGCGACGGGCTGTGCACGCTGCGCGTAGGAACCCACGGCGCGCGCGGGGCGCCGGCAGCCCGGCCGCCGACGCCCCATTCACACTCGAGGCTAATTGATGACGGTATGCGAGATGTCACACCGATTCGTGTCGTTTGACCATGTGCTCTGCACCGGGAACGTGCCGGTACCCAGCTTGATGTTTGCGGAAGCACCCTGGCCACTGGATATCCACGCGCACTCATCTCCGTTTTCCGCGCCGGAGTTGAAGTTGATCCAGCCGCCACCGGGGTTCTGGTCGCTCAGTGTCTCGGCGTACTCGTGACCGTTGACGATCGTCGCACCGTCGAGCGTCCCGGCCGTGCCGCCGTTGACGAAATTAGCGCCGCAGCTCGCGCCGACATCGGTGATGTACGGCATGTTGGTAAAGGCGATATCGCCAAAGTTCGACGCCGCCGCGCCTCCGGACAGGGAGGTGTCGCCGTTATAGTCGTGCCACGCACAGAACCCGTTCGTCTTGTAGTGGTCGGGGTTCAATCCCGGAGCGGACAGAATCACGTACTGCGCGAAGCGATTGGACGCCGCGGTGGTATTGCCGAAGTGTCCGGCGGCCTTCACCGCTTCCTTCGCGAGCGCGTTGCCGCTGGCGGCGGTTGGTGAGCTGACGGTGTTGTCATACCACACCCCTGCCAATGCTCCTCCTGTCGGATAGCGGACGTGAGGCGCGCCCGATGGGCAGGAAGTTGCGCCGGTGGCGACCGATGAGCCGTCACAATACTGCGTCATCACCCCGGACCACGTCTCGCCGCCGGTTCCAAGCCCCCTGAAAAACTGTTGCAGGCGGGGGACCATGCCCTTGGTGTCCCTGGACAAGGTCAGATTGCCATTGGAGTCGGACCCTGCCGTGCCCCACTGACTACCAAACACCACCAGGTACACCTTCGGAATTCCGCTGGTGACCCCGATACCGTCGATACCACCACCGAATGACAGGGTATTGGGCCCTGTCGCGGCCGCGCGCGCCGCCTGGGCATCGGGATTGAGCGCCGCCCAATCACGCATCTGCTTCAAGGTTTCAACTGTGGGCACCACGCCATGACGGTACTCGTGGCCAGCAGTCGGCGAGTAAGGATTACCCGCGTAGCTTCCGGCCTGCGCTGCTGCGGCCGCACCGAGCGTCAGCGCGGCAACACCCGTCGTGAGAAGCGATCTGATCGAAATAGACAACATACAACATCTCCCTGTGTTCCTTTCCACTCGAACCCGGCGCGAATGCGCCACTCGATCACGAAATCAAACGCAAAAAGTGTTTCCGCCGACGAGCACCGTTCGATGCTCGCCTGTATAGCCGATGAATTCGTGGGCCATGAGCTGCTTCAGGGGGCGCGGCGCAAGCCATCAAACATCGAGCCACTGCATACGCAGGGCGTGGCACGTCGCGGCCGCCGCTCGCATGACATCCTCCCTGATACCCCGCGTTGGTCCTTAAGTTTTAAAGAATCTGCATCAATCTATATCGGCTCTGGCGCGAGCGTCAAGAAGCGCAAAGATCCAGAGCCAACCTGCGGAAATCTCGATCCGCGCCCTCGCCTGACAACTGAATTGATTTCAACTGTCTCGACCATCACCGGAAAGTCAGGCGACGGATCGAGAATACGCCGAATGTCGCTTTCGCGTGCTCGAAGGAACAGGCATTCGCAGCAGATATCAGCGACCGACCTTGGTCCAGCGAGCGTTCAGGCAAAGCAAGGCCCGAGCTCGCGAACTTCGATCGTCGCCCACTGTGCAGCAGGGCACTCACGTGCAATTTCAATCGCCTGCTCGCGCGTTTCACAGGTAAGTAGGAAGAAGCCACCTATCACCTCCTTGGCTTCGGCAAACGGACCGTCGGTAATCGCCGCCGAATCATCACGCACCTTCACCCGTACACCCGAAGCATCGCTTTTCAGCGACTGACTCATCGTGAGCAGACCACGATCCTTGAGCCGCTCGCTGAAGCGGACCATCTGGGCGTAAACCTCACGCCCTTCGGCATCGGTCCGTGTGCTCCGCTGCCCAGGAGGCTCGACCACTAGAAGCATATATGCCATGACATCCCTCTCCCCTATCACTTGGATCTACCAGAAGTATTGCTGGTTGTCTCTATTATCGCCCAGGTTCGGAATCTGGCCGCTGCCTGGTTGAGTGCGCCGCCGCCCGCCAGCTGGTCAAAAGCTGCAGTACAAGCTTGTGCCTGTCTCAGCCGGATCCCGCTGCTTGCTGCCCGAGCCTGTGGGGCGCTCGGGCAGCTCCCCCACAGCTATTCTATTGACCAGGGGTCAACACGATGCGGAAGCGGGCCTTTCCACTCATCATGCGTGCGTAAGCCTCGGGTGCCT
>CAZBTV010000121.1:0-22237 GCA_964494895.1 uncultured Steroidobacteraceae bacterium | reverse complement strand
GCCAGAACAACGTGTGGAAATAGATGATGTCCTTGCCGATGAAATGGATCTGCTCCGTGTCGGCTGCGGCCAGAAACTCCTCGAAGCTGCGTGTTTCGCCCTTCGCTCGCGCCTTGCCGCCGTCGAAATAGCTTTTCAGGGAGGCGAGGTAGCCGATCGGCGCGTCCAGCCACACGTAGAAGTATTTTCCCGGCGCGTCGGGAATAGGGATTCCGAAGTAAGGCGCGTCACGGGAGATATCCCAGTCCCCGAGCGCCTGGGCTCCTTGGCCCTCTGCCGCGCCCTCGGGCCCTGAAGACCCATGAGCCAGCCATTCCTTTGCCTTGTTGGCCACCTGGGGTTGCAGCCGGCCCGGGGTTCCGAGCCAGCCTTGCAGGAACTCGACGCATCGTGGGTTGGAGAGCTGGAAGAAGTAGTGGTCCGAGCTCTTCAGGACTGGCCTGGCGCCGGTGAGCGCCGAATAGGGGTTGATGAGCTCCGTCGGTGAGTAGACGGTGCTGCAGACCTCGCAGGCATCTCCGTACTGATCTTTCGAGTGGCAGTTGGGGCACTCGCCCTTGATATAGCGGTCGGCAAGGAACATCCCCTTGACCGGATCGAAGAACTGCTCCACCGGCTTCACGTACACGAGGCCGGCGTTCTTGAGCCGCCGGTAGACGTCCTGGGACAGCTCCACATTCTCCGGTGAGTCGGTGGAGTGCCAATGATCGAAGCTGATGTGAAAGCCGCGCAGATACTGCGGGCGTCCCGCCGCGATCCGAGCCACGAGCTCCTGCGGAGTGATCCCCTCTGCCTCCGCCTTTAGCATGATCGGCGCGCCATGCGCATCGTCGGCGCCCACGAAGTGCACCTCATTCCCCAGCATCCTCTGGAAGCGCACCCAGATATCAGCCTGGATGTACTCCATGATGTGCCCGATATGGAACGGGCCGTTGGCATAGGGGAGGGCGGTGGTGACGAAGAGTTTGCGAGGCATCTTCGTAGTTTACAGTCCCACGGCCTCGCGAGACAGATACGGCAGGTGACTCAGGCTGCGGTCGCAGGTACGACCGCTTCTCGCGCAAGCTGCGCGGCGCATTAACGGACACTGCTCCCAAAATAGCCTCAGGAGCCGCCTATCCGACGTCCTTGACCGCCTCGAACTTCGCCTTGTTGATGGCTTTCTTGTAAGCCTCCTTGCCGGTGATCTGGCGGCTGTCGAGGAGCTGTTGGATGGCGGTGTCCATGGTGCGCATGCCGAACTGGCCGCCGGATTGCATGACGTTTTCGAGCTGGTCGAGCTTGCCTTGGCGGATGAGGTTGGCGGCGGCAGGGGTGTTGACCAGGATCTCGAGGGCGGCGACGCGACCTTGTTTGTCGGCCCGTTGCAGAAGCTGCTGCGATACCACGCCGCGCAGGGAAGTGGAGATCATCGTACGCACGTGCGACTGCTTGTCGGAGGGGAACACGTTGATGATACGGTCGACCGTGGGTCCGGCTCCGTTGGTGTGCAGGGTGCCCATGACAAGGATGCCCATCTCGGCGGCGGTTACCGCGATACTCATGGTCTCGAGGTCACGCAACTCACCGACCAGAATGACATCCGGGTCCTCCCGCAAAGCTGAGTGCAGCGCTGCGGCGAAACTCGGGCTGTGAACGCCGATCTCGCGTTGGCTGATGAGGCAGCTCTTGCGCTGATGCACGAACTCGATGGGATCCTCGATGGTGAGGATATGCCCTCTCATCCGGCTGTTGAGATCGTCGATCATGGCGGCGAGCGTGGTGGACTTGCCAGAGCCGGTCTTGCCGGTAACGAGGATGAGTCCATTGTTGGCACGGCACATCTGCCGTACGGCGTCCGGAGTCTTGAGCTCGTCCAGCGTGTACGCTTTCGAGGGAATGACCCGGAACACCGCCCCCATGCCGTTCAACTGCCGCAGCACGTTCACACGGAAACGTCCGCGATCGACGAGTGTATAGGCGAAATCCGCGCCATCCTTGGTCTCGAAGCGATCGAGCGCAGGCTTGGGCATGATCTCGTACAACGCTTTTTTGACCGCCTCCGCTGCCAGCTTGTCCGGCCGCAACGGCATGAGATCGCCGTACAGGCGGATGCGGGGCGGATCGCCTGCGATGAAGTGCAGGTCGGAGCCCTTTTTCTCCAATACCTCCAGCAGAAATGAGTCGATATCGGCCACGGTGAGCGTCCCTTCCGATCCGTCAGGCGCTCGAGGTCGACGGCGCGGTGGCGGCCTGCGACGCCGACACATCCAACTTGGGCAGCATGTTGGTATCGGTGACGTACTTCTGGAGAGCGCGCTTGTCAGTCGCATAGCCGTACGCATCGTCAGGATCGATTTCGCGCGCGTTGACGGCGCTCAGCAGCGCCTGATCCAACAGCTGCATGCCGAGGTCGCGGCCCATCTGCATCTGGCTCGGAATTTGATGCGTCTGATCGGTCTGGATGAGCTTCGCGACGGCCTTGGTCATCATCAACACTTCGCAGATGGCCTTGCGCCCGCGGGCATCGAGGGTTTTCACCAGAATCTGGGTGACCACGGCCAGCAGGCTTTGCGACAGGAAGCTCTTGGTCTGCTCGCGCTCCTCCACCGGCAAAGCATCGATGATGCGGTCGATGGTTTTCACAGCGCTCGTGGTGTGGAGCGTACCGAGCACGAGGTGACCCGTCTCAGCAGCGGTCATCGCCATCGAGATCGTCTCGGCGTCACGCAACTCACCGACGAGGATCACGTCGGGATCTTCGCGCATTGCCGCGCGCACGCCTTCTGCGAAGGTTGGAATATGGGTGCCGAGCTCGCGCTGAATCACCTGGCTGTTCTTGCTGCGATGGACGAATTCGATGGGGTCTTCCAGGCTGATGATGTTCAGCTTCCGCGTCTGGTTGAGGTGATCGATCATCGCGGCGAGGGTGGTCGACTTGCCGGTGCCGGTCGAGCCAGTGACGAGGATCATGCCCTGGTGGAAGTCGCAGAGCTTGGTGACCACAGGGGGGAGTGCCAGCTTCTCGAGCGTAGGTACTTCGGACGGAATCGCCCGGAACGTCGCTCCGATGCCGGTCTCCTTGCGATAGACGTTCACTCGGAAGCGTCCGCCTTCGGCGGACACATAGGAGAAATCGAGGTCGTTGCCTTTGGCAAAATGCTCCGCCTGCGAGCGTGTCAGGATCTCAGCGATATATCCCTCGAGCTCCGTCAGTCGCAGGTCGCGGAATTTGATCGGCATGAGATCGCCATGCATACGCAGCATCGGCGGCACACCGACTGCCAGATGCACGTCGGAGCAGCCCTGCTGCGTCCCCAGCTTCAGGAACGCGTCAATACGCGCCAAAGTCGCACCTTGAGGGTTTCGTCATCCAGAACGCTGTTTAGCCCGCCCCAGACAGCCCAATCAACAACCTGTGCCGGGAAATTTGACGTAACGCACGTAGTCTAGCCCAGGAGCCTGTTCCAATGATCGCCGTAGCAAGGGCGCGCGGCTGAGACCTGAGTCGCTCTCCTGGCGCTCGTACGTAACATCCCTGTGCCTGGGCTCGTGCCGGTAGATGCTCGTCGAATTCCCCTACAGGAACTTTTCGAGGGCGATGCGCAGCTCGTCCATGGTCTGGAACCGTTTGGTCTTGTCTACCGCCATGCTCTTCATGACCAGGTCGGAGAGGCCTGGTGGTAGAGCGGGGTTGATCTCCTGGGCCACTCGCGCCTTGCCCTGCACGTGCTGGTACATCACTGACATGTGATCGCCACGTGAGTAGGGGGGCACGCCGGTCAGCGTTTCGTACAGCATCACGCCGAGCGCGTAGATGTCGGCCCGCTCGTCCACCTTTTTACCCAGGATCTGCTCCGGAGCCATGTACTTGGGCGAGCCGATGACGTAGCCCGTCTTGGTGAGCTGAGTGTCACCTTCCCGATGAGCGGCCGCGACACCGAAGTCCACGATTTTCAGCAGGCCTTCCTGGTTGATGAGGACGTTTGCCGGTTTCAGATCCCGGTGGATGATGCCGACATGGTGGGCGACTGCCATCCCCGTGCAGATGTCGATCGCGAACTGGACCGCCCGCTTCAGCTCGAGTGGCTTCTCGTTCACGATCTCCGACCCGAGGGTATGCGACGGGAAGTACTCCATGGAGATGGCGTAATTTCCCTGGATGTACAGGAAATCGTAGATGCGGATGACGTTTTTGTGCGTGATCTTGCGTGAGTAGCGCAGCTCGTGCACGAACCGCTTCATCACTTCCTCGTCCCCCGAAACGTTCGGGTTGAGGAACTTCAGGATCAGGCGCTCATCGACGACGGTATCCTCCATGAGCAGCACAGTGCCGAAGGCGCCGCGGCCGATGCGGTCGATGTATTTGTAGCGGCCCTCGATGATGTCGCCGGGTTTCAACGTGCTGATATCCAGCCGGCCACCGGAATCGGGCGGCTTCACTGCCGGACCCCCTGTGGCCTCTGCCATCGGGACCGGCTTGACGGGCTCGGCCGCAGCCGGCGGCGGCAGCGGTGGCGGTCTCACCGCGGTGGGCGCCGTACTCCCGGCGGGACTGGTGGATATCGACGGGGTCAATCCGCCGGAGAGGCGGCTGTCGAGCTCCGCGAGGGCGGCGTGAGCGATGCGCGCAATCGTCTGGTCCGGGGAGGTCAGCTGCGCTTGCAACTCGGTGCGCAACCGGTCCGCGTTCCGCTCATCGACGATCTTGGAAAGCGCCTGGATGGCTTCGATGCGCACCTCGCGCTCCGACCGAGCGGTGAACGGCAAGAGTGTATCCACCAGTCTTGCGTCACCCAGCCTGCCGAGTGCGCGGACGACGATCGGTACGGTCTTGACGTTGCCCGTCTTGAGCATTTCGAGCAGCCGAGGCACGGCTCTTTTGCTACCAATATCAGCGAGGGCATCGACCGCGCGCTCGCTCACCCACCAATCAGCGTCGTGCGTAGCCTGGATCAGGGACTCGACGGCTCGCTCGTCTTTCGTCTGGTTGAGGATTTCGATGGCTGCGCGGCGGATATCCTCGTCCTTTTCCCGAACGAGCTGCAGCACAGCCTCGATGACCCGCGGGCCCCCGATCTTGCCAAGCGCGTCAGCCGCGCGGCTGCGCACCCACCAGTCGGTATCCTTCAGCGCCTCGAGGAGGTATTTGACCGACTTTGCATTGCCTACCTCGTTCAGCACCTCGACCGCCGCGCGGCGGGCGTTCTCATTCTCATCCTTGAGAACGTCGATGAGATAGCGAATCGTTTCCGGATGATTCGCCTTGATGACGACGTCGATGGCCTTGTTCTGGACGTCGATTTCCGGATCTCTCAGCAGCGCGCAGACCCGCTCGATGTCGATCGGGCCATCCATTCTGTGCAGGGTGGAAAGGGCGGCGCCCCGAATCAGCTTGTTGGGATCCTTCAACAGACCCTGGAGGGCGGTCTGCACTTCCGGGGTGTTGAACCGCGCCAGCACATTGATGATGTGGACCCGCGCGATCGGGTCCTTGCCGTTCACACGGCCGAGGAGCTCCGGAACAGAGCCCTCATCGGCAATCTCGCCGATGATACGGAACAGAGCCGCCTTCTCGTTCGGCTCCTGCGTGTAGGCGGCGTTCAGCAGGTCACGCACGCCAAAGCGGGACTTCTGTGCGGCGATGACCTCGAGCACAGCCGCTTTTGCCACACCTGGCGTGTTCAGCGCTTCCAGCAGCAAGTGTGGGGGATAGCTGCGATTGCTGGTCAATGCCCAGGCGATACCGGCGATGACCCGCGGGCTGCCCTGGATCAGGCCCTCCACGAAGATCGGAAAAGTCTTCGGGCTCACCAGGCCGGTCAGCACTTCCACAAAAGCCACCGTCGCGTTCTTGTCGGCCTCCGGGAGCGCCGCGAACACGGGCTCGATAGCCCCGGGACCGAGGTCTTTCAGCTTCGCGATCGTCTTCTGCGTAGCCGGACTCGCAGGGTCCGTCGCGGCCCTGATCTCGGTTACCAGGCGGTCCGCGCGCATGTTCGTGAAAAAGCTCATTCAGCCTTTCCGTTGTGAGCGCTCCCCACACCCGCCCAGGCCGCACCGATCCGGGTGCCGTCTCGCTCGAAGTGACATGAGTGAGTGGCGCCAGACTGACAGGGTGGGCGTTGCCGTCGGCGGTGTTCGCGCTCTATTAGCAGCATTCCTACAGGTGACCGTGGGATTATGCCACAGCCCGAGGTTGGCACAGGTCGGGCATCTCACTTGCCCCTGTGCAAGTGTGAGGCACGCGGCCCCCGCAGCCTCTACAATCTCTTTCCCCCTTGTTTCTATGGTTCAACATGCCTGACGAAGCCACTCTGGAAGCATTACGCACCGTTTTGGGCGCTTATGTTGAGCCGTATGCCGGACAATCTCTGGCGGACGCGCAGGCCGTGCGCGAGGTGAGAGCCAACCCCGACGGCGGGTACGTCGCCCATATCGTCCTCGGCTTCCCGGTGGGCGGGTATCAGAAGGAGCTCGGTGAAGCGCTGACCCGGCACCTCCAGGCGGCCGGGATCCAGGCGCCGCTGGCCGTGCAGCTCGAGTCGGACATCAAAGCTCATGCGGTCCAGCGCAATCTCAAGCCGCTCGACCAGATAAAAAATGTCGTGGCCGTCGCCTCGGGCAAGGGCGGCGTCGGCAAGTCCACCGTCGCCGTCAATCTGGCGCTGGCCTGGGGTACGCAGGGGGCGCGCGTTGGAATATTGGACGCAGACATCTACGGGCCGAGCCAGCCACTGATGCTCGGGCTCGAGGGGCAACGACCCTCATCGCCCGATGGCAAGCACCTCCAGCCGCTCCGGAGCCACGGTGTCGATGCGATGTCCATCGGTTTCCTGGTCGATGCCGAGCAGCCCATGGTATGGCGCGGGCCTATGGTGACGCAGGCCCTCACCCAGCTCCTGTCGGAGACGCATTGGGGAAGTCTCGACTATCTGGTGGTCGACATGCCTCCGGGGACGGGCGACATTCAGCTCACACTCGCGCAACGAGTGCCGGTGGCGGGTGCCGTCATCGTGACCACACCACAGGACATCGCCCTCGCTGATGCCCGCAAGGGCCTGAAGATGTTCGAGAAGGTGTCCGTGCCTGTGCTCGGGATTGTCGAGAACATGAGCATTCACGTGTGCTCCAACTGTGGTCATGCCGAGCACATCTTCGGTTCCGGTGGTGGAGCGCGCATGGCCGCACAGTATGGTGTGAAGCTCCTCGGCGAATTGCCGCTCGATGCCAACATCCGGGAGGAGGCCGACAGCGGTAACCCGACTGTGGTGGCTGCACCGGACTCGCCGCGCGCGCGCGCTTACTTCGAGATGGCGCGCCGCACCGCCGCCGCTCTCGCGATCCGCTCCCGTGACCGAAGCAGCATCTTCCCGAAGATCGTGGTGGAGGAAAGTTGACCAGGAGCCTGTCTGGCCCCTGATCGCTGTAGCGAGAGCGATCGAGATCGGCCGCAATCCGCGATCAGACAGGCGCCTACCGCTGCCGGAACTGTTTGGCGAGCTTCAGGCCCTGGCCCTGATAGTTGGATTTGATGGACTGTCCATAGAGGGTGTCCGGAATCTCCGCCATGCGCTCGTAGCGCAGCCAACCCACGAGCTGGCCGTGCTCGAGCAGGAAGGGCACTTCGTGTGAGCGCACCTCGAGCACGCCGCGGCTGCTGCCTGCCCTCCTGTTGCCTTCGCTGCAGCCGAACCCGGGATCGAAAAAGCCGGCGTAGTGCACCCTGAATTCGCCCGCGCGCGTGTCGTAGGGGAGCATCTCAGCGGCGTAGCTCGGTGGTACGGCGATGGTTTCCTTCGTCATCAAGATGTAGAAGTCGTCGGGCACCAGGGCCAGAGACGGCTCTTTGTGAAAGCGCAGCGGCTCCCAGAAATCCAGCGGATCGTAGTCGCGCCGATCCAGGTCTATGCGTTTGGTGTTCTTCTTGGCGCGCCAGCCGATGAGAGTGTTGTCAGCTCCGGTGCCGAGCAGATCCACCGTAAACGGCAATATCCCGGGCCGATCGCTCGATCGCGCCCGCTCATCGCGGTCGACCCCGCCGACGATCAATCCTTCATCGAGCAACTCGCGCCAGTCGCGCTCGCTGATGCGCCGCGGATCGAGGCCTACACTGCGGCGGAATCGGAGTTGGTTCAGCCGTGTCCCCGTGCGTATCACCACACTGAAACTGCGGGGCGCGATTTCGATGTAGAGGTGTCCCTGGTAGCCGCCCTCGACCTGATCGAAATGAGTGGCTCCGTCGGCGATCAGTCGGGTCAGGATGTCGAGCCGGCCCGTCGAGCTCTTTGGGTTGGCGAATCCCGCCGTGTCGCTTTTCAGCCGTAGCGATTCCGCAAGCGGGACCAGGTACACCCTCCCTTTCTCCAGGACGGCGCCCTGGCTCAAATCGATCTTGAATTTCTCGAAATCGGGATCCAACTGCCGCATCTTTTCGAGCACGGTGTTGTTGCGCCCGGGAAGGAAGCTGGTATCGACCGGATAAGCATACTTTCCCAAACGCAAATCGATGCTGGCGGGCTGTACCTGGTCGTCCTCGATATTGTTGAGGACAGTTTCGATCTCGCGGTTCCGGACCATCTCCCGGATTGCCTGAGACGGGAGTACGCCCGTGTAAGCGGGCTGTCGGCTCGGCGCCTCGACGGGTGGATTCGTTACCATGGCCGAGAGCCTACCATCACGTTCGGAGGCTTATACAGGCCTGCGAGGTAGCGGTTACTGGTCGCCCTTCGAGTGTCGCAGCGCAAAGAGAGCGGGCACGGGTGCCGCGCGATCAGTCCCGCTTCACTTTCTGCACCTGCATGGTCCACTCGACTTCGTTATTGCGTTTTTGCTGAACGCGGAGGGGGATGTAGCCCAGGGACGGCGCGCACCAGAATCGGGTGACGCGCGGCGAGTAGTCCTTGTGGGCGCTGTAGACAATGGTGGGGAGAGTACCCATGGATGTCGTCAGCGTTTCCTCACCCTCGCGGGAGTAGTGGTACTGGCGCACCGAGTTCCCACTCAGGAGGGAGAATGTCTCAGGAGTATGTCCTCGCAGCAGCTCGACCATCAACGCGATCTGTACCGACAAGTCGTCCTGAATGCCGGGAGGGATCGGCATATCGACTTTCGCATCCTCATAGCTGCCGCTTACTTTGTCGTGCTCCCAGTCGAATTGTACGTGGGCGTCGCGTTTGGTCGATGGAGTGCCGTCGTCGGCTTCGTAGCTCAGTGGCTGTACACCGGACTCCGTTACTCTCATCACGCTCTTTTGTGTCGGACGTTCCGAAAAAACACGGCCTATGCCGCGCGGCGCGCTCCTGGAAGAATAAATCCAGGTGTTATCCTCACGTTCGAGCTGCAGCGTCGATACGGCTACGGTCATGCCGTGCCAGACCCAGGTGTAAGAGGCTTCAAACGGCTTGAGCTCATCCGCGAATACCGTCGCACTCAGGCAGGCGGCGGCCAACGGGAGCGTCAATGCTGACAAATGCCGCCTCACGGGTTGCTCCTTCGGAAGCCCTTAGCGCTGCTTGTTTGCGTGAGCACCGAACCTCTCCACCAACGGAGCGTCCAGGACTTTGCCGTCGAGTCGCGCACGACCTGCGTCCCATACGAGCCGCCCATCTGCAATCATTCCGATGACACGCGGATAAATGATGTGCTCTGTCGCCTGCACGCGCGCGGAAAGCTCCGCTTCGGTATCACCGGGATGTACGGGTACGACCGACTGAAGAATGACCGGGCCGCTGTCCAGCTCCGCGGTCACGAAATGCACACTGGCGCCGTGCTCCTCATCTTTTGCTTCCAGGACACGGCGATGAGTATGAAGGCCCGTATATTTCGGCAGCAAAGAGGGATGGATGTTGAGCATGCGTCCTGCGTAACGAACGACAAACTCCGGTGAAAGAATCCGCATGAAGCCCGCGAGCACAATGAGGTCCGTCTGGCGCTCCTCGAGCGCCGCGGCCAGCGTGTCCTCGAAGAATTTCCTCCCTCTCGTGCCTTGCCACTGAATCGTCAGCGTTTCGATTCCGAGGTCGCGTGCCAGGGTGAGCCCGCCAACATCCGGTCGATCCGATATGACAACTCGCACTCGAGCGTTGATCTCGCCCGCGCGGCAAGCTCGCGCGATGGCGGCCATGTTGGAGCCACGGCCGGAGATCATGACGGCGAGTTGAATCGGCGAGCGGTGACCGGCGCTCATTCGTTGATGACGACGCCGTGTCCGCCGCTGCGGACTTCGCCGATGATTTGCGCGGTCTCGCCCCGCGAATTGAGCAGCTCGATGGCCGCCTCCGCGTGAGCGGGTGGGACAATCGCCACCATGCCGATTCCGCAGTTGAAGGTGCGGTACATTTCGGATTGCTCTACGCTGCCCGTCTTCTGCAGCCAGTCGAATACGGGATCGCGTGCCCAACTCCTGCGCTCGAGTGCGACCTCCAACCCGTCTGGCAACACTCGCGGGATGTTATCCGTCAGCCCGCCACCGGTAATGTGCGCCAGGCCATGCACGGGAACCGTACGTATGAGCTCGAGAAGGGATTTCACGTAGATGCGCGTTGGCGCGAGCAGGCGATCAAACAGTAACCGGCCCTCGAGCTCCGTCTTGTCAGTGGCGTGGCCGAGCGCGACCAGTTTACGGATGAGTGAGTAACCGTTCGAGTGTGGCCCGGAAGAGGAGAGTCCAACTATCGTGTCGCCGGCCCGAACGCGTGTACCGTCAATAATGGCGTCCTTCTCGACCACGCCGACACAGAAGCCCGCGAGGTCGTAGTCGTCACCGTGGTACATCCCCGGCATTTCCGCGGTCTCGCCACCCACGAGCGCAGCACCCGCCTGGCTGCAGCCTTCGGCGATACCCCGAATAACCGATTCGGCGACGTCGACGCGCAGCTTCCCAGTGGCATAGTAGTCCAGAAAAAACAGAGGCTCCGCTCCCTGGACGACTACGTCGTTGGCGCACATCGCGACGAGGTCGATTCCGATCGTCCCGTGGCGCCCGGTATCGATCGCGAGACGGAGCTTTGTCCCGACGCCGTCGGTGCCGGATACCAGCACGGGTTTCCTGTAACCCTGCGGAAGCTCCACGAGAGCACCGAAGCCCCCGATTCCGGCCAGGACCTCCGGGCGCTGTGTGCGCTTTACGATGGGTTTGATGCGCTCTACGAGCTCGTCGCCGGCGTCGATGTCGACGCCCGCGTCGCGATAGGTGAGGCCGGAGCCTTCTTTCATGGTCGGATGGGGGCCGTCTGGCACTGTTGCATGTGGTATTGTACATAGCGCCTGGCGCCGTTGCGCGCGCGATTCAAACACCTTCCGATGCCTGCACTTGCGAATCACCGCGCTCGCGGTTTTCTGGCCTCCGTAGCCCTTTTTCTGTGCTGCGCGGTTCCCGCTTCCGCGTGGGCGGCCCGGAATGTTCGCGTCTACGAGGTCGACGTCAGTGGCCAGTCCGCAACGGCCCTGCAGGACGCCATGCGTCAAGCCCTCGTGCGCGCAACGGGCCGTCGCGAATCCGCGAACGATCCGGCTCTGGCGAGTCTTATCGAGGACGCCCCCAAGTATGTTAAGTCGTACTCACCGGGGCCTCGCGGCGAAACGCAGGTCATATTCGACCGAGTGGCTGTCGAGCGCTCTATCGCGGCGGCGGGACGAAGTGTCTGGGATGCGAATCGCCCATTCACGCTGGTCGTGCTGTATCCGCCGCCGAGCCGCGCAGACTCCGATGCGGCTCGGGCGGTGCTGGAGCAAGCCGCTGCCGCACGCGGCTTGCTGATTAGCGTCATTCCGCTTGCCATCGTCGATTCGAATGGCACGGAGCTCGGCCGTGACGCTTTGCTCGCGACCGCACAGCGCTATGGAGGCGATGAGGTGCTCGTCGGCCGCTCTGACACAGGAGCCCCCGCAGGTCAGTATCAATGGACGCTCTACACGAATTTCTCGAGCCAGAGCTGGAGTGGCCCGCTGGTGTCGGGCATCGATGGCACCGTCGATCTACTGGCGCCCGCGCAGGGCGCCTCTCTCGCGCAGACAGAGGCCAAAGTCCTGGTTCAGATCGAGGGTGTAGGGACCTTGAGTGACTACGCCTCCGTGCAGCGCATGCTGGAGTCGGTGCCCGGAGTCCGTGCAGCCAACATCGTGCGGGCGGTCGGTAACGCCGTCACCTTCGACATTACTGCACGCGGCGGCTCCGATGCATTGGACCGTGCCTTGGCCGGGTCGTCGCGTCTGGCCCGGGTCGAGGGCTCGAATGGGCCGCTCGTCTACCAGTATCACCCTTGAGTCGTGCCGCGCCCCGTGCGCCATCTGCCAAACCTGATCTGCCTCGCCCGCCTCGCGCTCATCTGGCCTGTGGCCGCAGCGCTGGGCGCGAGGAACTTCCTGCTCGCACTGGGCCTGTTTGTCGTCGCGGCGGTTTCCGACGGGCTCGATGGATTTCTCGCCAAACGGTTCAACTGGACCTCGGAGCTGGGCAAGTTTCTCGACCCCATGGCAGATAAGTTTCTGCTGATGACCGTCTTCATCGAATCGGCCTGGCTGGCGCTCGTGCCATGGTGGATTACCGCGGCGGCGGTCGCACGCGATGTCATGATTGGATTGGGCGCGCTGGTGTTCCGATTGTGGTTCGGGCCTTTGCACGGCAGACCCACGGTGATCAGCAAGATAAACACCGCAGCGCAGCTGCTGTATCTCGCGAGTGTGATGCTCGGTGCCGCGACGGGCTTTCCTCCGCGAGAGGTGCTGGATGCGCTTGCGCTTTTGACTTTCGTTACGATCCTTCTTTCCGGGTATCACTATATGGCCACGTTCACCCGGCGCGCCTGGTCGTCGCCCGCATAACGCATTACGCCCGCTTATTGCACGCGCGCTCATGCAACAGCTGCCACTCGGTGTCCGACTTCCTGATCGTGCTGTGTTCGCGAGCTTTCTGCCGGGGCATAACGGGCAGGTGGTCGAGCATCTACAGCGACTCGCGCAATCGCAGGTTGCGGGCGTGGCCTGGGTGTGTGGACCCCATGGTGCGGGCAAATCGCACTTGTTGCAGGCCGTATCTGCGCTGGCGAGCAAGAGCATGCAAGCCGGATACGTTCCGCTGCGTGAAGTCGGGCACCTCGGGGTTGGCGTGCTGGAAGGGCTGCGCCAGCTCGGGTGTGTGTGTCTGGACGACGTGGACGAGTTTGTCGGGCGGCCCGAATGGGAGCGCGCCCTGTTCGGGGTTCTGCAGGGAATCGAGGAGGACGGCGGCCGGCTCGTCGCCAGCGCGCGGTGTCCGCCGGCCCTGCTGCATTGGATGCTCCCCGATCTGGGCTCGCGCTTTTCAGCGAGCGCCGTATTCCAACTCCGGGTGTTGGACGAGGTAGAGCAGCAGGCTGCACTGCAGCTTCGCGCGCGCCTGCGTGGCTTCGAGCTCCCGGAAGAGACCTCGCGTTGGTTGCAACGACGCTACCCGCGGGACATGAGCAAGTTGTACGAGCTCCTGGATGCACTGGACGAGGCCGCGCTCGTCGCGCAACGGCGCTTGACCATTCCGTTCATCCGCCGGGTGTTGGCCGGACAGTCAGTGGGTTGACGCGGATTCGTCACGAGCTTTGCTCCAGCCGTACCGCAAGCGTTGCGACTCGTCGGCCCAATGCCTGTGCAAGGGATCGCTCGTGATCTGTCAATGATGACTCTTCGAGTGGTCCGGCAACGTGCGAGGCGCCGTAAGGCGAGCCTCCTGCCGTGGTCTCATTCAGCGCCCGCTCGGTGTAAGGTAATCCCACCAGGTACATTCCATGATGCAGCAGCGGCAACATCATGGAGAGCAGAGTCGATTCCTGGCCCCCGTGGAGGGTTTGTGTGGAGGTAAAGACCCCCGCTGGCTTTCCCGCGAGCGCGCCCGTGAGCCACAAGCTCGAGGTGCAATCCAGGAAGTACTTCAGGGGCGCGGCCATATTGCCAAAGCGAGTTGGACTACCCAGGAGAAGCCCGTTCGCGTGGCGTAGGTCATCCAACGTCACATAGGGTGGGCCGCTCAAGGGTACAGGTCGGGCCGGGCCTTCGCTCTCGGCCGACACGGGCGGCACCGTACGTAACTTCGCGACCGCGCTGGGGACGCTCTCGATCCCGCGGCAAACCTGCCGGGCGAGCTCCGCTGTCGAGCCTTTGCGCGAATAGTAGACGACCAATATCTCTGTCATGGACCCTTCCCAAGTTGCCATTCGTGTCCGGGGCAGGGCGCCCGTACGCGCCCTCATCGCCGGTGTTTCGAAGTACGTTTCCACAGTGTGACTCCTTCCATGGTTGCCTGGCGAGGCGGACTCAGGAGCGCTGCCTGAGCGCTGCTCGCCTGCCGCGCCCTGGAGCGACAGGCTCCAACGCCAGTGTGGCTGGTTTCGCGCCGTGTGGGCACTGTGCAAATCGGGTGTCTTTGTGCAGAAATGGCAGCACACGTTGCCGGGCCGATGAATGCCACGGGCAGCGGCGCTCGCGACGATGCCCGTTGTTGAGCTACGCTCTGCGCTCTTTGCGAGCATGAAACAACCATGTGCAGGTCAGAACGCGTGTCCAGGCACATGGATGTGCCCCGCCGCCGCAGGTGGCGGAGGCATTGGGGCTACGCGCCCCGGCAAAAATCACGCTTTTTGCCCGGGGCGCGTAGCCCAATGCCACGCTGGGCCGGGCATGGATGCTCGGATCCAGCGTTTTCATCCAGGAGATGCAGTGATCTGTAAGAGGTGTGTCGTAGCAGGCCGCGTGCAAGGGGTGTTTTATCGGGCCACCGCCGCGCGCCGTGCCCATGAGCTCGCTATTCGCGGGTATGCCCGCAATCTCGCCGATGGCACGGTGGAGGTGCTGGCGTGCGGGGAACAGGAGGCGGTGGAGGCTTTCGTGACGTGGTTATGGACGGGCTCGAGTGCCTCCAAGGTGACCTCGGTCCAGGTGACTGACGTTCCGCCTCACAGCGTCCAGGTGCCTCCGGCCTTCCACACTTCGTAGCCATGCTCAACACCAAACTTCGCCTCCGCTGCGCCGGGGCCGTCGTGCTGCTGGCGTTGTTCGCGCTTCCGGCGCAAGCCGGCCTGCCGGCAATTCCCGGGCTGCATCTGCATCGACACGCCAAGGCTGAGGCGCACAAAGGTCCTGCCGTCGTCGTCGCGGCCAACCCACTCGCCGTGGATGCCGGTGTGGAGATTCTCAAGAAAGGGGGTAAAGCCATCGATGCGGCTGTTGCCGTGCAAGCCATGCTGGGCCTGGTCGAGCCGCAGAGCTCAGGCGTCGGTGGCGGGGCTTTCCTCATGTATTACGAAGCGAGCACGGGTGTAGTGAGTGCGATCGACGGCCGCGAGACTGCGCCAGCCGGGGCCACTTCCGATATGTTTCTGGATGAGCACGGCAAGCCCTTACCCTTCGTCGAAGCGGTGCGCAGTGGACGCTCCACTGGCGTACCCGGAGTGATCGCGATGTTGTCGGCGGCGCATGCCCGCCTGGGCGTGCGGCCCTGGAAGGAGTTGTTTCAGCCGGCGATCCGCGCCGCCACCCAGGGCTTCAAGGTCCCGGAGCGACTCGCATCCTTTCTGGGTGAGGGGTCACCGTTCCCCCCGACCACGGAAGTCCGGGCACTGTTCTCGAAGCCCAACGGTGAACCGCTGAACGCCGGTGACACTTTCAAAAACCCCGCCTACGCGAAAACGCTGGAGCGCATCGCCAACGAAGGGCCTCGCGCCCTCTATGAAGGCAGCCTCGCGGAGGAAATCGTCAAGCGTACGCAGGAGCCACCCCTGCCGGGCACCATGAGCTTGAAAGATCTCGCGGCGTATCGCTCCAACTGGGCGGAGCCGCTCTGTCATGCCTATCGGCAGTACAACGTGTGTGTGCCGCGGCCGCCGTCCAGCGGGGTCAATCTGCTGGAGATGCTCGCGATCCTGGATAAGACCGACATCGCGGAGCGGAGTCCGTCAGACCCTCAAGCCTGGTTTCTGTTCGCGCAAGCGAGCCGCCTGATCTATGCGGATCGTGACCATTACGTCGCCGACCCGCGCTCGATGCAGATACCTCCCGAGAGGCTGCTGGATCCGTCTTACGTGCGTTTGCGCGCCCAGCTCATCGGCGACAGGGCCGGTCCAGCACCGCTGCCCGGTGTCATCGTCCTACCGGCACCCCACGGAAAGGACGCTACGCACGAGTCCGCTGGCACGAGCCATTTCGTGGTGGTGGATGCTTCAGGAAACGTGGTGTCCATGACCACGACAGTAGAGTCGGTGTTCGGCTCGAACCGCATCGTCGGCGGCTTCGTACTCAACAACCAGCTCACTGATTTCTCACTTTCCCCCGTCGATGAGAGCGGGCATGAGGTGGTCAACGCAGTCAGGGGAGGCAGGAAGCCACGCTCCTCCATGTCACCCGTGATTGTCCTCGACCACGAGGGACAGTTCGTAGCAGCCCTCGGCTCCCCGGGCGGCTCCGCCATTCTCGACTACAACGCCAAGGCATTGGTGGGGCTGCTCGCGTGGAAATTGCCACTCAAGACAGCCATCGAGCTGCCTAACCTGATCGCCCGCGGAGATGACTATTTTGGCGAGCTCGCCCGGTTCGCCCCCGGTGTGTTGGCCGGCTTGCGTGAGCGCGGCATCGAGGTCAGATCCGGCCGCGCCGAGAACTCCGGGTTCCACGCCGTCCTGCGCCATCCCGACGGCACCTACGAGGGCGCCGCCGACTCGCGCCGCGAGGGTGTCGTGAAACTACTCGCGCCCGAGAAGTAACAGCTCGCATCATCCAGCTCGCATCATCCAGCTCGCATCATCCATGGCCGCGAGTCAGGTGGCGCCGCGCGTGACAGGGTAGTCCCGCCAGTATCAACGAGCGGCGGTCGGTCGTGTCTTCAACTGCGGAAACCCCAGGTCATCCGCGCCGTTCCACTTCGTCCATGCGTAGATGACTTTGTCAGGATAGTCACGCCGCCCGATGCTGCCGTTATAACGCGCGAGCGCCTTTCGCACGTCGTTATGCTCGTACCGCAGATAGAACCGCAGAATCGCGCACCCCATCCGGATATTCGGGGCAATGCGCACCAACTCGTAACGCCGCATCCCGAGCCGCTCGGGCCAGAACGGCATTACCTGCATCAACCCCACCGCAGCAGCAGACGAGACCGCATAACGATCGAAGCGACTCTCGACTTCGATCACTCCCATGACCAGGCCCGGCGGCAGCCGCGTTTCTCCCTGCCTATGGGTCTCGCAATAAACCTGTTTGAGGATATCGAGCCGCTCGTCTCTTTCCTTCACGATCCGGCGCAGCCGCGGCTCCATGAGTGTGTACCAGACCGCGGAGTCGTAGTGATCGGTGAAACATTCGGCTTCACCGATTGCCCGCTGCACGACCGCCTTCAGCTCGGGGTCCTGTTGTTGATCGGCGCAGGCAAGCTGCGGCGCCAGAAGCGCCGCGAGGGAAAGCACCGCAGCCGCGGCGGTGTTATCCAGCCATCCGCGCACGGATGAATGCGAGCGCATCGCTGGCGGCGAGCTCGGTGCTTTCGGTATCCCGGCGTCCGCGATACTCGAGCTTGCCGCTCTCGAGGCCGCGCTCGCCCACCACGATCCGGTGGGGAATGCCGAGCAGCTCCGCGTCGGCAAACTTGACCCCCGGGCGGGCGTCCCGGTCGTCGTACAGAACCTCGATTCCAGCGTCCCTGAGCTCAGCATAGAGGCGGTCGGCAACCTCGCGCACCTGCGGCGACTTGTGTTGATTGAGCGGTACCAGCACCACCTGGAAGGGAGCGATCGGCTCCGGCCAGATGATGCCTTTCTCATCGTGATTCTGTTCAATGGCCGCGGCAACGATGCGCGTCACACCAATTCCATAACATCCCATGTGCAGGGTCACGTCGCGGCCGGCCTCATCCAGCACGCCCGCTTTCATGGG
Organism: uncultured Steroidobacteraceae bacterium; assembly: GCA_964494895.1. GTDB lineage: Bacteria > Pseudomonadota > Gammaproteobacteria > Steroidobacterales > Steroidobacteraceae > 13-2-20CM-66-19. Next base: position 4,369 of record CAZBTV010000121.1, on the reverse strand, counting down.
GATGCTGTACTTCTGCCCGAGCTGGAAGATGTGGCCGACTTCGATACCGCGGGCGATTTTCAGCCGTCCCTTTCCAGAGGGGCTCCGGTCACCCTCGACCACGTTGCGAATATCCGCGGCGGCTGGGCTCGGGACGTCCCGTTCCCAGTTGACGCCGGTGTAGTGCATGTCCTTCTCGTTCGCTCCCGTGACAAAGTCCGCCGCTGCCAACGCGGCGTGATCGGCGTACACCCTGCAATGCAGGCCAATGACGCCGATATAACCAGGCTCGGCGCCGATCGCGTTCCTGACACTTTCCGCACTCGCCATTTTCAGAGGACTGACGACGCCCGGAAGTTTCTGCGCCTTGATCGCGTTGATCTCGTGATCGCCGCGGACTACGAGGGCGACGACCGTGTCGTCCACGCCCTCGACGATGAGGGTCTTCAGGCAGCGCGCCGGCTCGACCTTCAGACATCGTGTCAGATCCTCGATTGTCTTCGCGCCTGGTGTTGCGACTTTTTTCAGCGGCTCTTTCGCGGCGGGACGGGGCTCGGCCGGCGCCATCGCCGTGGCGGCCTCGAGATTCGCCGCGTAGTCATCGCCATCGGAATAGGCGATGGCGTCCTCACCGGATTCGGCCAGGACATGGAACTCCTGCGAGACATCGCCGCCGATGGCTCCCGAGTCGGCGCGCACCGCCCTGAATTTCAGACCCGTGCGCGTGAAAATCCGGGTATATGCCTCGTACATCGCTCGATAGCCTTCCTGCAGCGAGGCTTCGTCGGCGTGAAACGAATAAGCATCCTTCATGATGAACTCACGCGCCCGCATGACACCGAAGCGGGGTCGCACCTCGTCCCGGAATTTCGTCTGGATCTGGTAGAAGTTCACCGGCAGCTGGCGGTAGCTTTTGAGCTCCCTGCGGGCGATATCGGTGATGACTTCCTCGTGCGTGGGCCCGGCGACGAAGTCGCGCTGATGGCGGTCCTTGATGCGCAGCAGCTCCGGTCCGTATTCGACCCAACGGCCTGATTCCTGCCACAGCTCGGCCGGCTGTATCACGGGCATGATCAGCTCGAGCGCACCCGAGCGGTCCATCTCCTCGCGAACGATGCGCTCAACCTTCTTCAAGGTCCGCAAGCCCATCGGCAGCCAACTATAGAGCCCGGCCGCAAGTCGGCGAATGAGGCCCGCGCGCAGCATGAGCTGGTGGCTGACGACCTCGGCCTCGGCGGGAGTCTCCTTTACAGTGTTGATTGGGTACTGAGAAAGCCTCATCGCACTGCTTCAGCCTTGAAGGTAAAAGGACGGGCATCTTAACAGTGTCGGGCGCCTGATAAGATGGGCCACCTCGATAACCGTCGACCCAGACAACTTTGAGAGAAACTGTGGATCCGGACAATCAGGATGCCTTGCCAGCGGTCCCCGAAGGGGGCAAGCCGCGGCGCAAGGGCATCTATCTCCTGCCGAACCTCATGACCACAGGATGCCTGTTCTCGGGCTTCTACGGTATTGTGGCGGCCATCGACAAGCACTTCGATTCGGCCGGGAAGGCTGTTTTCGTGGCGATGATCTTCGATACCCTGGATGGCCGCCTCGCCCGCCTGACGCATACCGAGAGCGCCTTCGGCAAGGAATATGACAGCCTGGCGGACATGGTGGCCTTCGGTCTCGCACCGGCCATCATTGCGTACCAATGGGGAGTGGTCCGGATCGCCGAGTTCGGGCGCTCGTGGGGTCGATTCGGCTGGCTGGCGTGCTTTTTCTACGCCGCGGCGGCGGCGCTGCGGCTTGCCCGCTTCAATGCGAGAGCGGCCACGGCCGACAAGCGTTATTTCGAAGGGCTGCCGAGCCCTTCCGCGGCGGCTATCGTGGCGGCATTCATCTGGTTTGCCAGCGCATGGTCCGAGCCGGGACTGCCTGGATTCATCGGCGCCTTTCTGGTGACCGCCAGCGCCGGCGCGGTCATGGTGAGCAGCTTCAGCTACCCCAGCTTCAAGCAGTTCAATCTCGATCGCCGTATCAAATTCGTGTACGTGCTGCTCGTGCCGCTATTCTTCGTGCTCATTGCGCTCGAGCCCTCCACTATGTTGTTGTCGATGTTCGGGACCTACGCGCTATCGGCCCCGGTGCTTTGGATCGGGCGCCGAATCCGGCGTGCGGTGCGCGGTACTCCTGCCGCGGGTGCGAGCTAGGCGTGGACGCGTGCCGTCGCAAGCGATATCTCGAGGCCATCGGTGTCGATGTATGGGTGCGCAGGATAGGTGCGCCAGTGGCGGGGCTCGACAGTGCGCGTGCGGAGCCTCAGGAGCACGTATCACCACAGGCAGCCGACGCTGCAGCCACGGAAGCCCTGCAAATAGCCAGCGCTGAACCCTTCGAGGGCGTCTCGTCCGGGGTTGCCGCTGCTTCCGGCTCGCTTTCTGAGCCTGTCGCCGGAGCTTTGCGGGAGCCGGACACTGGCTCCGGCGATGTCTCGAAGGCGTGGGAGATCTTGCGGACCGAGGTTCTGAGCTGCACGAAATGCAGTCTCCACAAGACCCGTACTCAGGGCGTGCTCGGTGTCGGCCCCCAGCGGACTGATTGGATGGTGATCGGCGAGGCACCTGGGGCCGATGAGGATCGCAAAGGCGAGCCCTTCGTCGGCCGCGCCGGGCAGCTGCTGGACGCCATGCTGCGTGCCATCGGCCTGGATCGGCGTTCGAACGTCTATATCGCGAACGTCCTGAAAAGCCGGCCGCCCGGTAATCGTGACCCCAAGCCGGAGGAGGTTGCCGCCTGTCTGCCGTATCTGATGCGGCAGGTTGCGCTGCTTCAGCCACGGCTCATGCTTGCAGTGGGACGGATCGCGGCCCAGAACCTGCTGAGCACCGACATGCCTTTGGGGCGGTTGCGCGGCAAAGTGCATCACTTCGGGGAGCTGAACACGCCACTCATAGTGACGTATCATCCGGCGTATCTCTTGCGCACACCCGCGGACAAGCGGAAAGCATGGGAAGACCTGAAGTTTGCGCGCAGTGTGTTTCGACAACTGACGGGTCGCGTAGGTAACGATGGCGTCCTCTCCTGAGCTGCTGGAATCCGCTCCCGACATCGCCATACGCCCGATGACCGAGGCGGACGTGCCCGCCGTGATCGGGCTCGAGAAGGCTTCGTACCAGTTTCCCTGGAGTGAAGGCATTTTCCGCGACTGCCTGCGGGTCGGTTACGTCTGCCGGGTGGTGACTTCGGGGAGCCGGCTCATTGGTTACGGCGTAATGAGCATCGGCGCGGGCGAGGCGCACATCCTCAACCTGTGCGTCGACGCCGCATTCCGCTCTCAGGGAATCGGTAGGAGGATGCTGGACTACCTGCTCGACCGGGGAGCGGCTGCCGGTATGAGCGAGGCTTTCCTCGAGGTTCGGCCTTCGAATACCGCTGCCATTCGCCTGTATCTATCGCTCGGCTTCGATCAGGTTGGGATGCGCCGTGGCTACTATCAGGCCGTCGGCGGCAGGGAAGATGCCGCGGTACTGAAGCTCCCTTTACGCGGTCGCCGACCACGCAATCCGTGAGGAACACTTCGCGCGAGGACTCGGCGAGGCAGTCAGTCAGGCATCGGCGCAGAGCTATTTCGTCCTGGGTGACTCAGAGTCGTACGGTATGGCCAGGATGCGTGCCGCCTCGCGCAACAGTACATCGTGGGGAATGCGGTTCTCTTCGAGGGCCAGCTCATCGACGGAGAATCCGAATTCCGCGATGATCCGCAGGCGGCACCAGAGCGCTGCCGAAGGTACACGCGGATAGACGGAACGAAACGAGTCGAACATCAGATCCGTGACGCGTCGCTGTGATTCGAGTCGGACGTGCGCAAGGTCCGGCAGTGCTCGCAATGCACGGAGCGTCCAGATGGCGGCCGGCTCGCTCAAGGTCAGCTCGATACTCGTGCGGAACCAGTCTTCGAGGGCCGCACGACTGCCCGGGTCCTTCCATTTGCTTTGCGACATCCAGGCTGCAAACGCTTCGGTCTGCTTCTCGAGCAGCTTGCGTGCCAGCGCTTCGAGAACCTCGTATTTGTCGTTGAAGTAGCGATACAGGGCGGGAGGCGTCAGGCCCGCCTTGGCGCAGATCGCGTTGGTTGTCAGCTTCTCGAAGCCGACTTCGCCGAGGAGCTCACCCGCGGCACTGATGAGTTTCTCATAGGTCGCGAGCGGGCGACCGCTCTTGGGCGGCTCGGGACGCAGCCTCTCGGCGCGCTTGCCGGCGGCAACCCGTGATCCGCGACTCGTCGCGGCAGGGGTGATCCTGCCCGTTTTTCTCTGCGCACCCATCGTAGGAGCCTGTCTGACTATTCATCGCCTACTGCGGACGCCCCCTAGCGGCATCTTTTTGCGATCCTTTCGCTTAC
>CAZBTV010000120.1:0-22325 GCA_964494895.1 uncultured Steroidobacteraceae bacterium | reverse complement strand
CTGTTCCTGGTGTCGCGCCGGCGATTGGATGCGCCGGCGGGTCCGGTGTACTGCTGCTCGTGATCCAGCGAGATGTAGTGGCTTGCGATATAAGTCAGCTCGTCGGGCCCGAAGTTGAATTGCGCCGACTCGATCTGTTTGCCGCGCGCCCGCTGAGTCGCGAAATTCCCATATACCGAGAAATCCTTCACAGCGTAGTTCACCGTGAGCTCCGCGCCGTACTGCTGGCCGTAGCGGTAGTTGAACGGTGTCAGGATGATGGGCGCGCCGAACTGGCCTTCGTCGATGAGGTCGCGGGATTGCTTGTAATAGCTGTCCAGCCCGACGGTGAGTCCGCTCGGGAAGCGCTGCTCGATGCCGACATCGTAGTAATTCGCCTTTTCGGGAAGCGGCAGATCGGCGGCCAGGATGCCCCCGCCGGGGGCGTTGCTGGTGTTCAGGAACCTCGAAACCGTCTTCGTGCCCACCAGCTCGAACGGCGGCGGCGAAAAGTAGCGGGAGTAACCGCCATGGACAGTCATGCCTTCCAGTGGCGTCCACACGAGATTGACGCGCGGGCTTACCTGGTGTCCATTGCTATAGGCGCTGAAGTGATCGAATCGCACCCCATAATTCAGCACGAGGGGCTTCAGGATCTTCCATTCGTCCTGCAGATACACGCTCTCGATCGTCTGTGTCGCGTCCGAATTGTCAATGACCGGAAAGGGCTGGTCGAACTGCGGATTGTAAAGCGGATCACCCGGGATGTTGTTGAAAGGCTGGCAGGCGTACGGGTTGTCGATGGTGCCCGCGCCGCCGCACGATTCGGGCAGCACTTGCGAGGTGGTTCGGCTCGTGGCGCTATCGTGCTGCAGGAAGAAACCGGCGCGGACGGTATGGGCATCGCCCAGGTGATATGCACTGTCTGTTTGCCACGTGTAGGCAATGTCGCGTTTGAAGGCGTTTTGAGCCAGCCCGTTGTAGAGGAGATCGCCCACGGCGTCCGGGAAGAAGGTCAGGCTCGAATAGCGCGCCGTCAGTGAAGTCTGGACATCGAACTCGTCCTGCGAATGCTGATAGCTCACGACGGCGTAGTGCGTGATCTCGGTCTGGTTCTCGTTGAGGTTTTCACTGGGGAAGTCGGTTTGGCCATTGACCGTCAGGCCAAGCGAGGGCATGAGCCCAACCTGGTTCGGGATCTGGAACTCGCCATGAGAGGTTCCCAACACCCAGCTCAGGCGATCCTGCGGATCCAGGATGTACTCGAAATAGCCGAACCCGTGATACTGCTTCGTCTCGTCGTGGCGCGGAGTGATGCTGCCGTCCGGCGACTCGATGCCGAGATTGTTGCGCAGAAAGTCGCCGGTCACGAAGTAGTTGAACGATCCCTCGGATCCGCCGTGGAAAAAGCTTGGCTGGATCTCGCTGTGACTGCCGCCATACAACGAGACTTCCCCATGGGGCTCGATGACACCGCTCTTGGTAGTGAGGTCGATGATGCCAGCCGTGCGCAGGCCGTACTCGGCCGGCAATGCCCCCATGATGAGCTTCATCGACTCGATCAGCCGCGGATCCAGCGTCTGCCCGAAGACGCTGATGCCTTCGGGAAGGATGATGCCGTTCAGCCGGAACTGCAGCCCGTTGTGCTCGCCGCGGACATGGAGCTGTCCGAACGAATCCTGCGCGACGTCTGGTGCCCTGAGTACCACTTGGTTCAGAAGCGTATTGTCTCCACCGGGGATCGCCTGAATCGCCTCAGCGTCGATCGTGTAGGTCGACGCGCCCGTCTTCGGCTCGATGCTGGCTCGCGCCTCGTTCAGCCTTTGCGCGGTCACGACGATGGCTGGAAGATTGCTATTGCTGGAGTCAGCGCCTGCCGGCGCACTCGTCGCCGACGTGCTGCCAGTCGAGGAAACAGCGCCGGGCGGGGCTGCGCTGGAAGTGGCAGCATCCGTCGCGGGAATCTCGGCGGACGATAGGGAGCCACTGGCAGTTGGCGCCGCTCGCGCGAGCAAGGGGCAGGCGGATACGACCGCCATCGTCACCACCAAGGTGGTACCGGTGTTGTTCTTGGACCGAAGCATGAAGTCACTCCTGAAAATTTGTACTTCGACGCCTGGAGAGCCCCAGTCAAAGGGGGCTGGAAGTCACGCCTTCAGTCCTCGAATCAAAAGCGCCGGAGGCGTCTTTTGAATCGTCGGACCAGGGTGCGCAGCACGACGTCGAACCGAGCTCGCGATCTCAAAGTCCAGCAACAAGCCACCGATCCCACAGTCCACATGTTTGGGAGGAGACCTGCACGCTGGGCAAGAGAGTCCTGAAGGACTCAGGTCAGTTCGGACAACTCAGGAGGAGCGCGTGGAAGCTGCGTGCCGACGCGGCGGCGCGCAGAAGACACGATGCCGGGACGTTCGATGGGCGTTCGGACCACGAGGACCGGCTTTCCCACCGCGACGGCATGCGCGGGAGCGCCTGCGGTGCCACTGAAGTGCACGCAAAGATCGCAATGGTCATGGCTGTGCACGCGGTCGGCGAAGCCGTGCGCCGAATAGGCGCACAGTCCGATCACCAGCGTGATGGCCGCGATGATCGCGACCAGACGATTGCGGTGAAGACCTGTGCTCAAGGCACGATGCTCAATGAAGGAGCGCCATCTGTCGGGGGGGAACATGGACGGGCGAACGTCATTCCTTCGACCGTAGTTACTAAGTCACTAGCCCTTGCAGGGTGGCTCGACAGCCTAGCGGGTGAGCGGACGAGGAGCAACCAATGTCATAATGGCGGCCCATGAACCTCGTTACATTCTGATCAGCTCGTGAAGCTCAATCCCGACTCGCTGGCGTCTCATCTCGAGCAAAAGCTTCTCCCGGTGTACCTGGTCTCCGGGGACGAGCCTTTGTTGACCGGTGAGGCGGCCGACGCGATCCGAGCCCGGGCGAAGGCAGCGGGGTTCACGGAGCGCGAGGCCCATTTTCTCGACCGTGGCTCCGATTGGGACGATGTGCGCGCGTCGGCGGGCAATCTGTCACTGTTTGGGGCGCGCCGTCTGGTCGAGGTCCGGCTGCCGACCGGCAAACCTGGAGTGACCGGCAACAAAGCACTGGTGGCATTGCTCGAACGCAATGATCCCGACATGGTGTATCTCATCGTCACGCCACGCCTTGACCGGGATGCGCAAAACGCGGACTGGGTACGCGCGGCAGAAGCGCGTGGCGCCTGGGTGCAGGTTTGGCCGATCGACATCGGGCGACTCCCCGGCTGGCTGCGTGGGCGATGCCGGCGTTTGAAACTCGATGCGACCGATGAGGCGCTCGAATTGCTGGCCGAGCGAACGGAAGGCAATCTGCTCGCCGCTCATCAGGAGCTCGAAAAGCTGGCGCTGCTGGCGCGGGATCAACGAATCACCGCCGATACGGTGCTGTCCAGCGTAACCGACAGCGCACGGTTCGATGTCTTCCAACTCACCGAGGCGGTTCTGGAGGGGGATGCCCAGCGGGCCTTGCGCATGATCGCAGGCCTGCGTGGGGAAGGCACCGAGCCAACACTGGTGTTATGGGCGCTCACCAAGGCGATGCGCGATCTGTGGAATGCGATCGCCAGTCCCGGCACCGCTCCTCGCTCCTGGCAACGTCAGTCAGCCGCGCTCGAGAAGGGAGCACGCCGGGCCGCCCGGTTGCCTTTCCCGGCCTTGACGGTGCGGGCCGGCCGCGCCGACCGCATGGTGAAAGGGCGGTTGGCGGGCAACGCTTGGGACGAGATCGCGCTGCTGGCGGCGGATATCTGCGGTCGATCCCCGTTTCCGGCACCACAAAGCGTGCTCAAATAGCATTGATTCGGAAGAGGCTCCTTCCGGGCCGCGGGCTGAGTGACATAGGCAGCGTAATGCAACCCATTGGTCTTTTCGGCGGAGAGTTCGACCCTATCCACAACGGGCATCTGCGGACGGCGTTCGAGCTGTGGCAGGAGCTGCGCCTGACCGAGGTGCGTATCTTGCCGACCGGAAATCCTCCTCATCGCGAGGCGCCTTATGCGAGCCCGGACCTGCGGTTGCATATGGTCCGCGCAGCGGTCGCGGACCAGCCGGCATTCGTGGTGGACGACCGTGAGATCCGCCGTGGCGGCATGTCTTATTCGGTCGATACGTTGACCGAGCTGCGGGCAGAATTTCCGGACCGCTCGCTGTGCCTGCTGCTGGGGATGGATGCCTTTCTGGGCCTGCCCAACTGGCATCGTTGGCGCGACATCCTGGATTTGGCCCACGTATGTGTCGCCACCCGGCCCGGCTGGAAGGCGCCCACGATGGGCCCGCTCGGCGCAGTCATGGTCGATCGGGGCACCGGCACGATTCGCGACTTGCACGAGAAGCCTGCTGGCCGCATATACATCCACGCGAACACACAGCTCGAGATTTCCTCGACCGAGCTGCGGCAGCTCATCATTGCCGGACGCGATCCCCGGTATCTCGTTCCCGATTCAGTCCGACAGATTATCCGCGAGACGAGGTGCTATGCTCCGAGGCAACGTTGACCGTGCCTCCCAGAAACCCACCAGGAGAATCCACTTAACCACATGACCACCCGTACACGCCCGCGCCCCTCCCCGGAGCGCGTTTCGCCGTTGCAGGAAACCGTTACGGCCGCGCTTGACGACATGAAAGCAGTCAACGTCAAGGTGCTTGATGTACGAGGATTGACCGACATTGCCGACACGATGGTCATCGCCTCGGGTACGTCTGACCGCCACGTACGCTCCATCGCAGAAAATGTTGCGCGTAAGGCCAAGGAGGCAGGCTACCGTCCGCTAGGCACCGAAGGTGCTCGCGACGGAGAATGGGTTCTCGTCGACCTTACCGACATCCTTGTGCACGTCATGCTGCCCCGCGTCCGCGAGTTTTACGGGCTCGAGCGGCTTTGGGATCAGGAAGGGGTCGCACTCCCAGAAGCCGACAGCAAGCCCGGGCTCAAAGCAGTTCCGGACCCCGCGGCGACTCCTCACAGGAAGACCAAAGCCAAAGCGCAAGGTGACCGCCCCGCGGCTCAGCGTCCAACGGCTCGCCGCCAGCGGCCTGCCACCTGATTCGCCACACCTTTGCGCGTGCGTCTGATCGCGGTCGGCTCGCGCATGCCGAAGTGGGTGCGCGAAGCCTACGAAGATTACATAAGACGCCTGGGCTCCACACTCAAGGTCGCACTGGTGGAAATCGAGCCCGGGGTGCGCAGCGCCGCACGGCCGCCTCAGAAAGCCATGGAGTCCGAGGCGCAAAAGATCCTGGCCGCCGTGCGCAAAGACGAGTTTGTCGTTGCGTTGGATGAGCACGGCTCGCAGTGGACCACTCGCGAGCTGGCGGCCTGGCTGAAAGCGCGCATGCAGGACGGGCGCGACCTTGCCTTCCTGATCGGCGGTCCAGATGGCTTTACGTCAGACGTGCTGGCCCGTAGCGACATGCAATGGTCGCTGTCGCAGTTGACTTTCCCGCATGCCTTGGTACGGGTGATCCTAGCGGAACAGCTCTATCGCGAGCATGCCCTGTTGATGAATCATCCGTATCATCGTGACTGATGGACCCGATGAATTCTCTCCAACCTGTTGTGTGTCTGGCTTCCGTATCACCGCGGCGACGGGAGCTGCTCGCGCAGATCGGTGTGCCGCACTCCGTGAGCGGTGCGCACATCGATGAGACAGTACATCCTGGGGAGCCACCGCGTGACTACGTGATGCGAATGGCTCGCCAGAAAGCCGTCACGGTTCGTGAGAAGGGTACGGCACTACCCGTGTTGGCGGCCGATACCACTGTCGTCCTGGACAGTGTGATCTATGGAAAGCCGCGCGACCGGTCCGATGCGATCGAGATGCTGACCCGGCTTTCGGGCCGAGTGCATGAAGTCATGACGGCCGTTGCGCTTGCCGAGGCGCATGCGGTCACATTGCGGCTGAGTGTGAGCTCCGTGCGTTTTCGTGCACTGACACTGGAGGAATGTGCCGCCTATTGGGAAACTGGCGAGTCCAGCGACAAGGCGGGTGGCTATGGAATTCAGGGCGCCGCGGCGACTTTCATTGAATCGCTCAGCGGCAGCTACTCAGGCGTCATGGGCCTGCCACTGTTCGAAACGGCGGAGCTGCTTCGCGCCGCCGGTATCCGTTATTGGAATTGGAGGGTTGGGCAAGGCCAGGGCGGCCCGCGTTAGAAGCTCGCGGCGAGCTCGAGCGCGCCGTGATTCTTGCGACATCCGTAGTCGGGTTCTTGCTCGGAGCTGAGTCATTTGAGCATCGAGATTCTGGTCAACGTCGCGCCACGCGAGACCCGCGCCGCGGTTGTTGAGAACGGCGTGGTGCAGGAGATCTACATCGAGCGCACCAGTCGGCGCGGTCTCGTGAGCAACCTCTACAAAGGACGAGTCTCGAGAGTGCTGCCGGGGATGCAGGCCGCGTTCGTGGACATTGGACTGGATCGCACGGCGTTTCTCCATGCAGCGGATATCGCCACGACGACTACGGTCGATACGGTCGTGGGCGTTTCGGCGAACATCTCCCAGATAGAGGACATCCGGCGGCTCGTCAACGAGGGCGACGATATTCTCGTGCAGGTGATCAAAGACCCGATTGGCACGAAGGGCGCGCGCCTCACGACATTCGTAGCACTCCCCTCTCGTTATCTTGTCTATATGCCTCGCGGCGAGGGTATTGGTGTCTCGGCTCGCATCGAGGACGAGATCGAGCGCCATCGTTTGAAAAACGCGGTCCTTGGCTTGCTGTCGCCGAGTTTTTCGGGTGGGTACATTCTGCGCACGGCTGCGCAGGGTGTCTCTGTCGAGAGTTTGCGTGAGGACATGGCTTATCTCGATAAGCTGTGGAATCACGTCCGCGTGCGCGCTACCCAGACGGAGCCCGGAACCATCGTTCACGAGGACCTCCCGCTGGCATTACGCGTGCTGCGCGACGAGCTTGCGCGAGGTGTAAGCCGGGTGCTGGTCGATTCTTCTCGGGAGCATGCGGAGATGGTCGCCTTTGCCGCTGCGTTCATGCCAGACGCGGCAACCCGGATGGAGCTGTATACGGGACCGCGGCCGATCTTCGATCTCCACGGCATCGAGGAGGAGATCGCCAAGGCGCTCGAACGTAAGGTTACGTTGAAGTCGGGTGGTCATCTGGTCATCGACCAGACCGAGTCGATGACCACGATCGATGTGAACACCGGGGCCTATGTCGGGCACCGTAACCTCGAGGAGACGATTTTCCGTACGAACCTGGAGGCGGCGGTGGCCATTGCGCGGCAGTTACGCCTGCGCAACCTCGGCGGAATCATCATCATCGATTTCATCGACATGCATGACGAGTCGCACCGCCGTCAGGTGCTCGCCGCGCTCGAACGCGCGCTCTCTGGCGATCGTGCGCAAACACACATCGTAAGTCTCTCACCACTCGGCCTGGTGGAGATGACGCGTAAGCGTACGCGAGAGAGTCTGGAACATCTGCTCTGCGCGCCATGTCCAACGTGCGAGGGACGGGGTTTCGTCAAAACGCCGGAAACGGTGTGCCACGAAATTTTTCGCGAGATTGTGCGACAAAGCCAGCAGTTCGCCAGCAGCGAGCTGCTGATACTGGCGCACCAGGACGTGGTGGACCGGCTTCTCGATGAGGAATCGGCTACGCTTGCTGAGCTCGAGGCACAAGTCGGGCGCCCCATTCGTCTTCAAGTTGAGGGTCTCTACGGCGTCGATCAGTATGACGTCGTTCTGATTTAGGATTCACTGATGCGCCCCACGGTTGAGCCCCAGCCCTCGGCGCCCACGGCGTCGTCGCAGGCCCCACCGTGGCAGGGATTGCGCGCGGGAGCGCTGATCCTGGCCGCGGCTGTGGCGTTTTTCGGCGTGGTGTTGCTGGCGTACGAGCTGGCGGTGGCCCGCGTGCCGCAACACCGGGCCGCGCTCGAGCGTCTGGTTCGAGCACAGACTGGACTCGACGTCCGCTTCGATGAGTTGGGATTGCGTTGGGGATGGTATGGCCCTGAGGCGGTGTTCCGTCGCGTCGAATTAGGCGAGCCTGGGCGCTCCGCCGTACTGTTGCAGGCCCCCGAGCTCACGATCGGCTTCGATCTGTGGCAGATGTTGCGTACCGGACAGCTGGAGGCTGGCCGTATCTCGCTTTTGGCGGCCGACATCGATCTGGTCCCGCCCAAGTCGCGTTCCCCCGCGTCCCTGCCGGGCTCCCATCCTTCCGCCGTGTCCATGGTCGAGAGAATTCGAATTCTCAAACGCTGGAGAGACGGCCGCGTTGATCTCGACGGAGGCACGCTGCGACTACCTGACCCGACCGGCTCCGGCAATGCACTGACTCTCCAGATCCGGCGAGCTTCCTTGCGCCATACGGCATCCGAGTGGAGCGGCTATGGGTTGGTATTCCTTCCCGAGCGGCTGGGGCGCACGGCCCGTCTGGTGATGCGTCTCGAGGGTGACCCTGAGCGCCCCTCAAGCTTGAGCGGGACGGTACGATTCGACGGCCGCCGACTAACACTGTCTGGATGGCGTGAGTTGACGGCTCGAGTGCCAGATGCGGAGCGCTATTTTCCCCGTGCTGGTGCCGGCGACGTCTCTCTGGACGTCGAGTTCACGCGAGGTCAGCTCGTCAAAGCCAGCGGTAAGGTCAACGTCGGTGGCGTCGAATTCTCCACGCCGGAGGAGCCCCAGCGCACGATTTGCGATCTCGACCACCTTCGGGGCGAGTGGCGGTTGGCGAGGCGCGAGAGCGGATGGCGCCTCAAGGTCGACTCTCTCGAGCTGGGCGAATCTGCAGTTCCAGGCGCGCCTGCCACTTTCAGCCTCGATGCGGCTCCGTCCGGCAGCTGGGTTCGCGGCACGCTGGAGCAAGCGCCGTTGAGGTCCGTCGCCGGGATTGCGCGTTGGTTTGCTCCCGAGCTGGATTTATCGGGAGTGGGGCTAGGGGGAACGGTCCGAAATATGACGTTCGATTGGAACGTAGCGCGTCCTTCGGGCCGGAGGCTGCGCACCGACGCGCGACTTATCGATGTGGCCATTGCACCTGGCTCACGCGGGTTTTCCCTCGCGGGCCTGGCGGGACAAGTCTCGGGTGATGAGAGCGGCCTGGCAACAGAGTTGGAGGCTCGAGCGGCACGGCTCAAGCTGGCTCAGGCTCCACAATACCCGTTGGATCATGTGCGCGTGGAGGCAAGGCTGCAGATCACCCGGGGGCCTGATGTCTGGCGAATCAAGACCGAAAAATTGGAATTGCAACACCAGGCGACGCGTCTGAGGATCGACGGGACGTTTGAATCCGATGACTCAGGCGATGCACCGGAGATCGATGCCCATGCCGAGTTGACGGGTGCGGATGTCCCGGAGTTGAAAAGGCTCAGTGGCGCTGCAGTGGCGCAAGGTTTCGCCACAGCCTGGTCGCAGCTCACCGCGGGCAACATCGAGCGCGCGCAGGTCGACCTGCGCGGTCCTTTGAACGCGAGTGTGCCCAACCCGGGGGTGAGCGGCGTTCTCGTGCTGCGCGATGCCGTGATTTCCGGCGGCGATTTCTGGCCGGGTGCGCGCAATATCGAAGCGCGCGTCGAATTCCACGGCGAGCGCATCCGGGCATGGTTGGAAAACGCGCAACTGCAAGCTGTTGCGGGCATACCGCCGATCGACGGCGTTCAGGGCAGCCTGCTTTTCGAGGGAGGCCACCTGCGGCGTTCCGCGTTGACGGGGGCCTGGCTCGGCGGCCCTGTCATGTTGAACCTCAGTGAGCGTCGTGAGCACGGAGGGTCGGTGTTGGAAGTCCAGGGGCGCGGCGTCCTCGATGCTCGTCAGCTCGCTCTTGCGGCAACAGCGGGCATGGAGATCGATGAGACGCGAGCACCCGCCGGCCGTGCCGACTGGAGTGGCGAGCTCGCCTATGTCGCCGCGAGCGAGACCAGGTCTGCGCAGTGGCGCGTGCGAGCGGATTCGAGCCTCGTCGGGATCACGAGTCACTTGCCGGAGCCGCTCGGCAAGCTCAGTCAGACTACGGTGCCCTTGCATATCGAAGCACAGGGAACTGCCTCGGAGGCGCGCTTGCGCCTGAGTCTCGGCGAGCGCTTGCGAAGCTTGCTGGCACTGCGACGCCGCGATGCGGCAACCTGGAGTGTTGAGCGGGGAAATGTGCAATTTGGCATGGCGCCTGCCTCGTTGCCCGAGGCGCCGCTGGTGTTGGTTCAGGGACACCTGCGGCAACTCGATTTGCCGGCCTACGTGCTGGCGTGGCAGCAGTTGCGCGCGGAGCCTGCTGCACCCGCTATTCACGCGGATCTCGTGGCCGGAGAGCTTCTCGTGGCCGGTCATCGCTATACCGGAGTGAGGGTGTTGACGGAGCGGACCGATGCAGGCGCGAATTTGCGGCTGCAGTCGCCGGAAATGCTGGGCACAGCGCAATGGCCTGCCACGCCCAGCCCGACTCATCCAGCGCGGTTTCACTTCGCACGGCTCAATGTTCCGGACGAAGGGGCGTTTGCGGCGAGCGCGGAGTTGATCGCGGCTCTGGGACCTGCCACCGATTTTTCCGTGGATGACATCATCTGGGAGGGGCACTCCATCGGCAGTGCCGCGGCGACGATCACTTCCGGCGGCAACACCGTGGAGGTCACGGATCTGCGTCTTACCGGTGCGACGCAGGACATCACCGGCACGATGCGCTGCCAAAGCAGCGACTGTCGGCTGAAATTCAGCCTCGACAGCACCAATGCGGCTTCCACATTGATGGATTTTGGCTTCCGTCCGGATCTGACTGCCGCACGCGCCACGCTCGATGGGGATCTCGAATGGCAGGTCGGTACCGACGTTCCGGCACTCGCGACCCTCAAGGGGCGCCTCAACATGCGACTCGAGAATGGCGCGACCCGTGTCGATCCCGAACCGGGTCTGCAGGGAACCCCCTTCGCCCTTCTCCTCGTTCCCGCGCTCGTCAGTGGCATGGGACAGCCCACAGCGCAGGCCGCATCGTTGTCTGAATCTGAGCCACGCGATCTACGATTCTCGCGTCTCGACGCCGATTTCGACCTCAGCGGTGGAGAGGCGGCCACCTCGAACCTTCACTTCGACGGGGACGCCGAGATCCTGATGCGCGGTCGCGCGGGGCTGCTCGCGCGGGACTATGACGAGCAAGTATGGGTTCTCCATGGCGAGGGACGTCTGCCAGCGGCTGTACGGCGCCTCGGACCCACACCACGTGTAGCCGCCGCGTGGCTCTCGCTGCGCGAGCTGTTCGCGGGCGCCAGGGACGTGGGCTCCAGAGCACCGCTGCATTTGCAGGGCTCATGGGATGACCCCATAGTGATAGCGTCGGAATGACCGGAGCAGATCGCACTCCACGTTATGAAAGTCGCGGCAGTACAGATGACATCGGGGCCAGATGTGGCGGCAAATCTCGAGGAAGCACGTGGGCTGCTGGAGAAGGCCGCGTCGGCGGGGGCCGTCCTGGGCGCTCTTCCAGAGAATTTTGCCTTTATGGGGCTCCACGATGCCGATAAGCGTGGCATAGCCGAGGTCGACGGCGATGGCCCGATCCAGGAGTTTCTGGCCGGTACAGCCTTACGGCTGCGGATGACGGTCGTAGGGGGCACCATGCCCATGCGGGCCGGTGCCGACGGCCGGGTGGCCGCGGCGTCGCTTGTTTACGGACCTGACGGGCAGAGGCTCGGCCGTTACGACAAGATCCATCTTTTTGACGTGGATATTCCGTCACGCGCCGACGCGGCGAGAGCGGAGCGATATCGGGAGTCCGCGCACGTTGCTCCCGGATCGCGCGCCATCGTGGTGGACACTCCTGTTGGGCGACTCGGTCTTTCGGTGTGTTATGACGTGCGCTTTCCAGAGCTGTTTCGCGCGCTGAGCGCTTCGGGCGCGCAATTGCTCACCATTCCTTCCGCTTTCACTGGCCCGACCGGCCGGGCACATTGGGAGCCGCTCCTGCGCGCGCGTGCCATCGAGAACCTTTGCTATGTTATCGCCCCCGCGCAATCGGGATTCCATCCCAATGGCCGCGAGACTTACGGCGATAGCATGATCATCGACCATTGGGGTCGCATCCTGCAGCGGCTGCCACGCGGGCGGGGCTGTGTGCTGGCCGACATCGACCTCCAGGCGCAGGCGGAAGCCCGCAGCAACTTCCCCGCGCTCCAACACCGCGCGTTCGCGGCAACCCTGAATCGGTAAATACCATAATGAGGCCCTCTTCCCGGGGCGTAGCGCCGCTAAATTCAGCGGGTCGCTTCGATCTCCAGGAAAGTTGGGCGGAGCCCTGACATGAACGAAACACAGCAACCTGCCACGATAGCCACCGCGTCCGATCCCTTGAGCATCGCTCGCGAGCTGATTCTGAGTCCGAGTGGACTCGACGACAGACGTCTGGACCGCGTGTTTGGCGAGGTGATGGCGCATTCCGTCGATTTTGCGGACCTCTACTTCCAACTCGCGCACCAGGAATCCTGGTCGCTGGAAGACGGCATTGTCAAAGACGGGAGCGCGAGCATCGAGCAGGGTGTCGGAGTGCGTGCGCTCGCGGGTGAGAAAACGGGCTTCGCCTATTCGGATGAGATTGTGCTCCCCGCTTTGGAGGAAGCCTCGCGCGCGGCGCGGGCCATAGCCGTGCAAGGGGGCGAACGGCGCGTGAAAGCATGGAATCCACAGGCGGGGCACCAGTTATACGCGCCTGCCGATCCGGTTACCTCGCTCTCAACACAGGACAAAGTCGCGTGGCTCGAGCGGGTCGACAAGGAGGCGCGCCGCATGGACCCGCGTGTCGTGCACGTCACCGCCAGCGTCACGGCGGTTCACGACGTCGTGCTCATCGCCACCAGTGAGGGGCAGCTCGCCGCCGACGTGCGGCCGCTCGTCCGCTTCAACGTCTCGGTTCTCGTCGAGCAGAACGGCCGGCGTGAGCAGGGGTACGCAGGCATGGGAGGCCGTTTTTCGCTCGCCGAGCTGGTCGCTGGTGACCGGCCGCTGGCGCTCGCTCGCGAGGCGGTGCGACAGGGCCTGGTCAATCTGGAGGCGATTCCGGCGCCCGCGGGGCCGATGACTGTTGTGTTGGGGTCTGGCTGGCCAGGGATTCTGTTGCACGAGGCGATCGGGCATGGTCTGGAGGGAGACTTCAACCGCAAGGGGACGTCGGCATTCGCCAATCGTATCGGTGAGCGCGTTGCGGCTCCCGAGTGCACCGTCGTGGATGACGGCACGCTCTCGCAACGCCGTGGCTCTCTCAACATAGACGACGAGGGCACGCCAACGCAGTGCACGATGTTGATCGAGAACGGCGTCCTACGCGGCTATATGCAGGATCGGCTTAACGCGCGTCTCATGGGTGTTGCTCCGACGGGGAACGGACGCCGTGAGTCCTTCGCCCATATGACGCTGCCGCGCATGACCAACACCTACATGCGCCCGGGGCCGCACGATCCGCAGGAGATCATCCGCTCGGTGAAAAACGGCATCTATGCCGTGAACTTCGGTGGCGGGCAGGTCGATATTACCTCGGGAAAGTTTGTTTTCTCGGCGAGCGAGGCGTACGCGATCGAGGATGGCCGGCTGGGCGCGCCGATCAAGGGAGCGACGCTCATCGGCAATGGTCCTGATGTGCTCACGAGAGTCGCGATGGTTGGGAACGATCTGCGGCTCGACGACGGCGTAGGAACGTGTGGCAAGGATGGGCAGAGCGTTCCTGTCGGTGTTGGTCAGCCAACGCTGAAGATCGAGGGCTTGACGGTCGGCGGCACGGGCTGAGCACACAGGCGGGTCCGTCCAACTGATGTCGCCGTAGCGCGGGCATGAGTGCGAATCCGCCGTCGGGGCACGATGCCGGCGGTGGATCAATCTGTCACGCGAGCGCTCATGTCGCAGCGTGCGCTGCGTTACCTGTGTTTCTATGCAAAGGCCCTGGCAGAAGGACTTGCTTTTGCATTTCTAAACAAAGACGCGACCAAAGGGCGTCGCGTTCAGCTGTGCTTTGTCTTCATGATGTGCGCACGGGGTTGAGCAGGATCGCTCGGACGTGCGCAGGGATGCGTACGCGCGCAGGGAAGCGCACCTCGTGTGGACATGACGAACTCGCGGCGGCTCGCACTGTCGAAACGCGAGCCGAATTAACTTAAGCGAGTAATCACAGTGTCTGAATTCAGCGACGTGAAGCGCCGCAATGGCGAAGCTGTGAAATCCTGCACGCCGCGTAATTCCGCGGGTCCGTACTTTGCTGGCCGTCATTCGCCTCCCTCGAAGAAGGACAGCACGATGCACGTCGATAGCGCGGTCACCAACGAGTTGCCCAAGCTCAATCTGCCACAAGATCTCGTCACCGAAGTCAAGCGCGGAGGCCCGAAAGCGAAAACCGATTTCGGTGTCGAAGGGCTCAACAAGCCATCGCTGTTCGGGCGGCTGGTTGAGAAGCTGCTGGGAAAAGGGGGGCACTAAGGTCTACCCCCGGCGAGCGGTCATTCAGGTCATTCAGTATGAGTCGGTGATCGCTCGATTTGACATTGTTGGACCGCGCTGCCGCGACGCAGCGCGGTCCTAGGAGCCTGTCCCAGAGGCGGGCCGCAGTAGGCGATCATTACTCGGACAGGCTCCTTAGGTTCCGCTGGGTGCTCTCAGGGGGTAGTATGCGTGTATGGAGCCCACAGCAGCCCCACAGCGACTCTCCCGGCCCGTCTACGAGGGTCTCCCCTGGCTGTACATGCTGTGTGGCGTTGCAGCGCTCATCGGCAGCTATGTTCTGCCCTCAGGTGTATTCAGCCTGATTACCGGGCTGGCAGGACTGGTGGGCGTACTCGGCGGAGCGGTCATTCTGTTGCGGCGACGGGACTATCGCGAGTTGCGCGCGCAATACGCTGATCCTGGCTCGCTGAGCGAAGCCGCGCCCGGAAAAGAAAACGATCGGGCGGAGTCCTGATCCAGCGGCGCGTTGGCATTCCTCGCCCCGCCATCCTCAGTCAAACGTTCTCAGTCAGAGAGTCTCAGTCAGAGAGTCTCGAGTGACCGCTTCGTTGGCCGCCCGATTTATTTCGCCAGCGGCTCGACGCCTGTCTTGATCAGGCCCTCGGTCTCGATTCCCTCGTTCGCCGCTTGTGATTGCAGCGCGTGCAGGCCCGGCACGGTGTCAGTCAGCGTGCTGCGACTCTTTGCCAGGCGCTCGTCCACATAGATCAGCTCGTGTTTGCCCAACACCACGACGTCGCCGTCGTTCAGATAGTGGCGGCGCACGCGCTTGGACTTCACGTAGATACCGTTTGTACTGTTCAGGTCCTCGATGACGCAGGAGTTGGCTGTCGTGACGATCTGGCAGTGGTGGCGGCTGATGAAACGGCTGTCGACCTGCAGGTCGTTGTCCGGAGTGCGGCCGATGATGATCCGTCCCACCGTGAGCGGTAGCTCCTGCACCGTGCGGCCGTCGGTCGCTACGAGTATCCGGCCGACAGTGGGTGCGGTACCGGCCGCTTGCGCCGCCCGCTGCGGCGATAGCTCCGGTATGACCTCCAGGTTGTGATGAGGTCGCGCGGCGTACTCCACCCACTGCAACTCTTCCACCGCCTCCTTGATGTCATCGAGCGTCACGGTGTCGCGGTTCGCCGTGTATGCGGCCATCATGCTGGTGTCGCATAAGGTGTTGATCAGGCGAGGCACGCCTCCGGTGTATCGATAAATGTCGGGGAAAGTGTCCTCGGCGAAGATCTGCCGGTCCCCGCCGCCCGCTACCTCCAGGCGATGTTGGATGTATGAGCGCATCTCGGCCTGTGTCAGTGTGCTCAGATGGAAGCGCAGCCGGATGCGCTGCGTGAGCTGCACGAGCTCGGGCGCATCCAGCTTCTCATTGAGCTCCGGCTGGCCCGCCAGGATGATGCGCAGTACCTTCTCCTTGGTCGTCTCTACGCCCGACAGCAAGCGGATCTCCTCGAGCACACGCATCGAGAGATTCTGCGCTTCATCGACGATGAGCAGCACCTTGCGTCCGGCCGCGTACTGCTCGATGAGGAAGTTGTTGATGGTGGCGATCAGCTCCGCCTTCTTCATCTTGAAAGGCGAGAAGCCGAACTGCACCAGCAGGGCCTGGAGGAAATCGATGGCAGACACCTGTGTCTGATTGATCTGGGCAACGACGACGTCGGTCTGCACTTCCTTCAGAAAGGATTCGATGAGTGTCGTCTTTCCCGAGCCGACCTCCCCGGTGATCACCACGAAGCCATCTGTGAACCAGATGGTCGATTCCATGTACGCCTTGGCGCGGGCGTGCTGCTTTGACAGATAGAGGAACTGCGGATCGGGGCTTAAGCGAAAGGGCAGTTCTTTGAGCTTGAAAGGTTCGAGGTACATGGATGCTCGCGCTTGCCGACGCTTTGACCGTCCGACGCTGTTTTACGTTTCCTTGTCAATCGAGAGCGGGAGGCCGCTTAGGGACTCGGACAGGCTCCTTGGCCTGATATTACGGGATGCGAATCCCAGGGGCCAACTGCGAAAGCAAACGTCGTGCCCGGTTATCCCGCCCTCGCGCCGTCGGCTCCACCACCGTGAGATGACCCACTTTGCGGCCGGGCCGCGGCTCCTTGTCGTAGTGATGTAAGTGCACGGCCTCCCAGCCCAATACGGTGCGCTCTGGCGGGATGGCGCCAATGAGATTGAGCATGGCGCTATAGCCGGTCGGGCGGGTCGATCCAAGGGGCAGATCGAGAATGGCCCGCAGATGGTTCTCGAACTGGCTGGTCACCGCGCCTTCGATCGTCCAGTGGCCAGAGTTGTGTACCCGGGGGGCCATCTCATTGGCTATGAGTCGCCCCTCGCGGACGAAAAATTCGATCGTAAGGATTCCGGTGTAACGGAAATGCGTCAGGACGCGCTCCAGATAGCCGGCTGCCATGCGGTGCCAGCGCGGTGGCCCGTAAGGTGCGCGGGTCAACCGCAAAATTCCCTGCGCATGGACATTGCCATTCAGCGGATAGATGGCAATCTCACCGCGCCGGCTGCGTGCTCCGATGATGGAGACCTCGCAGTCGAAAGCAATCCATTCTTCGTAGATAAGGGACGCCGAGCCCAGCTTTTCCCACGCGTGCTGCGCTTCCTCCATGGTCCTGACAACCGCCTGCCCTTTGCCGTCATAACCGAGGCGTCGTGTCTTGATGACGCCAGGCAAACCGATTTCACGAATGGCGCGCTCGAGCTGCCTGCGAGAATCGACCGCGATCCAGCGGGTGGTTGGAATCCGCAGGCGCTCGAATAAGCGCTTTTCGCTTACCCGATCTTGTGCCGCGGCTATGGCGGGGATGGGTGGCGCGATACGCGCGCCCGAGTCGGCAAGGGTCCGAAGCGCCTCGACCGAAACATTTTCCCAGTCGATCGTAGCGATTTTGCAGCGTCGGGCGAGCTGCCCAAGGAGCTTGCGGTCAGTGAAGGCGCCCTGCAGGACAGGAGCCAGGCGACTGGCGGGGGCGCCTTGCACCGGGTCCAGAAAGAGAAAGTCCAGCCCCAAAGGGTAGCCCGCCAAAGCGAGCATGCGGCCCAATTGGCCGGCGCCCAGAATAGCAACTGTCATGGACCGAAGGATGTACGCGGATCGGACTGGCTGAGCACGTTGGAGGTCTGTTGCTCGCGGAACGTGTCGAGTGCGGCTGCGAACGTGGGATACTTGTTGCTGAGAATGGCTGCGGCGCATAGCGCTGCATTCGCCGCCCCGGAGGAGCCGATCGCGAAGGTGGCGACGGGAACTCCAGCGGGCATCTGCACGATCGACAACAGTGAATCGAGGCCGTTCAGCGCTCTCGACTGTACCGGCACACCCAGTACGGGAAGACTGGTCTTTGCCGCGGTCATACCGGGAAGATGCGCGGCGCCACCGGCTCCCGCAATGATGACTTCCAGACCTCGCGCTCGGGCGGTAGCGGCGTATTCAAATAGCAGGTCGGGTGTGCGGTGAGCGGACACCACCCGGACTTCGTGCGGGATGGACAGTCTGTCCAACATTTCGGCAGCAGCCTGCATCGTCTCCCAATCGGACGACGAGCCCATGATGATGCCGACGAGCGGTTTCATCCAGGCATTCTATACACAACCAGGGTGTGTATCACGGCCGACGAGGTACGGCGCCTTGACGTCATCGCCGACGCAGCGCGCATCGGAGAGGGAGGGCGCCTGCGCCCGTGGGCGGGTTTCGGGAACCGCGCTCCTAGTCCGGTGCCGTTTTATCAAACAGCGCCCTGAGGGCGCGGAAAAGCTCGCGGCCTGCGGTTCCGGTTGCACCTGTGCGAGTCCGCTCTTCCCGGGCGGCGCTCAAGCGGCGGGACCATTCATCGCGATCCAGGCCGGGGCGCCACCGGTTGAGCTCCTCCAGTGCCGGAGCGCCTTCCACGATCAAGCGCTCGCGCCAGGCTTCAACGCGTTTGAAGCGCTCCGTCTCTTGCGCATCGAGCTTGCTGCGTGCGGCGAGAAACGCCCGAATGGGCTCGAGGTCCACATCGCGCATGAGTTTCCCGATATATTGCCGCTGCCGGGCACCGCCACCTCGACTGGTGATCCGGCGTGCCTCCCGCACAGCTTCTACGAGAGTTTCGGGAAGCCCCAACGCATCGAGATCGCTGTCACGCATGCGGATGAGCTCCTCCCCGAGCTCTTGCGCTGCGTGAGCGGCTCGTTTTCGCGCGCTCTTGCTCGGCTGGTCATGCTCTTCGGCGGCATCTTGGCGGCGTTTGGGCGGGTCCGAAGTCATTCTTTTGCCTCTTTCGGCAACTTTTCTGGCGGTGCGTGCGACGGCAGCGCGGTGCGCTGCTGGGGTACAATTCTGCCCTACTCCATTGAATCAAAGCGGACGCGATGCAACAGGCGGACGAATCACAAGGAATACCGCAACTCAAGGATGTGGTCAGTTTCGCTCTGGAAGAGGCCAGGCGGCAGGGCGCATCACAAAGCGAAGCCGACGCCAATGTGGCTCAGGGGCTCGGTGTGACTGTGCGCCTCGGAGAAGTCGAAACGATCGAATATCAGCGCGATCGCGGCCTCGGGGTCACTGTCTATTTCGGTAAGCGCAAGGGCTCGGCAAGTACAGCGGACCTTAGCCCGCAGGCCGTGCGTCAAACCGTCGAGAAGGCGTGCGCCATCGCTCGCTACACGGCGGAGGATCCCTACGCAGGCCTGATCGAGCCAGAGTTTCTGGCGCGGGATATCCCGGATCTGGACCTGGATCATCCATGGTCACTGACGCCGGAGGAAGCTATCGATATCGCGCGGCGCTGCGAGGCCGCCGGCCTCGGAGTCGATTCCCGCATCACGAACTCCGAGGGTGGCTCTCTCAACAGCAATCGTCATACTGGGGTGTACGGCAATTCTCTTGGCTTCCTCGCCGGCGTTTCCAGCACGAGTCACTCTGTGAGCTGCTCGCTGGTCGCGCAAGATGGAGAGGAGATGCAGCGGGACTACTGGTTCACCACCGCTCGCGATTCCGCCGATCTCGACGCGCCAGATAGTGTCGGTCTGATCGCCGGACAACGGGCCGTCGCGCGTCTCGGTTCGCGTAAGCTCTCCACCCGCAAGGCTCCAATCGCCTTTTCGCCAGACATGGCGCGCGGACTGATCAAACATTTCGCGGCGGCCATACGGGGCGCCGCTCAATACCGCAAGGCCTCATTCCTTCTCGACGCCGCCGGCACACAGGTCTTCCCGACTTTCCTGCAGATCTACGAGCGACCCCACATACCCAAGGGCCTGGCCAGCAATCCGTTCGATGACGAAGGCGCGGCGACGAAAGACCGGGACCTCATCCGCGATGGCGTCCTGGACGGTTACGTTCTTGGTAGCTACTCCGCGCGCAGGCTCGGATTGAAGAGCACGGGCAATGCCGGCGGCGTTCACAATCTCATCGTCGCGACTCCCGGGAAGGCACTGGACATGCCGAGCTTCCTGACCAGAATGCACAATGGTTTATTGGTGACCGAGCTGCTGGGGCAGGGGGTGAATGGCGTGACGGGCGACTATTCCCGCGGCGCCAGTGGCTTCTGGGTTGAGAATGGGCAGATCGCATACCCCGTACACGAGGTCACCATCGCAGGGAATTTGAAGCAGATGTATTTGGATATCGTTGCTGTCGGAAACGACGTCGACGTGCGCGGTACCATACGGACGGGCTCAATTCTCATCGGCGAGATGACGATCGCGGGAGACTAAAGGGTCTCCGCGGGGAGACGGCGGGTCTATCGGCGGATTCGTTCGGCGGAGTGGGTGCGCGGCCCTCCTGCGGCATCCGTCGAGTTAGTCCCGCCTCCGGGCGGCGAGGGAGAGTGCCGGGCGCGGCGCTTCCTGCACCAGGTCTCTCAATGTCAGGTTCCCACACCGGCTGCGGCGTGTTTCCTCGACAATGGCAAGCAGGCGATCCACCGAGGGGACGATCACACTGCGAGGGGGGAGATCGCCGCTACCCATGTCGCGCGCCACGTCCAGTATCTCTGCAGCGGTGATTTGTCCTATGTCGCGCGCGGGCACGAGCTCGTCATGGCCTGTGACGACGATGAGCTTGGAGCGCTCGAGCTTCTCAACCAACCGGGCGATCGCAATTCCTGGAACACCCAGCTCGGTTGTCAGCCCGATGATCGTCCAATGCTCCTGGCCGCTCAAATGAGCGCGGCCGACGTAGTACATCAGCCTCAGGGCGAGCTGCTCGATCTCGTTGCACGACAGCCGTAGCTCCCGCAGGCCGTGCCGCAGGTAGACAGGGTTCTGGATGTAAAACGACAGCTGCGCTCCGACGAGGAGAATCAGCCATCCGAAGTAGGTCCACAGCAGCGCAGCCACCATAAACGCGAAGCCGGCGTAGACGATCTGTAATCGAGTGGAATACATCACGAATGCAGTGAACACTCTGCCCACAGCGGCCCATAGCACGCCGCCCACCACCGCGCCGATGAATGCGGGACGCCAGTACACGCGAGTGTTGGGAATGAGCATGTACATACCGGTGAAAAATGCGGTAACCATCGCGGAAGGGGCGATTGCGATTGCGACATGGCGCAAAATGCGGAGCTTGGCGACTTCCTGTACCGCCGCGGTGTCGAGCGCCATGTTTGTAAGGCCGATAAAGCCGACCAGGAGCAAAGGTCCGATGACAATCAGGATCAGGTATTCAACAATGCGCCGCGCGAGGCTTCGCGGATGATCCACGTGCCACACGAAGTTGAAGCTGTCCTCGACCTTCTTGATGGTTCCGATGAGGGTGTAGGCCAGGAGCGCGAAGCCTACCAACCCGACCACGCCAGTGCTTACCCGGTCCGCGAACTCAACTACTCGTGTTGCGAGCTCGTTCGCTGCCACGCCTCCCATGGGGAGGAAAAATTCATACACGATCGGCTCGAGGTCACGATTGGCTCCGAAGAGCTTGAAGATGGCTAGCGCGAACGCAAGCAGCGGGACGATCGAAAGGAGCGTCGTATACACGAGCCCCATCGCCCGGAGGTTGATGTCACCGCGCCACAGGTCGCGGATGACTGCATAAGGATAACGAAGAATGCGTAGAACGCGCCCGACCGTCGTCGGCTGGGTCGAGAGTGACCCGAAAAGGCATAGATCGAGGAAGCTCCAGAGGCGTGCCCGCATTGGGGTAGGGTAACACCCATGGCCTACCTCTCAGGATTTCCCCAGCGGATCGTCTGCCTCACCGAGGAGACGACGGAAACTCTGTACTTGCTCGGCGAGGAGTGGCGAATCGTCGGGATCTCGGGCTTTACGGTCCGCCCGGCTCGTGCCCGAAAGGAGAAGCCGCGGGTATCCGCATTCACCAGCGCGAAGATTGATCGTATCGTGGCCTTGGAGCCTGACCTGGTGCTTGGCTTTTCGGACTTGCAAGCCGACATCGCCGCGGAGCTCGTGCGGGCGGGTGTCGAGGTGCACGTGTTCAATCACCGTAGCATCGACGACATTCTGCGCATGATTCGCACCTTGGGCGGCATGATCGGCTGCGAGGCAAAGACCCTCGACCTGGTCCGCCAGCTTACCGCTGGGCTCGCTCAGGTGCGGGAGAGGGCAGCGGCTTTACCGAGGCGGCCCAGGGTGTATTTCGAAGAGTGGGATGCACCGCAGATCTCGGGAATCCGTTGGGTGTCTGAGCTGATCGAGTTGGCCGGCGGCGAGGATTGTTTTCCGGAGCTCGCCAAGCAGGCGTTGGGAAGGAATCGGATCGTTGCCGACCCTCTCGAGGTGGTCAGGAGGGCGCCTGACATCATTCTCGGATCATGGTGCGGCAAGAAGTTTCAACCGGCGGACGTGGCGGCCCGGCCGGGGTGGGGGGAGGTGGCGGCGGTGCGGGATGGGTTTGTCAGGGAGATCAAGTCGGCGTTGATATTGCAACCG
>CAZBTV010000119.1:0-22483 GCA_964494895.1 uncultured Steroidobacteraceae bacterium | reverse complement strand
GACTGGCCTTTGGCCATCGGGTTCTCCTTGTTCTCACAGCTTCTAATTTTTCGGTAACGGACCGCAAGCGAACATCCCTGTCCGGCGATCTCAGCAAGCTACGTGCCTCATCGGCACCATCGGCGACCTTACCATCTTAACATGCAGTCCCAATCAAAGACCAAGCTCTCTCAACTCGTGACGTACGTCGCGATTCCACGACGACTCGTCGCTGTCCGGGTCCAGCCACTGCGGTCCCTTTTCGGCCCGCAACCACGTCAACTGCCGCTTGGCGAGCTGGCGCGTTGCGAAAATACCGCGTTGTTCGGCCTCCTCTAGACCGTACTCGCCGTCCAGGTGTGCCCAGAGCTGCCGGTAGCCGACAGAGCGCATGGAAGAATGCCGCGCCGTCAGGTCCCCGCGTTGGTGCAGCCCTCGCACCTCCTCCAGGAAGCCTGCTGCCATCATGCTCCTGAAGCGGTCCGAAAGGCGCTGATGCAACACCCCACGATCTTTGGGGGCCAGCACCCAGTATTTCAACCGTACCCCGGCCAGAGGGCTCACCGTAGCTCGTTGCAGCTCTGAAATCGGGCGCCCTGACGCATAACAAACCTCCAGAGCGCGTTGAATTCGTTGACTGTCATTGGGGGCGATCCTTGCGGCGGCTTCGGAATCAATTCGTAACAATTCCGTATGCAACGCTGGCCAACCTTCGCGCGCAGCGCGCTCGTCGAGCTGTGCACGGATCTGCGCAGAAGCCTCTGGCAACGGTGCCAACCCGTGCACAAGTGCCCGGATGTACAGCATTGTTCCGCCAACGAGTATCGGCACTTTGCGATGCTGGTGGATCCGGGCAATGCAACCGATGGCATCTGTCACAAACCGGCCGGCTGAGTAGCTTTCGGTTGGGTCACAAATGTCGATGAGATGATGCGGTATCCGCTCCCGCACCGCCCGCGGCGGTTTGGCCGTCCCAATATCCAAGCCCTTGTACACGAGAGCCGAGTCCACGCTGACGACCTCTACTGGGGCATTCCTGGCCAGACGAACGGCCCATTCGCTTTTGCCGACTCCCGTCGGGCCCGTCAGCACGAAGACGGGCAGCTCGTTCATCAACGCCCTCGCAAAAACAGTTGATCGAGCTCGTGCAAGGACAGGCGAGTCCAGGTCGGACGGCCGTGATTGCATTGATTGGCGCGGTCGGTGACTTCCATCTGCCGCAATAGTGCATTCATCTCGGGAACAGTCAGGCGGCGATGGGCATGGATCGCCGTACGGCAAGCCAGCGTACCCAGAAACTTGTCAGCGGCGCCGTCAAGGTGATGTGCGTCCGCATCGAGGTCCAGGTCACGCACCACCGCCTTGACGATCTCGATGACGTTCTCGCCTACGAGCAAAGCAGGTACGCGACGAAAGGCCAGGCGTGTTGGTCCGAGCGCATCCACATCAAAGCCCGCCTGCTCCCATTCGGTGCGGCGTTCCAGAATCATGTCTATTTCGTGGCCCTTGAGATCGACCACAATGGGCTCGAGCAGATGCTGTGACGCGGGCTCGCCGCCGGATGCGCGTTGCGCTTTGAATTTTTCATATAAGACACGCTCGTGCGCCGCGTGCATATCGACCAGAACAAGACCTTCACGGCTCTGCGCCAGGATATAAATGCCATGCAATTGAGCCAGCGCGGTTCCCAAAGGCTGCTCGGCCTCACGTGCCTCCAATTCCACCGGCAGAGCGGATTCGGCCTCTGACCGCGCGTAAGGCGGCAGCGGTTCGCGGATTGCATCGGCCACCGCCCAAGGGCTGCGCGCAGGCTCCCACGAGTTGCGCGTTGGCTGCCAGAAGCCTTGAGTTGGCTCACGGAACGGCAGGCTCTCTGAAACGCGTGGGGTGCCGAGTACGCTGCCTGTGGATGCGGCCGGCGCGGCGCTCGGGTTGGGTTTTGTATCGGCGAGCGCGCGCTCCAAGGCGCGGAAGACGAAGTCGTGGATCTGGCGGCTGTCGCGAAAGCGGACTTCGAGTTTGGCCGGATGCGCGTTCACATCGACCAGCTTGGGATCGAGGGTGAGGTAGAGCACATAGGCCGCATGACGGCCGCCATAGAGAACATCGCGATACGCCAGCCGCACCGCGTTCATCAGCAGCCGGTCCCGCACGTTGCGGTTGTTGACGAACCAGAACTGCTGGTCAGGCTGTGCGCGGGCTGCCGTCGGCAGGCCGGTCCAGCCTGCGAGGCTCACTGGGCCTGCGGAATGATCGATCGGGACCGACCGGGCGGCGAAGTCCTTCCCGAGAATTCCAGAAAAACGCGTGACTTCTGCGCCCACCTCGATCGCAGGCGCATCGAACAGCAGGCGCGGTCCGTTGCGCAACCGGAAGGTAACATCGAACCTCGACAGCGCAAGCCGCTCCAACAGCCGCACGATGTGTCCCAACTCGGTCGAGTCGCTGCGAACGAATTTGCGCCGCGCGGGCACATTGAAGAACAGCTCGCGCACTTCGATCGTGGTGCCCAGCGGATGAGCAGCGGGCCTCACAGGAATGACGGCTCCGCCGTCCACGCTGATCTCGGCCCCGTGCTCGGAATGGGCCGGGCGAGAGACGATACGCAGCCGCGACACAGAGCCGATCGAGGGCAGAGCCTCACCGCGAAATCCCAGGGTAATAACCGATTCCAGGTCGTCGAGGGACGCGATTTTGCTGGTGGCGTGACGTGATATCGCTACCGGAAGCTCCTCGGCGGCGATTCCGCAACCGTCGTCACGCACTCGGATGAGACCGACACCCCCGCGCTCGACATCGACCTCGATGCGGCGTGCGCCGGAATCGAGGCTGTTCTCCACGAGCTCCTTGACCACCGATGCGGGCCGCTCGATCACCTCGCCCGCGGCGATCTGATCGACGAGCTCGCTGGGAAGAACACGGATGGGCATCTTTACGGGCTCCGGAGCTATGGACGCGCTACGGGCCTTACAACCCGAAAGCGTCCACAGTTTACCGGTGATCAGGGAGCGCGGCCGGGTCCGTTATCGGCGGAAATCGCCGTGTCCGTGGCCGGAGCGGCCAGCACACTCGCCACCGTGCTCCGGCGAGCCTGGGCGAACCGTGTACCCGTCGGTGGATAGGACTCGAAGTAGTTATGGACTCCGTTGAAGATCGCGTCCGCGAGCGCCGCCTGGTGGCGCGTATTGCGCAAGCTGACCTCTTCCTGCGGGTTCGAGATATAAGCCGTCTCGACCAGCATCGACGGAATATCCGGAGACTTCAACACCACGAAGCCGGCCTGTTGTACTTGCGATTTGCGTACTTGACCGACCGCATCCAGCGCGCCCAGCACGCGCTGCGCGGCCGTCATGGAGGCGCTGATGTTGGCCGTCTGGGACAGCTCGAGCAACACCGAGGCCAGGGCTTTGTCCTTGTCGTCGAGCTTCACTCCGCCCATCAGGTCCGCGGCGTTTTCGCGATCAGCCAACCACCGGGCCGCCTCGCTCGTAGCCCCGTGCTCCGACAATACGTACACGGAAGCACCCGATACGTCGCGGTTGGCAATCGAATCGGCGTGTATGGAAATGAACATGTCCGCCTTCGCGATGCGCGCTCGTCCGATCCGATCGCGTAAGACGAGGAACTCATCGCGATCCCGAGTAAGGATGGCCCGCATGCCGCGCTCGCTGTTGATGCGCTCCGCAAGGGCTCGCGCAATCGCCAGAGTCACGTCTTTTTCTCGGGTGCCACCATGGCCGATCGCACCCGGATCCTGGCCACCGTGGCCCGCATCCACCGCTACGATCACATCCCGCCCGGTATCGACCGGAGCATGAGCCGCGCGAACGGCTCTTGGCGTTGAGTCAGGTTCGGCTATCACCATGGATGCCGATGTAGTCACCTTGGTGGAGGTGGGGGCGGAACCCTCGCCGAGCGTGATGATAAGTTGGTCCCCGGCCACACCGGGTGTCTGTATCCATGCACTGTGCGCCGCCGTAACGGACTTCAATTGCATGACAAAACGCAGCCTGCCGCCGGGCTGCGCCCCGACGCGAAACCCCGAGACGACTCCCGCCCCGAGCGGCAGCCGCAATTTCCCGGCCATTCGCGTAGAACCAAGGTCAACCACGGCACGATCAGGGTGCTCGAGGGTGAAGAGTTTTGCGCTGGTGGCCGCGGACAGATCGAGTGTCACCTGGGTTGCGGACGGAGTTACGGCGACGTGCACGCCACGCAGCTGCGCGCCCAAGCCCCAAGCGGGATGTATCGCCGCCATCAGGGAAGCGACGACTCCGATCTGAAAGGCTTTTGATTTCATGGAGTTCGCGATCTTACCTACTAAGTAATCTACGACTCGCCGGGGCGCTTTTCAACTGCCCCTCTCAACTGCCTTTCATCCGCTCGAGCCACAACGCGCCCAGACAGCTCCTGCTGCTGACTTCGATGTTATGAGCAGTTGATCCGGCAGTCAGCCTGACCAGCAGATCGGGGTGAGGAAGCCTGTCACTGCCTCGCTCCGGCCATTCGATGAGCCAGAGGTGCCCGGCGCCGGCCCATTCCCGCAAGCCCAGATTCTCGAGCTCGTCCGGGTCGCCCAGTCGATACAGATCCAGATGTACGGCTGTCAATTCAGTGAGCTCGTAGATCTCGACGAGTGTGAAAGTTGGGCTGCGGACCGCGCCCACAGCACCCAACTGACGCAAGAAGCCGCGTGTGAGGGTCGTTTTTCCCGCGCCAAGATCTCCAGTCAGGTAAACGACCGCAAACAGATCTCTCCCGGCTGGTCGCGCCCGCGCAAGCTTTGCTCCAAAGGCTTCAGTTTCCTCCGCAACCGTCGTATGGACGACTATCAAAGCGCGGGGCTCCTTCAGAGGTTGACGCAGTGATGCAGCTCCCGAGCCACGTCGCTAGCGAGCAGCCCACGCTCCCCGGTACGCGCCGCGGCGTCGCCGGCCATCGCATGGACCAGCACACCAACGCGTGCGGCCAACCAGTTGTCACGACACTGCGCCAGAATGCCGGCAATCGCGCCTGTCAGCACATCGCCGGTGCCAGCACTCGCCATGCCCGGATTGCCTCTTTCGCACAACGCCGGAGTACGATCCTGTGTGCCGACGAGCGTTCCAGCACCTTTCAGAACCACCGTACCCCCGTACTGCCTGACGAGGCGGTCGAGCGCGGCAAGCCTGTTCGTCTGGATCTGTTCGGTGCTCGCGTCGAGCAGGCGCCCAGCCTCGCCGGGATGGGGAGTCAGTATCCAGTTGTGCCGCGGCTCCGCACCGCTTTCGGCGATCAGATTCAGTGCGTCCGCATCGACAACCAGCGGCTTGTCGCTGCAAAGTACGGACTCGAGTGCCTCTCGGGCCCACTGCGTACGCCCCAGCCCCGGGCCGATCGCGATCACCTCGGCTTTCTCGATCGCATCTACCAGGACCCTCTGATCAGCGAGCTGAAGGCAGATCAGCTCCGGGCGTCCCGCAGAAATTGCCGGCACGTTCTCCGGGGCCACGGCAACCGTCACGAGTCCAGCGCCAACGCGCAAACACGCCTCACCCGCAAGGCGAACCGCGCCGGGCATACCGCTCCCGCTCCCGACGATGAGGACGCGGCCAAAATTACCTTTGTGCGAGGCACGCGGGCGCCTGGGCAATGCGCGCTGGATCTCAGAGTCGACAATACGCTCGAGACCTGGCTTGAACTCCGGGGAGGATGGCGCCTCGACCTCCAGGTCGTCGAAATAGACGGTGCCTGCGAATTCGGGACCGTCACCAATGAAAAGTCCGGTCTTGAGCCCAACAAAGGTGACGGTGCAATCCGCTCGAACCGTATCGCCGAGCGGTACGCCTGTATCACTATCCAGTCCCGACGGAACATCCAGTGCGAAGACAGGACGGTCGGAGGAGTTGATTGCACGAATGGCGCTCGCGAGATCCTCTCGAACGGCACCGTGCAAGCCCGTACCAAGCAGGGCGTCGACGACAACGTCGCCTCCCGCAAGTAGAGTCGGTGTGAAGTTGTGGAGCTGCCCGCCGCTGTTCTTGAAGTCCTCGTACGCTTGTCGCGCATCTCCGCGAAGCTGTTCAGGAGCGATCACCGCGAGCACAGTCACGGTGAGTCCGGCGGCTTGCGCAAAGCGGGCCAGCACGTAACCGTCACCCCCATTGTTGCCGCCACCGCAGACGATGACGACCCGGTGAGCCATCGGCCAGCGCGTGCGCAGATACCGTAGCGCCGCCTCACCGGCCCGTTTCATCAGGGTATAGCCCGCGATCCCCAGACCCTTGATTGCATGGGCGTCGAGAGCGCGAACCTGTGCAGTGGAATACAAAGCGATCGGCAAAGCCATGCGGCATTATACTGACAGCGGTGAAGAGCTTATGAACGATGTGCTCTCGATCGACTTGCAAGCGGCCAAACTTGAGCTTGTGGAGCGCTCGCGCGCCCTAGGCTTTGGCAAGCTCGGCATCGCGAGCATTGACATCCCCGAGGACGAGCAACACCTATTGCGCTGGCTGGAAGCCGGCTTCCATGGGGAAATGGACTACATGCAACGCCATGGAACCCTGCGCAGCAGGCCGGCGAACCTCGTCCCTGGCACGGTGCGGGTAATCAGTGTTCGCATGGATTATTGGCCGTCCGATGCGCGCGACGCCGACGAGGTGCTCCAAGATCCATCATTGGGTTATGTCTCGCGATACGCGCTCGGGAGGGACTATCACAAGGTCATGCGTCGCGCCCTGGCGCGGCTGGCCGAGGGTCTGGCCGCTCAGATCGGGCCGTTTGGATATCGCGTGTGCGTCGACAGCGCGCCCGTGCTCGAGAAGGCCTTGGCACGGAACGCCGGCCTCGGCTGGATTGGAAAACACACCAACCTCATCGCGCGCGACGCCGGATCGTGGTTCTTTCTCGGCGAGATCCTGACGGACTTGCCGCTACCTGTCGACCAGAGAGCCAGTGCCCACTGCGGAACCTGCCAGGCATGCATACCCGCCTGTCCTACCGCAGCGATCGTGGCGCCTTACCGCTTGGATGCGCGGCGTTGCATTTCCTATCTGACCATCGAACACCGGAGTGCGATTCCCGCCGAGCTGCGGCCAGCGATCGGCAATCGGATCTATGGTTGTGACGACTGCCAGCTTGTATGCCCTTGGAACAAGTTCGCGCGCGATGCCTCCCATCCTGACTTCAAGGCACGGCACGGACTCGATGCGCCGCGGCTCGCTGCCCTGTTCGGCTGGACCGCTACGGAATTCGAAGAGCGGATGCGAGGGACTGCGATCTATCGCATCGGGTTTGAGCGTTGGTCGCGCAACATCGCAGTGGCTCTTGGGAATGCGCCGACATCCGAAGAAGTCGTGCGCGCATTGCAAGCCCGCCTCCCGGATCCGTCAGAGTTGGTGCGGGAGCATGTTGAATGGGCATTGGAGCGCCACCGCCCCGGGCGCGAGGCCACGCGGAGCCGGGGGGCTATTTCCTGACTTGAACGTTGTCGATCAGACGCGCTCTGCCGAGGCGCGCAGCCGTCAACACGACCAGATGCCGCGTGTCCGGGTTGGGCACACCAAGATCTTCTGCGCGCCGGACCGAGAAGTAGTCAGGCTTCATGCCAGCCTTTCCGAGCGCTTCGATGCCGGCGCGCTCGATACTCGCGAGCTCGGTATCGCCGGTTTCGAGCCGGCTCGCGGCGGCAAGCAGGGTCTGGTAAATGCGTGGCGCGACTTGCCGCTCTGCCTCCGTGAGGTACTGATTGCGGGAGCTCATGGCCAGTCCGTCCGAATCCCGCACCGTGGGAGCACCAACGACCTCCACCGGCAGGCACAAGTCCGCAACCATGCGCCGAATGATCGCCAGCTGTTGGAAATCCTTCTCGCCAAATATCGCCACATCCGGCTCGACGATATGAAACAGCGTCGCCACCACCGTGCTGACACCTTCGAAGTGCCCGGGACGGAACTCACCATCCAGAATACGTGACAGGCTGGGGACATCCACGCGCGTTGCACGTTCCGAGCCGTTCGGATAAATCTCCGCCACATCCGGCATGAACATCAGGTTGCAGCCGGCTTCGGCCAACATGCGCTCATCCTGCTGCGGCGTGCGAGGATAATGAGCGTAGTCTTCGTTCGGCCCGAACTGCATCGGGTTCACGAAGATGCTGGCTACGAAACGATCACCGTGACGGCGCGCCGCTTCTATGAGGCTCAGGTGCCCAGCGTGCAGGTTACCCATGGTGGGCACAAAGGCGACGCGCCGGCCTTCATTGCGCCAACGGCGCACTTGCTCACGGACGGCAGAGATGGTCGTGACGGTATCCATCGCTGGAGTTTACTAGAGTCGGCCTATATCCCGCGACTTCGCAACGGATTGTAATAGAGCCTGCCCCGTTTCATGCGTTGTATCGCGGCCAGAAGCTCGTCGTAATCCGCCTCGTTGTTGATGGGATCGATGGAGGCTGCATTGACTATCAGCAGCGGTGCGGCCTCGTACTCGTGAAAGAACCGGGCGTAGGCTTCGTTGAGACGCTCGAGGTACGCCCGCTCTATCGTCTGCTCGTAGCGGATGCCCCGCTTGCTGATACGCTCCAGCAGGACATCGACCGGCGCCTGCAGATAGATGACGAGATCCGGCTTTGGCGCCTGGATGTCGAGTTTTGTGTACACCTGCTCGTACAGGCCGAGCTCGGCATCATCGAGAGTGATGCGCGCGAACAGCCGATCTTTCTCCAACAGATAGTCGGCGATTCTCCGGGGTGCGAACATATCCTGCTGATTGAGCGCGGCGAGCTGTTGCGCGCGCTGAAAGAGAAAGTACAGCTGGGTAGGCAACGCGCCATCGCGCGGGTTGCGGTAAAAGCGCTCCAGAAATGGATTCTCGGCAGCCTGCTCGAGGACCGGCTCGGCTTCCAGACTCGCACAGATCCGACGCGCCAGGCTCGTCTTGCCGACGCCGATCGGCCCCTCGATCACAATGAACTGATGCGGGATATCAGGTGTTTTCATGCGCGGTGCGCTTCGATTCGTCGGCGTGCCTGGCCGGCGCCCTCGGGCGCATGTGTGGAATCGTAACGCCCCACTCCCTCCGGCGTAATGCGCCTCTTCAGCTCGATCACGGGGCCGAGCCCAGGGATGTCGAGGTCCGGAGCTATATCCGCCAGAGGATACAGAACGAAATTGCGCTCCACTATCCCGGGATGCGGGATCGTGAGTTGGGAATCGGCGAAACGCTCGCGCCCATAGACGAGTACGTCGAGATCGATGACACGGGGACCCCACCTCTGGCGTTTGTCGGGGCGGCCTTGCGCGGCCTCAACAGCTTGCAAGCCAGCCAGCAGCGCATGAGGCCCGAGCTGCGTCAGAACACCGACCACCGCATTGGCGAAATCCGGCTGCTCCACGGGACCGAACGGTTTGGTGCGGTAAATGGGAGACGTGAAAATCACGCGAGTGCTGGGCAGCTCCGCGAGCTTGGAAAAAGCGCTCACTATCTGAGCAGGCGGGTCGTCCAGATTGCTACCTACCCCGATGTAGGCGGGGTGCCAGAGATCCATTCAGGAGGGCCTGGACGGGCGTCGACGCCTCCGCCGACGCCGACCTCCACCTGTTGTGGTCCGTTGGGGAGAATCCAATCGTGGAGCTTGGCCCGTGATCGCGTCGGCCATTTGACCGCGCTCTTCCGGCGAGACTTCTTGAATGCGAGTCCACCATTGCGCCATTTCGGCAGGCGCGAGGCCAAATTGCGTACGCAGAAGCAGAAGATCATACGCTGCTCGAAACCTTGGATGTTCGAGCGCGCGTAAGGCGCGCCGCCCCCGCGGATGTTCCAAACGCGGCTGCAGGGCGAACATTTCCCGCACTCCGAGCGAGAAGCGCTTCGGGATTGCTATATGCGTCTGCGCCTGCCGAACGGCGAGATCGCACGCGTCCAGAATCGTACCGAGCTCGTGCCAGCGCTCCGGAGGAGTCGATTCGATGATACCGGCAATCGGCCCATACAATAGAAGCGCAAAGAGAAAGGTCGGCGTAACCGGTTTGTCAGCCTGCACGCGCGCGTCGGTATTCTTCAGCCCCTGGATCAACAGCTCCTCGACCAGGCTGCCGGGGTGAGCAGTCAAATAGGCGTCCACTGTCGGCAATAGCGACGCCAGCAGGCCCCGACGCCGCAATACCTCGTAGCTGCGGGCACCATGGCCGGTCAAGAACAACTTCAACGTCTCATCGAACAGGCGCGCCGGAGGCACCCCGGCCAACAGGGTGTGTAATCGCCCGATCGGCTCCGCTGTCGCGGCGTCGATCTCGAACCCGAGCTTCGCCTCGAAGCGCGCGGCACGCAGCATTCTCACCGGATCCTCGCGAAAGCGGGTCTCCGGGTCCCCAATCAACTTCAACTTACGCGCGGCGATGTCTTCAACACCCCCGCAGTAGTCCCAAACGGAGAAGTCGGCAATATTGTAGTAAAGGGAGTTGGCCGTGAAATCACGCCGCCAGACGTCCGCGTCGATGGTGCCGTACACGTTGTCGCGCAGAATCCGCCCCGTTTCGTCAAACATGCGCTCGGCGAGCACGTCTGTGTCGGCATCCGAATCCGATGTCGCGAACATGCGACCATTGTTCGCGCTGTAAGAACGAGCAGCGGTGCGGTCTATCTGTGCGGGCTCACGCCGCGCATGGCCCCCGTCAGCTTCCGCTCCCCGAATGTTACTACCCGTCGCGCGCAAGCCAGCGCCCGGCTCCCCACTACCAGCAAACGGTCTCTCCGGGCTGGAGTGGATATAAGCACCACCGCCGTCGTCGGTACCCTCCTCCGGCGGCATCAGCGCATCCTGTGTAGCTTCCAGTTGGGGATCATCGAGCTCGGGCGCCTCCCCATCCTCAGGATCTGCATCCGGTAGCGGCTCCTCCCCCTGCGACGGAGCACTCGCAGCCCGGAATGTAGCCACCTCAATGATTTCGCGCCCGAAGAACACATGCGCCAGCCTGAAGCGCCGCCCGACGAGACGGCAATTCCGAAACAGCTTTTTCACCTGCTCCGGCAGAGCGTCCGTTGCAACGTCGAAGTCCTTCGGCTCCAGCCCGATCAACAGATCACGCACACACCCACCGACCAGAAAGGCCATGAAACCCGCCTCGCGAAGCTTGTACAACACCCGCAAGGCATTGGGCGAGATGTGGGACCGCGAGATCGTGTGCTCAGCTCGCGGGATGACGCGCGGTACGGCTGCGGGCGCCACTTGGGACGCAGTGGAGTAGTTCAATGAGGCGCTTTCGGCTTGGGTCGTTTCAAAGGGCGCCGATTATAGCGCAAATATCCCAATTTTTTTCCTACAGAATCATAAACTTATCTACCGAGGCAGCGTGACCCCCTCACGCCCGGCGCGGACGTGAACCGCGCCAATAGGATCAAAAGGTTAGCGGCGTCGACAAAGCCGCAACGCTTTAGCTCAAGATTTGTGTCGCGCACGCGACCAGCGCCAGATCACGCCCTGACCTCCGGGGCGCACTGCCATGGCCCCCCTCTGCCAACCTCGACGTGACCAAGCGCCAGCTCTCTCCCACCGGTATTTACACTCGGCCGTGCCACACTATAATGCCGGGCTCTTACCCATCGACCCACGCCGCTCCCATCGTCTAGAGGCCCAGGACATAGCCCTCTCAAGGCTAGTACACCGGTTCGAATCCGGTTGGGAGCGCCATAAAATCAATAAGATAGCGGAAACCGAACTCCGTCACGTGAAAAGCACGTGAAAAATCGCTCTAGCGTCTCAGTGCGACCCATAGCGAGACACGACCAGTAAGACTGCTAGAATCGCAACATCACATTACCGTTCCAAGGATTGTCCATGGGACAGAGAGACAGAGAGCACTCGTTGCCGCAGTGGCGCGCCGATCTACGCATGTCGGGCAACCCGTACGCCTCTCACTACTATCAGCCAGATGGGCCAGCGGAAGTCTCTGTCGAGCAAGCTCCAAAGCTGCTACTCCGGAACGGAGAGAACCCCTACGCGCACCACTATTACTGTGGGGACACCCAGGAAGAAGGCTTCAGTCCGCCATCATCCGTTGATTCTTCCAATCCGCCCCCTGCGCGGAAAAGTCTGTCGAAGGCAGACTTTGAGTCCGGTTGCCGATCGATCTTCCGTCGCTATATGCCCGAGATGGAGAGAACAAAGTTGCGCTCTCATCATCAGGAGTTCATTCGCCGGAATCTGAACTGCTCACCTGAGCGGAGGTACGCCCTCCTTCAGCAGCTTCAGCGCTACGACCTTACAAGCGAAACGGGTCTCCGCACGTACTTCAATTTTGAAGAGGATGCGTTCACAGAAGCGAAGCTGTTGAAGATCGAAGAATCAGTGAAATAAGCTTGCTGGATGCCAGCACCCCACAACCTCGGGCCTCTATTTAAGGTCTGTACAGATATAGCCAACGAAGTCGCCGACAGTGATGGTTTTGTCTCTGTCCGAGACCTACTTGAACGATTCAGGACGAGTCTCCGCCTACGACCCCTGTTAGTCGAGGGGATGATTGGCTCAGTCGATTCTGCGGACGGACAACTCGCTCACTGGACCATACTCGTGGATAGCGAGCGTTACCCGGATGTGGGGGTTTTGATCGATGGCGAGAGCATCACGAAGCCCCTGCCGGCAAGATTTCGCTTCACCGTTGCCCACGAACTCGCCCACTCACTTGCCTTTAGGACAAGTGAGTTTGGGGTGCACCTCGAAGGGGTCTCGAACCGGCCGGGAAACAAGTCAGCATTGGTCGAGACAATAGAAAAAGAAACAGACAACCTCGCACCGTTGCTGTTATGCCCCGAGCGAGTATTGACAAATCATCTAAGGGGATTGACTGGGCCTCTTGACGTGAATTCACTCGCCAAAATTCGGCGCGAATGCGGCATCTCACGGGAAGTACTCCTAAATCGGCTTGCGCTTTCACGTGCGTTCGATCGAACAGGATTGTGGCAGCGCCCCCATCTCCGTGAGATGGGGCTAGCTATTGGGGAATGGAACTCATCCGATGGCGCGACTCTGCGACGCTGGCCGGTGTTTCTCAACTTCAGCCGATTAGTACCGAAAGGGCTGCTCACCCTAAGAGAACAAAATAATGTGCCGCTCGAAGTGGCATTTGGACAAGACAGCGCTCGCGGCATTCGGAACGGCATCGAAGTTGTGACATCAAGTCCCGCTGGGACTGTGACCGCCCCCGAAGTAGATCAATTGACGCTGGAGATTTCAGCCGAAGAAGTTAAGCGAGCGCCGGGATCTTCGTTTCTCACGCTCGTTAGAAATCGTCAGATCCGAGTCGAAATAGACGAATTTGAGAGAATTCGGACGGCACACCGGATGCAGCGATAACTACCAACAAGTTGACACACGCCCACCGCCACCCCCAACGTAGTGCATCACATGCCGGTGTCTCAGCGCAAATAACCGCGTTGGATCGATTGCACTATCGCGCTTTCGGGGGACCTTGCGATCCATTCGATGGATCGGTGCGGATTTCTACTGAACCACCCACTCGCTTCCACTTCTTTCATACCCACTTGACGCTGGGTTAAACCGTTAAACCAGCATCCTTCCGCAAGCCGACGGGTTCCCCAGCAACGCACGATGCCTGCAAGAGCGAATCGCCTCCTCAGTCGCCGGAGCGGCAAGCCACCGCGACTGCGGGGCGGGGGCGGGCAGTGAGGCGTAAGCACTCTCGAAAGCCGGCCGGTCGCGCGGCCGGCCCGTGATTACCCTATGCAACCAACCGGCAAGTTGCACCGCATTCACGCTGCGCTAGCAGATTGTCATTCCATTTTCCATCGGCGTGTGTGCGTAGAAAGGGCATCCGCCCGGCCTCTCGCACCACACCGATGTAGACCTTCCTTCCTGATTGTCGATCTAAAGTGTAGAAGGACTCTTTGTTATTTTCGATCCGACGGATCGCCTCTTCTCGAGTTATTCGCCAACCAGCGCCAGCGTTCCCGATGTGCGTGATATGTTCATGTCGACTTTCCCGGTTCGGCTTAGTAATGCAATTCACTTCAAACTCAGACATGGGGAGACTCCACCGCCAAGCACCACCTTACGGACGATCTGCGAGATCGCTCTCGAAAAAGAGGCGCATAGGCGGTATATTAAAAGTGGAAAGGGTGTACCTACCCGCCACGGCCCCGCTCACCGGTGCTCCGCCAAGAGTTACTCCGATGGGTTGGGGCCTTTTTATTGCCCTAGCCGGGCAGGTGAGCAGCTAGAGCGTTGTTAGGGTCTGACCATATCAGCCCTCCGCCGTGGGAGATTCGGAGTTACCCCCGGCCTTCACCGTTCCCGCGACGACAGCCGAGGGTGCATTATTAGATCGCTGCGTTAGGCGCGTCAGAGTCCACCCGCCCAATTTCTGGTTACTCGTGAACCGGTCACGCTCCTTGGACAGATAGGCTGACAAATTCGCGGCAGGATCTGACCCCTCAAGTATGACGCCGCGGCGCGCGAGCTCTGGAAGAAGTTCGCGAGACAACCTCCTCTCGCCGTCC
Organism: uncultured Steroidobacteraceae bacterium; assembly: GCA_964494895.1. Lineage (GTDB taxonomy): Bacteria > Pseudomonadota > Gammaproteobacteria > Steroidobacterales > Steroidobacteraceae > 13-2-20CM-66-19. The sequence goes on along the minus strand of CAZBTV010000119.1, from coordinate 8,008 downwards.
GACAATATGTGCTCACACGCCTCGATAATCCGTGACTTCAAGGAGGCTGGATTCGCTTTCAGACCTGCGAGACGCGCCATCCGACTTGCAAGAATGGATGAGATCGGCTCTGGAGCAGGTGACGTTGCCAGATTGAACTCCTTCGCCAATCGAATCAGCGTACGGACTTCGTGCAGGCGTTCCTCAGATTCCCGGATGAGAACCTGCAGGCGTGCAGCCTCCGCCGAAAGACTTTCGAGTGTTGAATATTCCTGCAAGACCATTCCGACTCTTAGAGTTTGTTCATTGGATTCTGAGCTGGTTTTGCGGAGGCGTCAAAATTTTTATCAAAGCTATGTGCATTAATCAGTTAATATACTGTGCATAACATGTTAATAACATAGATAATCTATTGTTTTTTATATCTTTGATATTTTGTCTCTATTTACAGACATAAACTGATTTCTTTTCCAGTAATTACATCACCACCTACCAGCATCTCCATGTCATGGTTTCGATCCGGGTGAAGTGATCCGACCTGACCTCCTACGAGACGCAGCTGACGATCCGACTTAAGGGAGCCTGCGCGAACGCGCTGGAGTTGGATGAGGGCGAGCGAGCTCCGTTGCGTGCACTTTGCTCCGGACGCAATCCCATCCTGTAACTGTAAAAAGCTGCGCTGGTATTTGCCTTCTGCCCAGCATTGACGATTACCCGATCCTCTTCAGCACGACACATCTCCGCGAAAGGGGCAAGGTTGGCGTGCCCCCTGTTGGCACGCCCCGGACATTCGCCCCTCGCTAACCCGACATCGACCGGCACCCCTCCGTGCGGATCTGACCAAGGCGCTAGCCAAGTGCAGCGAGCGGCAATTTGAAGTCAGATTGCGAACAGCCATTGCGTTTTTTTTAGGGCCATAGCTTCTAACACAGTCGTAGTCCATCATACTCAGGAGGTTTTCCAACAAAAATTTGTTGAATCATCACGCCTAATGGATTATCTAGACAGACGCTGGTCTCGCAAACGCAGTTTGCATACACGTTCGTCTGGAGGCGTCATGTCACTTTCCGCTGAGAGTCTTCCCCAAATCCGCTTCGATATCACCGAGGCTTCGCGCATTCTTCGCCTGAGCCGCGCCACACTCTACGAGCGCATCCGCTTAGGCGAAATCAAGACCCAGAAGGACGGCCGTCGCAGCTATGTCACTGCGGCAGAACTGCAGCGCTACGTCAACTCAAAAGGGTAATTCTAAAACAGGCTTTCTCCCGTGCCGCAGCGATGTGCTGACGTGTTCGCGTGGCGTCGGACCTTTATGTCGCCCGCAGGGCCTTTACCGATTACCCGCCTGGTCCTCGAAGGGATGTCGCTGTTCATGGCGCCTGGAGGCGGAGGCTGCTGCTGGTTGAGCGTCCGGCGCTTGTCCGAGATCACGGGCCTGGACAAAGGCACCATATCAAAACACAGGACACAAGCAGTGACCTTCGGCTGGCTGATTGCCGAGGCCAATCCACGCCACCGCCAGTCTCTGACATTCTGGTCCGCGATCCCCGATGACGTATCGATCTTCCGACCAGGAGCAGTTCGGCGCGCCTCGGTTGCAAGAACAGCCTCAGCCATTGCTGGGAGCGAATCCGTGGTCCCAGTTGAACTGTCCAGCTCTCTCATGCAGCCCTGCTCCCATCTTCTGTCCGGTGGAACCGTACAGTCGCGAAGCAAACTGTACGGTTTGAGAGCGGAAACCGTACGTTCTGCGCGCACAAACCGTATGTCCCCACCGGACCAATCTTATAGATACATAAATGATCTTCAGAAGGCGCCATTGGACACGCTGGCGGTCGTGACCCCCGCCACCGGTGATCAACCTACGAGTGAAGATGCAGCCAGGGCGCGCTTAGATGCGTGGATGCGTTCGGATGGATTCATACAGATCTGCCGAAATAGCCCGGAACTCGCGTTGAAACTTACACCTCCAAACTGTCGAGTCCCAGGCTATGAGACCCTGGTTCGGGAGGCGACCGAGAAAGCAAAGAAGTGAAGCAACACCGGAAGAAACGGCAGCAAGACAAAAGGTGGCGACACGTCCCGTGCGCCAAGACATTGTCTGCACATTGGTTTCCAAGGCACGGGAGCAACGCGCATAGTGCCGCGTGCTGACCAACCTAGCGAGTCAACAGGTTATTTTACGTGCTTTGTGCGTTCGAATACGCTCGACTTAGAAAGGCAACACCATGGCGAAGCGCGGTGATGACAGTTTCCGACCGCATCAACGAGCACGGCGCGGTCGCGGCAATCGGAGCCAAAGTCCGTTCGTAAGGCGTGTCGTGAAAGCCGTGGCGAAGGCTGGCCACAGCTCGCGAAGTCGATCGTGCGGCCCTCTGACTCGTCCGTCGAAGGCCCGACGACCGGGCGCGCGACTCGGTCGGGGACATGTCGCGGCAAAGTTCGCTGGCCAGGAGCTCGGTCCACGTTCACGTCGCGCAATCGTGAAAACTCGTCTCGTCGTGCTTCGTAATGCGAGCCCGCGGTCGATTGCCTTGCACCTGCGCTACATCCAGCGGGACGGCGTGGCGCGCGAGGGCGGCCGCGGGGTGCTCTATGGCGCGGAAACAGACCACGTCGACGGCCGCGCATTTGAGGAACGGTCGCGCGGAGACCGCCACCATTTCCGTTTCATCATCTCCCCCGAAGATTCGATTGAACTCAGCGATCTGAAGACTTACACCCGCGATCTCATGAGCCAAGTCCAGCGGGATCTCGGCACTCGTCTCGATTGGGTGGCGGTCGACCATTGGGACACGGACAATCCGCACACCCATATCGTGTTACGCGGCCGGGATGAAGGCGGCAAGGACCTGATTATCGCCGGCGACTACATTGCTCGAGGTATTCGCCATCGAGCAGCCGAGATCGCCACCGAATGGTTGGGACCGCGCACGGAATTGGAGATTCGGCGCCGTCTCGCGCAGGAGGTTGAGCAAGAGCGTTGGACAAGTCTCGATCGGACCATTCAGAGACGGATGAACGATGGCTCGATTGATCTCCAGCACGCAATGGCCGGCGAAGCGCAGCGTGAACGAACACTGCTGACCGGGCGTCTCGACAAGCTACACCGCATGGGACTGGCGCGAGAAATAGCACCGGGACGTTGGGTGGTTTCGCCGCGGATTGAAGAGACGCTACGCGCGATGGGCGAGCGTGGGGACATCATCCGAACGATGCAGAGAGCGTTCACCCGCGAGCGCCGCGAAGTTTCGATCTTTGACTCCACCGTCGCGTCGCCATCGATCACGGGACGTGTCGTAGCCAAGGGCATCCACAATGAACTCCATGATCGCGGCTACCTCATCGTTGACGGTGTGGAGGGCCGCGCTCATTACGTCGCGCTGGCATCTAAAACGGACCTCACAAACGTTCCGACCGGAGCGATAGTCACAGTGCGGAGCGCCACGGAACCGCGGTCGGCTGACCGAACGATCGCCGCGCTGGCAGAGGGCGGGCACTACCATACGACTTGTCATCTTGACGTCGCGCGCACTGCGGCGCAACGCGGTCGTGATCCGGATTACTTCGTGCAGGCGCACGTCCGGAGACTCGAAGCACTGCGCAGAGCCGGAATCGTTGAACGGATTGGGGACGGGGTGTGGCGCATACCTCCGGATTTTATCGAGCGCGCCCAAGCTTATGACGCCGGCCGTGGAAGGGGTGCAGCGGTCGAAGTGCGGTCATATCTGTCTATTGATCGGCAGACGCGCGCAATCGGCGCCACTTGGCTCGACCGACAGTTACTCGAGCGCACGGACAATCTGTCGGCAGCGGGCTTCGGAGCGAACGTGCGGGTGGCTCTCCAGGAACGCGAACGCTTCCTCGTCGAGCAGGGTCTGGCCGAGGACCGTGGCGACCGGGTAATTCTTGCCCGCAATCTTCTGGCAACCCTACGCACCCGAGAAGTCGATGCAACCGCTGACAAAATTGCAGCCGAGTCCGGCCTTGCACACCGGCCCGTCGCCGATGGCTCCCCCGTATCAGGGATCTACAAACGAGCACTCACCCTGGCCAGCGGTCGGTTTGCAATGCTCGAAGATGGGAAGGAATTCAGCCTGGTCCCGTGGCGGCCCATTGTCGAACAGCGCTTAGGTACGCATCTTCAGGCGGTTGTGCGCGGAGATAGCGTCTCTTGGGAATTGGGACGGCAGCGTGGGATTTCACTGTAGGCGAAACACCCAAAACGGCAGCCAAGAAGATCCAGCACCGCGCCAGAACGGCACCGGTCTTGACGTCACTTCCCTTTAGTTCGAACCGCTCTGGCCAGAAGCTTCGCCCCGGTAGAGTTACACGCCAACGCGATCATGTGGAGCTCGGATGCCGAAACGGACTGCCGGCCGCTTTCGATGTTCTGCATATAGTTATTGCGGCGGCCCAGCTTGTCGCTCAATCCCCTTTGTGTCAGACCCGCTGCTTGGCGAGCCGCCTTAATTTCTTCTCGTATAGCGCGATCAAGCAAAGGATATAGCCGCATGGCACCTCCGTTTTGAGGTGCTTCAAATAACCTAGCACCGGCGTTGCTAGGAAATAGCTAGCACGGGTAGCATAGCCACCGAGCGCCATCGGCTCAGGCGGTGCCCGCCGAGACTGGCATCCCGACGGGCACCTACCACAACCACGTACAAGCGAGGTACGCAGTTATGGATTCTTCACGCCCGCCAAATTCTACGCGCCCCGGCAGCGCGCGTTCCAATAGATACGACTCCACGCCTCGGCGGATGCCGGTCCCCATGGAACCGCACCAGCATGAATGGAGGGATCGACCATGATCGAAGCTCAAACCATCCCGCCATCAATTCCGTTTCTCAAGACCCATGAGGAACAGGCCGTCAAGATGCGCAAGCGCCTCGAAGAGATCTTCAGCAACATATTGCTGGTCCACGATGTTATCGTCATGTCTATCGAAGTCTGCGAGGCGAACAGCGGAGACTTCAATTCCGAGATGTCACATGTCTTGCGGCAGTGCGGCGCGAATAAACTCCATTCCCAGATGAAGGCGTTGACAACCATCATCGAGAAGTTTGGAGGCAAAACGGAATACAGCGAGCCCGTCGAGAAGGGAATCTGCCTGGAGGCTTCCAATGAACGCTCCAAGTAATCAGAGAGCGAGACAGATCCTGCAGGCGCTTATCGATGGCGTCGATCCCGCCACCCGAACGGAGCTACCTAGCGATACCGTGTTGAATAGACCGGATGTGATCCGTGCCCTGCTGACGTCCGTCTCAGCGCTGGATGCCGCGCAAGCACGCGCTCAGCGTCGCTCACAGCTTCCCGCAAGCGTCGGCAAGGCCTGGAGCGAAGAGGAGGAACAGCAGCTCAGAGACGAATTCGCAAATGGTGAACCCATCCCGCTCATTGCCACCAGGCACGCACGGACCATCCGAGCCATTGAGACTCGGATGGAAAAGCTGGGGCTCTTGAACGCCGATCAGCGCATAACCCACAACTCGTTCATCGGGAAATCAGGTGGGAGGGAAGGCAAATGAATAGCTTCCGACTGACAGCCGTAGGTAACCTTGCGCGAAACCCGGAACTGACCGCCGAAAACGACAGCACACTTGCGCGCTTCTGCCTCGTTGGCAACGACTACACGGGAGAGAGGGATGAAGACGGGTCCCAGGAGATTGTTACGAGTCTTTGGTTCATAGCATTTGGCGAGATAGCAGAATCCATCACTCGTAGTTCCTGTAAAGGCGATCAGCTCATTCTTGAAGCACGGATTGTTGCTCACGCCTGGATGGACAAGGGCGGAGAAAGGCAGCTCGGTCACACCTTCATCGTAACGGGGTTTCGGTTCGGAGCAACAGGCGGAAGACATGGTTCGCCCGTCGCCTGTCCGAGCGATCCACCTCACAAGCCGCTGTCGGATTCCGACGCCGCTGAAGCCGAAGAGAAGGCGGCCGCCTGACTGGAGAGAGCAAAGGCCCTCTTCCCCGAAAGGTTGAGGGCCTTTCCGTTTCGAAGGCGGGCAGCAGTTACGCTGACAGCGCTTTGAGTACGTGGACCGGATCCTTACGGATCGCCGCGAGCAGCGCCCTCGCCGGGCCAGTCGGCTCCCGTCGGCCCTGCTCCCAGTTACGCAGCGTGCCCACATCGACATGCAGGAGAGCCGCGAATTTCGGCTGGCTCAATCCGATCTTCGAGCGCAGTTCCTTGATCGAGAGCGCATCGACATGGAACTCGCGCGACGGCGCGCGCTCCCCGCGTGCAATCTCGTTCATCTGCGTCATGCTCTCGACGAGGTCTGCAAACAACTTCTTGTTCACGGAAATCTCTCCTACCAACCCTGATTCAGCTTACGGAGTACTTTCTTCTCCGCGGCTGTCAGGTCATCTTTCACGCCCTTGCGATAGATCAGTAGCAACCGAACTTGCGCCTGCGCGGAAACATGGTAGTAGATCACTCGCACGCCTCCGCTCTTGCCGCTACCCGGCACCGACCAGCGGATCTTGCGCAGGCCGCCCGTTTCTCGAATGACATCGCCGGCTTCCGGACACTGTGCCAGGTACTGCTGAAACTCCGCATAGGCTTCATCGCTCAGCAGCTCTCGCACTTGTTTTGTGAAGACCACTGACTCGATGAATACCATGGAACTCTAGCGTACGTCACTGACTCACATGCGTCAATGACTTACTGTATTTATTATCAATATCGTCATCGACGCGAGCCAGCTTCTCTCGCATCGCAGACGGAATGAACCGCAGATAAGCCTTCTCGATCATGGCAAGCGATGTCCCGGTCTGCGCCGCCACGGTCAAGGGGTCGACGCCGTGAACCTGCAGCAATTCACTGATACGTGCATGGCGGAATGAGTAAGCGCTCGCCTCCGCGGGAAGCTCCTGCTTCTTGGGTTCCTGCTCTCGCGCCTGCTTGTTGTGTGCAGCTATGGCAGCTCGAACCCTCCTCGCCCACATATGACGCCGCCATGGTTGCGTACCGTCCTCAGTGAATATGTAGGAGTTCGGCACCCGGTCCTGACACTGCTTCTTGAAGAACTCAATTCCTTCTTTACTCAAAACCACATGCCGCACTCGAAGCCTCGGCGGCTTGCCTTTACGGTGGGCCAGCCGGAGCGTTTCACCATCAAAGTCCGTTACCCTCGCCACGGATATTTCGATGGGGCGTGCGCCCGTCAACTCCATTGCCCGCAAGAAGTCCGCCGCGGCCGGCTCGGCGGCAGCAATCAAGGCTTTCCGCTGCGCCGGATTCAAAAAGACAGCGGTTTCGCCACTATCATCGATCTCATCCTGCAGCGGTGTCAGCTTCCAAGCGGTTGGGTTGCCAAGATATCCGAGTTCCAAGGCGCGATTGAGCCCTGCCCTCACCGACCGGAACTGACGCTCAATGGTACGTGCCGCCCGTCCCGACCGATGCCGCTCACGCCATTCCTGGAAGTCTTCGCGGGTCGCCTTTTCCAGCTCCACCTCCGCCAGCGGGTCTGAGTAGACGTATTTCTTGAAGCGCCACTCTGCTCCCTTGGCGGCGTCGGCCCGGCCATGGCGTTGCAGATCGGTCAGGTACGCCTGCAAGGCGACCTTCACTGTCGAGCGCTTTGCAGCGCGAACCGCGGACCCAGCCAGTTGGCCGATCCAATCATCGGCTCGCCGCTTGGCTGCGTCGTAGTCGTTCGAGTCGATGTCTTTGAAAGGTGTTCGATGCTGCTTACCCTGGCGGTCGCGGTAGCGAGCACCCCATGTGTCCGGGCCACGCCGGAAGGAAAGATAGCCGCCTTCGCAAAGCCGCTGGTAATACGGCGCGTCGCGAACTTGGAGCAGCAAGCGTTCGCGCTTTCGTGACAGATCTGGCAAAGCTAAATCCTTTCACGTGAAACGGCGTGAAAAGAATACCGCGGATAGCGGTGGACAGCCACTGTCAAAAGACCTATAAACACAGCACTTTTTAAGATGCCAACATACGTCCACGGATGATCTAATAGCCCTCTCAAGGCTAGTACACCGGTTCGAATCCGGTTGGGAGCGCCAATACT
>CAZBTV010000118.1:0-22715 GCA_964494895.1 uncultured Steroidobacteraceae bacterium | reverse complement strand
AGAGTGTGCGGCGCGCGGTGGCGATCCAGCTCATCATCAACCGCGAGTTGGGTCTCAACAAGACCCAGAACCCATGGCAGGGCTCTTTCGCAATCGAGTACCTGACCGATCTCGTCGAGGAGGCCGTTTACAAGGAGTTCGACTCGCTCGCGGAGCGCGGTGGCGTTCTGGGCGCCATGGAGACCATGTATCAGCGCGGCAAGATCCAGGAGGAGTCGCTCTACGAGACTCGTAAGCACGACGGTAGCCTGCCGATCGTGGGCGTGAATACCTTCCTCTCCCGGACGGATGCCAGTGAGGAGCACAAGGGGGCCGAGCTCATCCGCTCAACGGAGCAGGAGAAGCAGGATCAGGTCGCCGCCGTGCGTGCATTCCAGTCTCGTAACGCGGAAAGCTCTCCGGCAGCGTTACGCAAACTGCAGCACACGGCCGCGAGCGGCGGAAATGTCTTCGCGGAGCTCATGGAGACTGTCAAAGTATGCTCACTCGGACAGATCACGCATGCGCTGTATGAGGTGGGCGGGCAGTATCGCCGGAACATGTGAGGTCTGGCTCGCCTAGATCGTTGAGGATCGCCGCGCGAGCGTGGTCGCGCAAGTCGAGTGCAGCATCCTCACCGGCATCTGTCGGCGGAGTGATCGGCGGAAGGATCCGCACTTCGATGCGCCCAGGACGGGGCAGGCCGCCGCTCGGTGGTAGCGCCGCACGTGTCCCCCTGACGGTCGCGGGTACTACGGGACAACCTGCGCGGAGCGCCGTGGTAAAGGCTCCTGTATGAAATTTCAGTACTCCTGGGGTAGGGGTAAAGGTCCCTTCCGGGAAGAAGGCGAGCGAATTCCCGTTAAGCGCATCTCGCATTACTCGGCGCGCGTCAGTCGCTCCGCGGTGCCGGTTGAATCGCTCCACGAAATGCGAGCCCAGGCGTCTTAGTAGTAAGCCGGCGAGCGGCACAGCATTCATCTCGCGCTTGATGACGAAGGCAAACTGCGCGGGAAGGGCGGCGGTAAATACGACGCCGTCGAGATAGCTCGCGTGATTGGAAACGACCACACATTGTCCCGGGGGCAGGCGCTCTAGCCCAGTGACCGAAAGCGGCATTCCGGACAAGGCGAAAAACACTCGTGACAGGCGACGTGCTACCGAACGTCGGCGCTGTACGCCTGGAAGTATGAGCACGAGCAAGAGCGCACACAGTCCGAGCACCAGGAACAGCCCAACCGCGTAGAGCGCATAGACGAGACGCAACGGTCCCCGGGAAAAGAAGCCTGCTCGTTGCATCGAATTATTCGAAGACTCCGCTCTCATGCCCTTGCGCGTACCGACCAAAGTGGGTTTATACGGATGTGAACTGGTTCTCTTTATGTTAATGCCAAGATCTGGATGTGAAGGCAATCACGCCGGTACCTTGGCCGTGGTCACCATACTGGCACAGCTAGTTCAGAGGGACCATGAGGCCCGTATAGTCGAGTGCGCTAAGGTGGCGTGCACGGGCTTCAAGTGAGATTGGCTTTGTCCAACCAGGCTGCCGCGATTTCCATGATGCCTAACGCCGATACTGTCGACCCGGCAGTATCACGCTTTCTAGATGCTGTATGGATGGAGCGTGGACTCTCAACTAACACGCTCGCGGCCTACAGGGCCGACCTGACCGCGCTCGCGCGTTGGCTGAACGAGCGGCAGATTGCGATCATGCGCACCACGCGTGAGGATCTGCAGAATTTCATCGCCTACCGCGTCCATGCGGGTGCCCGGCCGCGCTCCACTGCGCGCCAGCTTTCGAGCTTCAGGCGTTTTTTCCGTTATCTCATGCGTGAGGGAATGATCCGGGAGGATCCTACAGCGCAGATCGCGATGCCCAAGATCGGGCGCTCGCTGCCGAAGTCGCTTACGGAGGAGGAAGTCGAGTCACTGCTCGGTGCTCCCGTCGTGAGCGATCCGCTCGGTAATCGTGATCGCACCATGCTGGAAGTGCTGTATGCAACGGGCTTACGCGTGTCGGAGCTGGTGAACTTGCGGCATGGGCAAGTAAACACTACACAAGGCGTGATTCGCATCCTGGGCAAAGGCAATCGCGAGCGGCTCATTCCGCTTGGCGAGGAGGCGCTGCGCTGGCTGCAGGATTTCGCACAGGGCTCGCGTGGTGAGATTCTGCTCGAGCGGCAGACCGATTATCTGTTCCCGACCCGCCGTGGCGACCGGATGACCCGACAGGCTTTCTGGCACATCATCAAGCGCTACGCGCGGAAAGCAGGTATCCCCAAGGAACTTTCGCCGCACACGCTGCGGCACGCGTTCGCTACCCACTTGCTCAACCACGGTGCCGACTTGCGCGTGGTCCAGATGCTCCTGGGCCACAGCGATCTGTCTACCACGCAGATTTATACCCATGTGGCTCGTGAACGCCTGAAGGAACTTCATTCGGCGCACCATCCTCGCGGGTAAGGGAACAGTTCCGACGGCGGAGCGCGCACTACTGCCGCCGAGCGCTGTCCAACGGGTATACCCTTACAAGCCACCGCGCCGGTTGCGCTAGACTGTTTCCTATGGCCTCCAGAATCCCTTCCGTACTGCTGTTGACTTTGGCGAGCATGGCACTGCCGTACACGGTGCCGGCGCAGCCTGCGCCCACTGCTACCGTGGCCAGCGCCCAATCGGCTCCTGCGCAAGCGGGTTCCGCGAAGGCCGATCCACGAGTGGAGATTGCGAGCCGGATTCCCGGCGCGAAGCCGGATGAGCTGCGCGCGACGCCCATTCCCAACCTGTACGAGATGACTCGCGGCTCGGAAATCGCCTATGTCACCACGGATGGCAAGTACGCCATCAGCGGCGACATGTATGACATCGCCAAGAACAACGACCTGACAGAAGCGCACAGGCGCGAGCTGCGCACCAAGCAGATCGAGGCGATTCCTCAAAACGATATGGTCGTCTTCTCGCCCAAGGATCCGAAGTACACGGTCACGGTCTTTACCGACGTGGACTGCGCCTACTGCCGGGAGCTTCATCGCCAGATCGCTGAATACAACCGGCTGGGAATCAGCGTCCGCTACGTCTTCTATCCGCGTACGGGTCCGAACACGGAATCCTGGACGAAAGCGGAGGAGGTCTGGTGCTCTCCGAACCGAAATGACGCGCTTACCCGCGCGAAGCTCGGACAGCCTCTGGCGGCAAAACCCTGTGCCAACAACCCGGTCGCGCGCACTTACGCCCTTGGACAGAGCTTCGGGCTGCAGGGTACGCCTGCCATCGTGTTGGCAGACGGCGAGATGATCGGCGGCTACATGCCGCCGGCCGAGTTGCTCCAGGAGCTCAGGAAAACCCAGCGACAGTAGTATCGCTGGGCTCCCAGGAGCTGGCTCTTAGCGCTCCAGCAGCTTGAACTTGTCCGGCCTGCCTTCCCATTCCTTGGCGTCGGCGGGCGGCTCTTTCTTTTCAGTGATCACCGGCCACTGCTTTGCGAGCTCGGCGTTGAGCTGCTTGAAGTGCTCCTGCCCGGGGGGCAGCTCCTCCTCGGAGAAGATCGCCTCGACCGGACACTCCGGCTCGCATAGCGTGCAGTCGATGCACTCGTCCGGATCGATGGTCAGAAAATTCGGACCTTCGTGGAAGCAATCGACGGGGCAGACCTCCACGCAGTCCATGTACTTGCACTTGATGCAGTTTTCAGTGACGACGAAAGTCATTTATTTTCCTAAAAGGGATTGCGGCCCGCGCCACCGCCAGGAGCGGCGACGGGACTCACTATTGTGCCACGTGATGCCCCTGAGGGCCTACTAGGGAGCCACTCTGAGCCTGGCCGGACGCGCCACCTGGCTTATTCCCGGGACATCCTGCGGTCGACTTCGGCGAAATGATAAGGCTCGCTGCCCTTGGCCCGGTCCTCGAGATATCGCCGCAATGTGTATTCCGTGCTGGGGAAGGCAAGCTCGTCCCAGGGGATATCCTCATCGCGGAACAGATCCGCTTCCAGGCTCTCGGTTCCGGCCCCATATTCCGGTGTGCGCAGCGTAGCGCGGAAGAATACATGCACCTGCTGCGCGTGCAGCACGTGTACGACGGTCAGGAGTGAGCCGATTTCCACGTCGGCGAGCGCTTCCTCCTTCGACTCGCGCGCGGCTGCCTGCTGCAATGTTTCGCCGTTCTCCATGAATCCCGCGGGAACTGTCCAGAAGCCGCGGCGAGGCTCGATCGCCCGCCGGCAAAGAAGAATCCGGCCTTCGTACTCGGGGACGCAACCCACGATGAGACGCGGATTCTGGTAGTGAATGGTTCCACAGGCATCGCATACATGGCGGGCGATGAGATCGCCCGGCGGAACGCGAAGTTCCACCTTGGCACCGCATTGGTTACAGAAGTTCATGATGTATCTATAGCAGAGTCTCCCAAAGCTTCCAAAAGCTCTCGCGCAGGTGCTCGAGCGCGGAACGGTGGCGCCATTGGTCCAGGTCGATGGCGCGCGCGTGTTGAAGGTCCGCTTTGAAATCGGCGGCCAGTTTTGCGCCCGTATCCTTGCCCAACACCACCGCGTCCACCTCGTCGTTGAACAGAACGCTGCGATGGTCGAAGTTCGAAGACCCGACCATGGACCACACCTGGTCGATCACCATGCTCTTGGAGTGCAGGATTCCGTCGTCACGCTCGTATATCTTCACTCCGGCACGCAACAAGTCTTCGTAGTGAGAGTGCTGGACTGCCAGCGCCGGGCTCGAATCGCTGCGTGAGGGCACGAGCAACTGGACATCCACGCCGCGGCGCGCCGCGGCTATCAGGCCTTCCTTCTCCTGGTGAGTGGGCACGAAGTAAGCACCTGTAATCCAGATGCTGCTCTCTGCATTGCGGATCGCCGATATCACCGTAACGTAGTACCGGCGTTTGAGTTTTACGGGGCTACTACCGAGAATTCGGACGACTTCGTCGCCCGGCGGCGGCGTGGGCGGGTCGGGTTCGGCCTCTCCTACGAATGACACGCCTTCTTGCTCGCGCCAATGTTCCTTGAACAGCTTCTCGAGCTCTGGAACCACCGGTCCGGTGAGCTCGATGTCGGTGTCATGCCAGGTATCGGTTGGCGTCTGCGCTTCGTTGGGGCCGCTCGTCGTACCGCCCACCGAGCCGCGAGCCGCCGAGGGCGCACTTTCGTACGTCGAGCTGAGATTGACTCCGCCCAGGATGGCCACCTTGCCGTCCGCGACGAGGAGCTTGCGATGATCTCTTGTGTTGAAAGCGGAGTGATGTCTCCACGGGCTGAGAGGGTTGAATTCGATCACCTGGATGCCGGCCGACCGCAACTTGTCGAAAAAATCGGAGTCCGTGCCGATGGAACCGATGCCATCGTAAATAACACGGATGTGCACGCCCGCCTGGCTTTGACGGACCAGAAGATCGCTCAATTTCTCTCCGTCCCAGCTTACGTCCTCGAAAATGTAGTACTCGAGATATACGTAGCTCGTGGCCGTGCGGATGGCCGCGAATATCGCGGGGAAACTCTCAGCACCGTCACGGAGGATGCGGACCTGATTGCCGGTGAATAGCGGACTTTCCGCGACAACCTGCTCTACAGCCAGGTGCCGCTCCAGCGCGCCCGCGTCGGGTGCCTGCGCCGCAAGTCGATTGAGCACGGCTTTGGACTGCCGGGCCGAAAGGGGGCCGCGAGCGCCAAACACCTTGATCTGCGATCCCGTTGAGGCTTTGACGAGATCGGCCTCGTCCACCACCGGTACTTGAGCACAAGCGCCGAGCGCCAGGCACAACACCAGTCCGGCCCCAACGGTCCTGGTACCGGGATCGAGCAACATGTTACCAAGATACCCTAGTATTAAACGCTGGATCCGGGCATCCATGCCCGGCCCAGCGTGCATTGGGCAAAAAGCGTGGTTTTTGCCCAATGCTCCGCCACCTCCGGCGGCGGGGCACATCCCTGTGCCTGGACGCGCGCTCGGGGCCCGCACATGGTTGTTTCATGCTTCGGGGTGAGCCGCAGGCACATGGGTAACCAATTGGGCGGGTCTTCGGCCACGAGGTGGCCAAAAAAGGTTGCCTCCGCGCAACGTGATGCCGTGTGAAATCTCACATCTACTTACGAACAGTTTGTGCTGGATCTCACGGACCGGATATGCCGCCGGGACTTATTGTTATGTCTGCGTCAGTGGAGCCGATCGTCCGCAATGAGTACGCCCCCCGCTCAGAGCCATCCGTACGGCGCCGATCTGCCTGGCCAGCAGTTGACGCTGGGACTGGACACGCCGGGCCATCCGGCCGACTCCATGACGGGTCCGGCGCGCCACCTGTTGGCGCGCCGCTCGGTGCTGGAGGATAGCCTCAGCCGCACGCCGGCGTCTGGAGCGACCGCTCTGCTGCGCTCTCCACCCTCACCGGCCGCGCTGCTGTCGGTGTCAGGTAAGCAGACGCGAGAGCGTTTCAAGAACCTGTTGCAGATGGCGAATCTCGAGGTGGACCTCGCCGGAAACACTGTCGATGCGGTCGCGCGACTGGCGTTGCGTGTGCATGCGCTACTCTTCACAGACGATGTCGGTCTCATCCGCAGCGCGCGTCAACTGCCTTCGGGAGCCGCTACGCATATTGTCTTCGTGGGCGATCCGAACGAGATGTCGGAGTCCGAGGCCCTGCGTGCCGGCGCAAATGATTGCATGCCCAGCGATGCGCGTGGCGAGCACTTCTGGGCTCATCTGACGATCGCCCGCCGGATCGCGGATCTCGCAGCATCGCTCCAACTGGCTCTACGCGACAACAGGATGTTGTCGACGCTCGATGAGTTGACACGGGCGGGCCGTCGCGGTTTCTTCGAAGAGCACTTCCCTCGTGAAGTCGAGCGTGCGGTCCGCCTGAAAAGGCCGCTCGCACTCGTGATGTGCGATATCGATCATTTCAAACAGGTGAATGATCGTTACGGTCACCAGGTCGGGGATGCGGTGTTGAAGGAGTTCACTGCGCGGGTCAGTGGCAACCTGCGCGTAGGCAAGGACTGGGTGGCCCGGCTGGGCGGAGAGGAATTCGCCGTGGTACTTCCAGATACCGCCTCCAACGAGGCGGGCATTGCCGCTTGCCGGCTGCGCGAGCGTATTGCATCCGTTCGTTTTGAGATTCCGCCGCAGCCGATCGTGGTGACTGCGAGCTTTGGGGTTTGCGCGCTGGAGAGCTTCGATGCCACCTCTGTAACGGGTCTCGTGACACGCATGGTACGCGGAGCGGATGCGGCCCTCTATAGAAGCAAACAGGACGGCCGCGATCGGGTGTCGGCCTGCACTGTCTGGTGCGAGGACGACACGTCACAAAACAACTTTTCCTCGAGAGAGGCGCAGCCGGCCGCCTGACCTCGCCTGCGCGGCGCGTGCCCCCTCGCCACAGCGGATCTTTGGTCGGTACAGGTTTCCGGGCACGGGTCGTGCTATGGCTCCCGCCATTCCACCTATAGGCCCTTTCGTCTGGGCGACACCCTCCAGGTGGCTGCGCCTACCGGTACCGAGATCGGTGTTGTCGACCTGATCTCGTTGGGCTACACGACGCTTCGCACGGCAGACGGGCGACTGGTAGTGGTTCCCAACGCGCTCGCCGCGAGTCAGGTGTCGATCAATCTGGGCTCGACGTTCGCGCCATGGCTGGTGAATGTCGGGATTCGAGTCAATCGCGATGCGGACCTCGAAGCAGCACGCAAGGTCGCGCTTGATGTGGCGAACCAGACAATGGGAGAGAAGGCGGTGCACGGTTGCTTTCTGACCAAAGTGGAGGCCGCTGCCGCGGTACTGGAGCTACGGGTCCAGGCCCCTGATGCGGCCGGCCGCGATACCGTGCGAGCGAGATTGCTTTCCGGGCTGGCGCAGCGGTTCAGTCAACCTGAATTCGCGCTGGGATCGGAGCGCCCCACGTTTTCGTAAGCATTCACCGGAACCACCACTTCACAGTGCAGCGGTTGCGAGGTGCCGCCGCACTCTTACCGCGTTTTCAGCGCCGAATGACGACGGCGGGCCTCTATCCGGCTGATGGCCCCCCTATCGCGCGTAAATTGACTGACATGGCACGCTTCCTATACTCGTAAGCTCTATCACGAAGTCCACTTCCAGATGAGTCCTCGCGTGGCGGGATCTCCGGAGTGCAAGGAGAGCCTTGGCATGAGCGCCGATTCTGACAGTCGCGATCCGAGCCGACGCCTGGGGCGGAGAAGCTTTCTCACGGGCGCCGGAGCAGCCGGTATCGGCTTCGCGATGGCCGATGTGTTGGCGCCGGAATCCGCGCGGGCGGAGGTGCTCTTTCCCGCCGACCCTCGCACCTTCGGGGGCGGAGGCAGCGCCGCGGGGGGAGTCAACCGCTCGGAAATCGAGCTGTTCGACTGTGAGGTGGAGGGGAAGCTTCCCCCCGACCTGGACGGGGCATTCTTCCGTGTGGGTCCGGACCCGCAATATCCGAAGCCTGCGAAATTCGGCAACGACATCGGCTTCGATGGTGAAGGGCATGTCAGCATGTTCCGGATCAAGGACGGACACGTGGACTATCGCACGCGCTATGCGCGCACGCAGCGATGGAAAGCCCAACACGCGGCCCGGCAGTCGTTGTTCGGCATGTATCGCAATCCGTTTACCGACGACCCGCGCGTGGCTGGCCTGAGTCGCGGGACGGCCAACACCCAACTGTTCTATCACCACGGCAAGCTGCTGGTGTACAAGGAGGACAGTCCGCCCGTCGCCATGAATCCGCTGACGCTCGAGACCACGGACGATTACTACACGTTCGGCGGCGCGCTGAAGTCACAGACTCATACAGCCCATCCGAAGATCGATCCAATTACCGGTGAGTATGTCTCTTTCGGCTACGAAGCCAAGGGACTTGCCTCGGACGACGTTTACGTCTTCTCCGCCGACCGTGCCGGCAAGATCAACTGGGAAGCGTGGATCAAGGTACCCTACGTCGGCATGCTCCACGACTTCGCGGTAACCCAGAAGCACATTGCCTTCTTCGTTACCCCGCTGGCGACCAACATGGAGCAGATGAAGGCGGGTAAGGTGCATTTCGCGTGGGACTCCACCCTGCCGAGCTACATGGGAGTGATGCGGCGTGGCGGCGACGGCCGCGATATCCGCTGGTTCACGGGCCAACAGCTCATGTGCACGCATCTCATGGGCGCCTGGTCGGATGGCGAAACATGTTATGTAGACATGGACGGCGGCGAGGGCAACCAGTTTCCTTTTTTCCCCGCCCTGCACGAGCCGTTCGATCCCAGGAAAGCGGCCGGTCGCATCCGCCGCTTCAAGATGAATCTCGGCAACCGGCGCAACAAGACCTATGAGGTGCAGACCGCATACCCGGAGATCACGGGCGTGCTCTCGCGGCAGGACGATCGCTTCCATACCCTGCCGTATCGCTACGGCTTCTTGAACTCTGTCGGACCGGAGGGGCGCGGCTGGGTCATGTTCGACCATCAGAAACAGACGACCAAGGCCTACTCACCTGGGCCGGATGTGAGTCTGGCCGAGATGACTTTCGTCCCGCGCAACTCCAAGGCTCCTGAGGCGGATGGATATCTGATCGGTGTCGCGGAACATCGCAAGGAAAGCGGACGCTCCGATCTCATTCTGGTGGACACCCAACACATGGACGCCGGCCCGATCGCGCGCGTCAAGATGCCTTACCGCGTCGTCGGGCAGGTACACGGATTCTGGGTACCCGGCGACCAGCTACCGAAGGAGACTTGAGCGGCCGCTGGTAGGCGACTTTCGACCAGATGAAAGGAAACCGTCGACCGGCAAATGTATTAGCGGCCAAAAACCACGCTTTTTGGCCGCGGGTGGGAAAACGCTCCAGGTGGGCCTGTCGAAAGCGCCGCAGGCGACTTTCGACCAGATCAGATCAGTTGGCAGCGTAGTAGTAAAACACGACCTCGCGCTGGTCCGGCGATTCCTTCGCCGTGACCACGAAAGTGGTGTTGTTCAGCCAGTCGTACGCGCCCTTTGTGTCCGAATCGATGTAGGCGATTGCGCGGTAATAGCCGTCCGGGCGCCGGTACCCGACGTGCTCCACGTAGATCCATTCTCCGTTCTCGGCCTTCAGAATGAAATGCGCGTCGACGTCTCGGACGCGATCGGCGCGCACGGTGTCATATTGGCCGCCGCTGTCGGCGTAAATCGCCGCGTTGAGCCTCTCACCTCGCACATCGCCGCCGGTAATGTCCTGGTAGCGGAACTCTCCCTTGGGGGTGTGGGCGGTATGGGGCGGATCGAATCGCGCGCGAAGCTGGAAGGCATACTCGAGCTTGACTTCGCCGAGAGCCTTTGTGTCGGTTTTGGGGACCACGAATTCACGCATGATTGTCCAACCTCGTGCGCTGAGCTAGAGGACTTCGTAGTAGGTGAAAACTGTGTGATCGGGATGGTCCTGCCGCTGCGCGTTCGCGACGAACACCGTCCGGTTCATCCAGTCGTGTGGCCCGTTTGGGGCCGTGAAGACGGGTGTTGCGCGGAAACGCGTCCAAACCGGCTTCCCGGGTTCTGGGGTGGCCACCGGTACGAGCGGTTTCCCTGGCTCGGGCGGGGCCTGAAACCGCCGCATGGTGCCGCGGTTGTGGATGAAGATGAGCGCACCGTCGGATGCCTCAAACATGTAGTAGGTGCTGAAGCTGCCTTTGTAGTAATCCGCGCCACTGGCGGGGAGGACGCGTCCCTGTAATCTTGGACCCCAGATTTCGCCACCCGCTACGGAGGTATAGCCGCGCGGTTGGGGCGAACCGATCATGATCCGGTCGGCGAAGAACACAGTGGCCGAGAACGCCCAGCGCAAGCCCAACCGCGGAATGTCCGCATCGGGGCCGCCATAATAAGTGGCCGGCGGGCTGTTGCTTCCTGTCGAGTTGGCCGGATCCGCCGTGGCTGCGGCTGCCCCAGAGGCTGTCTTTGCCGCCGCTTCGGCTCTGGTTGGAGGCAAAGCCGGCAGGGCCGCAATGGCACACGCGCTCGCGGCCGCGTTGCCAAGAAATTTCCGCCTGTTGAGATCGGCCGAAGGCGGCACAGGGTGAGAGGGTGGTCGTTCCAACATGTGGATATTCCTGAAGGATGAGTCCCGTCAGTCGAGCCCGAAGGCGAGCAGGACATTGCCCGGGTGTGCGACGAAGCCGCCATACCCGGAATTGACATAGAGCATTCCGTCCACCGCGACGGGGCCGCCGTGATCCATTCCGCCACCGCGCGCGGTTACACCGTTCACAGTCTGGAAGTCACGATTGGTGTCGAATTGCCAGACGATCGATCCATCTGCGCTCGAATAGGCGCGCACGCCACCGTCCAATCCAGCGCTGAATACCGCGCCTGGAATAGCAGTCGGCGCGCTGCCTTGTCCGGCGCTGCAGGCCTGTCCGGGATTCTTCAGACACAGTCTGGGCTGGGGAGGAGAGTCCCAGAGGGGTTTGCCGTCGGCCACCGCAATCGCGTGCATTCCTCCGGGAGTGGGAGTCAACAAGTCCGCGGTGCCGACAAAAAATCGCTCGCCATCGACGGCGATGCCCCATTGACCACCGAGGCCGCTGCCTTTGCCGAAGCGGTGCTGCCAGACAATCTCTCCCTGCTTCTCGGGATCGAACGCGTACACCAGACCGGATTTCTGTGGCGCAATGAGCAGGTCGCGTGTTCCAGCGTGGACCAGAGCCGGCGATGCCGAGAAGTCGTAGTCCGGTCCCAACTCAGCGGGACAGGAGGGGTTCCCTGGGTTATTGGGTAGACAGCCCATCGCCCAGTTGTCCGGACCGGCCGCTTGCTTCATCCAGCGTATCGCGCCCGTGTTGAGATCCATGGCGATGATGGCGTCGGTGCTCGGCTGTACCGGGTCGGAGTAGCCGTTTCCCGTTCCGACATACAACACGCCGCGCCGGATGTCGATGGTGGGTGCGGACCAGATGCCGCCGCCAGAGGGGCCAAAGACCTCCACCCCCTCGCTGTTTTTCCCCCGTGGCCGAGGCTCCGCCACAGTGTACGTCTTCCAGATCACCTCGCCGGTGTTGATGTCGAGCGCAACTACGCTGCCGCGAAATGTGCAGCACGGATAGTTGTTCGTTGAGCCGATGCTCTCCTCGCCGACCCCTTGCACGGGGACGAACAGACGCCCGCCATAAAGCGCAGGTGCGCCTGTGATGCCGGCAACGCGATGGTCGTCGACCTTTCGTGTCCAAATCAATGCCCCACTCTGCGCATCCAATGCATATACGTTGGCATTTCGGTCGCCAACATAGACGGCGTAGCCGCTCATCCCTGATGGCGTCTTGTAGGCGGCTACGGAGGGCGCGGTGCTCACCGAGCCCTTCGCCTTGTAGGTCCAGTAGGTGCAACCGCTCTTGGCATCCAGTGCGTAGACTTCGCCGGTCTCCCCCGTCACGAACACACGATGGGCAAATACTGCAGGCTGAGCGCGCAGGGTCGATGTGTTGACATAACCGAACGCCCATTTCAATTTCAGCTTGGGGAGGTCAGCCGCGGTAAGGCCGCCACTGGCTCGGGGTTGGAATCGGAGGTTGGCGGGTCCGTTGCCCCACCCGTTCCATTCCGCTGCATCCTTGAATTTGGCAATCGGGGCGGGACTGGCGCATCGATTCGGCCTTTCGGTAGCCGCGGCGCCGTACCTTGCCGCTCCGAAGCGGCTACCGGCAGCATACTCCGCGACCGCACGCCTCTCGGTGTCACTCAGCAAGGATCCTTGTGCCTGCATCTTGCCGCTGGTGAGTGCAGTGAGAATGGTTTCCGGCGATAGTTGCCGGAGCATCTCGCGCGGCAACGCCCGCAGGATCGTCGCGTCTTTGTCATGTTTTGAAGTTGGACTTGCTCTGGAGACCAGAGTGGTGTGGCATGTCGCGCAGATGCGTTGAAATGTGGCCTCACCAGGTCCGGCCTGTGAGGCGCTGGGCGGCGCGGGAGAATTCTCTCGACTCTGGCCGGCCGTGGCCGGCGTCGCGGCCAAAGGGCACAAGAAGAAGAGAGGGACCGCAACTCGCAACCGCCACGATTCAAATGACCGCATTCGGAATAACACCCTTCACCTGTTGAAAACAATGAGCCGTTCGCGCGCCGCATTTCAATCCGTGTCCGGCCACCTCGCTGGCGTGCTGCGCCGACTGGGCTGGGTGCTCCGACAGTTCGCGCACTGCGCTCTCAGCGTTGGGCAATGCGCCGGCAACCGCAGGCCCGTGCGAACCGCGCCTTCAGCACATCAGTCCCCTGCGTCAAATGCGTGTACCTTACGACAACTCACATCGCTCAGCGTGCCATGCTGCGCTTTCGGTCACGAGTTGTCCGCCAGGGGGTCGGTGCGCCGAAATCCGTCCTCTCCCGCCGAATCCCGCCGTCGGCGAGCAGCGATTCCTGGGAGGGCGGTGAAATAATAGTCTGTCCACGCGCCCTCGAACCCATCCTATTCTGGAGCTGAATGTGAAAGTGAACTCGGGAGTCAGGATTCTTACAGCGATCGCACTGGCCGGCCTCCTGGCTGAAGCGGCCTGGCCCGTTGCCGTCCACGACAAAGGTGCTCACACCGAGCAGTGCGCCCGTGAGTGCCTCGAGGCTGTCGCCAAAAAATATTTCGACGCGCTGGTGCAACGGAATCCTTCGGTCGCGCCACTGGCGGACCATGTCATCTTCAGCGAGAACAACGTGCTACTGCTGCCGGGTGACGGATTGTGGGGCACCATCACCGGTCGGGGCGCTTCCTCCACCGAGCTGTACTTCACCGATCCCCAGAGGGGGCAGGTCGGCTTTTTCGGTGTGGTCGACGAGCATGGCGTGCCGGGGTACCTTGCCGTGCGGCTCAAGGTGGAGGACGGCAAAATCTCCGAGATCGAGTCGCTCGTCAATCGCGTGCCGCCGCCACCTCCCGGGGTTGCACCGCCGCCGTACCAGACCAGGACGCCCAAGGAATTGCAACACTTCGCGGCCATGACCGAGGCGGTCCCCCCTGCCGAGCGAGTCTCACGGGCGCGGCTCATCGATATCGCCAATGGGTACTTCAGTACCTTGCAACAGAACGATGGCCAGTTGTTTACACCCTTCGATGACAGTTGCTCACGGCTGGAAAACGGCAACATCACCGCGGGCGATCCAAGCTCCAGCTACGCGCCTGCGCGGTTCACCTGCGCCGAGCAGTTTGAACGCGGCTCTTACCGATTCGACAGCGCACTGCGCGACCGGGGTTTCATGTTGGTCGACGAGGAGCGCCAGCTCGTCCTGGCGCGCGCCTTTCTCGATCACAACGGCGTGCTCACAGATTTCAAGCTTACCGACGGCACGCCGGCCGTCTCGAGCTTCAAGACGCCTTCCAGTCTCTGCTTGTTGGAATTGTTCAAGATCCGCGGCGGCAGGATATTCAGGATAGAGACGGTCTACATCAATGTGCCCTATAACATGCCGCCCGTGTGGAGGAGTGCTTCGTACTGATGTGCGGCCGGTGCACGTGGGCTCTGTATAGCAATCGCGGCCATACTGTAACAATTGGACACAATTGCCTGTAGCGGCGCGCTAGCGCAAACTGCGCCGTGTGGCGGAGGGCGATCGTAGTCCGCCGTGTTGTTGCTCAAGGGCTGCTCAAAGGGAGGTCATCCATGTCACGGAAAGCACTTGTTCTCGGTTTGGTGCTCTGCCAGGGGCTCGCGTTGTCTCTGGCCGCGGTCGCCGGGCCGTTTCTCGCGGAAGATCCACCGACTACTCCCGGCAAGCCTTTTTCCGCAGTGGCCGAAATGCAGTCCACGACGGTGTTTGCCGATGGCAACCGCATCGTGCGGACCAACACTGTGCGTTATTTTCGTGACAGCCAGGGGCGTACGCGAGTCGAGCGCGGCAGGTTTTCGGTGGGGGCAGGCGCGGACCAACCCAGGACGGTCATCATCAGGGATCCGATCAGCGGGGAGCTTTGGATACTGAACTCGCGGCTCAAGACGGCGACGGGATTGAAGTGGCGTCCGGGTGTTCCTGTGCCCGAAGCCGCCGAGGATGCTTCTCTGGACACGACCGCTTCCTTTGGCCTGCTGGGCCTCGGAATGAGCATTGGCGCCAACCCGGGAACCACTGAGGCGTCCTCGGATACGACCTCGCTGGGGCAGCAGGTCATCAGCGGGGTTTCCGCGAACGGCACCCGTCTTGTGAGGACCATCGCGAGCGGGGCACTCGGCAATGACAAGCCGATTACCAGCACCCTCGAGCGCTGGTTGAGCCCGGAGCTGGGTGTGCCCGTACAGGTCTCCCAGAAAAGCTCCATCGGCGGTACGTTGACGTTGAGCATGAAAAACATCGTGCGCGCGGAACCGGCCCCGGCTCTGTTCACCGTGCCGGCCGATTACAGACGCCAAGACCTGAGTTTCCCCGTCTCCGTTTCGGGTACGGCCCGATCAACGGATGGGGTGCAAGCCCAGGGCTCGTCTGAGTAATGGATGCCGGACCCGTCCCTCGAGCCGAAGATGCTCCTCCGCGCTTGCGGTAAGCGAGCGCCGCCAATATCAGCCACCACCTCTCGGCCCGGGAGCCTTCAGGCAGGCTCCCGGGCCGTTGCGTTCTGGGGCTTCGCAAATCGCCGGATCAGGTCAAGGGCGAATGTGGCTGTTGCACACTCGGGCGAGCACCTGGCCTGCGCATACTGTCTGCCATCTCTTCTCCGGCCGAAACCCGATCGGTACCCATGTACCGGTCGAACTCCTCCTTGAACCGCTGGGTCAGCCGGGCCTGATCCGTCGCCGGTAGTTGCTTCAGGTCCAGAAAACGGTCGTTCTCCTCCTCGTACATGTGGTGGAGGACCGCTCCGCGCACGTGCTCGAATTTGTCCATGAATTCCTGACTCATGGGATCGAGATATTCGAGCTCGCCCATGTTTGCCTTCGCGCCTGCCTGCTCGGTGTAGCCCATGGTGGCGTGCGATTTGTGGCCAGCATGGACCAGGGCAGGATAGATCACCGACTCCTCCGCGTTGGAGTGTCCGGTCAGGACCAACGCGAGGTGTTTCTGGGCAGCCACTCTCGAAGGAGCGTCCGTGGCGGCTTTGACAGCCGCGAATGCTGATTCGATCGCCTCGTGGTGCTGGAGTATCAACGCGAGCCAGTCATTCGTGCCGGCGGCTGCCCGGGCTTTCGCCCTGGCTTGCCTGCGCGATTCCTCGCTTTCCGGTGGGGTGACGGCTGCGACGACTTTATCGAACAGTGACATACGACCTCCTTGGGGTCGGCCTCGACCGGAGCGATGCCTGTATCGATGGCGCCGATGGTGAGTTCCAGTTCGAGGAAGCAAAACTGATGCCGCGACCAGCACCCAGGGCAACCGGGTCTAATTGCCTGGAGCTTGACTGTTGGCAGGTGAGACCCACCGGCAGTCATTGGTTCCGCCCTCGGTTTGGGTTTGCATTGCGGTAGACTGCGCGGCCGATCTACGGAGCAGCGCGGTCCATGGGAGAAAACAATCAACCTGCCGACCCGGAGCAGTTACGAAATCATCTCGCGGCCATTGTCGCCTCTTCAGAGGACGCTATCCTCAGCAAGACGCTGGATGGAATCATCATTTCCTGGAATGAGGGCGCCTCGCGTATTTTCGGCTATACGGCGGAGGAGGTGATCGGCAAGCCGGTCACCGTACTCATACCGCCCGAGCACCTGGACGAGGAGCCGCAAATCCTTGCCCGGCTGCGCCAGGGGCAGCGGATCGACCACTACCAGACTGTCCGGATGAGAAAGGACGGGACGCTGGTGGACGTCTCACTCACGGTATCTCCGATCCGCAACTCCAAGGGGGAGATTGTCGGCGCGTCGAAGATCGCGCGTGACATCACTCTGCAACGAAGGGCCGAGCAAGCGCTGAGGGCGAGCGATGCGCGCTTTCGCATCATGGCTGATTGCGCGCCGGTGTTGATCTGGCTGGCAGACACTACACGCGCATGCACCTGGTTCAACAAGACCTGGCGGGACTTTACAGGCCGTGCTCTGGAGGATGAGCTCGGATTCGGGTGGACACAGAATGTCCACGCCGAGGACCTTGAGAAGTGCTTGCATGAGCTCACGCGCAGTGCCGAGGCCAGGTCGCCCTTTCAGGTGGAATTCCGCCTGGGGCGCCATGACGGTACCTGGCGCTGGGTGGTCAACCATGGAGCCCCCCTGTTCGAGGGGCGGGATGGCAGCTTTTCCGGTTATGTCGGCTCGTGTGTCGATATTACCGAATTCCGGCAAGCGCAAAACGACCGTGACGAGCTGCTGCATGCCGAGCGCGCCGCTCGCACCGAGGCGGAGCGCTTGAGTCACGTGAAGGATGAGTTTCTGGCCACGCTCTCGCACGAATTGCGGACTCCGCTGAATGCGATCCTGGGGTGGTCGACCTTGTTGCGCCGCCTGGAGCCCGGCCATCCCGATCATCTGCGCGGGCTCGATACCATCGAGCGCAATGCCCGCATTCAGGCGCAGATCGTGGGGGATTTGCTCGATATGAGCCGGATCATCTCAGGGAAGGTGCAGCTGGATATCCAGCCGGTCAGCTTGAACGAAATCATTTCGGCGGCCATCGAGTCGGTGCGGCCGTCGATCGAAGCCAAGAGGCTGCGCCTGCGTACGACGCTCGATGCCAAGAGCGGTAGCATTCGCGGTGATGCCAACAGGCTGCAACAGATCTTCTGGAACTTGCTGACCAACGCCGTGAAGTTCACACCGCCCGATGGACGGATAGACGTTGTTCTCGAGCGGGTGAACTCCCACGTCGAGGTCATCGTGGAGGATTCCGGAATCGGAATCAAGCCCGAGTTTCTTGCATTCGTATTCGATCGCTTCCGGCAAGCCGACTCCTCCACGACCCGCCGCCACGGCGGGCTGGGCCTGGGTTTGTCGATCGTGAAGCATCTGGTCGAGCTCCACGGCGGATCGGTTCGAGTGAAGAGTCCGGGGGAGGGCCTGGGCTCGAGCTTCATTGTCGCGTTGCCGATTGCCGCGATTCGCAGCGACGACAGCGGCGTTCACGAGCAGCCGCACTTCGCCGATCTGGACGTCATGGCGCTGGAGTTGCCCAGGCTATCCTGCATAACGGTGTTGGTGGTCGATGATGAGGCCGATGCTCGCGTCCTGATGGAGCGGTTGATCCAGGAGCGTGGCGGGAAGGTTCTCGTCGCAGCGAGGGCGGAGGAAGCGCTGCATGTGTTGGCAACCGAGCACGTCGACTTGCTCGTGAGCGACATCGGCATGCCCGAGGTCGACGGCTATCAACTGATCCAACGTGTCCGAAAAGGCAAGCACCATCCCCGGCTGCCGGCGATTGCCCTGACCGCTTACGCCCGTGCGGAAGACCGGCAGCGTGCCCTGCTCGCTGGCTATCAGATGCATCTGGCCAAGCCGGTCGATCCTCGGGAGCTGATCGCGGGGATCGCCTCGCTGGTGAATCTGCCTGCTGCTGGGTAAGGCTCGTGAAAGCGGCCGCTGGTGCCGCGATCACTTGCCCGGAGGCGCGGAGAGGGTTCGCGGGTAAGGGGAGCCCGTGGTGCTGGGCGAGGGGTCCAGGTCGGTGGATACACAAACGTGTATCCATGCGCTACCATGTCCGCCATGATCTCAAAGGACGTAGGCATCCGCATCCGGGTCGAAAAGGAACTGCGCGATGGGTTTCAAAGAGCTTGTCTTTCCGAGAACAGGCGGGCGTCCGACGTGCTACGCGAATTCATGAGAGTCTTCACCGATCAGCGCAGCGGCGGCCTGCAATCGAGCCTGTTCGTAACACCGCCGCCCCCAAAGAAAACTCGCAAGTCCCGCGGTCGTGTCAAGGGTAACCGAAAGGAAGATTGACCAATGGCTCATGTACGTGCCGAAGTCAGGTACAGAGGCCGGACATAGGTCCGCTTCCAAAAACAACGGATCACAACAATGAGGAAGAAACCGACATTGACGTTGGTCCACAATTCGCTGGGGTATAAACCCGACCGGTCTGTCTCGCAGGATGCGCCCAGGGCCGAGCCGCGGAAGATTGCTGAAACTGGCCAGCGGCTGCTTGACCGCATGATCGACGCAGGAGTGATCCACGGCGATTCGCTCCTGGTTCTTCCCTTGTTGCCCCGTAATAGTATCGACCTGTTCTTTACATCGCCGCCTTATGCAGACGCGCGCGCTTATAGCCGCGTCCACCCTGATCGGTACGTCGAGTGGTTCCTTCCCTTCGCGCGGGCGATGTATGACGCGGCGAAACCTAGCGGCAGTCTCATCATCAACATCAAGAATAGGGTAGCAAACCGCGGCTCGTTGAAGGGGCAGCGTCACCCCTACGTTTACCAGCTCGTGCTTGCCCTGCAGAATATGGGCTGGCGCTGGGTGGAAACATACATCTGGGCCAAGCCCAACGCGGTGCCGGGCAAATTCGGCCCCAGGACCAAAGACAGCTTTGAGTACGTCTATCACTTCGCACGCGGCAACAAACCGTTCTTTGATCTGAACGCGATCCGTGTACCCTACAAGGCCGACGCATCGGAGATCGAGCGCCGGAAGAAGGACAAACTCGGCCGTCGCAGCACCGACGCCGGCTTCGGTCGTGATCGGACGAAGACCTATCTTCTGGGGGGCGCCGATCCTGGCAACGTGGTGTCGGTGGCTCAGACATACAACCAGCACAAGGGAGTCGCCCACACCGCAGCGATGCCAGAGGGGCTGGCTGAGTTTTTCATCAAGGCGGCCAGTCCGCCGAAGGGTGTTGTGATTGACCCGTTTGCGGGTGGTGCGACCACGGTGGTAGTCGGCCGCAGGCTCGGCCGCAGGGTTGGCGGCATCGAGCTACACGAAGAATTCGTGAAAGAGGGAATCCGGCGCATCGCGGCTGACCTTGCTGAGGACACACTCGGCCGCTTGGTCAACGCGATGGGGACCTGAGCCGGTGGCAATCGAAGGGACCATACAGGCTATTCTGACCGCTCCAACATGGACCCAACGCATCCAGCAGATTCGCTTGGTTCCCCAGCGCCATGGCACCGAGGAGCACGGTACAATCTACGCGGCGGTGGCTCGGGAGCTGTACATGCCACACCTGGCCCCCGACTTTGCCTATATCCACGAGGCTCCCTTCTACGAAACCGCGCACTTCTTCGCGGCTTACGATCAAGCGGCCCGGCTGACCGATGCCTTCACTCGCGTAACAGTGACTGACATTCAGGCTGCGCTGACGCAGTGTCCGCGCACGCTGTTGGTGTTTCGCACCCTGTTGGGACTCACAAAGGACGAGTTCGCGCATTCCACGCTGCTTATCGGTGGGCCCGCCTTATCGGCGTCGCAAATTGATACCATGGAGCGAAGTGAAATCACGACGCAGCCGCCAACGACTCCCCTGGCTCTGGCCAAAGCCACGGCGCAGGCTTTGGTGGCAGCGAGAACCATCGTCGCGGCTATGAATGGGGAGTTGTTCGGCCATCCGCCGTTCGGCCTCAAGAGCAAGCAACAAAAGCCGGATACGCAAGACGGCTGGAACAGCGTACGGGCCTACGCCGCCAATGGCGTGCCGTTGAGCGTGTTTTTGCATCAGCGCCACTATGGGGGCGCGTTTCGGCAGGTACTGGACGCAACCTCGACTCAGCGCGGCGATCTGATTGAAGACGCCGTAGAATCGCTGCTCAGGGTCAACGGCATTTCGTTCATTCGTACGGGCAGTAACAACCAAGCCGATATTGCGCGGCGGTTTGAAGTTCACGTCACGCCAGCCCCCGACTTCGTTGTGTTCGATCCGACAGATGACAGTTTGAAAGCGATGCTCGAATGTAAGGGAACGAACAATGGCGGCACGGCGCGAGACAAGGCTCTCCGCTTCCGAACCCTCAAGGCCGAGGCTGTGCGTTTGGGTGGCGTGCCCCTCATCGCCGTCCTGGGTGGAATCGGCTGGGCTCGAATCAACGACGCGCTCGGTCCGGTGGTGCGTGACACCGATGGTCGCGTGTTCACGCTTTCAACATTGGCGTCTATGCTTGAGGTTGCGCCATTTCCCGGCTTGGTGACGACACCGCGGTCGGAAGTGGAGCAGAAACGCCCGTAAGCCGGCGGAAGACTCGCTCACGCGCTCCGCTCGCGCGTAGTCTGCTGAGCGCCAACAGCCTGCCGGTGCTCAGAGCTGCGCATGCAAACAGACTGTTCGATCTTTCGAGCCGGGCGTGCTGTACTCAACGGGCCTTCTGCGCCCAGAACAGTCCGGTTCGGAAAGTAAAGGAGCCGTCAGACTCAATTGCCAGAGCTGACTGCACCTCACGTGGGGCGCCATTCTCCAACGAGCGAATAATCGAAACCCGATCCGCAGGCGTTCGCATTCTCTCGACCCAGGCGGAAAAGGCTATTCGTACAGGCCACTGAAACTCTTGAAAATGGGTGAAGCCCGCCATCTCGAGGCTGGTGAGCCATTCGTCTCTGGTACGGTTGCGCACGTGCGAGGGGTCGCGGATGAGCTCCATCGCTTGCAGATGCGTATCGACGAGCGGATCGTCGTCGCCGAGCACATCTATGATCAGCGCATAACCACCCGGACGGAGGACGCGCTGCATTTCCTTCAATGCGATGTCGAGCCGCCTCCAATGATGGGCGCTGTACCGAGTGCATGCCAACGAGAAGGTGTCATTGGAAAAGGGAAGCGACTCTGCACTGGCCTGCCGAGTCTCGATCTGCGTCAGGCCGCGGCTGGCGGCAGCTCTCGTTACCGTCGCAAGCATGTTTGGCGAAGGATCAGCTGCTACCATGCGCGCCAGGCTCCCAGCCAATGCGAAGCTAAGGTGTCCCGCGCCGCAGCCGACGTCGACAGCTTCAGCAGTCAGGGGGAGAGCCTGGTCCACGAGACTCTTGGCCTGCAAGAGATCAGGACCCTCGGAGTGTACCAGGCTATGCAAGTACGCCTGCGCCTGGGGGTCAAATTGCTCTTGGACGGCCTGATCGTGTGTACGCATGGAGGTTCTCGGGCAGGAGGAGTGGCAACCCTAAACGGTTCTAGGGCTGCGCCAAGTCTATACCGCCCGGCCAGGCGAGAGCACCGTGCTCCAAATAGGCTTGCGAGCGCAAGCTCCGCTTGCCTGGAGGCGCAGCAAGCCGACGGAGAAAAATCCCATGGCGCTGTCGGCTACGCGCCCCCTGGGACGTCCTTAGGACAATGCGAATGGCGGGCGCTGAGGCCTACCCCGTTCGCAAAGCACGTCCGATTTTCTGGCAAGAGAACAAAGGAGGATTTATGAACCCGACCAATACCTATCTGGCGGTATTTACCGGAAGCAAGACAAGCCCGCGCCGGGCGGAGTGGGATGCCTTGCCGGAGGGCCAGCGTCGCGCGAAGGAGCAGGAAGGGATGGCGGCCTGGAAGACTTGGGTCGAAAAGCACCAGGCCGCGCTGGTCACCATGGGTGGGCCGTTAGGGAAAACCAAGAAAGTGTCGGCAGATGGAATTACCGACATCAGCAATCAACTCGCGGCCTTCACGGTCGTGCGCGCCGATTCACACGAGGCAGCCGCCGCGATGTTCAAGAACCATCCGCATTTCGCGATCTTTCCCGGCGACTCTGTCGAGATCATGCCGATCCTACCCATTCCGGGCGGCTGACAGAGCAGAGTTGACATACTCCCCTCCACGGATGGAGGAGATTTCTACCGTGTCTGAAACCATAGGCATCTCAGACCACATCACTGTGGCTTGCAGAGAAGTTGGGCAAGCCTGTCGGTTCCGGAGTGCGCTAGCCTGAATTTCCACCGCGCACCTTTCGACTAAGCCCGACGGGCTTCCCCC
>CAZBTV010000117.1:0-22990 GCA_964494895.1 uncultured Steroidobacteraceae bacterium | reverse complement strand
AGCGGCCGTAGCCCGAGGCCTTCACGCCGCCGAACGGCATCTGTGCCTCATCGTGCACCGTCGGTCCATTGATATGGCAGATCCCGGACTCGATCCGCTTCGCCAGCTCGATTCCGCGTGCGATATCGCGTGTGAAGACGGCCGCGGACAAGCCATACTCGGTATCGTTCGCCAGCTTTACCGCCTCATCAGCCGATTTCACTCGAGAGATCGAGACCTGCGGGCCAAACGACTCTTCCCGGAAGAGGGACATGTCGGGCGTCACCTGATCCACTACGATTCCTTTCATGATGGTGCCGTCACTCTGACCCCCACAAAGCACTTTCGCGCCTTTGGCGGTTGCCTCCTGAACCAGCTTCTGCACTCGATCCACGGTCGCTTTGCCAACGACGGCGCCAAGGACAAAATCCCCCTTGCGAGGGTCGCCGCTGGGGAGCGCCGCCACGCGCCTGGCGAGCTTTGCAGCGAACTCGTCCGCTACCTTCTCATCGACGATGACACGCTCGGTGGACATGCAAATCTGCCCCGAGTTCGCGAACGCGCCGAAGACGGTCGCGTCGACGGCGGCATCGAGATCGGCATCGTCGAGAACGATGAGCGGCGCTTTTCCACCGAGCTCCAGCACGACCGGCTTGAGGTATTTCGCGGCGATCGCCGCGATGATTTTCCCGACCCAGGTCGAGCCGGTGAAGTTGACTCGCTTGACGCCCGGATGAGAGATGAGCGCCTCGGCGACAGCCTCCGCGTCCTTCGGCTCATGGGTGACGACATTCACGACCCCCTCGCCCAAGCCCGCCTCGTTCAACACCGACCCGATCAGCCGGTGCGTTGCCGGGCACACCTCCGAAGCCTTCAAGATTACGGTGTTGCCGCAGGCCAGAGGCATGGCAACAGAACGCACACCTAGAATGATAGGAGCGTTCCACGGTGCGATGCCGAGCACCACACCGACGGGTTGCCGGACCGCCATGGCGAGGTTTCCCGGAACGTCCGACGGAATGACTTCGCCCGAGATCTGGGTGGTCATCGCAGCCGCTTCACGCAACATGCCGGCAGCGAGATGGACGTTGAAGTGTCCCCACCCGCCCGTTGCCCCCGTCTCCGCCGACACAATCGCCGCGAATTGCGCAGCACGAGCCTCGAGAAGGTCCGCAGCCTTGTTCAACAATGCGCGCCGCGCATTGGGGCCCAAAGCGGCCCACTTCGGAAAAGCTGCGGCGGCCGCGTCGGCGGCCGCCCTGGCGTCCGCCACGGAAGCCGCGGCCGCGCGTGTAGCGACTTCGCCAGAGATGGGATTCAAACGATCGAACGTCGCGGCTTTGGCGGCCGGGACGTCACGCCCAGCGATCAGCAATTTGACATCTTCCATAGTCGACTCCGGATGTCAGCCAGCCAGTGAGTAGTCGGCCTGATTGTTGGCATAGGTGATGAAATAGTCCAACGCGTGAGGATTGGCCACCGCGTCGCGGTTGGCCGCTTTCTGCGGCGGCACCCCCATCAAAATGCGGCGCACTGGCACTTCCATCTTCTTTCCCGTGAGCGTGAATGGAATGCCCTCGACCTGATAGATCTTGTCAGGCACATGCCGCGGCGAGTACTCACGGCGCAACGTGGCCCGGATCTTCTCGCGCAGCGCCTCATCCAGTATCGCGCCGTTGCGGAGCTTCACGAACAGCGGCATGAAGAACTTGCCGTGCGGGAGATCGAGGTTGACTATCAGGGAATCATCGACTTCCGGCAACGTGGCGAGAGAACGATAAATCTCCGCCGTGCCGATCCGCACCCCGTGCCGATTCAACGTAGCGTCCGAGCGACCGAGCACGAAACAACCACCGCGATCGTTGATCTTGAAGAAATCGCCATGGCGCCAGATGCCAGGGTACTCCTGGAAGTAGGAATCGAGATAGCGCCTGTTGTCCACGTCATTCCAGAAACATACCGGCATGGAAGGCATCGGCGCGGTCACCACCAGCTCACCCACCTCGTTGATGACCTTCTCACCGCGGTCGTTGAAGGCGTATACGGCACATCCCAGCGCCCGGGCCTGGATCTCGCCGGCGTGGACGGGCATGGTGGGCGCCCCGATCACGAACCCCGTGCAAACATCGGTGCCTCCGCTGCCCGAGGCGACCCAGAGGTCCTCCTTGACGTTTTTGTAGATCCACTCCATGCACTCGGGAGTGACCGGCGAGCCGGCGAGCGTAACACTCTCGAGCGTGGCAAGCTTCGCGCGCTCCTTTGGCGCGATGCCGGCCTTTTCCAACGATGAGATGTACGTGGGGCTGGTGCCGAGCAACTTCGTGCCCGAGTCATCGACCATCTTCCACAACACATCTGGCACCGGCCACGCTGGATTGCCGTCGTAAAGCACCGGAACGACATTCGACAGGAGCGAGCTCACCAGAAAGTTCCACATCATCCAGCCGGTGGTGGTGAAGAAGAACAGCCGCTCGCCGTTGCTCACGTCGAAGTTGAACTGGCAGTGCTTCAACTGCTCGAGAATGATGCCGCCGTGTCCGTGACAGATCGGCTTCGGCAGCCCGGTCGTCCCGGAGGAGAACAGGATCCACAGCGGATGATCGAAAGGCAGCTGCTCGAACTCGAACTCCCTGCGTGCTACCGCCGGCTGATTCAGCAGGTCATCCCACAACACCGTGTGGTCGTGGAACGTCTGGCGATCTTCGCGGTCGAGGTAGGGAAGGTAGATGACGCGCTCGAGCGAGCCGAGTTGGTCGATGATCTTGTGGACCTCATCCTTGCGGCTGAACGGCTTGCCACCGTACTGGTAACCATCGACGTAGAACAACACTTTCGGCGCGAGCTGCGTGAAGCGGTCCAGTACTCCACGCGTGCCGAAATCCGGGCCGCAGCTCGACCAGATCGCCCCGATGCTGGTCGTCGCGAGCATAGCGATAGCCGCTTCCGGGATGTTGGGCATGTAAGCAACCACACGATCGCCGGGTCGCACGTTGAGCTTGCGAAGCTGCGTGGCAAGGATGCGCACCTTGCTGCCCAATTCCTCCCACGACACGGACGCAAGCGGAGTCCGCTCGCTCAGATGGAGCAGCGCCGTGGCGTTGGGACGCTCATGACGTAGTGCGTGCTGAGCGTAGTTCAACCGTGCCCCGGGAAACCACTTCGCGCCAGGCATGCGCCGGTCCGCAAGCACCCGTGAATGGGGCGCCGAAGACTCCACCTTGAAGTAGTCCCAGATTGCCTGCCAAAACCCTTCGAGATCGTCGATGGACCACTGCCACAACTCAGCGTAGCTGCCGAAGGCTTTACCGCGCTCGGTGGCGAGCCATCGCGTAAATGCCGTGAGGTTCGCCTTGTTGACCCGTTCCGGGCTCGGCGTCCACAGCAGATCACCCTCGTTCAACATCGAGATCTCCGATTCACAGAGGGCGCGTCGCATGCGACGCGCGCCGGCCAACGGTACCGCGCCTATAGCTATATCGCGCGTCCCCTAAACGCGCTCGATGATCAGGGAAATACCCTGACCCACACCGACACACATCGTGCATAACGCATAACGGCCTTGCGTGGCCAGGAGTTGGTAAGTCGCGGTCGTTGCCAGGCGTGCGCCTGTCATCCCGAGGGGATGCCCCAGCGCGATAGCACCGCCGTTCGGATTGACGTGCTCCGCATCGTCAGCAAGGTCGAGCTCGCGCAGGACGGCCAATGCCTGGGAAGCGAACGCTTCATTCAGCTCGATTACGCTGAGCTGCCCGATGTTGAGCTTCGCGCGCGCGAGCACCTTTCGTGTTGCTGGAACCGGGCCCATGCCCATGATCCGGGGCTCCACTCCCGCCGTCGCACCGGCAACGATGCGGGCTCGAGGAGTGAGCCCGAAGCGACGTGCTGCCGTCTCGGAAGCGATGACCAGCGCGCAGGAGCCGTCGTTCACGCCCGAGGCGTTGCCCGCCGTAACCGAGCCATTGGCGCGGAAAGGTGTGGGGAGCTTCGCAAGTTGCTCGAGAGTCGTGTCGGGTCGAGGATGCTCATCGCGCGACACGACGAGCGGCTTGCCCTTTCGCTGCGGAATCTCGACTGGAAGGAGCTCGGATTCGAAGAACCCGCGCGCATACGCGGCAGCGGTGCGCAGTTGACTGCGCAGCGCGAACTTATCCTGGTCCTCACGGGACACGTTGTAGCTCGCCGCGACGTTCTCGCCCGTCTCCGGCATCGAGTCGGTGCCGTACTTTCCTTTCAGCGCGGGGTTGACGAAGCGCCACCCGATTGTCGTATCAAAGACCTCGGCGCTGCGGCTGTACGCGGAGTCCGCCTTCGGCATCACGAAGGGTGCCCGTGACATGGACTCGACGCCACCCGCCACGATGAGCTCGGCTTCCGTAGCTTTGATAGCGCGCGCCGCCGTGATTACAGCGTCGAGGCCCGAGCCGCACAGGCGGTTGATGGTGGCGCCGGGCACCGAAACCGGAAAGCCCGCAAGCAAAGCGGCCATCCTGGCGACGTTGCGGTTGTCCTCGCCAGCCTGGTTGGCACAACCCAGCAGCACTTCGTCAATCGCTCCAGGGTCAAGGGAGGGGTTCCGCGCCAGCAAAGCCGCAAGCGGGATCGCCGCCAGGTCGTCGGCCCTCACGGGCGCGAGCACGCCGCCGTAACGCCCGATTGGCGTTCGTATGGCGTCGCAGATGAATGCCTCGGTCATCAGATCTTCCTCAGTGAGGGTGGGGGTCGCAGTGACCGCGATGCAGTCCGCAAGCGACCGCACCCGTCGCACACTCCGGTGCACTCAACAAAGTGCAATTCTGGAGTGCCAATCATACAACCGTCCCCACCCGCACTCTCTCGAGATCCGGGGAGCACGACTCATCCGCCGGAGGTGACATGGGGCACCGCGTCGAGTACGATTACCGCACCATCGACTGAGCATACGAAATCGTAGCATGTTGCACTCTAAAGCATTTCCCAAGAGCTCGGGTTCGTTTATCGCACCAAAAATCATGAGCTCGACCGACCCGGAGAACAATCTCTTCCGGGGCGGCGATCCCGACTTCATGACCTCCCTTGCGCGCGGGCTGCACGTCATCCGCGCCTTCGCCGGTGTGGATCGCCGTTTGACCATTGCCGACGTGAGCCGCGCCACCGGCCTCACGCGCGCCGTCGTGCGGCGTTGCCTCTACACTCTGCGCGAGCTGGGTTATGCGGCGACCGATGGGCGAACCTATTTCCTCCAGCCAAGAATTCTCAACCTCGGGTACGCATACCTCTCGACGGCGGCTGTCCCTATCGCGGCACAGCCGGTACTGGAGGAGATGAGCGAGACGCTGGGTGAAGCCTCTTCGGTGGCTGTGCTCGATGATGGCGCGGTTGTCTACGTTGCGCGCGCCGCGACGAAGCGAATCATGTCGGTAACGCTCGGAGTGGGTAGTCGGCTGCCCGCTTACTGCACGGCCCTCGGTCGTATGTTGCTCGCCCACCTCAACGAGGAACAGGCGTCGGCCGAGCTGAGCAAAGTCGACTTCGTCGCGCACACGAAATACACCGTGACCTCGCGCAAGAAGCTGGAGGAAATCCTCGCGCAGGTGCGCGCCGAAGGTTACGCACTCAACGATCAGGAGCTCGAGATCGGCCTTCGATCGATCGCCGTGCCGGTACGAAACGTCGTTGGAGCGGTGGTGGCCGCGATGAACGTCAGCGCGCAGGCTTCGCGTGTCTCGAGGCGCGACCTGATCGAGCGCTGCCTGCCAGTCCTGCAGGCCGCCGCCGAACGGCTGGGGAGTCAGTTGTCGCCGTCGCGGTAGGGTATTGGGGCGGCGACCCGGCCGGCCGGGCGCGTATCGGTCGCGCGCCAATACAGTACCTACAGGGCGGCAGGCGTCTGTACCTGCCTTCCCTGCCTGCCAACATCCAACCTTGGCTGCCGGGAGAGCCTGTCTCCCATTTGATCTGCCGATCGGAGCGCCCCATGGTCGACCCCTTGCCCTTCGCAACCTATTCGTTCGTGATGTCGATCACCCCAGGTCCCAACAATGTCATGTTGACGGCATCCGGCGCCGCGTTCGGGTTTCGCCGCACTGTCCCACACATGCTGGGAATCAGTGTCGGATTCGGAATCGAGCTCCTCGCGGTATGCGCCGGGCTGGGAACCGTTTTCAACTACTGGCCCGGACTGCAGAGCGCATTGCGCTGGGTCGGCGCCCTTTACCTTCTATATCTGGGCGCGCGGATGTTGGGTTCCGGGCCCGCGAGATCGGGCGCAAGCGCACGACCGATTACATTCCTCGAAGCGGCGGTCTTCCAGTTCCTCAACCCCAAGGCATGGGTGATGACCCTGACCGCCGCCACCCTGTTCCTGCCGCACGACATGGGCTTGCTCGCCGCGGCCGCATACATGCTCGCCATCATGGTAGTCATGAACATGCCGTGCATCGCGGTCTGGGCCCTGTTCGGAAGCTCGCTGCGAGGGCTGCTCGAGCGACCCGCCAGCCGCCTGGGCTTCAACCTCGCGATGGCGGTTGCATTGGCCACCACAGGTGTCATCATGCTTATGTAGGAAGCCCTGAACATGTTTGAGCTGCAGCGTCAATCCACCGTCCCCCTCGTGGACCAGATCGCCGAACGCATCACCCGGCTCGTCCAGCACGGCCAGCTTGCACCCGGCGCCCGCCTGCCCTCGATTCGCAAGCTGGCTAAACTCGTGGGCGCGAGTCCTTTCACGGTGGTCGACGCGTATGACCGGCTGGTTGCTCGCGGCCTGATCGAGTCACGTGCGGGACGCGGCTTCTTTGTGATGCATCGGCGAACCGGCGCGCCGCTAGCGGCCATTGAGGCTGCCCTACCCGACTCGAGCTCGGATGCTGTCGCGCTGGCACAGCTGTACATGACGACCGAATGCATTGCCGCTGGATCTGGATTCCTGCCGGAGAACTGGCTGTTGGAAGCCGCGCCGTCGAACGTGCTCACGCGCCTTTCGCGCGGCCGCCGCCCGCAATCCTGGCTACCCTGTCCACCGCAGGGACTACCGGATTTGCGTGACCAGCTCGCCGCACGCTTATCCCAACACGGAATCCCGGCGGGCGCGGCCAATATCATGACCACTTTCGGCGCCTCACATGCCTTCGATCTGCTGGCGCGGATACTGCTGAGCTCCGGCGATACGGTACTGGTCGAGGACCCTGGTTATTTCGTGCTCTTCGAGCAGTTGCGCTCGCATCACGTGCGGCTCATTCCGGTTCCACGCCGCGCCGACGGACCCGACCTGGAGGCGCTCGAAGCCGCCTGCCGTGCCCACCGTCCACGTGCCTTCTTTACGCAAACGCTGCTGCATAATCCCACCGGCTCCAGCGCCGAGCCGGCGAACTGCCACCGGGTCCTCTCACTGGCCGAGCAGTTTGGCTTCGCGGTCATCGAAGACGACGTTTACGGCGATCTATACGAAGGCCCTGGCGTGCGGCTTGCGCAGATCGACGGCCTGCGTCACGTCGTATATGTCGGCAGCTATGCCAAGCTCGTCGGCCCTGCGTTGCGTGTTGGATTCATTGCCGCGGACCTCGCACTCATCAACCAACTGGTGGAGCGTAAGGTGCTCTCGGTATTGTCGGGCTCTGCCCTGCTCGAAGCGTTCGTGTCGGAAGTGCTCGACAGCGGGAGATACAAACGGCACGTGGATCAGGTTCGCGCACGCCTCGCCCGCATGAGGCGCGACACGCGCCAGGCACTCGAATCCGCCGGTATCCAGTTCGACACCGCCGGCGGGGAGGGAATATTCCTCTGGGGACGCCTCCCCGACCACATCCCGATAGACGACCTGGTCCAGCGCGCACGTGAGAAATCGATTCTTCTGGCGAAGGGGGCTCTGTTTTCACCGTCCAAGAGCTCCACACAATGGCTGCGGTTCAACGCCGCACATAGTGCCGCGCCCCCGCTGGTGCGCTTCCTGAGTGACGCAATGCAAGCGGCTGCATGAGTGCCATGGAAATCCGTGACGCAACCGAGGCCGATCTGCCAGGACTGCTCGGCATCTACAACGATGTCATTGCGACCTCGACGGCGATCTATTCCTATGTGCCGGTCACTCTGGAAGACCGCACGCTCTGGTGGCGTGCTCGAGTGTCGCAAGGATATCCCGTGCTGGTCGCCAGCGACGCTTCGGGCGTGCTGGGTTTCTCGACCTTCGGCGACTTCCGCACCTGGCCCGGATACCGGTTTACGGTCGAGCATTCGGTGCACGTGCGTGCGGACTGCCGGGGCCGGAGTATTGGGAAGGAGCTCGTGAAGGCCCTGTTTCCACGCGCCAGCGCACTGGGTAAGCACGTCATGATCGCGGGAGTGGACGCGGCCAACGAAGCCTCGATCCGTTTTCACGAGCGTCTGGGATTCGAGAAGGCCGGCCACCTGCGCGAGGTGGGCTACAAATTCGATCGCTGGCTTGACCTCGTTTTCCTGCAGCGATGGATCGTACCCCGGTAGACTTACCGGATGTTCGCATCCCTGCCGCCCGTCACCCGGGCCGTAATCATTGCCAACGTCGTCGTATTTCTGCTGCAGCAAGTGAGCGGAAATGCCTTGCTCGCGCTGGGCGCTCTCTGGCCCCTCGGGGATCCGCTGTTCCAGCCGTGGCAACTCGTGACCTACAGCTTTTTGCACGAAGGCCTCGCCCACATCTTCTTCAACATGTTCGCGCTGTACATGTTCGGGCGCCCGCTGGAGCAGTACTGGGGCAGCCGCCGCTTTGGGATCTATTATCTGGTGTGTGTTTTGAGCGCGGGCGCGACCGAGCTTGCGGTTCAGAATGCAACTCAGGCCGGAGGACCGGTCATCGGCGCCTCAGGCGGTGTGTTCGGCCTGCTGCTCGCTTTCGCGTGGTTCTTCCCACGGCAAAGATTGCTGTTGCTGTTCCCCCCTATCCCGATGCCAGCGTGGCTGTTCGTAACGCTTTATGGAGCGCTGGAGCTCGTCCTCGGGGTAACCGGCGCCGAAGCCGGAGTCGCCCATTTCGCCCACCTGGGCGGAATGTTGGGTGGGGCACTGTCGATTCTGTATTGGCGGATGAGGGGCCGCTTCACCGGCTACTGACGCCGGTCGACCCCGCCTCGCGAGCCGACCACCCGACGGCGTACCGGGTTTCTTCTCGACCACCTCAGGTAAGCAGCATAATTCACGGATACCATACAGAAATTTCATGCGGGCTCCGTATCAGTCGGAAAAGCCGGATGAAAGCTTCCGAGGACCGCGGGATTCAGGTACCAAAGTTCTAGCCGCAATGGCTTGAATCGGCCAACTGCGCCGTACAAAATCCCGCGCCCTGAAAACGCCAGCAGGGAACTTTTGTACTGAATACTCAGTCTAGGCGCCATTCCTTATGATCAAGACAGAACACCTGACCAAGCGATATGAGTCGCTCACGGCTGTCGACGAAGTGACTTTCACGGTGAACCCGGGCGAGGTACTCGGGTTCCTGGGTCCGAACGGAGCGGGCAAAACAACCACGATGCGCATGCTCGCGGGGTTTGTGACGCCCACCTCGGGCAAAGCCAGCATCTGCGGCCATGACGTTGAGACGGACCCTCTGGGTGCGAAGGCGAACCTGGGTTATCTGCCCGAAGGAGCGCCCAGCTACGGCGAGATGAGCGTCCGCCGCTTTCTGGAATTCATCGCGGAGATGAGACATCTGGAAGGCGCACGGCGCAAGGAACGCCTGGACCACGTCATCGAGCGCCTGCAGCTCGGGAAAGTACTCGAGCAGTCCATCGAAACCCTGTCCAAAGGCTTCCGCCGCCGTGTGGGACTGGCGCAAGCCATTGTTCACGATCCGCCCGTCCTCATCCTGGACGAGCCCACCGACGGGCTCGACCCGAATCAGAAACACGAAGTACGCGCGCTCATCAACGACATGGCGCGCGACAAGATCATCGTGATCTCGACCCACATCCTCGAGGAGGTGGACGCGGTCTGTACGCGCGCGATCATCATCGCGCGGGGTCGCATCGTGGCGGACGACACGCCAGCCAAACTGGCCGTCCGGTCACGTTACTACAACGCCGTATCCGTTCAGCTCGATCAACCCGGCCAGCTCGCTGCGCTGCGCACAGCGCTTTCCGCTCTTCCGTCGGTAGCGGAAGTCGAAATGAGCGAGCGGGAGGGGCGTGTCACGGCCCTTCCGCGCGCCGGAGCGACGATCCTTCCCGCGATCGCCGAGCTCGGCACCGCGCAGGGGTTCAAGTTCAAGGAGCTGCATCTGGAATCGGGACGCCTCGACGAGGTTTTCCGCAGCATCACCAACTGATCTTTCTACAAACGGGTTGCTGAGCGCCGCAGGCGTTTTCAGCCATAAATGAGGGGACCATGCGCAACGTGGGCATCATCATGCGCCGCGAGCTCGCAAGTTATTTCGCGACGCCGCTCGCCTATGTCTTCATTCTGATCTTCCTGCTATTGGCGAATGCTTTTACCTTCTACGTAGGGGGCTTCTACGAGCGGGACCAGGCAGACCTCGCCCCGTTCTTCACCTACCATCCCTGGCTGTTTCTGTTCCTCATCCCAGCCATCTCCATGAAGCTATGGGCGGAGGAGCGCAACTCAGGCAGCATCGAGCTGCTGATGACGCAGCCAATCACGCTCTGGGAAGCGGTGTTCGGAAAGTATCTCGCGGCCTGGATTTTCACGGCCTTGGCCCTCGCCCTCACCTTCCCTCTGTGGATCACCGTGAATTACCTGGGCAGCCCGGACAACGGTGCGATCCTGGCAGCGTACATAGGCAGCCTGCTCCTTGCCGGCGGGTATCTCGCCATCGGCTCGTG
Organism: uncultured Steroidobacteraceae bacterium; assembly: GCA_964494895.1. GTDB lineage: Bacteria > Pseudomonadota > Gammaproteobacteria > Steroidobacterales > Steroidobacteraceae > 13-2-20CM-66-19. Next base: position 12,224 of record CAZBTV010000117.1, on the reverse strand, counting down.
CATGTCGGCTCTCACCCGCAGCCAGGTCATCGCGTTCATTCTGGCCGTGGTGGTGTGCTTTGTGTTCGTCCTGGCAGGCTTTCCGTTGGTGTTGGATGTATTCCGCGCCTGGGCGCCCCAGGCGCTGGTCGATACGATCGCCTCGCTATCCTTTCTCACGCACTTCGACTCGATCGCGAAGGGAGTCATCGACGTGCGCGACCTGTTGTATTTCGGAATGCTGATCGGGTTCTTCCTGCTCGCGACCTCGATCGCCCTCGAAATGCACAAAGCCGACTAGTTGCGAAGGATTACGGACATGAACAAACGGCTGACACTCGGCGGTGGCGCACTCGCGGCTCTCGCGCTGCTGTTCATCGGACTGACCCTACTTTTCAACTACTCTTTGCGTGGCTGGCGGCTGGACCTCACCCAGAACCACCTCTACACCATCGCGCCCGGAACAGACCGGATCCTCAAGAGCATCAAGGAGCCCATCAACCTCTACTTCTTCTTCTCGGAGAAGAGCGCCAACCAGATCCCGCAGCTGAAGGCTTACGGTGTGCGGGTGCGCGAGCTCCTGGAAGAGCTGCAGTCTCGCTCCAGCGGCAACGTGCGGCTGCACGTGATCGATCCGGCGCCGTTTTCCGAGGACGAGGATCGCGCCTCGGAGCTAGGGCTGCGTAGCACTCCTCTGGGAGCGACAGGGTCGTCGTTCTACTTCGGGCTCGTGGGCACGAACTCGACGGACGGCCACGCCGCGATCGACTTCTTCGATCCAAACAAGGAGCAGTTCCTCGAATACGACGTGGTCAAGCTCATCTATACCCTTGCGAATCCCAAGAAGCCGGTGGTCGCGTGGCTTTCCACGATCAACATGGGCGAAAGCTTCGACCAGCGCATGGGCCAGATGCGTCCGGCCTGGGCGTTGTACAGCCAGGCGCAGCAACTCTTCGATATCCGCAATGTCGAGCCGGCCGCCACCAAGATCGACCCGGACGTCAACGCCCTCGTCATCGTGCATCCGAAAGGGCTGTCTCCGGCAACACAATGGGCCATCGATCAGTACGCCCTGCGCGGCGGACACATCCTGTTGTTCGTGGACCCGATCGCCGAAGCCGATCCGGCCGGAGGTGATCCGCACAATCCGATGGCCGCCATGAGCGCCGACAAGTCCTCGCACTTCAACACGCTGCTGTCGACCTGGGGCGTCAACTTCGATCCCAAGCAGGTCGTGGCCGACCGCGCGCATGCCCTGGCGGTATCGATGCGCCAGGGAGAGGCGCCGGTACAACACCTCGGCATCCTCGGGCTGGATTCGTCATCCTTCAATAAGAACGACGTGGTAACGGCCGGTCTCTCCAGCGTCAACGTCGCGACCGCCGGTTACCTGACTCCTATCAAAGGCGCGACCACCAAGTTTGAATCCATACTGCGCTCGAGCAGTGAAGCCGAGCCGATGCCGTCCGAGCGCTTCGCCATGCTGTTCGATCCGTCCAGCCTGCGCGATGGATTCAAGCCTACAGGGCAGCGGTATACCCTCGCCGCGCGCGTCACGGGCAATATCAAGACAATGTTTCCGGGCGGCCCCCCTTCCGGCGTAACGCTGGCGCCCGGACAGACCGCGCTCAAGGAGTCGGTAAAGCCGCTGAACCTCATCGTATTTGCGGACACTGACCTCTTGTCCGACTTCATGTGGGTGCGTGAGCAGAACTTCTTCGGGCAGACCGTGATGCAGGCGTTGGCCAGCAACGGCGACATGGTGCTGAACGCCCTGGACAACCTCTCTGGCAGCAGCGACCTCATCAGCGTGCGCGGCCGCGCCACGTTCCGTCGGCCGTTCGAGCGCGTCGAGGCTCTGCGGCGGACCGCGGACGACCGCTTCCGCGCCAAAGAGCAGGAGTTGGAGAAGCAACTGCGCGACACCGAGGACAAGCTCACCGCCCTGCAGTCCAAGCGCAGCGACAAGTCCTCGATCATTCTCACGCCCGAGCAGGAAAAGGAGCTCGACCAGTTCCAGCAACAGAAGGTCAGCATCCGCAAGCAGCTGCGGGCCGTCCGCGCAGGGCTTGAGGAGGACATCAACGGCCTGGGCGTCGAGATGAAGGTCATCAACATCATCGTGGTGCCGCTCGTGTTCGCGCTGGCTGTCGTGTTCTTTGCGGTCTGGCGCAGGCAGCAGCGCCTCACACCGCCGGCCAACAAGGAAAACAAGCCATGACCCCACGCCGCGTTCTTTTCCTGCTCGGGGCAGGAATCGTCATTATTGCTGTGGCCATCCTGCTGGCCTCACGCCGCAATCCCGAGCACGCCACGAGCTCTGGCGATCTGGTGCTGCCAGGGCTGGAGAGTGGCCTCAACGCCGTGACGGAAATCCGCCTCACCAAAGGTGATCAAACGCACACGACGCTGAAGAAAGGCGCGACCGACTGGGTGGTCTCCGAGCGTGACTACCCTGCCGACTCCGGCAAGGTCCGCAAGTTGTTGCTGGATCTGGGTGCGCTGAATGTCGTCGAGGAAAAGACTCGCAATCCAGCGAACTATCCCCAGCTCGGAGTCGAGGATACGACCTCCGCCAAAGCGACCGGAACACGGGTAGCGGTCGTCACGCCGTCCAAGGTGTACGAGATCATTGTTGGCAAATCTTCCAGCGCGAAGTCAGGGTACGTCCGTGTGCCAACGGCACAGCAGGCCCTGCTTGCCGCTCCCTCTCTTTCGGTCGACGCCGATCCAAAACGCTGGCTCGATCACACCCTCATCGACATTGCGCAGGATCGCGTCAAAGAGGTCGAGGAAAAGCCGGCCGAAGGCCCCGGCTTCACAGCCTCGCGTCAGAAGAAAGAACAGACCGACTTCACCGTCAGCAACATCCCGAAAGGCCGCGAGCTGACGAGCCCCGTTGCCGCGGACTCGATCGCCGGCTCCCTCGGCGCCCTGACTCTCGACGACGTGCGCAAGGCCGGCGGCGCGGGCGACGCGAAGCTCTCGCATGCCATCTTCCGCACATTCGACGGCCTCGAGCTCGACGTCGCAGGCCGCAAGGACGGTGCGCACGACCTCATCACCATCAGTGCCCACTCGACCGCAAAGGAAACGGCGGATGAGGCGCAGAAGCTCACAACCCAGGTTCAGGGTTGGGAATATGAGGTCCCCTCCTACAAGTACGACACGATCTTCACATCCATGGACAGCCTGTTGAAGCCGGTCGAGCCCACGAAGAAAGCCGAAAACGCCGACAAAGCTGAAAAGCCAAAGGCGAGCGGGAAAGCCGCCAGGAAAAAGGGCGAGCCGGCCAACAAGGCGCAGTAGTCCGATGCTCCCAGCGCGCCGCAAGGAGATCAGGCTCCTTGCGGCGCGGCTCCGATCCGCTATAAAGGCGCTGTGAATCACAGTGCCCCTAAAGGAATCGACGCCAGGGAAAGCCCTCGAAAGCGGTTGGCACTCTTCTTCGATGGCACCTGGAACGAGCCATCGGATCACACAAACGTACGCCGGCTCCGCCTGATGTTGGCGGAACACGGGCCGGATGGTATCCCGCAGCGGGCGTTCTACGATCGCGGCATCGGTACGCGTTGGTACGATCGCTTGACCGGTGGCCTCTTCGGAGTAGGGATTTCGGAAAACGTGCGCGATGCCTATCGCTGGTTGACCGAGAACTATGACCTGCACGACGAGATCTACCTGTTCGGTTTCAGCCGTGGCGCATTCGCGGCGCGCAGCCTGGCGGGACTGATCGCGACCTGTGGCCTGCTCTCTCCCGAAGCACCCATCTCTTTCACCCAACTGTTCGAGCGCTACCAACGCGGCGAGAAGGCCCGGCCCATCTATCAGCTGCGGCGGATGAAGAGCCAGCCGGAACAGCTGGACTTCGAGGAGCGCGCGCTGCTGCGCAGCTCGCACTACTTTCGCAACATGATCAAGATGGTTGGGGTCTGGGAAACAGTGGGCTCGATAGGCGTTCCCTTCGGCAACTTCCCCAACATCAGCCGCCGTGCTCTCAAATTCCACAATACGCGGCTCAGCCGGACGATCGAGCACTCCTACCAGGCACTCGCCATCGATGAGTGCCGCCAGCCGTATTGGGCAGTGCTATGGACCGCGTTCTTTCCGGACAGGGACCCTGACGAGGCAGCCAGCCCTCGCAAGGGCACGACAGCCAGCAGCGACCCCAACCCAAAAGCGTATCGCGCAACGGCGGGCACTTACCCTGAGCTTCCGGAGGACGACGGGCGTTTCATCGAGCAACGTTGGTTTTCGGGAGCGCATGCCAATATCGGTGGCGGCTATCGCTCCGATCCGCTCGCAGACAGGCCATTGGCGTGGCTGCAGGGCAAGGCGGTCCAATGTGGACTTGGATTTCGCAGCCGCGTGTCGGTGAGCGACGAGGACCTTGCATGCCTGCCCACGGATTCGTATTCCCAGTTCCTGAAAGGATGGTGGCCTGTTCTGGCCCTGGGACGGCGATATACCCGGTGGATCATGTCAGACCCGGTGCGAAGAACCGCACGCGCCACGGCCATGAGCGCATCCGTCGCAGGCTGGGTACAGACGGTCAACGAACGGATCGACAGGTCCGTGTTCGAGCGCTGCAAGCAGCACCCCGACTACAGGCCAGCAAGCCTCATCGAATGGTCACACCGGTTGGGCCTGGATCTGGAAGCCGTCATCGCCGACCCTGACCGATACCCGGAGATCTTCAGTCCGGTGACGCGACCTGGAATCGAGCGACGACCGACTTCCGACAGGAGCGTTTCGGCGGGAAAGACCGAGCCAGACTCTCGCAAGCCAGCGCATCCGCAGCGCTCACGCGCAGCCAGGAGCCTGTCGAAGCAATGATCGCAGGCGATACTCAGGCAGGCTCGCTTGCTCCCTGCAGAAGAAAGGCCAACGCCGTCGAGCAAGACTGCCCTATCTTGAGTGTCAAAAGCTCGTCCGCACGGGTGCGACCCAGATTGACGGCGGCGATTGGCTTACCGAGCGTCGCGGCGGCGCGCACGAAGCGATAGCCGGAATACACCATCAACGAAGATCCGACCACCAGCATGGCATCGGCCTCCCTGACTGCCTCCATCGCTTGGGTGACGCGCTCCCCGGGCACGCTCTCCCCGTAAAAAACCACATCCGGCTTCAGCAGCCCACCGCAGTCAGCACAAGCCGGTACATCGAAGCCCGAGAAGTCCAGCCCATGGAGATCCGCATCTCCGTCGGGTGCATCGCTTGCCTCGACATGAGCCCAGTCCGGATTACGCTCGAGCAACTCGCACTGAAGCGCCTCGCGGGAATGTCGCCGCTCACAATCCATGCAGCGCACGGTGTCCAACCGTCCATGCAGATCCAGAACAGCCTGGCTACCCGCGGCCTGATGAAGCCCATCGACGTTCTGAGTCACCAGCAACGCCAATCTGCCCTGCCGCTCGAGTGCCACCAGTGCCCGGTGCGAATCGTTCGGCTTGGCACGACCAAAGCGCCGCCAGCCGATCAGGCTGCGCGCCCAATACCGTTTACGCGTCAGGGGCTCGTCCATGAAGGCACGAAACTGCACAGGTTGCGGACGCTTCCAGCCACCATCCGGATCGCGGTAATCTGGAATCCCCGAATCCGTGCTGCATCCCGCGCCGGTCAGAACGAACAGCCGGGAGTGCCTCTCAATGAACTCCCTCAATCGGTCCTGTTCCATCCGTAAAGCATAATGCATACCCTGGCGGGCGCGGCGGACGTCAGCCGCGGTCGGTCGAACGCACCGAGGCTACTGTGATGACCACTACTCTCAAGGGTGGATGCTTTTGCGGCCTGATCCGTTACGAAAGCACCGGGACCCCTTTCCACGAGACGAGCTGCCACTGCGCAATCTGCCGAGGTACCACTGGAGCGGCGTGGGTGGCATGGTTCAGTGTACAGCGATCGCAGTTCCGCTTTACGGCTGGAGAGCCCACCCGTTTCAAGTCGACCCGGCGAGGCACCCGCACCTTCTGTTCCAGTTGCGGCACACAACTGACATTCGAAACCGAGGATTATCCCGGCGAGATCGACGTTACGATCTGCAGCCTGGATGACCCTGACAGTGTGCCCCCGCGGGATCAGACATGGGTCAGCAGCAAGGTGCGCTGGGTGACCCTCGATCAAAAGCTGCCCCAACACCGCACGAGCCCCTCCGGGCGGTAGGTGCCGGAGCTTTGCCTACCTGGCGCGGGCCAACAGGAGCAGTGTCACCGTTCCCAACGCGGCGGTCGGAATCCAGGCCAACACCATCGGGTTGAGGTCGAACACGATGGTGCCGCTCTCGATCAGTCGTTGCAGCAGGAAAAAGCAGATTCCCAGCAGGAGCCCCATCAGCGTGCGGGTCCCCGCCCCCGAAGAGCGCAACGAGCCCAGCACGAATGGAATCGCCAGAAGCACGGCAAACACGATGGCCACCGTGCGCGCGATCCGGGACCAGAACGCGAATACATAGCGGCTCGCATCGAGGGAATTCTTGCGTGAATACTGGATGAGCTGCCACAGATCACGGTTGGTGAGCGTGTTCGGATCCTGCGCGGCGAGCCCGAGAAACCCCGCGGTCACGTTCGACTGCAGAACGCGTTGGCCCGGAGGCTTCGCCTGCACCGAATCATCGCTGAAGCGCGATTCGGTGTAATCCCCAAGGAGCCAACTCCTGTCGGCACCGGCGGTGGCATTGACGGCGTGACCGAGAGCCAGCAGATGATGCTCGCTCGACAGCTCGAATATCTGCATGCTGCCGAACTGGCGTTGCCCGGATTGGCGAGCGACATTCAAGATGAGATTGCCGTCGCGAACCCAGGCCGCGCCTCCGCCGCCGAAGCTGATGTTGGTGTACTTGGCGAATGCCTTCCCCTCACGCGCAGCGACCTGCAGCGGAGGAGCAAGATACTCGCCGAGCAACACCTCGATGCCGAGCAGTATCAGCCCGGCGATGAGCGCGGCGCCCGCCAGGCGCACGATCGAAACTCCCGTCGCACGAATCACGGTCAGCTCGCTGCCGCGCGCCAGCGAGCCCAAGCCCAGCAGCGACCCGATGAGCGCCGTGATCGGGAACAGCTCGAAAGCCTGCTGCGGCAAGTTGAGCAGTGTGAACCAGAGCGCTTCCAGGGCCGTGTAATGCCCAACGCCGATGTCGTCCTGCTGGTCGATGAAAACAAACAGCGTGCCCAGGACCAACACCACGGCCATCACCAGAAAGATGAAGACCAGAATGGTGCGCACCACGTACCGGTCCAGAATGTTCATAGCCCGCGCACCCGGTAGCGAATGCGGTTCGACATCGCGGGGCCGTAGATCACCACCAGCGCGAGCAGCGCCACCGCCGCATGTGTCCACCAGAGGCCCGCCACCTCCGGCAGCGAGCCGCGCGCAATCCAGACCTTGCCGATATTGATGAGGTTCTGATAGAGAAAATAGATCACCACGGCGAGCCAGACACGCGAGTAACGTCCCTGCCGGGGTCGCAGCCGCGAGAGCGGCACAGCCAGCAATGTGAGCACGATGCAGCTTACGGGCATAGCAACGCGCCAGTGAAGCTCGGCACGCTTGTTGAGATTTTTGGACTCCCACAGGGAGCGGCTCGGCTGGGCTTCGAGGTTCTTCACCACATCCGAAACGACGGGCACCTGGATGGGAATCGTGTGCTCGGCAAAATGCACGATACGGAATTCAGCACTTCCGGGCTGTCCCTCGTAGCGATCACCGTCGTAGAGGGTGATCGTGTGCGTGCCGCCATCGGGCGAGACCGACAGCCGCGCCCGATGGGCAAGAGCAACCTCGACCACGGGTCCGCGATTGCGCTCGACGAATACGTCGCCTAGCGTTCCGTCCTTGTTCACGTTTTGCGCATACACCACGGCATTGCCGCCGCCGAACGAGCGGAACTTACCTGCGGCGATTGGCGCGAACTGCCCTGCGCGCAATGCAGCATTGCGCAAGCTCAAGGCTCGGGCGGTGGCCTGCGGAGCCAGCTCGAGGGTAATCCAGGCGAGCCCCGCGGCGACCAGCACGGCCATCAGTGCCACAGGCAGATAGATCCTCGCAGGTCCGATCCCGCAAGCTAGCGCGGCGGCCATCTCACTGTCGTGATACAGCCGCCCGAACGCGAATACGACCCCGAGCAGCAGTCCGAAGGGCACCAGCAGGCTCAGGTTCTGAAGAGCGCCCAAGGTGATCAGCTCCAGCACGACGCCCTGTGGGTACTGATTGACCGCCGCGCGCTCCAGCACGCCTGCAACCTGATTGGCGAGCAGGATGATGAGCAGTACGGCCGTCACGACCAGCCAGGCCGTGACGACTTCACGCAAAATATAGCGCCCGAGAATATTGCGCACCGCTTTTCCTCAGAGCCGCAAGCATGACGCGCAGAAATGGCCAGAGCAGACAAGCATCAATCAGACAGGCTCCTTCACCGCTTTCACGCCGGAAGCGGCAGGTCTTGGGTTACACTCACCGCGCTCTACACACGCGCTCGCTGAATCAACACGAATGGCCGCAGGCGACGTCGGCACGAGACGGGTGTGATTCTAAATGCTCCGCGTGATCTGCGCCTCGCGCGGGTGATTACTATCAGCCTGGCCACACAGAGGGGTATGTCGAATGCATTTCGAGGTATGGACCAAGGGACTGGCAACGCTGGCCGTCGACTGTGTCGTCGTCGGCATTTTCGAGGACGGGGAATTATCCAGCGAGGCACAAAGCCTGGACACCGCCACCTCCGGAAGGCTGAAAAAGCTGCTGGCGCGCGGCGATTTTCCGGGCCGCGCGGGCGAGACGATCCTCCTGACGGAGCTGCCGGGCATCCAGGCCTCGCGCGTGCTGCTTACCGGGCTCGGGTCGAAAAAAACCTACGCACGCAAGGGTTGGCGCAAAGCCTGGGCGGCGGCGATGACGGCGATCGGACGCACACGTATCGCCAGCGTTGCGGTTGCAATCGACCGTCCCGACTCGAAGGAGCTCGACGACTACTATTTTGGCCGGGGCATCGCTGAGATCGCCGGAAGCGCTCTCTACCGCATCAACGATCTGAAGACCGGCAAGAAGCCCAAGTCCCCGGCCCTGCAGAAGGTGCTCGCCGGTCCTGTGCGCAAGAGCGGCATCGAGGACACCGAGCGCGGGCTCAAACATGGAGAGGCGATCTCGGCCGCGCGGAAGATCCAGCGCGATCTCGCCAACCTGCCCGGCAATGTCTGCACGCCGAGCTATCTGGCCGAACAGGCCAGGACGATCGCAAAACAATATCCTTCCCTGAAAGTGCAGGTGCTGGACGAAGCGGCGATCAGGCGCGAAAAGATGGGCTGTTTGCTCGCGGTATCCCAGGGCAGCGCGCAGCCGCCCCGATTCGTGGTTCTCGAGCACCGCATCGGCAAAGCCGACACAGCGCCTGTCGTGCTGGTAGGCAAGGGCGTCACTTTCGATACCGGAGGTATCTCGCTCAAGGATCCACCGACCATGGACGAGATGAAGTTCGATATGAGCGGCGCCGCCGCGGTGATCGCTTCCCTCAGTCTCGCCGCCGCACTCAAGCTGCCCCTGCGGGTCATCGGGCTGGTAGCGGCCGTGGAGAACATGCCCAGTGGCACGGCGATCAAGCCGGGGGACATCGTAACGAGCGCCTCCGGCCAGACAGTCGAGATCCTCAACACCGATGCCGAGGGGCGGCTCATTCTGGCGGATGCCCTTCACTACGCGCGTCGCTTCAACCCTTCTACCGTGATCGATATCGCGACACTGACCGGCGCGTGCGTGGTCGCTCTCGGGCACCATCATTCGGGACTGATGGGAAACGATGACGCACTCGTTCGCGAGCTCGTGGAGGCCGGGGTTCGCGCCGATGACCGCACATGGCACCTCCCCATTACCGAGGAGTATGCTGAGCAGTTGAAGAGCAATTTCGCGGATTTTGCCAACATCGGAGGCCGCGAGGGTGGCGCAATTACGGCGGCGGCGTTCCTAGGAAAATTCACACAGGGACTCAAATGGGCGCATCTCGACGTCGCGGGCATCGCTTACCAGAGCGGTGCGCAGAAGGGCAGCACGGGAAAGCCGACACCGCTGCTCGCGGACTTTCTCATCCACCGCGCCGCGCTCTGATACGTAATGGCGTAAGTCATGGGCGAGCACGTCGACATATCCGCTTCTGCCGCCTCGAACGGCGACGTCTCATCGCCGCCCGCCGGGTCGGGTCCCGGAGAGGCTGATCCCAACGCGCAAAGCGGGGCCGCGGCAGCAGGCGCCTGGCAAGGGCGCGTCGACTTTTACATTCTGGATGATCCATCCTCGTCCGCCCGCCTCAAGCTCGCGTGTAAGCTGGCGGAGAAGGCCTACCTGGCATCGCAGCGCGTACTCGTCTGGCACACCGACCCGACGGAGTTGCGAGTCTTTGACGACATGCTGTGGACGTTCACCGACGGTAGCTTCGTGCCACATGAGACGCTCGGGAATGCTGGCACTCTCGGGGAAGCCCCTGTGCTGCTGAGCGCGGGCGCAGTACCGTCTGCGAGCGTCGATATCATCATCAACCTCGCTTCTGATATTCCTCCGTGCCTTTCCAGCACCCCGAGGGTTGCCGAAATCATCGACGGCGATGACGCACGCCGCCGCGCCGGCCGCGCCCGCTTCAAGGCTTACCGTGACCTGGGGGTGCAGCCCGCATCACATAACATCCGGGGCGAGTGACCTGAGTCGCGGGCTGCCCCTGGAGCCAGGAAGCGACACTCCTATGGCTTCCCATGTGGAGGCTGCCGGGATCGCTATAATCGGCGGACGACCTGAGCTATATCGTTCCGCTGTCAATGGAAAAAACCTACGCGCCGCACGAGATCGAGCGGCGAATCTACGAGCGCTGGGAGTCCAACGGGTGGTTCGCGCCGCGCGGCCGGGGAGCACCTTATTCGATTGTGATTCCCCCACCGAACGTAACCGGCACGCTGCACATGGGGCACGCGTTCCAGCATACGTTGATGGACGCGCTCACCCGCTATCACCGCATGCGGGGAGACGAAACGCTCTGGCAACCAGGAACGGATCACGCCGGAATCGCCACGCAAATGGTGGTCGAGCGTCAGCTCGATGCTGAAGGAAAGAAGCGCACCGACCTGAGCCGAGAGGAATTCGTCGAGCGCGTCTGGAAATGGAAGGAGGAATCCGGGGGCACCATTGCGGGCCAGATGCGGCGCCTCGGGGACTCGGTGGACTGGTCCAGCGACCGCTTCACCATGGACTCGCAGCTCTCGCGCGCCGTGATCGAAGCCTTCGTGCGGTTGTATGACGAGGGCCTGATCTATCGCGGCAAGCGCCTCGTGAACTGGGACCCGGTACTGCTCACCGCTCTCTCCGACCTGGAGGTCGAGAGCTGCGAGGAGGAAGGCCATCTCTGGCATCTGAGCTATCCGATCGAGGACGGCTCCGGTCACGTCATCGTCGCGACTACGCGGCCTGAGACGATGTTGGGTGATACCGCCGTGGCCGTGAATCCGGCGGACGAACGCTACCTGCACCTCATTGGCAAGAAGGTCCGCCTGCCGCTTGCGGAGCGCTCGATTCCGATCATCGGCGATGCTTACGTCGATCCGGCTTTCGGCTCCGGATGCGTCAAGATCACCCCCGCCCACGATTTCAACGACTACGAGATCGGGCTGCGGCACCAACTCGCGCAAATCAACATATTCACACCTCGGGCGACGCTGAACGACAATGCGCCCGAACGCTTCCGCGGCCTCGACCGCTTCGAGGCACGCAAGCGCATTCTCTCCGAGCTGACGGACGCCGGCCTCCTCGCGAGAACCGAAAAACACAAGTTGATGGTTCCGCGCGGTGACCGCAGTGGTGCAGTTCTCGAGCCGTACCTTACCGATCAGTGGTACGTCAAGATCGCCCCGCTGGCGCAACCCGCCATTGTGGCAGTGGAGCAGGGCCGCACGCGTTTCGTTCCGGAGAACTGGTCAAAAACCTACTTTGAATGGATGCGCAACATCAAGGACTGGTGTGTGAGCCGCCAGCTTTGGTGGGGACACCGGATTCCCGCGTGGTACGACGAGAAGGGCTCGGTTTTCGTCGGCCGCAACGAGGCCGAGGTGCGCGACAAACATGGCCTGTCCCCGAGCACCCGCCTGCGTCAGGAGGAGGACGTGCTCGACACCTGGTTCTCCTCGGCGCTGTGGCCGTTCTCCACCCAGGGCTGGCCCGACAGGACTCCGAGACTCGAAAGGTTCTATCCCACATCCGTCCTGGTGACGGGCTTCGAC
>CAZBTV010000116.1:0-23331 GCA_964494895.1 uncultured Steroidobacteraceae bacterium | reverse complement strand
GCAGCGAGACTTGACTACGGAGTTACGGGGAAGTGACCGTAAGATGACGAGCTCCTCTTGAACAACGACCCTCCGATGCAGCTAACGTGCAGCACGTAGAAGAATAGCGGAACCTTGTCGATGGTGAGCGATCAACAGTGCGGGTCCCAGCGTCATCATGAGGAATAGCAACGACCGTGGGTATCTGTTGGTATTGAGGAAGGACATGAGCGTCCACAGTGGCGCAGCTCTGAGTTTCTCGCGCAACCCTCCGCGGACGGCTCATTGCGCAAGAGTGGCTCGAACCAACGCACTCCTCACCAATGTGACTGTCGGTTGTCGAAAAGTCCCTCGCGTCAGCCACCTCGTGAGGCTCGCTATGTCCGAAAATCAGCAGAGGGCCGGTCCAACCCCATAGAAGCCGATACTCTCAAGTTTAAGTCTGTTGCCTCAAAGAAGCGTCAAACCTTACGCCCCGTCTTCGATATAGCAAATACACACAGCTCGACTCATTGGCTCTTCTTACGTAACACCGCGCCAAAGTTGCGATCGTCGGACGCTTGTGCATCGTGGCTCGGCCTTCACTACAATGTGCTCTACCCAATCGAAAGGATGGGGGACGGAGCGACAATGGAATGCCACAACAGGCCGCTCGGAAACTCGGCTGTTTCGGCCCCCTGGAACCGGGCGCGGCGAGGGGACTGGATTGGCCTCGCCGTGTTGACTCTGCCTGGTCTTCTCTACTCGATGGATCTGACTATTCTGAATCTCGCCATTCCGGCATTGAGCGTTGCTATCAAACCAACTGCTGAGCAGCTCCTTTGGATACTTGATATCTACGGCTTCATGCTGGCCGGCATGCTGATTCCGATGGCTGCCGTTGCTGATCGCATTGGGCGGCGCCGGTTGCTCCTTTGGTCTGCCGGCGTGTTCGCGGTTGCCTCGATCGCGGCCGCCTTTTCACGTAGTGCCGCGACGCTCATTGCAATGCGCGCGGCGCTCGGCGTCGCAAGCGCTGCCTTCGCTCCAGCGACTCTATCCCTCATTCGTGAGATGTTTCAAGACTCGGGTGAACGCACAACCGCCGTTAGCGTCTGGGTAGCAGGCTACTCTGCCGGAGCTGCGATAGGTCCCGTAGTTGGGGGGCTGTTACTGCAATACTTCTGGTGGGGTTCTGTGTTTCTGGCGGGAGTCCCGGCGATGCTACTGCTTCTGATCCTCGGACCAATGTTCTTGCCCGAGCACCGCGAGTCGAATGGTCGCCCAATAGACCTTCTCAGTGCGCTGCTCTCCCTTGCCACGATGTTGTCGACCGCCTTCGGTTTGAAGCGCATCGCCGAGAGCGGCACGGTGTGGAGCAGTGCTTTGTGGATTGCTACGGGGCTGATAGCCGGCTGGCAGTTCATTCGACGTCAGGCGCTTTCCCAACATCCAATGATCAACCTGAAACTCTTCCGTACCGCCCGCCTCAGAACCGCGCTCGGAACGTATGCCCTCGCCAGTTTTGTCTCATTCGGCTCCTTTGTGTTCGTAGCGCAATATATGCAGCTGGTGCTCGATCTGAGCTCATTGGCGGCAGGCCTCTGGAGCGTCCCACGTGCGTTCGCGATGATTGTAGGCTCCGCCATGACACCTGCCATGGCGCGCTATCTCACCCCAGCGAACCGGATATGCGCTGGTCTCGCTTTGGCCGCAATCGGTTTCGTAATGCTGAGCTGTGTCAGTGAGACTACTGCTCCGGCCACTTTCGCGATCGTAGGTTGCACCTACTCGCTCGGTCTCGCGTACGTGTATACCCCTATTACAGACTTGATCATCAGCGGCGTTTCACCGGAGCAGGCCGGTGAGGCTACCGCGATTGCCGAGGCCGGCTTTGAACTTGGCGGAGCGCTCGGTGTCGCTATCCTGGGAAGCATCGGTGCGGTCACGTACCGCGATTCGTTACATCATGTGACATCTACTGTCGCACTACAGGGGGTCGAGACTCTTGGAGCGGCTATTCGTGCTATCAAACATCTCGACATGCCTCTGCAGGCGGCGCTCTTGCATGTGCATCGAGCGGCATTCCTCGACGGCTTGCGGGTCGTCGCCATGACTGCGGCTGTCAGCCTCGCAGTGGCTGCCATTCTAGTTGCACACTACCTTTCTGCGTTGAACTCCAGGGGCAGGTGAGCCCCGGCGCACGCAAATAACTTCGATATTTGACGGGCGCATAGATTGCTGGCAGCCGGACTGTTGTGAACGCTCGTGCTGCGAATTCCTGATTGCTTGCCTGGGACTTGGCAGGGTAGTCGATCCAAAGCCGTTCTCGAGCAGAGTTCGAAACAACCATGCAACAAACAGATTGGATGGCACAGCGACGCGCCATTGGATCTGGAGGTTTCTCCTTTTGGACTGGGTCGCCGTGCAATTGCGCGCGAGTTTCGAGATACAAACAGCTCGGCTATTGCTCCTCGACATCAGCCGGTATAGAGTCTGTGCGCGCCGTTTCCGGCGGGAGCGTTTCGAGCACGAAATGCCAACAGGATGTTTGAATGGCATGTCGATGGATCGACACTGACTGCAGGCAATCCAGCGATCGCCTTCTGGAATGTCTTGACCACTATACGGAAGGTTGGCCTGAATCTGGCCAGGTCGGAGGGGCGAGGCAGGCATTTGTAATCTTACGGCGCAGTGCCGGGTCGGCAGTGCGCGGTACCCTCGAGATGGAACTCTCCAGGATCATTAAAGGGCTCGTGCACCATGGAAGCAAGCTTTCGACCGCAAGACGATATGGCGAACGGTTTGCCGCTGTTGACCGAGGCGCAGCGGCACCAGTTGTTGGTGGAGTGGAATGATACGGCAGTCGGTTTTCCGCGGGACAAGTGCATTCAGCAGTTGTTCGAGGAGCAGGTCGAGGCTGATCCGGACTCGGTGGCGGTGGTGTTCGGGGATCGGCATCTGAGTTACGACGAACTGAATGCCCGATCCAATCGTCTGGGGCGTCATCTGCGGGGGTTGGGGGTAGAGCCGGATACGCTGGTTGCGATCTGCGTGGAGCGGTCGCTGGAAATGGTGGTCGGTCTGCTGGGTATCCTCAAGGCTGGCGGGGCCTATGTTCCCCTTGATCCGCAGTACCCGGCTGAGCGGCTGAGTTATGTGCTGGTGGACACGGCAGCAGCGGTAGTGTTGACTCAGGAACGGCTGGTGGAAAGGCTGCCAGCAGGCAGCGCGCCCTGGGTATGTCTGGACAGGGACTGGGACGATATTGCTCGACAGCCTGGAGCGAACCTGCAGCACGTGACCCGGCCTGATCATCTGGCCTACTGCCTTTATACCTCCGGGTCGACCGGCAACCCCAAGGGGGTGGGCACGGAGCATCAAAATGTGGTTCGCCTGGTAAAAGGCGCGAACTACGCGCGGTTGACACGGGAGGAAGTGTTTTTGCAGGCCGCCCCGCTGGCATTTGATGCCTCGACGTTCGAAGTGTGGGGGAGCTTGCTCAATGGGGCGCGCCTGGTTGTCATGTCGCCAGGCGGACTTTCGCTGGAGGAGTTGGCACAAACAATCGAACGGCACAGGGTTTCTACGCTGTGGCTGACCGCTGTGCTGTTCGAGCGCTTCTGCGATAGTCAGCTCTCATCGCTGCAGTCAGTTCGGCAACTGTTGGCCGGTGGTGACGTGCTGCCGGTACACACCATACGGCGGGTGCTTGCTGAATGCCCGTCTTGCCGCCTCATCAATGGCTATGGCCCGACGGAAAGCACGACCTTTGCCCTGTGTTACCCGTTTCCATCTGACTTTGACAGGCGCCATGGGCCGATTGGCAGGCCGATTTCGAACACACAGGTGTATTTGCTCGACAAGGAATTGAACCCAGTCCCTGTTGGGGTTCCTGGTGAGCTGTACCTTGCTGGCCTGGGCTTGGCGCGCGGTTATGTGAATCGTCCGGACTTGACCGCGGAGAAATTCATCCCGAATCCGTTTGCCGAGCCAGGCAAGCGGATGTACCGGACAGGAGACCTGGGATGTTATCTGGCGGACGGCAATGTCGAGTTCCTGGGGCGGACCGATCATCAGGTGAAGATCCGGGGATTCCGGATTGAGCTGGGCGAGATCGAGCATACGCTGCTGCGGCATCATGCCGTACGCGAAGCAGCGGTCATCGCGCGCGAGGACGATGCTGGCAAGAACAGGTTGGTGGCCTACGTGGCAGGTAAGCCCGAAAGCTCCGTGACTATCGATGTCTTGCGAACCTATCTACGTAGCTGTTTGCCGGAGTACATGATACCGGACGCTTGGATGCTCATGGACGCCCTGCCACTGCATGCCAGCGGCAAGCTCGATCGCGCGGCGCTCCCGGTACCGGAGATCTCGCGTGCCGCCCTGGGCGTGTACGTTGCCCCACGTACGCCCGTCGAGGAAATGTTGGTGCACATCTGGACGGACGTGCTGAGGGTAGACCGGATTGGGGTACACGATGGCTTCCGGAATCTGGGTGGCAGCTCAATGCAGGCCATGGACGTCATCAGCCGCGTTGGAAAGTTTCTTGGGTCAGGAAAGCGTGCGCCGCAACTTCTGGGAAACGTGACGATCGCTGAATATGCTGTGGAACTGGCAAAGGTCACCGGCGCCGAATCGTCGCCTTCGGCGCCGGGCCAGGAGCATTCGGAAAGGAATGAGCGGCTCGAGCCGGTTTCGTTCGGGCAGGAGCAAATCTGGTTCCTCGAGCAACTGGGAGAGGCTTGGTGGGCTTACCGATTCCACGCCAGCTTCAGATTTCAAGGAGATCTCAAAAGGGAGCTGCTTGAGCGGGCAATCAATCGCCTGGTCGAGCGGCACGAAATTCTCCGTACTCGGTTTGTGTCGGTCGGCGACCACCTCATGCGCGAGGTTCTGCCATCTGTCGAGATATCCTTGCCTTTTTCCGATTTGTCTGCTCTTACGGACGCGGATAGAAGCAATGAGTTTTCCAGGCTGCTGCGCGAGGAGCTTCAGCGACAGTTTGACGTCTCGAGGCCTCCGCTGGTCAGTTGGCTCCTGATCAGATTGTCTACAGACGAGCACGTTTTGCTCCAATCCGAGCATCACTACGTACATGACGGGCAATCATTCCGTATTGCCGTGCGTGATCTTGGCGAGCTGTACTCCAGTCTCGTTGAGAATAGGCTCGCCTCATTACCCGAAATCGAGGCTCACTTCAGTGACTACTGCCGTGATGAGCAAAGTTGGGTGAGGTCTGCGGATTTCACGCGGCAGCTTGGCGAGTGGGTGCAATATCTGAAACCGGTGATACCAGAGGATGCGCAGCTTTTTCAGGAGAGAAGGAATCACCGGGAATACAGGTATTTCGGCGCTCAGATGCGAAGCGGAATCGATGGGGAGGCCTTACGGCGTATTGCGAAAGCCGCCGCCTCGCTGGGGGTATCACGCTATGCCTTCATGCTTGGCGTCTTCGGCTTGTGCTGCTCCCTGATGTCTGGGCGGGATCGGTTGCTTGTCGGCAGTGGTCTCGCAAACAGAACATCGTCCGTATACAGATGGGCGATGGGCATGTTTGTGAATATGGTGCCGATCCTGCTGGAGGTGAACCCACAGACTACGTATGCCGATTACGTCCGGGTGGTCGGGGATGGAGTTGATTTTGCCTTGCGTCATAGCGGAATTCCCATCGCTGAAATGGCCAAGTGCTTGGCTTGGACACAACATTTCCGGGGGGAAATGCCGCTCGGCGTGGCTTTTTCGTTCCATGATTCACTGGAAATGTCGCCCCATTTTTCCGGGTTGGAAGTGCTGATAGAGGAGGGGCTAGCGAATGGCTCCGCGAAGCTGGACTTGAACGTTATCTGCATGTTAGGTAACAAATCAGCGTCGTCCCCCCTTGAGATGGTATTTGAATACAACACTGACATGTTCGACGCTCCGATGATCGCGCGCATGGTGCGGTATTTCAGGGCGCTGTTGGATGCGGTGATCGCGAATCCGCAGGCAAAGCTGAAGGACCTGTCACCAATGACCGAGGCGCAGCGGCACCAGTTGTTGGTGGAGTGGAATGATACGGCAGTCGGTTTTCCGCGGGACAAGTGCATTCAGCAGTTGTTCGAGGAGCAGGTCGAGGCTGATCCGGACTCGGTGGCGGTGGTGTTCGGGGATCGGCATCTGAGTTACGACGAACTGAATGCCCGATCCAATCGTCTGGGGCGTCATCTGCGGGGGTTGGGGGTAGAGCCGGATACGCTGGTTGCGATCTGCGTGGAGCGGTCGCTGGAAATGGTGGTCGGTCTGCTGGGTATCCTCAAGGCTGGCGGGGCCTATGTTCCCCTTGATCCGCAGTACCCGGCTGAGCGGCTGAGTTATGTGCTGGTGGACACGGCAGCAGCGGTAGTGTTGACTCAGGAACGGCTGGTGGAAAGGCTGCCAGCAGGCAGCGCGCCCTGGGTATGTCTGGACAGGGACTGGGACGATATTGCTCGACAGCCTGGAGCGAACCTGCAGCACGTGACCCGGCCTGATCATCTGGCCTACTGCCTTTATACCTCCGGGTCGACCGGCAACCCCAAGGGGGTGGGCACGGAGCATCAAAATGTGGTTCGCCTGGTAAAAGGCGCGAACTACGCGCGGTTGACACGGGAGGAAGTGTTTTTGCAGGCCGCCCCGCTGGCATTTGATGCCTCGACGTTCGAAGTGTGGGGGAGCTTGCTCAATGGGGCGCGCCTGGTTGTCATGTCGCCAGGCGGACTTTCGCTGGAGGAGTTGGCACAAACAATCGAACGGCACAGGGTTTCTACGCTGTGGCTGACCGCTGTGCTGTTCGAGCGCTTCTGCGATAGTCAGCTCTCATCGCTGCAGTCAGTTCGGCAACTGTTGGCCGGTGGTGACGTGCTGCCGGTACACACCATACGGCGGGTGCTTGCTGAATGCCCGTCTTGCCGCCTCATCAATGGCTATGGCCCGACGGAAAGCACGACCTTTGCCCTGTGTTACCCGTTTCCATCTGACTTTGACAGGCGCCATGGGCCGATTGGCAGGCCGATTTCGAACACACAGGTGTATTTGCTCGACAAGGAATTGAACCCAGTCCCTGTTGGGGTTCCTGGTGAGCTGTACCTTGCTGGCCTGGGCTTGGCGCGCGGTTATGTGAATCGTCCGGACTTGACCGCGGAGAAATTCATCCCGAATCCGTTTGCCGAGCCAGGCAAGCGGATGTACCGGACAGGAGACCTGGGATGTTATCTGGCGGACGGCAATGTCGAGTTCCTGGGGCGGACCGATCATCAGGTGAAGATCCGGGGATTCCGGATTGAGCTGGGCGAGATCGAGGCGCGGCTGACGTGCCATGCGCAGGTGAGAGAAGCTGTAGCGCTTGTTCGGGAAGATTCCCCAGGAGAAAAGCGCCTGGTGGCGTATGTGATTCCCCAAGATCCCAATGCAGCGCCGAGTGCGGAACATCTGCGCTCGCATCTGTTGCGAGTGTTACCCGAATATATGGTGCCGGGAGCATTCGTGATGCTGGAACAATTCCCGTTGACACCGAGTGGGAAGTTGGATCGTAAGGCATTGCCGCCACCGGACGTGGGTGCTTATGTGAGCCGGCAGTATGAGCCTCCGCAGGGAGAGGTCGAGGAGATTCTGGCGAGGATCTGGCAGGAGCTGCTGCAGGTGGAGCGCGTCGGGCGCTACGACAACTTCTTTGAGCTGGGAGGACACTCGCTGCTGATCGTGCGTCTGATGGAGCGCCTTCGCCTTGTGGGGCTATCGGCTGAGGTGCGGCGAGTCTTCGAGAGTCCGACGTTGGCGGACCTGGCCAGTACAATAGTTGGTGGATCGTCTGAACGAGTTGTGGTACCGCCGAACCTGATTCCGGCGGGCTGTGAGCGGATAATTCCACAGATGTTGCCACTGGTTCAGTTGGAGCCGGAGCACATTGCGCGGATCGTGCAGGCCGTTCCGGGTGGTGCCGGAAATATTCAAGATATCTATCCTCTGGCGCCGTTGCAGCAAGGTATCCTGTTTCAATACCTGCTCAATGAGCGAAGCGGAGATGTGTACGTTACGCGGACCCTGTTGTCGGTGGCCTCACGGGAACGCTTGGAGGAGTTGATTGCTGCCTTGCAGGGGGTGATCGGTCGCCACGACATCCTGCGCACGGCTCTGCATTGGGAGCAGTTGCCCCAAGCGGTTCAGGTAGTGTATCGGCACGCGACCCTGCCGGTGCAGGAGATAACGCTGGAAGTGGGGCGGAATGCCAGTGAACAGCTAAATAGGGTCGAGTGGCATGGCTTGGATCTGAGGCAGGCCCCACTCATGCGCTTGCAGATAACGGCTGATCCGGCTGGTGGTAAATGGTATGCAGTTCTTCTGACTCATCATCTCACTGTCGACAATCAGTCGTCCGGGATTCTCTTTTCCGAATTGGCGGCCTACCTCGAAGGTGGGGCAGCGTCTCTACCTGAGCCCGTGCAGTATCGCAGCCACGTGGCACAGGTATTGGCCCATGCACATATGCATGACGCGCAGGCGTTCTTCTGCGGCAAGTTGGGGGATGTCGACGAGCCGACTGCTCCGTTCGGGCTGTTGGACGTATACGGGGACGGCAGCGAGACAAGCGAGGCTCGCGAAGCTCTTGCAGACGAGCTTGCGGGGAGGATACGGGTCCAGGCTCGTTCTCTGGGGGTGAGCGCTGCGACCATGTTTCATGCGGCATGGGGACTGGTTATCGGATGCATCAGTGGCCGGGACGACGTGGTGTTCGGGACCGTGCTGTTGGGCAGATTGCAGGGCAGTGCGGGTGCGCAGCGCATCCTCGGCATGTTTATCAATACGCTGCCGCTGCGCCTGAAGATGAAAGAGCTGACGGCGCGAGAATTGGTGGAAAGGACTCACAGGGAGTTGGGAGAACTGTTGATCCATGAGAATGCCTCACTGGCCGCCGCCCAGCGTTGCAGTCAGGTTACGGGATCAACGCCACTGTTCACTACGCTGCTGAACTATCGGCACGGCTTGGCGAGTAGCAGGACCGGATGGTCCAGGCTGTCGGGCATCGACCTGATGGACATTCAAGGGAGATCGAACTACCCGATATTGTGTTCGATAGATGAGGTTGGGGAGAGCTTCTTTCTGGAGTTGACGGTAGATCGACGGATCGATCCCAGGCGGATGATCGCGTTGTTGTCCGCAGCATTGCAGGTTCTCGTGCAGGCGTTGGAGGACGAACCGCAGGCGCTGGCGCTGAAGCTACCCATTCTGCCGCAGGGTGAGTCGAGACAAGTCATCGAGGTATTCAACCCTACCGAGGCAGTGTATCCGCAGGAAGAGCTCGTCCACCGGCTGTTTGAGGAGCAGGTGGAACGTACTCCGGATGTGGTGGCGGTGATGTATGAGCGGAAGTCGCTGAGCTATGCGGAACTGAACGAGAAAGCCAATCAGTTGGCTCGGTATCTGCGGCAGCGGGGAGTGGGGGCGGATCATCTGGTAGGGATCTTTGTTGAGCGCGGCTTGGAGGTGATCATCGGGATGCTAGGAATCCTCAAGGCTGGCGCGGCTTATGTTCCGTTGGATCCGGCGCATCCTCTGGAGCGATTGGCATACATGTTGAAGGACGCAGACCCGAAAGTGCTGCTGACACAGGAGCATCTACGGGAGCGGTTGCCGCTGACCACAGCGAGCGTGATCGCGCTGGACGGTGATTGGGGTGCAATTGCGCGCCAGGGGACAGAGAGTCTAGATGCGACATCAATATGTGTCTCGTCGCGTCATCTGGCATACGTCATTTACACGTCGGGATCTACGGGACAGTCCAAAGGTGTAATGGTCGAGCATAGAAACCTCGTGAGCTATTGGAGAGCGCTGGAGACTCGCTTTCGCGAGCCATATGGTTTCCGACGAATGGCCGTGAACTCTCCGGTTACGTTTGATGTCTTTGTCGAGCAGTTTGTTCGGTTGCTGTCCGGGTGCACGTTGTTCATCATTCCGGAGTCGCTACGGCTGGACTCACGTCTGCTTCTGGAGTTCTTCGAAGGAAATGACATCGATGACGTCGAATGTACGCCATCGCAGCTCACCGAATGGATTGCGGCTGGGCTTATGGAGGAAGGCCGGCGGGCGCCCCGCAGGGTTTTGATGGGTGGAGAGGCGGTTGGCCAAAGGCTATGGAGCGCTCTGCGGCAGAATCGAAAGACGGATGTCTACAACTTGTATGGGCCGACAGAATGCACCATAAGTAGTACCGCAGCTCATCTTGGAGACCTGTCGGAGGCACCTCACATTGGACGGCCTCTGAATAACACACGTATATATATACTTAGTGGTCATCGTACTCCAGTGCCAGTAGGAATCGCGGGTGAGATCTATATAGGAGGAGCCGGCGTAGCGCGCGGGTATCTGAACAAGCCGGAGTTGACAGCGGAGCGCTTCGTAAAAGACCCCTTTAGCACTGTACCCGAAGCGCGGATGTACAAAACCGGAGACCTCGGGCGGTGGCGGCCGGATGGGACCATCGAGTATCTGGGGCGCAATGACAATCAGGTGAAGATTCGTGGATTCCGCATTGAACTGGGGGAGATCGAGTCGCATCTGCTGCGGCATCCGCAGGTGAAGGAGGCGGTGGTGTCGATGCGGGAAGACATGCCAGGAAAAAAGCGTCTGGTGGGGTATGTGGTAGCAAGGGAGGGAGCATGTCCGCCCGTGGAAGAGTTGCGGACGCACTTGAAGAAGGTGCTACCGGAGTACATGGTACCCGTGGCATTTGTAGCCCTCCAGAGGTTGCCGCTGACTGCGAACGGGAAGCTCGATAGTCATGCGTTGCCTGAGCCCGAGTCGGGAGCATACGGAAGATGCGAGTACGAAGCGCCTCAGGGGGAAGTGGAGGATGTTCTTGCGGGAATCTGGCAAGAGCTTCTCGGGATGGAAAGGGTAGGCAGGAGGGACCACTTCTTCGAGCTCGGCGGGCACTCACTCCTGATCGTAAGGATGCTGGAGCGACTGGGGCGGGTCGGGTTGTCGGCATCCGTGCGGCAGGTCTTTGAGAATGCGCGGCTGCTGGAACTGGCGCGGACGTTGGTACCAGGTAGTGTGGGGCAGGTGCAGGTTCCGCCGAATCGGATCCCAATTGGCTGTGAGGCGATCACACCTGAAATGCTGCCGCTGCTACAGCTCAAGAGTGAAGAGATCCAGAAAATTGCGGCGGCGGTCCCTGGTGGTTCGCGCAATATCCGGGACATATACCCGCTGGTTCCGCTACAAGAAGGCATGCTGTTCCATCATCTAATGAGTGAGCGTGGCGGAGATCTTTACGTCCTACCCATGCTGCTATCGGTGTCCACGCAAGATCAAGTACAGAAGTTGATGCGAGCATTGCAGGCGATGATCGACCGCCATGAGGTACTACGCACTGCGGTGTTATGGGAAGGGTTGCTGCAGCCGGTGCAGGTGGTGTATCGCGAGGTGAAGCTGCCAGTGCAGGAAGTGACCCTGGACAGTGCGCGGGATGTACAGCAGCAAGTACACGAGTGGATGAGCCCTGAGAGGCAGCGGCTGGATCTCAGACAGGCGCCGCTGATACGGGTGCGGGTGGGGAAAGACCCGCATGCGGAAAGATGGTATGTGTTGATTCAGCAACATAATATTGTCGTGGGCGATCACATGACTCTGGAGGCAGTGATTGCCGAGGTCGCTGCACATCTGCAGGGTCTTGCAGGAAGCCTATCGGAGTCAGTGCCGTACCGTAATCACGTGGCGCAGGTGTTAGAGTACGGACGCCGTGGGGATGCGGAAGATTTCTTTCGCCGTAAATTGGGGGATGTGGACGAACCGACGACGCCGTTTGGGTTGGCTGATGTGCATGGAGACGGCTGCCAGGTGCAGGAGGCATTTGAGATGCTCGAGGATGGCCTGTCGCAGCGGATACGACGTCAGGCACGGCGGCTGGGGGCGAGTGCGGCGACGCTCTTTCATGCAGCGTGGGCGCTGGTGGTAGCGCATACGAGTGGCCGCGAGGATGTGGTGTTTGGGAGCGTGTTGCTTGGGAGGCTGCAGGGCAATACGGGTGAGAAGCGGATAGGGTTGTTCATCAATACACTACCGCTGCGAGTGAAGCTTTCAGGGATGAGTGCGTTGGAGCTGGTGGAGAGCACGCAACGAGAGCTGGTGGAGCTGCTGGGACACGAGCAGGCTTCATTGGCGGCGGCGCAGCGCTGCAGCGGGATTGAAGGCCCCGCGTCACTGTTCAGTGCGCTGTTAAACTACCGTCACAGTAGGCCGGGCACCGAGGCTGGGCTGTTGGGAGCGAATGGCATCGAAATATTGGCCGCCTATGATCGGACGAACTATCCAATCGTGTTGACGGTGGATAATCTCGGAGAGGGATTTAGGCTGAAGGCGCAGACGGTTATTGGAGTGGATGCGTATCGGCTGACGCGATATGTGCGCACGGCGCTGGAGTCGCTGGTGAAGGCGCTAGAGGAGGCACCGCAGACCGTGGCGTTGTCGCTGCCGATCCTTCCGCTGTCCGAGAGAGCAGTCGCTTCGGAGTGGCTCAATGCGACACACGCCACATATCACGGATTCCAGATTGCGCGGGAGGAAATTGAGTCGCAACTGGTACGGCACCCGCAGGCTGCGCTAGCGCGAGAGGGGGCGTACGGAGCCCGGGAGTATGAGGCTCCGCAGGGGGAGGTGGAGGAGATTCTGGCGGAGATTTGGCAGGAGCTGTTGAGCGTGGAGCGGGTGGGTCGTTACGATAATTTCTTTGACCTCGGCGGGCACTCGTTGCTCGTCATGAGGCTGAACGAAAGGATCCGAGCGCGGTTTGGGGTAAGCCTGTCTCTCCCGACGGTTTTTCGACATCAAACTGTCCATCAGCTTGGCGAGCTCATGAAGTCTTCCGCGAGTAGTAGTTCAGGCGTACTGTGCAAGACTGCTCTGAACGTTGCTCCTTGAGCAAACGGCGCCCGTGCGATGCGCCCGTCGTCGCTGAATATTCATCGACGTCGAGAGCAGCGCGCTGACGGCGCAAATCGATACGATGCAGTATGATGAACCGAAGTGGCCTCCTTTCCCGAGGACCGCATACGTGAGGGCGCGACCATACCCGACGCTTGCGCCAAAGAATATCTGCTTACGTCCGACAACTCGGGGGTAGATGAAGTCGTAGGCCGCCGCCGGTGTGGCGGGGAGCGAGCGATCAAATTTCGGGGCACGACATAAAGGGCGGCCCAGGTTCTGGTTCCCGATCCGCAGATCTCTCTGCACTCGTTCCTCTGCTCCCACCAATCCACCACTTTCCGGCCGCTGTAGTTCGTCTACCAGTGCTACCGTTCGCGCAGCAAAAGGCAATGGCAGTGGCGAGCGGTCGCCACTGCTTTTTGGTGCGATGGGGAACTGCGCCCTCGATCGTACCGATGTAAGCGTATTGCAGCTCCGCGACGGTGACTCGCGGTCCACTCCTGGCTGGGCTGCGAGTTTAGCTGGCACGTTGTTGGCATCCGGAACGCGTGCTGGATGGTGCCGTCAGGGTACGGGTTCGTGGCAGTGGGCCGCCCATCACGTCCGAGCCGGAAGCCATCCACGTCGCGGCGTTCGAGCATGCCCAGCCGGTTGTCGAAGGAGTGGTTCTCCATCATGAGGACCACGATGTGCTCGATTTGCGGGAGGGTGTCCGTGCCCGGGGGCAGCCTCGGGAACGGGAGCGAGCCCGGCTGGCGCAGCGGCCCTGGATGGCCCCGGTCGTCGTCCAGATCGCGCGCCCACACTCCGGTGCCGGTGATGGCACCAGCCGCGAGCCCTGCCTTGAGCACCGCACGTCGCGTGGCCTTCGGAAATCCCGAATCAGTCATCTGCGATCCTCCACCGCATTTCTCGCATGGCTGCAACGAGCCACACCGGAACTCTTGCAGCGAGACTTGACTACGGAGTTACGGGGAAGTGACCGTAAGATGACGAGCTCCGCCTGAACTACGATGCCTGCTCGACGGTGTGACCGTACATCATAAAACAACTAAACAACCTCGAGTTGGTCTAGCCTTTGTATGTCCATCCAAGACAATACGGAGTCTGATTCGGTTCTGGACATCAGCTGGCTACAGATAGCTGAGCCACCACTCGTGCCGCTGGCGCCGGACGCCCGCGTACCACCGGCATAGCGGGTACAGTGACACCACCACCACGATCCAGACGGCGTACACCATCGGTAGGCCGAGATCCCAGCCCGGGGGAGCGGTGAAGGGGAAGTGCGCGATGTCGCGGGATTCGAACATCTCGCGCACGCGCCCATAACGCACCCAGCTGGAGGCCACCGCCAGCAGATGAATGAGATAAAAGTGCATCACATAGAAGAACAGCGGAACCTTGCCGATGGTGAGCGCCGGTCGCAGCAATGCGGGAACGCGCGCGTCGAAGGCGCGCAGCATCAACAGCGCGGGGCCCAGGGTCATCATGAGGAACAGTAGCGACGGCGGGTATTTGTTGGTGTTGAGGAAGGACATGAGCGTCCACAGTGGCGTCTTCTGCTGTGACCAGTGCAACGGATCACCGTACCCGTTCGTGAACCGCAGGATGGCAAACCCGGCAACGAGGCCCACCCCGAGCCATGACAGGAGTCGCCGCCGCGGCTGGGCGTCCCAGTCATACGTCGAGCCCAGCACGTATCCGAGCGCCGTCACCCCAACCCACGGAATAAGCACGTAGGACACCAGAACCATCGAGCGTCCGTTGTCAAAGACAACGCCTGGCTGATGCAGCAGTATCCAGAGTGGCCTGAGCGCACCGAGCGAAGCCGGATTGACGCCATCGAGAGCGTTGTGACCGACGACCAGCGCCACGCCGAACGCCGCAATCCCCCACAGCGGCAACCAGATGAGGCCGGCCAGGACGATCATCGCCCAACCCAGGCCCCACAGCACGGTGAGCACCGTCACGCGGTAATCAAAATTGAACTGTAGAGCAAAGCGCATGACGACGAGCTCGAGGAAGATGATCCACAGGCCACGGCTGACGAGAAAGCGGGCCAGCGCGCTCTTATCCATCCGTCTGAGTGTCAGGCAGGCACTGGTGCCGGTGAGGAGAAAAAACACTGGCGCACAAATATGCGTAACCCAGCGCGTGAAGAACAGCGCGGTCGTCGTGGTTGATAGATCGGTAGGGCGCGCAGCGAGATCGCCGAAAAAGTCACGCGAATGATCGAGCGCCATGATCACGATGATCAGTCCGCGTACGACATCGATGGGCTCGATGCGCGGATATCGGCGGCGACCGTCGTTATCAAGGTTGGTCGGGATAGCTGCCCGTGGATCACGCATGGCCTGCGGGATCGTTGCAACTGTATTCGTGCGATCCATAGGCCTTATCCTAGCAGTCTATCGGGTTCAACCGACTGGAACACGCGATAATCGTTGCGTTCCGAAAACCAATGACGGTCCCTCCTGGATGATCCACATGCGTTGGGCACCATGCTCGCGGATCTCATGGACCCGTTCCGCCGCCCCCACAGTCACATGCGCAACGGAGAATCGTAAATGACATACATCGACCCTGAAATGGACAGCCGGCACTTTGTTCGGTAGCTTGACCATTCGGTGGCGAAGGAGCGCTCCTGTCCGATCCGTATTCGTTCTGCCGTCTTCCCGGCGAAGCAAGCGAATCAACATGCCATCCAGAAGGAGATATGAGTGGCTGGCATCACGGAGGCACCGTACGACCGGGCGGAATAGCTCTCTGACTACCCGCCTGCAGCGCAGAGAAGGTTGCCGGCGCCTGGAGTCTGGGGGAGATCTGCCTGAATATCCGGGAAACTCCAGAACACAACATGCAAATGAAATTATCCAAGTGCGATATCTTAGCCGTCTGCGGCTTGCTTTTTGGCGCTCTGATCACGCAACTCAACACCGTCCTGAATAATGCCTACAGTTTTGGCAGCACATTATTCGATTCAGGCATCGAACAATCGATTTTGTGGCGCAGTGGCTGGCTTCTGACACCTGCAAGGGTATTTGATAGCCACAGCTATTTCGAGATGCATTTGTCTCCTGTTCTCTATATTCCGCAAATAGCCAGCTATCTGGTGACGACTGACCGCATGACCTATTATGGACTGGTATACGGCGTCATATATGGCTTGTTGTTGGGGGTGGCATACTGGCCGCTCAGAACGATGTCTGGAAGCTCTTTGGCGGCTTTCATAGGGTCGGTTGCATTCTATATAAGCGGACCGGTGGTTGAGGCGTGTTGGGAGCCTCACCAGGAGATAATATCATCATTGATGATGATTGCTTTTTTCATGGCCTGGGCAACCGAGCGGCATACTCTCGCTGTGGTGTTGTTGTTGCTGCATGCCTCCGTGCGTGAGGACTGCGGGGTGTTGTTGGCTCTGCCGTTGAGCTGCCTTTGGATTCTTGACAAATGGGAGCGTATGCGGTTACCAGGGCATGCGGATACCCAGCCCCATGCCACAGGTAAATACGCATTGTTGTCTTTTCTGTGTTCAGTGGTTGCTTTCGCGATCAAAGCGCGTGTGCCAAATACACTCAACACCATCGACGTATTCTATTACCCGAAGGCAGCTCCATTCGCGCACCTTTCGTGGCGCTTGCTGGCTGATCGTGTTGATTTTCTCATAAGCCAGGAATACATCATTGCGGTTGCCGTCGTGTTGGCTATTGGATCTATCGCATTGAGAAACTGGCGCC
This sequence comes from uncultured Steroidobacteraceae bacterium, assembly GCA_964494895.1. Lineage (GTDB taxonomy): Bacteria > Pseudomonadota > Gammaproteobacteria > Steroidobacterales > Steroidobacteraceae > 13-2-20CM-66-19. Next base: position 6,694 of record CAZBTV010000116.1, on the reverse strand, counting down.
CATTCATTGGCTGGGTTGCTTTTCTTCCCTATTTTGTATTCAGCTTCCTGTCGAAGATGGATCTTGCGGCAAATTTCAGCAGCTACAAGGGGCACCCCTATGTTCTTGCCTTGGTGTGGCCTGCCATTCTTGCCGCTGGGCCAATGCGTGGCGATCTCCGGCGGCTTTGGTTGTTGCAGATCGCGGTTATGTTGGTCAGCGTGATATCCATTCATGACTGGACTGTGGGGCTTCACCACTCTTTGCCGACGCTGGTCAACAGATGGGCGTTGCACACTGAGCTCCAGGAGCGCTTGGCATATCAGGAGTTCGAGCCAAAATTGGCAGCGGCGATGCCAGCCATGGGCAGGATAAAGGGAAGCCAGGGCGCTATCGCGCTCTATCCAGACCTTTTCGACGTATGGTATCGCTCAACGGTCACTGCAAACGATGAACAAGGCGCATCAGGCAATGTAACCAGCTTGTTATGGTTTGCAGGCGACCGCGATGCCGAGAGCACGCGTCAATGGCTGGCGAAACACCCTTATATGCGTAATTTTCGTGTGATCGGAACCAAGTTGGTTTTATCGACTACCCTGAATGATTATACGCTTGCGCCGATGTTGCCTGTCATGCAGAGGGAATATTGATGTGAGAGTAGGGCGAATGACCTGCATCATCCCGGATCCTCTCGCGTCGTATCCGTCCCTTCGAGGACCGCACCAGACAGATTTGCATTGCGCCAATTCACGTTGCTACGCGTCGCACGCTGTCATGAAGAGTAGCCGTAATCGCCGGAATACAAAAGTAATCTTGCAAATCTGATAGCGGTTCCCTCCCTTCCCATCAAAGGTCGCCGGAGACATCCCGGTCAGCCTCGGACTTCCGCTACTTTGGGCAGGAACCTGGAGAAACTCCACTGCTCTCCGCGCCGCGGCCGCCGCATCGGCGGGTTTCATTTCAGGCTTCGGATTCGCTCTATTGTTCTGAGGACGCTAGAGTCTCCGCATGGCCTTGCTCGTGAAAGAACAAACCAATCAGGACTTCGTGACCGAGGTAGAGCGCGCCTACGGCGCCGGGTTACGACGTTTCTTATCGATCCGGCTTCGCCATGCCTCTGCGGATGTGGCCGACATCTTCCAGGAGATATTCGTGCGACTTCTGCGGATCAAAGACCACGAAACCATCCGGAATCCACAGGCATATCTCTTTACGGTCGCGAGCCATGTGCTGCATCAATACGCTCTGAAGCGTTCGATGGGGCCCGAGACGATGGATCCCCTCGATCTCGCGGACAAGCTGGAGTCGGTCACCGCGCCTGATCCGGCCGATGAGGTGGATCTCAGGCAGCAGATCGTGGACTTGGGGCGTGCACTGGAGAAGCTCTCGCCGCGAGCATACGCAGCTCTGGTGATGTATCGATGTGAGGGGATGACGCTCACCGAGATCGGTAAGCGCCTCGGAGTGTCGCACACCATGGCGCGCAAGTATCTGACACGGGCCATCGTGTTCTGCGACCAATACCTGGAGGAGCGGGGCACGAAATGAAGCCGGAGCAAACAGCCGACATTATGAACCGGCGGGTTCGTGAAGAGGCGACTGAGTGGCTCATCGCCTTTTGCGAGCGGGAGGTCGGCGCCGAGGGGCGGGAATCGTTTGACCGGTGGCTGCGGGCTTCACCGGAGCATGTTCGAGCGTACTTGCAGATATCCGCCCTCTGGGAAAGCACTGGGCTTCTGGTGGAGAACAGGAAAATCGACATCGAGTCGCTCGTACAGCGAGCGCTCTCTGAACAGAAGGTTCTGCCGCTCACGGCAAAAGCAACGCCTCAGAGGATCTCATCAGGGACGAGCTTCCAGCATTCGTCCGTCTCGCCGGCCAGGAGAGCAATCGCGGCTGGATTGCTCCTCGCGTTCGCGATCGCAGGAGGAGCAGTATGGTGGCAGCTCATGCGTACGCCGATGTACGAAACAGGCGCATCCGAACAGAGAACGGTGAGGCTGCCTGATGGCTCAACCGTCCAGCTGAACGGCCGGTCACGGATCGAGCTACACTTTACGGCACACGAGCGTGCGATTGACCTTGTGGAAGGCGAGGCAATGTTCTCTGTCGCCAGAAACCCGAGTCGCGCCTTTGTTGTTCATAGCGAAGTTGCTGACGTGACGGCCCTCGGTACACGGTTTGACGTATATCGGAAGAGCAGTGGAACCATCGTCACCGTGGTTGACGGAAAGGTTGCGATTCGTACAGAGAATCATTCCGAAAAGAGCGCGCGCGGTCAGGGGAGTGCCACAACACAACCTGCTTCCGCCATGCTGGTATCCGCTGGCGAGCAGGCGGTAGCGTCGTCCCGACTCCCTATACGTGCGTATCGTGCGAACGTCTCCGCAGCCACGGCGTGGACCGAAGGTAAGCTGGTGTTCTATTCAACGCCTTTGAGGGAGGTGGTCGCTGAGTTCAATCGCATTGGCTCGCGACGGCTCACGATCGAGGACGGCTCGCTTCTCGACCTCCACATCAGCGGTGTCTTTCCAGCTGCGGATTCCACGCAGCTCGTGGACTTCCTGCGGGAACGCTTTGGTGTCTCTGTCATTGAAACTGACGAGCAGGTGCGCATCAGCAGTGCGGTGAGAAAATGATTCGGGTAGCCGTGGTTTCATACCCTGCTCCGCGAATGCTCTTACCGTGTGGGAGAGTAGGAGCAACAGTGATGCGCACGGCAGTGTTAGTCGCGATTTTATCGTGGATGATTGGGTCGGCACGAGCGGATGATCTGGTGGAGGCACCTAAGCCGATCCAGATACCCCCCGAGGAGCTTCGGGTCGCACTCCAGACCTTTGGTGATATTGAAGGCCTGCGCCTGGTCTTCCTCTCGGAAGATGTCGAGAAGCGTGATACCCATGGCGTGAACGGCCGTTTTACTTGCCCCCAGGCATTGGAGCAGTTACTGCGTGGGACGGATCTCACCTTCCGATTCTTCGACCCGAAGACTGTGATGATTCTTCCGATCAGCGTGGTGGACGGGGTGCCAGTCGAGCCCAGGTCGACATCGGGGCTAGGAGATGAGAACGGAAAAATCGTCGTCGCCTCAGTGGAGGATGCGGCGCGGCTCCCCCTCGTGACGATCACCGCGACGAAGCCGTCCGACGCGTCGCGACTCGAATATTATCGGTCGCTCGCCAAGATGTCGCGCTCAGATTACAAGCGCACTGTGGAAACTCTGCCATTCGTGAAATCGGGGATTGTGAAGTTCCCGGAAGAGCGTATGAAGCTCGGTCAACACATACAGTCCGCCGTTCTCGACGGCATGGTGCTGTGGCGAGTCTTCAAGCTCACTCCGACGAGGGCCGAAAGTCAGTTACAGGTTCATAACAGCAATTCCGTCCCGGTGTTCGTTGAGCTCGATTTTGGAAAAGCTGATCTGGGCAAAGGCGCTTATGCCGCCCTCGCTCCAGGCGAGACCGCTATCTGGTCTTCGCCGCCGACGATTTGCGTGCCGTTTTTACCCTTGGGGCTGGTTGATGGGTGCGGTGACTACTTCTACAAAATCTGGGCTGCGACTGTTCACGTACAGATGCTCAAAGGATGGATGCCCGAGCGCTGATGGGGATCGCTTCCGGCGGGTAGTTCCGGTGTTGTTCGACCGCACCAATATCTATGAAGAAGTCCGCGAGGGGGTTTATGCCAACGAAGCGTACGTGTGTGACTTGCGTTCCCTGCGATCATTGATCCGCGCGGATATAATCGGTGGCATGAATACACCTCCCAGACACTCGGCTGCGCTGACACTGCTCATATTGGTATCCCTGCTCTTTGCTGGATGTGCGACGACAGGGGGCACCTCTGAGGAAATTGAGCCTACCGTGATCGATTCAGAGCATGCCGCTCCCGCCGAGGAAACGGCCCCCACTGCGGACGAAGGTTCGAAGCAGCAAGAAGGCGAGGTTCCACTTGCCGTTGCCAAGTCGGAGCAACTCGAGAAGGCCCCAAATGAGGTCGTTGTCCAAGGCAGCCGTAATCGCAATGAAGCGATCCACGATTTCGTCGCTGAGGCACAGACACTTCTCCGCGACGTCAAGCTCCAATACGTTTTCACTGGGAAAGGGAAGAAACAGGTGCTCCGTGGCCGACCAGTCGCCTTTGCGCTGTGGAGCGAATCGAAGCTGGAGTGGTCTATCGTCCAAATCGAGCTTCCGCGTCCGCCGATCAAGTGGAAACCGGGTGGAAAGCCTCTGGCCTTTCGCATCCTCACGCCGGGTATACAGGCACGCCATGTGAACGGCACCGGTGCCGAGCGGCTGATGTTTGCTTTTTCCCGGGACGGGGAACCCTTGAAGGTCTACGGACGCAAGTTCCCGGTGTTCGACAATGACCTGATCAAGCGCAGGCAGTGGAGCGCCGCCGTCCAGACCGCGAAGCCGATCGTCTATCTACCCTTCACCGAGGACACCTTCGACCCGGGTTTCGTCAGCAGCGGGAAGGCGTTTCTGGTCGCCACGGCGCGCAAGGCGCTCGAGGAGCTACGTCTCGCCGGGGTACCGAGTGCGGCCTTTCGGGGAGAGCTGCTGGCCGATGTCATTCCTGTCCAGCTCATCACGACACTGGCGGTCATCGAGCAGACTGATGACCGCGACTATGTCGAGAAGCAGGCCCTCGCCTTCGATGAGGTACTGAGTCAGTACGGGCTGAAACAGGAGGAGGCGTATCGGTACAGCGTCTCGAGGGCAAAAGCATTAGGACCCATGCAATTCACCAACCGCAAGGGAAACGGGACCTACGCGCTTGTGGTCAGAAGCTGCCCCGGCGCAAGGCTCGACCCGAATTTCGAGAGAGGCGCCACGAATCTGTTGAATGCCATGAAAGCGGCGGTCTGCCTGCTCGATCTGGACCTTGCAGGAATGCGAGAGGACATTCGCCTCGCGTATCGTGCCAACCCGGAAGTGCTGGGCATCTTTCCGATCGCCGCATACAACGGCGGGTCCCGAAACGTCACGAAGCTCTACCGTGTCCTGACCAAAATGAAGGTCGGGCTCGGCGAGCTAAGTCCGCCGGGACCGCAGGTTGCAGGAGCATCGGTGACCTGCCCGTGTCTCTGGAAAGTGCAAGGCACGGACGTCCGTGCGGTAGCGATCCCGAGATACAACAACGAGAACCGCTGGTACATCGAAAAGTACCAGGGAATCGTGAGAATGTTCGAGTGAGTGCGGGAGAGTGTGAGTAAGAAGCTCGATCGCGGGTTGCGCCTGGCGCGTCATTCCCTTCAAACAGCTTCACCGCCATCGCCAGGCGAGTTCACGTTCAAACTCTGCCGGAGTCATCTGAAACGCCTCCGGCAGGGGCGACGTGTATCGAACCGCTCATCGCGAAAGGAGTATCAGGGCGCGGAGCAGCGTGCCCCTGCTTGTTTGCTGCTGTTTCGCAATAATGGTAGCGGGGGCTCAACTTTGTGTTGGAAGTCCTTGAGGCTCGAGAAAATCCGAGCTCGATAGTGTCTGGCTTCCGTGCACGGTACGACACCTTACTTGCGGTCGGTCGCTCGCGAGAGCCTTTCTGCGAGCACTTGCATCTCTTCCAATGCCAGTATCATTTCAGCGAGCGGCATCTCAGACCAGCGCCGTAGTTGTTGTCGCCGGGCACCGTCCCATGTTGTCAGGCTCCAGTCGATGTCGCTGGCTGGGGATTCATCATTGGGCATCGTTGTCTTGCCTTGCGCGCAACTGTGCAATATCCGCCCGATCCTGCGGTCGATCGGCTTTCTCTTTCATGCGGATCAACGTGGGCAGTGAGACGAATCGGATCGGCAAATTGTCATGTAGCGGCGTTACCAACGCCTGTGCATATTCCTCGTCAAAGACGAATGGTTCTGTTACGAAGACGTCAACCGAGGTTTCTTTATGAGCGTCGCTCCAGAATTGCAGAACCTGCATTCCTTTGTCACGAATCCAGCTTTGCCGAAGCTCACAGTTCGAGAATTGTTGCTTCGTAATTGGGACGATCGGTTTGTAGCCCAGCGAAGCGAGAGCTGTGAACGTTCGCTCGATATTGTCCGGAATCAGTTGGATGACGATATCGACGTCTTTCGTGAAACGCAGATACCCGTGCGCCCCGACCGCCAATCCCCCAGCCACCAGATATCGGACGCCGGCAGCTTCGAGTGCTGTGGCTAGTGCTTCAAAGCTGGTGAGCTTCATGGCTTGCGCATTTCGCGCGGTCCCGCATTACCGAGTGGTAAGGTGCAGAATACCTAGACGCGCCCCGATGTGGAAACAGGCGGCGAGGCGGTCGATTCGAGTAAGCTCGGACGTACGCCAGAGCAGGGGAGCGAACTCTGGAGCGTCCGATCGTAGGTGTGCCAGCGGGGGGCCGCTCGAGCTTTATAGCCATTACACCCTTGAATTTCCGGCAAAATTGCGTGGCATTCGCGGCAGGATTCAGGTCACGCCGGATGAGCCCGGGCAGTTCGTGTGGGCCGACTACGAGCTTGGAGTCACCGCGTTGGGCCCGAACGCGGATTTAGTGGTAGCGGGACTCGATTCTGAATTGGAAGTCTCTGAAAAAAAAAGAAAAATCTGGCTCCAGTGAACCCCGGTTTACGGCTCGGCTGCTGCTTTGCTCGCCGACACTGGTTCTGTGATGCGTGATGCAGTAGCATCAGATGCATGCGAACGACTCTCGACATTGCGGATGACGTGCTTCAGGCCGCCAAGGAGCGGGC
>CAZBTV010000115.1:21497-23506 GCA_964494895.1 uncultured Steroidobacteraceae bacterium | reverse complement strand
ACCCCGATCGTATCGGCGCGCGAGATCATCTCGTAGACCGCGGGCTCCTCGGCGGGCAAACAGCCCAGAGTGTATGCCGTGCCGCGATGTTGGTTGACCAGATCGAACGCCAGCTTCAGCGCCGTCAACATGCCGAGCGCGAGCACATCGACTTTCAACAGCCCCAGATCGTTCAGATCGTCCTTGTCCCATTGCACCACCGTGCGATCAGCCATCGCGGCGTTCTCGATCGGGACCAGCTCCTCGAGAGGGCCTTCGGAAATCACGAAGCCGCCGACGTGCTGGGACAGGTGGCGTGGGAATCCGGGAAAGAGCACCAGCTCCCGTGCCAGCGGCAACAGCCGCGCCAACACCGGGTCGTCAGGATCGAACCCCGCCTCCCGCAAACGGTCGGGCATCGTTTCTCCGCCATCCCACCACTGCATGACCTTGGAGAGATGGCCGCTCTCCTCGGGACTCAGGCCGAAAACCTTACCCAGGTCGCGCAGCGCGCTGCGCGGGCGATACATGATGACCGTGCCGGCGATCGCGGCCCGATCGCGACCGTACTTGTTGTAGATGTATTGAATTACCTCCTCACGCCGGTTGTGCTCGAAGTCGATATCGATGTCAGGCGGCTCGTTGCGCTCCTTGGAGATGAAGCGCTCGAAAAGCAACACGGCGCCTCGCTGCGGATCCACCGCCGAGACGCCCAGGCAATAGCAGACTCGCGAATTGGCCGCCGACCCCCTACCCTGGCACAGAATGCCCCGGTCGCGAGCGAACCTGACAATATCCTCCACCGTGAGAAAGAAGGCCTCGTAACGCAGCTCGGCAATCAGCGCCAGCTCCTTCTCGATCTCGACACGCTCTTTCTCGGGCACACCGTCCGGCCAACGCCGTCGCGCGCCTTCTTCCGTGAGCTTGCGCAAGTAGCTGGTGGGTGTGTGGCCGGCCGGGACGAGCTCGTGCGGATACTCATACCGCAGCTCATCGAGGCAGAAGTGGCACTCCTGCGCGATCGCTTGGGTTTCCGCAAGCAACTCGGGTGGATAGATCCTGGCCAGTCGCGCCGGCTCGCGCAGATAGCGCTCGCCGTTGGGATACAGATGCCAGCCGGCTTGCGCGATCGGGATTCCGAGGCGGACCGAGGTCACCGCATCCTGTAATTTCCGGCGCTCGCGCGAATGCATGTGGACGTCGCCGCTTGCAACCAGGCGCAATCCCAGCTTTCGACCGATGCTCTGCAGTGTAGCGAGGCGCTCGCGATCGGTGCCTTCGCAAAGCAACTCCACCGCGATCCGCACGCGCGGGAAACGCGTGGCTAGCCAACTCGCCTCCTCTTCGCGCGGTTGTGAGGAAGGCAACCATAAAATGAAACACTGCTCGAGGCCGAGCTCCTCCAGGTCCGCGCGCGTGAGCGCATATTCTCCTTTGATCGCCGAGCGGCGCCCCCGGGTGATGAGCCGGCACAGCCTTCCATAGCCATACCGGTCGATAGCCAGCGCCACGAAACGCAGTGCGCACTCCAGACGAAACTCCGCACCGATAATGAGCTTCAGCGGCTTGCCTTTGGCGGTCATATGGGCTCGCACGACACCGGCGACGGAGCATTCATCGGTGATTGCAAGCGCTGTATAGCCGAGCAGGCTGGCCTGCTCGACGAGCTCTTGCGGATGCGAAGCGCCGCGAAGAAAAGTAAAGTTCGTGATGCAGTGCAGCTCTGCATAGCGGAACGGGCGAGGGGCACTGTCCGGCTCTGGCATGGAGTCGCGGCTCATGATGGCTCATGTCCTGGCTTCGTCGTGCATAGGGCGTTTTCCACGCCCACGGCAGTGCGCTCCATCGCACCTACGCCGGCACAAATGAAAAACCACAGGCAACGCCGCGACTCCATGCCAGAGCCGGACCCTTGTTTCATAACACCGTCCCTGGAGCCGCAACCGGGGACACGCGCACTTGCGGCTGCTCGTAGTACCGTCCCTGGAGCCGCAACCCGGCCGGCGTCGATCACGCGAGAATCCGTCCCT
>CAZBTV010000115.1:0-21397 GCA_964494895.1 uncultured Steroidobacteraceae bacterium | reverse complement strand
GCGCCCCTCGCCCCTCACCCAAACACCCCATGAAGAAACCACCGATGCGGTACAGCTCGCTCGCGGAAGATCCAGAGTCGTACCCCGTGAATATCGATGGCCGTGTAGTAATCGCGCGCGATGTCACCGCCATCCCACCAACCGGTTTCGATGCGCTCCGGCTCACCCAGGAGACGCAGAGGGCCCCGGCGCAGCGGCAGGCCCTCTCGCTCGGATAATTGTTTCGGCGCAGACAACAGCCACAGTGGGCGACGATAGGCGGGCCATGGCGTTCGATTATTTACATCGTACCGTCCCTGCGGTATGAGGGACCTCGCCCACGCGTTTTCCGGCCGATGTCCCGGCAACACCTGCAGGCCATATACCGCCTCAGGTCCCAAGCGCGCGCGCAGCCGCTCGATGAGCGCCGCGGCTTCAGTGCCTGCACTACCACCGTGCTCACCAGGCTGCCAGATGGAGTTGGAAGACAACACTCGCAATACGAGAGAGCTCGAACGCAGCTCGCATGCACGCACTGGTTCCGGCAGAGTAAGGGCACTGAGTCGCTCGCCAAGAAGCTCGGTCAGGCGACGTACATCCGCCATCGGCGTGGCAAGTCCGAGCACACAGCGCGTCGGCTCCGCATGCCGGTGCCGCAAAAGACATTCGAGCTTCATCACTCCGCACTGCCGGTCTTCCAGAAACTTTCCCAGTTCCTCCAACAACGGCGCGAGTGCTCCGAGAATCGCCTCACGACTTTCCAGCTCGTAGGCCAACTCGCGGCGGCGGCGGAAACGCTCGCGGGTGCGAAAGCGATCGCGAACATCCGGACTCCGGCCTGTCAGCCGATCGAGCGTGGCAAGCGAGTCGACACCGAACCGTCGCGCGAATCCAGCACGTGGTAAGCGCAATGCCTGCCCGATGGTCCGAACGCCCATGCGCGCCAGGCGCTCGAGCGTCTCCGGTGGCCAGCGCAGTGCCGCCAGGGAAAGAGGCATCAACTGCCCAATGAGCCGGGTCAGCTCCGTAACCATGAAAGGCTTGCCGATGCGTGCCGCCACCAGGGCTGCCAAAGGTGTGGGAGCGAGCGCCACCATGGGCTTCAACCCCAGGGAAGCACATTCGCTGGCCAGTGCGCGGCTAAGGCCCTCCACGCCGTTGAAAAGATGGAGGCTGCCTTTGACTTCCAGGACGAGACCGTCCGGAGGTACGAGGCTTACGCGCGGTGTAAAGCGCTGCGCACAGACGGCGAGTCGCTCCAATCCCTGCCCGACCTCCTGTCCCACCGACTCGCTCAGATGCACGCCGACCCAGAGCTCGGTAGAAGTAACGGATGTGGTACCTGGGAAGCGCGTCGGAACAGTCGCTAGTACCGACACAAGCGGCTTGAGTGGTTCGGTCGGATTCTGAAGGCCTGCGACCCGCCCGCCTCCCGAAGCCACATGCTCCATTATGTCATCTGTCGACTCCTGGACCGGCTTCGCGGCCTCAAGCTCGCTCTCATGCTGAATGACACGCGATCGCATGCATTCAACTCCCGACGGTCGGCCATTCGACTTCGATCGAGCCTCGAGCTCCCCCACGGCTCTTCAAGAGTGTGACTTTTACTCCTCCCTGCCTTGGCTCCACCGCAACACGCAGCATCGCCGGAGAAGACTGCAGGCCCGCGCGACGGGGGCGGAACAAAACACCGAGTGTCTTGCCCCGCTCGGCGGCGAGCTGCAGGCGCCGGATCTCGCGCGTACTTGGAGCGTGCGCCGCCCATGCCAAAGCTATATCCCCAGCACCCGAGCCGAGAGTTTGCTCGAAAGCCCAGAGTGCCTCGGGCGCACGGACTACGAGTATTCGCTCCAGAGCCGCGCCATGCGCGGCGAGCGCGGGTGCATAGGGCTCCAAAGGAGGTGCGATCCAAACGCACCAACGTGCCGCCGCCTGGCGTGTGAGAGCGGCGAGCGCCGGAAAGAGCAGATATAACTCTCCCGTGCCAAACCGGGAGACGAGGATTTCGATCAGCCCGGCCCGGGGCCAACCTTTCCCAGGCAGACAAGCATCGAGTGCGGCATAACCGGTAGGAAGCGTTTCCGCCTGCGCGGCACTGCGGCCGCGCCAGATAGCCGGATGCTCAAGCAACCGATCCAGTCCGGTGACCGAGCGGTCAGCGAGGAAATCCCCAGCGGGGAGGACCGAGCGGCTAGCGAGCGAATCCCTTGGAGGGACAGAGGCGGACATGGGGATCTCATGAGCACCATGCAGCAGTGAGACAAACGATGCGAGCGCGGATTACACACGCATGTAGCTCGCGCTTACGCGCGAGCTGACATCACATCAACCCCTGCGCTCTGCCTCTGCGCAAAACACCCACCACGACTCCTTCGATAATCATGGGCTCTTCCTTGAGATCGACTTTGATGGGCTCGAAATCGGTGTTCTCGGGCATCAGCCAGACCACCGAGCCCTCCTGGCGGTAACGTTTCACAGTGACTTCGTTCTCGAGCCGCGCGACCACGATCTGCCGGCTGCGCACTTCGGAGGTTCGATGAACCGCCACCAGGTCGCCATCGAGAATGCCGGCGTCTTTCATGCTCATTCCAGTGACCTTCAGCAGATAGTGGGGGCGCGGCTGAAACAGATCCGGATCGATCTGCAGGCGCTCCTCGAAGTTTTCCTCCGCGAAAATGGGCTTGCCCGCCGCGACACGGCCGATGAGCGGCAAGCCCATCTGCTCGCGCATGGTGTCCTTGAGCTGAATGCCACGCGAGGTCCCGGGGACCAGCGCGATAACCCCCTTACGCGCCAGGGCGCGCAGGTGTTCTTCGGCGGCGTTGGCGGACTTGAATCCGAGCTCGCGCGCGATCTCGGCACGGGTGGGAGGCATCCCCGTATCCGAGATAAATCGTTGTATGAGCCGCAAAATTTGCGTCTGGCGGGGGGTCAGATCGGACATTTGGGTTTACCTGTTTATCCGTACAGTTACTGTGATTATATCCAGATCAGCACGCAGGGCAAGAGGCCCTTGAAAAGTCATCCAGAAAGCGCGGACCGGACGTGAGCGCCATCCTTCCGAACGCCCCCGGCCAATCTCACGCGAAAAAAGCAGGGAAACTCCAGGGAAAACTCCGGTGTATGCCGACGTAGACGCCGTAAAAGTTGTAAGTAATTCTTCATTTGAACGTTTGGTTGGCACGGCCTACATCGTTGCGTATGCAACCCGGACATCGAGTCCGACATGCACCGCGTCAGCGCAGTCGTGAGCGATCTGTCCTCCTCCATGGCGATTCAGACAACGTTCAGATGATTCCCGTACCATACGTCGCCGCGAGAGGTCTCAACCGATGTGTTCCTGCGTGCCATTGCCGTGCTTTTCAATGAGGACAATCCCTTATAGGCCAATGGCGCGCGCATACAATCCTGTCGCGACCCCAAGACATTCAATTTGTCTACAGTTGCATTCCGCCGCCAAATTTGATGCAGTAACGGGCTGCGCACGACGGCGTGAATCTTGCTGCCCGTTTTGCCCAAGTTTGTAATTTCAGGGTTTCAGGACCTCCCGAATCAACAACCCAGAAGGGGACGTTTATGAAGTACGCGATCGTTTTGAAGGTGGCTGCGGTGGCAGTCGTGGCGGGGCTTGCAGGCTGTCAGGATATGAAGCCCCTCCAGAGCGATGTCAACGACCTGAAGTCGCAGGTAGCGAAGCTGCAGTCGGACGTTGCGGCCGCGAAGAGCAGCGCTGACCAAGCCAACAGCACGGCGCAATCAGCCAGCCAGGCTGCCAGCGGCGCGCAGAGCACTGCCAACCAGGCGCTGGCCGCCGCTCAGGCCGCCCAGTCCGCCGTCGACGCGACGAACGAGAAGATCGACCGCATGTTCAAGCGCTCGATTTCCAAGTAATCGCGCTGACCTGACACGATCCAAAAAATACGCCGCGCTCCACGCGCGGCGTTTTTTTATCTAAAATTTTCGTAACAAACACGCACAGGCCACGAGCGCGCCCAGGCACACACGGATGCGCACGCTGGGCCGGGCAGGATTGCCGGATCCAGCGTACATCTAATAACGGATCAAAGCCGAACCCCAGGTAAACCCGCCGCCGAACGCCTCCAGCAGCAACAGATCCCCGCGCTTCACCCGGCCGTCACGAACAGCGACATCGAGCGCGAGCGGCACGGAGGCCGCGGAAGTATTGCCGTGGTCTTGTACGGTAACGACCACCCTCTCCAAGGGAAGATCCAGCTTCTTCGCCATCGCCTGGATGATGCGGATGTTCGCCTGGTGTGGGACCAGCCAGTCAATATCCTCGCGGCCGAGATGATTGGCGGCGAGCGTCTCATCGACCACCTTGCCCAAGGTGGTGACAGCCACTTTGAATACTTCACTCCCCACCATGGAAATGGTCATCAACGGCTTTTTGTCACCGAACCCTTTCGACACACCGCTGCCGCAGTAGAGCAGGTCCTTGTAGTAGCCGTCCGAATGCAGATGGGTGGAGAGGATGCCGGGCTGTTCCGAGGGCTCGAGGACGAGCGCGCCCGCACCGTCGGCGAACAAAATGGCAGTCGAGCGGTCCGTCCAATCGGTAATCCGTGAGAGCGTTTCGGCGCCGACGACCAGAGCTCGCTTGGCGTCCCCGCAGCGCACGTATTTGTCGGCAATCGAGAGCGCGTACATAAAGCCGGCGCACGCAGTCTCGACACTGAAAGCCGGCACACCGCGGCAACCGAGCCGCTGCTGAAGAAGCGTGCCGCAGTTGGGAAAAACGAGATCGGGTGTCGTTGTCCCGAAAGCAATGAAGTCGATCTCCTCCGGCTTGAGGCCGGCGGCCTCGATGGCCCGTCGCGCGGCATGCTCCGCCAGATCGACTGTGGTCTCCCCATCAGCGGCGATGTGACGTCGCTGGATGCCAGTGCGGGTCCGGATCCACTCATCAGTGGTATCCATCATTTTCTCGAGATCGAAGTTGGTCAGAATCCTTTCAGGCAGGTGCGAGCCGGTCCCGAGAATGCGTGAGTGGATCAAGTTACCGACCTCGTTCAGTCTTTGTCGCCTCAGACATCGGCGGGTCCGCAGGTCGAATGTGCGCACTCACAGCTTGCCCTGTGCCCACCTGCGGAATCGTCCGCAGCGCCTGTGCGATATGAGCCGTGAGGCCGCGATTGGCGGCCAAAGCGGCGGTCGCGATCGCTCTCGAGAATGCGACCCCGTTGGCGCGGCCATGGCTTTTTACCACGATCCCTCCCAGGCCGACCATGCAGGCGCCGTTATAACGGGCCGGATCGACTCCGGCGGCCACCCGCCGCAACACCGGCCGGGCGATGAGGCCGGCAAGCCGGTCGAGCCAGGAGGCATTGAACTCCCGGCGCATACGATCCGCAATCAGACCGGCCGCCCCTTCCATTGTCTTCAGAGCGACGTTGCCCGTGAAGCCGTCGGTCACTACAACGTCGACATCGCCGGAAAAGATGTCGTCGCCTTCCACGAACCCTACATAATTCAATCCACTGGAGAGCAGCAACGCGTGGGCTGCTTGCACGACCTCGTGGCCTTTGATGTCTTCCTCGCCGATGTTGAGAAGTCCGATGCGGGGCGACTGGCGCCCGTGGATGTCACGGGAGATGATGGCACCCATGGCGGCGAACTGCCGCAGCTGCTCCGGGGTCGCCTTGGTGTTCGCACCAAGGTCGAGCATGTGGGTGTGACCATGCGCGGCGGGAATGGCTGAGATGATGGCGGCCCGCTCAACACCGGGGATCGTCTTCAGGACAAAGTGCGCCATAGCCGTGAGCGCGCCGGTATTGCCCGCACTCACGCAGCCTGCCGCGCGCCCCTCCTTCACGAGATCGATCGCCACCCGCATCGAGGAATTCTTCTTGCGGCGGATGGCTTCGCGTGGCGATTCACCCATCGCTACCACTTCCGTGGCCGGAACGATCTCGGCCCGGCCGCGGACCGAGTCGGGCGACGAGCGCAACTCGCTTTCGATGAGCGTAGGATCACCTACCAACAGTGCGCGCAGGGCCGTGTCGTCCCGCAGCGCGCGTAGCGCACCGGCGACGTACTCGCGCGGCTGTTGGTCGCCGCTCATCACATCGATGGCGATCGGCAGCACGCGCCTGTTTCGGCGTCAGGAGATCAAAAGTACCGCTTATTCCGTCTCTTCGTTTTCGGCGGGCTTCTCGATGACGCGGCGGCCCCGATAGAAACCATCGGGCGTAATACGGTGGCGCAGATGCGTCTCCCCGGACTGCGGATCGATCGAGAGCGCGGGCTTCTCAAGTGAATCGTGCGAGCGGTGCATTCCGCGCGCAGACGGTGTCTTACGGCTTTTCTGAACAGGCATTGTAATCAACTCCTCGAATGCGCTTGCGCGCTTCTTTCAACTGGCGGGCGCGCTGCGCAAATCCCGTAGCCGGCACTTACCGGCCAACGCCACCCGGCGCATGCCGGTCACCATGGCCACGCGCTCGGGCGCGGCGCTTGCCTACGCGGCCCGGCCTACTTGCGTTTCAACAGCTCCGCGAGCTGTGCAAACGGCCTTTGTACCTCTTCTTCATGCGCGCTCGTCTCAAGCGGCCGCCCCTCGGCCGGGGCACAGGAGCCGCTTCCGGCATCCGCATGCAAAGGCACGATCGGCAATGTCAACAACAACTCTTCCTCGACCAGCTCACCGACGCTGATGCGGCCCTCTGGCGCGAGGACCGGCTCGAGCTCTTCCGGCACCCCACCCGCATCGGCTTCGCTGGCGATCAGCCCGACCTGCGCCTCCGCTTCCAAACCAACATCCATCGGCTCCAGACACCGCTGACAGACCAGGCGCGCCGTTCCACTCAGCGTCAATTCGGCCACGGCGTTACCCGCCATCCGTCGAAAGTGCACATGGCCATGAACCTCGCCCGCCACACTCGCAATTTGCGCGCGCAGACGAGGAAGCTCGGCGAGCGGAACGGCAAAATCGATGTCAGCTTCGGCTTCGCACAGCCGATCGATATCGAGCGGCTTCGACCAGGGAGGCGACATGGGGCGCGTATAATAGGTACCGAGGGTGCCTAAGTCAAAATCCTTTTGGCGCCTAAGCCTTTGTTTCCCTTTGGTCTTTGTTGTCCATACCCGAGAAGCGCCCGTGGGCGCCTCCGTTTCTGCGACGCTTTCCCCCTTTTGAAGGCATCTGGCAATGCATTCCCTGATCCTCGCCTCGACCTCTCCTTACCGCCGGCTGCTCCTGGAGCGCTTTGGCTTGCCCTTTGAAATGGTGAGGCCGGGAGTGGCCGAAGAGCACGTCGCGGGCGAAAGCCCGTCCGATCGTGCCATGCGCCTGGCGGTGGCCAAGGCGGAAGATGTGGCCGCCCGATATCCGGGCTCGGTGGTCATCGGCAGTGATCAGGTCGCAGCCGCCGGCCACAAAGTACTGGACAAGCCCGGCGATGCGACACACTGCCGTTCGCAGCTCGCGATCCTCAGCGGGACGGATGCCAGGTTCTATACGGGCTGCGCGGTAATTGGGCGGGCGGCCAGCGTGCGGCTGATACACCTGGACACCACGACGGTGTACTTCCGATCCCTGTCTGATGAGGAAATCGAGCGTTATGTCGAGCGTGAGAAGCCGTTCGACTGCGCGGGCGGCTTCAAGGCGGAGGCGCTGGGAATCACTCTCTTCGAAAGCATCGAGAGCCAGGACCCCACCGCGATCGTTGGGCTGCCGCTCATATGGCTGGCCTGTGCCCTGCGACGGGCCGGGTACGCTTTACCTTAGTTTTGCCCCGGAGATCGCCGGTGCGGCAGGCGGAAGGTCGCCCGACGGCACCCCATGTCAATCCTGGAATGCGGCTGCTCAGTGGCATCGCGCTGGCCGTGGCCTTAGCGCCGCCGGGATTGCTTTCGGGGTGCGTGCTCCAATCGGTCCATCACAGCCGCCAGTTCCGGCGGAAGCGGAGTGTTGACACTGAATTGTCCCCCGTCTGGCCATTCGAAACTCACGCTATGAGCGTGAAGGAACATCCTCATCAGGCCAAAGGCGCGCATATCGTCATTGAAGGCGGCGTCACCATACTTTTCATCACCCGCCACCGGATGTCCGGCATGCGCGGCATGAACCCGGATCTGGTGCGTACGGCCGGTGAGCAGCAAGACCTCCATCAGCGTTGCTGACTTGCCGAAGAACTGCACCGGTCGAAACTCGCTGAGAGAGGGCTTGCCGGAGGCATCTACCCTTACCGTGCGCTCCCCGCCGACGCGAGTATCCGTGCGCAAGGGGACATCAATGCGCTTCTTACCCAGGTTCCACTGCCCAGCCAATAAAGTGAGGTACCTTTTCTCGAAGGTTGTGTTCTCCTCACGAAGCAGCGCGTGGATGGTACGGAGCGCGGCTGTGCCGCGTGCCACGATGAGGCATCCGCTCGTATCCCGGTCGAGGCGATGCGCGAGCTCCAGAGGCTCACCGGGTCTCGCCACCCTGAGTGCCTCGATCACACCAAAGCTGACGCCACTGCCGCCGTGAACCGCGATTCCGGCTGGTTTGTTGACTACCAGCAGCCGATCGTCCTCATAGACGATTGCGTTGCGAATAGTCTCCTGAAGATCGGCCGAAGGTTGCCCGACCTCCTCGGGTGGCCGTACCCGAACGGGAGGAATCCTGATCTTGTCGTGTGCCTGCAACCGGGTGTCCGGACCGGCCCGGTGCCCGTTTACCCGGACTTCACCTTTGCGGATGACGCGGTAAACCCGACTGCGAGGAATGTCGCCGAGGCGCTTGTGCACGAAATTATCCAGACGTTGCCCAGCTTCGTCTTCACTCACCTCGAAGTGCCTGACGCCGGTGCGCAGGGGTCCCCTGGAATCGTCGATTCGTTGCTCCGACACATCAACCTCGGTGTAAGGCGTTGTTTCTGCAATGGTCTTTCGAGTATACTCCGACTGCCATCCTTGCCGCCCTTGCTGGCAAGGACGCGTCAATGGCCGGTCGGCTTCGAAGCACAAGCGCTCGGAGCCGCCGCATGTTAGTTGGACCTCCCCAGGAGCGTGTCTGATCCATAATCGCCTACCGTGGCCATCCCACATATTTTCGCAGCCCTTGCGCTTGCATAGTCTGGACTATGGGCGCGAAGCGATCGCGAAATGTTACTTGTTGTGGGTCGCCTTCGCGGTGGCGATGATGAATTACGCCCGCTCTCGTGAGGCCATCGTCCTGGGCCGACAAGATCGCGCCAGCCGCGTCGAACCTCTAAGCTCGTTGAGCTCCGCAGAGGTCCGCGGCAGCGCCGTTCGGTTGAGTTCACTGAAGGTTTCCCGGCGCACCGCCCCTCCTGAGGCGGGCATCGACGTGCATGACGAGACTGACGCGCCTTTCGCAATGACCCGAAATCTTCGCTGCCGCGGGGCATCGCCCGCGCGGCCTCCCGCCGTGTGCTTGCCGGCCCCTCCATCCAAATCCATAGAAGGGGCACATGAAAAGAATGCTCGTGAATGCAACTCAAGAGGAAGAGTTGCGCGTCGCTCTGGTTGACGGACAAAGACTCTTCGACCTGAGCATCGAATTACCCTCTCGCGAACAGAAAAAAGCCAACGTATACAAAGGCCGGATCTCCCGGGTTGAGCCCTCTCTCGAAGCCTGTTTCGTCGACTACGGAGCGCAGCGGCATGGCTTCCTGCCATTGAAGGAAGTCTCGCGCGAGTACTTCAGGCATCCCTCCCAGAGCGGACGCATGAACATCCGTGAGCTGCTCACGGAAGGTCAGGAATTGATCGTCCAGGTCGAGAAGGAAGAGCGTGGAACCAAGGGTGCGGCCCTTACGACCTTCCTGAGCCTGGCTGGCCGTTTTCTGGTGCTCATGCCAAACAACCCTCGCGCTGGCGGAGTCTCTCGACGTATCGAAGGCGAGGACCGCGACCAGATGCGCGAGGTGATGAATCAACTGCAGATTCCGGACGGCATGGGCGCGATTGTGCGCACGGCCGGCGTCGGCCGAAGCGCAGAGGAGTTGCAGTGGGATCTCGATAATCTCAAATCGCAGTGGGAACAGATCGAAGTCGCGGCGAAAGATCGTCCCGCGCCATTCCTGGTGTTTCGGGAAAGCGATGCGGTCACGCGTGCGATGCGTGACTACCTCTCCGACGATATCGGCGAGGTGCTGGTGGACAACGAGGCCGCCTTCCAGAAAGCGCAGGAGTACATGCAACGCTTCATGCCGGCGGACGTGCAGAGGCGGCTGAAGCTGTACGCAGATGACATTCCCCTTTTCACCCGCTTCCAGATCGAGAGCCAGATCGAGTCGGCGTACGCCCACAAAGTCAGCCTCCCGTCCGGCGGCAGCATTGTCATCGACTACACCGAGGCTCTGGTCTCGATCGACATCAATTCCGCGCGAGCCACACGGGGCAGCGATATCGAGACCACGGCTACAAACACCAACCTCGAAGCAGCGGACGAGATCGCGCGTCAGTTGCGCATCCGCGACATTGGCGGCCTGATCGTGATCGACTTCATCGACATGGAATCGACGAAGAACCAGCGCGAAGTCGAGGATCGTCTACGCGATGCCGTAAAGATGGACCGCGCACGCATCCAGATTGGGCGCCTCTCACGGTTCGGCCTGCTGGAAATGTCACGGCAGCGCCTGCGCCCCTCTTTGGGCGAGTCGAGTCACATCGTGTGCCCTCGATGTGTGGGAATCGGCAGCATCCGTAGCATCGAGTCGATGACTTTGTCGGTACTGCGTTTGATCGGGGAGGAGCTGCGAAAGGATCGGACAGCGCGTGTCATCGTGCAGGTACCTGTCGACGTCGCTACTTACCTCTTCAACGAGAAACGTGAGTGGCTGCGTACGCTCGAAGACAAGAGCGATGCCGAGCTCATCATCGTCCCGAATTCGAACATGCAGACCCCGGAGTATTCGATCAAGCGGCTGCGTGACGACGAGGCTGAGCTGCCTGAGAACAAGCAGGTCAGCTATCTCATGCCCACGGCACCGGAGATCGTGGAACCGGGAATCGCACGCGATAAAAAGCCGCCGGCAGAAACCGCAGCCGTTGCTACGCTGCTTCCAGCGACGGCCGCGCCTGTCGTGGCTCACCCAACGCCTGCGGCCCCAACACCGCCACCGCCAGCCGAACCCATGACCAACGGCGGTGGTTTCTGGGGCCGACTGAAGCGATTGTTCTCCGAAGAGCCGGTAGTCACTCCTGCGCCTGCAGTGGCCGAACCTGCCGTCGCCAAACCGGTGGCAGGCGGTACCTCACGCAGCGAGGGGCGCCGTGACGGTCGTCGCGAGCATTCGCGTGGCCATCGTCACGCGGATGGAGGTCCGCGCCGCGATCGTACGGAGCGCAGCGATCGGGGAGAGGGTCGCGACAGCCGTGAGCGTGTGGAAGGCCGTGGTGCGGGTGGCCGCGAAGGGGGACGCGAGCGTCACCGCGGTGGCGAGCGAGCCCGCGACCAGGATCGCCGTGAGCGCGCTCCCGAGCGACGTAGTGAGCAAGAGCATCAAGTCGCTCGCGCTGAAACGCGACGGGGTGATGGGGGACGAGGAGATGCCCACCGTGGTGACGGAGGTCGCGTCGAATCTTCGCGCTCGGAGTCACAGCGCGCCGACACCAGTCGCGCTGGAGAGCTCAATCATCCTGAAGACGTGCCGAGCCGGCCGCTCGATGGGACAGCTGCACACACATCGGCCTCTACTCGCGGCGAAGGTCATGAGCGGTCAGATCGTGGGCCTGAGCGGCAGCCGGGTGAGCGCGGCGAGCCTCGGCGGGGCCGACGGGGTCGGCGCCGAGGTCGACGCGGTGGCGGGGGAGGATCACGGGACGCTGCGACTTCGGGCCTCAACGGAACCGGTGAGGCTGCGGGAAGCGGAAACTACCCGGAACCCTCCTTGAGCGCTGACAGTCAGCGCAATGGCCATGATCATCACCATGGTCAGAGCGAGGGTGGATATACGCACGCGGATGAGAACAGACCGTCCGGGGCGCAGAGAGAACCTCGCGAAACGTTCGAACCAGCCGCATCTCAGGACTTTCACGGCTCGCGTGGAAGCCATGGAGGCGAGGCTAGCGAGGGTCGGGAGTCTCAGGAGCCTCGAAGCTCTCAGGAGCCTCGGAGCTCTCAGGAAACTCGAGGCTCTCAGGAGGCTCCGCGCTCGCACGAGTCTTCGCCGACGCAAGAATCCCGCGACAGACATGAGTCCAGCGAAGGTCGAGAGAGTCATGAGCCTCGGGAGCACCGTGAAGTATCCCAACAGAGCGACTCGCAGGCGCGGCGGCGGGAAGGCGCCCAGGAACGTGAGTTTGCGCAGGAGCGTGAGCCTCAGCGCGAGCATTCCACGCCGCGCGAGCCCTCTCAGTCATCCGATACCGCGGCGGAACATTTCGAGCCGGCTTCCTCTGCCCAATCCGCTGAGCCGGCGCGTCCAGCCAAGCCGTTCGTAGTCTGGTCTTCGGCTCCTACGCGTGATCGTCGCGACGAGTAACTGATGCGATCGTGTGACGCACGGCCTGCCGTGCGTCACATTGGCCCGGTGGAAGCCGGAGTTTCTTGTCGCGAGCACGGCAAACCCGCACTATTCCCCCGAAGCGCGTTTGAGTAACGGTAGCCGTAGCCGGTGTGCGGCGCGCGTGCGCCCCACGGACGGCGCGCAGGGATGGGGCAATGCATTACGACTTCATCATTGTAGGTGCGGGAATTGCCGGCGCGTCCGCTGCCTTCGAGCTTTCGCGTAGCAGTCGTGTCTGTTTGCTCGAAGGTGAGGCACGGCCAGGACTCCATGCAACCGGCCGGTCCGCCGCCTTGTTCACTCCAACTTACGGCGGTCCCCAGTTTCGCGCGCTGACCCGCGCAAGTCGGGCTTTTTTCGATCATCCTCCCGCGGGATTTTGCGACCACCCTCTGTTGCAAGACAGAGGATGTTTGTATATCGCCCGCACGGATCAAAGAGAACACCTGCAGAAGATGGTGGCGGACATCAGCGCCTCCGGTGGGATGATGTCGTTCGTGGATCGGCAGTCCGCGCTGGCACGCGTACCGTCCTTACGTAAGGATTATCTGGCGGAGGCTGCACTCGACTCCGACGCCATGGATATCGATGTCCATGCACTCCATCAGGGCTTTTTACGTGCCGCGCGCTCGGCTGGTGTCCGGCTTGTGACCGGCACGCCGCTGAACCGTTTGGAGCGTCGAGATGGGGTGTGGTGCGCGGGCCTCGTTGATGGAGATGTCAGTGCGCCGGTGTTGATCAACGCGGCAGGCGCGTGGGCGGACGAGGTAGCGCGGCTCTGTGGCGTGCCACCGCTCGGTCTGCGGCCACTGCGGCGAACGGCGCTGGTGGTCGATCCACCAGCGGGCGTGGACGTCAGGAGCTGGCCGGCTGTGATCGATGCAGAGGAGTCTTTTTACTTCAAGCCAGAGGCTGGGAAGTTGCTGCTTTCGCCCGCCGATGAGACACCCAGTGCTCCCTGCGATGCTGCTCCCGAGGAGTTGGATATCGCTGTTGCGGTTGATCGGGTCGAGGCTGCGTTGGACATTGAGGTCAGGCGAGTGAACCACAGCTGGGCGGGGTTGCGGACCTTTGCGCCGGATCGTGGGCCTGTGGTGGGATTTGACGCACGGGTGGCAGGGTTTTTCTGGTGTGCGGGCCAGGGGGGGTATGGCATTCAGACTTCGCCGGCGATGGGGCGTGTGGTTGCGGCGCTTGCTCGGGGGGATGGGGTGCCTGAGGATGTGGTGCGGGAAGGATTTCGAGTAGAGGACGTGTCGCCACGGCGATTCGTGAACTGACGTTCCGTTGGATCGGAACCCGTGACTCTGCGCGTGAGAAGGTCAACGTGGCTCCTGGGAAAATGCGCGTCGTAAAAAATCACGGAGGACCGTGATTTTTTACGGCGTACCTTCACAATCGCACAGCGTCGCGTCCCGGTTGGCCCTGCCTAGATTCAACTTGGTCACGCGCGACGCAATGCGATTGCTTCAGCATTTTCCAAGGAGCCACGTTGACCTTCTCACGCGCAGAGTCACGGCCTCGAGGGTGTCGTAACTCGCGGGTACGACGCAACTCGTGATGCAGCGCGTTGGCGGATCCTGAAGAGCGGCCGACCGCGAGGAGATCAGGCGGCGCGGGTTTGTTGACGGAGGTGTTGCAGGAGGCCGTGGGTGGCGGCTTCGATGAGGTCGAGGACTTCTTCGAAGCCGTTGGGGCCGCCGTAGTAGGGGTCGGGAACTTCGGTTACGACGGCGTTGGGGGTGAATTCCAGGAACAAGCGGACGCGGTGCCGAGCGTGAGGGGGAGCTCGGCGGTGCAGAATGTCGAGGTTGTCGCGGTCCATGGCGAGAATGAGGTCGAATTCCTCGAAGTCCCGGGGCTCGACAATTCGGGCTCGGAGGGGGGACATGTCGTAGCCGCGGCGGGTGGCCGCTTGCTGCGTGCGGACATCGGGCGGCTCACCGATGTGGTAGCCGGCGGTGCCGGCGGAATCTACTTCGATCTCGAGCTCGGGGGCCTCACGCGCCGCTACGGCGCGCAAGACGGCTTCCGCTGTCGGTGAGCGGCAAATGTTCCCGAGGCAGACGAATAGGATCTTCACGTAACCTATTTTACAGTATATCCACGGCCCTCGAGGCAAGCCTCCATGGCGCGATTATAGGCGGCATGGGCACTTGCGTTCTGCTCGGGGGCAACACCGCCACCGGCCTGGGTCGGGTCGAACCCGGACTGCTGGTTCGCCCACTTGTAGCACTCGTATTTGTCGTTGGCCTGTTGCTGCTCACTCTGCCCGTTCTTCGGGTAGATGAAGATGTCCTCGCCGGGGGCCGACTGCGGCGGCGGGCCTGGCGGCTGGGTCTGGGCCGTACTCTCAGCGCCCGGAGGCGCCACGACTACGTACTGATTCTGCTCCGGAACCCACTGGTAGTAGGTATCGTTCGCGTAGTAGTAGGGAACGCCTCCGAACCATACGGTCGTGTAATACGCTGGCAGAACCGGCACGAATACGCCGATCGGAGCACCTACCACCACGAATCCAGGTCCGCGGGGGGCGTACCAGATACCTCCGGAGTAGTAGTAGCCGCCTCTGACGACAAAGTGATCACGCGGAATGTCGCGGAAGTAATACCCACGCTCGGGATAGTAGTGGTTGTGACCGAAGCGACCGTCGATGTGGTCGTAGCCGTGTGGACGGTCAAAACCCTCGTGACCGTGCCAATGCGGAGGATCCGCGCTCGCCGTAGCGGCAGCCAGCACGAAGGCCGCAGCCAGGGCACCACAGGTTGCGATCCATGGACGGACTTTCATGTTCGGACTCGACTTCTGCTCATTCGTCATGTTGGGTCATTTCACCGTATAGCCACGACCTTCAAGGCACGCGCTAAGGGCCCGACGATAATTCGAGGCACGCGCGTCGATCGCGGCGAGGTCTTGCGCCGTGTACGCGTTGTTGATCGCTTGTGCCTGCTGCTCCGCGGCAGCCCGTTGCTGCTGCTCGGCAGCGGTACCCACCAGGCCACCGGCAACCGCACCAACGAGCAAGCCCGCACCCGCGTCGCGCGGGCCGGCGGCCACTGCGCCCAGGAGCGCTCCCGTGAACGCGCCCAGAGCAGTGCCGGAACCCGGCGCAGGTCCAGCAGCGACCACGCGGTAGCGGTCATGCGGGGGCACATTCGGCGCGCTCGGGTCGAATCCTGTCTGCTTCACCGCCCAGGTGTTGCATTCATAGCGATCCCGTTGCTGTTGATCCGGGCTCTGATTGTTCTGCGGATACGCATAAATGTCCGTGACGGGCTTCTGAGCCGGCGGTGGTGGTGGTGGCGGCGGATACGGTCGCGGAGGGGGAGCTTCCACGCACCCCGCCAGCAGCACTACGGCACAGGTCGCGACGGCGCCGAAACCAGCGCGCCAGAATCTGTTGCGTCGAGTCTTCATTTTATGAGCTTCCATCAGTGAAGCGGTCTGTCTCTCGAATAAAGCAAGAAACGCGGTCGAACGGGCTGCGGTTGACACTGCACGGCTGCGGCTCAACGTCGACCTCGGCGTTTTGAGGGGCTTCCCACCAGGCAAGTTCCTGCTCCATAGGCACCCCAGCAACCTTCCATTGACCAGCGATCAATTGTGAAGAATTGTCAAATCGCGCGCCCTGCCCCATCCGACATAAATGAGGGCCAGCAGATCAATTTCGAGGGCCGGCCAATGCCAATACCCGCTCGAAATCCTCGGGTGTATTCACGTCCGGCCCTGGCCGCTCCGCGGCGTCCGCTACACGGATCTCGAATCCGTTCTCGAGGGCTCGTAGCTGCTCGAGCTTCTCGGCTTTTTCCAATGCCGTGGGCTCGAGAGCAGCCAGCCGCAACAGCGCGCCAACACGATAGGCGTACATTCCGACATGCCGGCGGGAGCCGGCAAACAGCCGTTGACTTGCCAACCCGGC
This sequence comes from uncultured Steroidobacteraceae bacterium, assembly GCA_964494895.1. Lineage (GTDB taxonomy): Bacteria > Pseudomonadota > Gammaproteobacteria > Steroidobacterales > Steroidobacteraceae > 13-2-20CM-66-19. Next base: position 5,020 of record CAZBTV010000115.1, on the reverse strand, counting down.
AGTGGCGCCGTCGCGATGCCATGGAATCGGCGCGCGGCTGAAGTAGAGCGCCCTGCCCTGCGGGTCCGTCACCACTTTCACGATGTTGGGGCTCAACATCTCCTCGAGAGACTCGATAGGCGTTGCAAGGGTGGCGATCTGCGCGCTCGGGTGTACCTCCAACAGCCTGGCGACCTGTTTGATGAGCTGTGGCGGAATGAGAGGCTCGTCACCTTGGACATTGACGATGATGTCCCGCTCGTGCCAGCCCCGTGCACGGGCCACCTCAGCGATGCGATCGGTGCCGGATGCGTGGGTGGACTCGGTCATGACGACCTCCGCACCGAAAGAGTGTCCCGCACTGACGATGAGCAGATCGTCAGTAGCGATCAACACGTCTTCCGCACCAGCAGCGCAGGCGCGTTCGTACACCCATTGCACCATCGGTTTGCCGCTGATGCACATGAGAGCCTTGCCGGGAAGGCGCGCCGAGGCGTAGCGAGCCGGAATCACGATGCGAAACACGGGCGGCCGCCGTTCAGCGTTCGAGAAGAGGATCGTCGGCCGACAGCTGCCGGGCCTCTTCCTCCAGCATCACAGGGACATCGTCCCGTATCGGATAAGCAAGGCGATCGAGGCGGCAGACCAGGACACGCGCCTCGCGCTCATACTTCAGCGTTCCCTTGCAGACGGGACAAGCCAATATCTCGAGCAGGCGCGTATCCATCAGGATCCAACCTCCGTTGCCGTCAAAGGGCGAATTTTACGCATCACGTGTTCGAGCAACTCGCGCGATTGGGCCTCACCAAACACCGCCGCGACCGGTACCGCCCACAGACGCGGGTTCGCGAAAGCGGTACATTTTACGGCATCCTTCTCGGTCATGAGCACCGGCAGATCGTCGGCAAACGCCAGTTCCTGAGCCGTGAACGGATGATGATCAGCGAAGGGATGCTCGATGACGTCCAGTCCCCGCGCACGCAGATCGCGGAAGAAGCGCGCAGGGTTTCCGATACCGGCGACCGCGTGCAACGGTCGATCCCGGAACGCCTCGAGCGGCCGCGAGCTCTCTCGCCCGTCTAGCCTCACCGCCTCACCCGCCTGAAGCGCCATTCGAAGAGCCTGGGCTCTTCCGAAAGTCTCCAGATACCGCAGCGAAGGGTGCTCCGCGACTCCGTTCACGACGACCAGGTCGGCGTTCGCAAGGCGGGAGACCGGCTCGCGCAAAGGGCCTGCCGGGAGCATCCTGGCATTGCCAAATCCGCGGTTGCCGTCGATCACCACCAGCTCGCAATCGCGCCCGAGGCGCAGGTGTTGCAATCCATCGTCAGCGAGAATGACGTCGACGCCCAGCGCAACAAGCGCGCGCGCCGCCGCAACGCGGTCGCTTCCGACCATGGTGATGCAACGACTGCCACGTGCAATCAGTGCCGGCTCGTCGCCGACCTCGCGCCAATCTGATCGCTCACTGACGAGCCGAGGCTCGGCCTCCGGGCGCGACCCGTAGCCCCGGGAGACGATTCCTACCCGCAATCCTTGCTCGCTCAGGCGACTCGCGAGCCAGATCACCAGAGGTGTCTTTCCCGTCCCACCGACCGTGAGGTTTCCTACGACGACGACAGGTACTCCGACGCGATGGACTTTGAGCCAACCGCGTGAATAGGCAGCGCGACGTAAGCCGACGATAGCGCCATAAAGCCACGACAGGGGCTGCAGCCAGGAAAATCCCGCGTCATCGCCATACCAGAGCTTCGTCAGCCATTGCTCCATGGCGGAACGGATCAACTACTGAACTGCAGGCGGTGCAGTTGGGCGTAGATTCCGTTGCTGCGCAGCAGCTCGGCGTGGGTTCCGGTTTCGATAATGGCCCCGGCGTCCAGTACGATGATGCGGTCGGCCTGTTCCACTGTGGAAAGCCGGTGCGCGATGATGAAGGTGGTCCGATTGCGCACCAGTTGCGCGAGTGCCGCCTGGATGTGCCGCTCCGCCTCGGTATCCAGTGCAGAGGTTGCCTCGTCGAGGATCAGGATGGGCGCATTCTTCAGAAGCGCTCTGGCAATCGATATGCGCTGGCGCTGCCCACCCGAAAGAGTGACTCCCCGATCGCCGACGATCGTGTTGAATCCCTCTGGCTTGCTCGCGATGAACTCCAGGGCGTGAGCCGCTTCAGCAGCCTGCTCCAGAGCTTGATCCGACACTTCCAACCCGAATGCGATGTTGTTGCGGATGGTGTCATTGAAAAGTACGACGTCCTGGCTCACGACGGCGATCTGCTGGCGCAGGCTGCGTAGCTCGTAGTCGCGTACGTCGCGGCCGTCGATGCGGACCGAGCCGGCCGCCACATCATAGAACCGGGGCAGAAGATTCACGAGAGTCGACTTGCCGCTCCCCGATTTGCCGACGATCGCGACGCTCTGGCCAGCAGCAACTCGCAGCGAGAGATCTCTCACCGCGGCGTCCGCGCCCGTCGCATACGAGAACGACACATTGTCGAACTCGACTTCCCCACGGACTCGTGTGGCGATGTAAGTTCCGCCATCTGGCTCGGCGGGCTCGTCGAGAATCTCGAACATGCTCTGCGCAGCGGCGATGCCCTGTTGCAGGGCGCCGGCGACACCGACCAGGTCCCGCAAGGGCTGCGCGATGCTGACCAGAGCCACGGCAAATCCGAGCAGGTCGCCCATGGACATGTGATGGTGTACGACATCGGCGATCGCCGTCCGCAGAACCAGCGCCATCCCGCTGGCGGTTACGAGTTGCACAATCGGGTTGGACAGGCTGCGCGTCAGGATCAGCTTCATGTTCGAGCGAAGGTTGTGCGAGTTGACGGCGTCGAACTGCTGATTGACATGGTCCTGGGCGTTGTAGACCTTGATGAGCCGGGGCGCCTCGAAGCTCTCCTTGGCGACCCGCGTGACGTCGCCCATGGAGTCCTGGATGCGGCGGCTGTAGCGGCGGAAGCGCCGGTTGATGTTGGAGACGAGCCAGGCAACCAGCGGGCCCAGTATCAGTGCCACCAGGGCAAGCTTCACGTTGAACCAGAACAGGATGCCAATCGAGAAGAGGATCGTCAGCGTGTTGCGCAAACTCGCCACCACCGAGTCGGTAGTGGCCTGTCCAACCTGCTCCGTGTTGTAGGTAAGGCGCGAGAGCAGTGTGGCAGAAGCGTTGCGGTCGAAGTAGCCGATGGGCAGCGTCAGGATGCGGTGAAACACCTCGGAGCGTAGCTGGCTGACGATTCGGCGCCCCACGTAGCCCATGAAATACGTCTGGGTGAAGTCGCCCAGGCCGCGCAACACGAACAGAGCGATCAGCCCCAGCGGCAACCACACGATGGTACGCGGATCGCGCTCGACGAACGTGCGGTCACCGAGCTCTTTGGCGTAAAAAGAAAACGCCGACATCGTGGCGGAGAACAGGACCCCGCCGAGCACTCCCATAGTGAAGTGCCCACGGTAGGGCCGCAGATACCCGAGTAGCCGCCTATAAGAACGCCACGCGCTATCCGCCGCCGGCGGCGCCGTCGAGCTCCTCCCGCCAACGTCGTTCAAGGCTTGCCTGCCGGCCCTTCCTTGACCGTAGCGATGTTGAGGTCCTCAAAGCCGAGGCGACCAAGTATATCCATGGCCGTAATGACGGACTGGTGGGTAGCGCGGCCATCGGCGCGAATGGTCACTCGGATCGCACGATTCGTCCCAGCTTCCTTCAGCAGAGCCGCCCGCAGGGTCTCCGGACTGGAGTTGATGAGCTCCTTTTCGTTCACCCGGTAGCTCCCTTCCTGGGTGACTGTCACCACGAGCGGCTCGCTTCGAGCTGTCTGGGGCGGAACCGCATTCGCCTGGGGGAGGTGAACGCGGACGCGGCCCTCATCCGTGAAACGGCTCGAAAGCATGAAGAACACGACGAGCAGCAGCACCACGTCGATGAGCGACACGACGTTGATCTCCGGCTCTTCGTGGCGCCGTGGCTTCAGATTCATAGTTGAGGCCTACGGCCAACTTTTCTCGGGGTCGAAGCGACCCGTACATGCAGCGGCGCTGCGGGCCGACGGGAAGGGAGCAGGCTCATCAAGCAGCGGCTACCGCGGCCGAGGACGCTGGCACCCGGTGCTCGCGCGATTGCGCGGCTTCGAGGGCGTCGGCCATACGCATCGCGTTCTTCTCGATTCCGACCACGATGCGTTCAACTTTACCGCGAAGGTAACGGTAAGCGATGAGCGAGGGAATGGCCACACAGAGTCCCGCAACCGTGGCGATCAGAGCTTCGGCAATACCACCCGAAAGCGCGCGGGGATCGCCCATGCCGCCGGCCTGAATGGCATTGAACGAATGAATGATGCCCGTCACGGTGCCCAACAAGCCCAGCAGCGGCGCGATGCCCGCGATCGTACCCAGCGTGTTGAGAAAACGCTCGAGCTCCCACACCACATGGCGCCCCGTATCCTCGAGGCGCTCCATGAGAATCTCGCGCGGCCGATGACGGTTCGCGAGTCCCGCGGCGAGCACCTTGCCCAACGGAGAGTTCTGCTCCAATGCGGTAATGACCTTGTCATTCACCTGGTTGGCTTCGATGAGCTTCCAGACCTGCTGTGGCAGCTCCGGAGGCAACACCCGTTTATCCTGCAGCGTCCAGAGCCGCTCGAGCACAATGGCGGCGGCTATGATTGAGCATAGAATGATCGGCCACATCAGCGGGCCACCAGCCCGCACGATTTCCCACATCCAAGTGACCCCAAGCATTGACGACGGCGGGCATATTACAGGAGCTCCAAGTTCGCTCAAGGCGATACGTCACCAACTGGATGTCGTCTCTCGTTTATTGGCGCGGCACGGCCGCGCGGAGCCCAGGCTTCGTTCCCCCAGGCCCGGGCCTAATTCCAAAGGCAGAGATTTGCACCGCAAATGTGAGCGATTGTTTCTGCTACGATTGGCGCCCTATCATGCCGCGCAGACTTTTAAAGCGCATTTGCCCCTCCCATGGCCGCCTGCAGGGCCACTGGTTCCTGCGTCGCTTCGGGACCCGGATCGGTGACCCGCGCTTG
>CAZBTV010000114.1:0-23599 GCA_964494895.1 uncultured Steroidobacteraceae bacterium | reverse complement strand
CCGCCTGCAGCACCTGCCGATAACTCCGTGTCAACCGCTCGATTGTCGAGGCCTCAAACAGGTCCGTCGCGTACTCCGCTCGGCCCCATAGCCCGGCCTCACTCTCGAAAAAATCCAGCCTCAGATCTGCCTTCGCGCTCGTATGCTCTGTCGCAAGTGGCAGCACCATCAGTCCCGGCAGCTCTAGCGGCCTCAGCTGCAGGTTGTGTAGCGCGAACATCACCTGAAACAGCGTCTGGCGCGACGGATCCCGCTGCGGCTGCAGCTCCGCGACCACCTTCTCGAACGGCACCTCCTGATGTGCGTACGCACCGAGTGCAGTCTCACGCACCCGCTGCAGCATTTCCCGGAAATCCGGATCTCCCGACAGATCCGTCCTCATCACCAACGTGTTCACGAAGAAGCCGATCAGCCCTTCGGTCAGCGGGTGCGTGCGTCCGGCAATCGGTGAAGCGACCGCCACATCCTGCTGGTTGCACCAGCGGCCCAGTAACGCCTGGAATGCTGTCAGCAAAACCATGTAGAGCGTCACCCGTTCGCGATGTGCTAGCGCCCGCAGCGCCTGCAGTTCCCCGGGGGGCACCGTGAACTCATGCACTGCCCCACGATAGCTCGGAGTGGGCGGGCGCGGATAATCCGTCGGCAACTCCAGCGCTGCGGACATCCCCGACAGCTGCTTGCGCCAGTACGAGAGTTGCTTCTCCAGTATTTCTCCCTGCAACCACTGTCGCTGCCACAACGCATAGTCTGCGTACTGCACTTCAAGCGGTGCCAACGGTGAGGGCTCACCTCTCACATATGCGGTGTACAGCACACTCAGCTCGTGCCTTAACACCCCTAACAGAGACCACACATCCGACATGATGTGGTGGATCGTGATCAGCAGGATGTGCTCTTGAGACGCCAACCTCAGCAGCAAGACACGGAACACCGACTCTCTCAAATCGAAAGGTTGTTGCAACTCCTCTTGCACCCGCTGCCGTACCTGTGCCTGCCGCTGCTGCGGCCCCATGTCCTCCAGCGAATGCACGCGAAGATCAAAGTCCCCTGCAGGCCGCACCACCTGCACCCCTTTGCCTTCGGCCGTGCTGCGGATGCAAGTGCGCAGACTCTCGTGCCGACGGATCAGCTCCGTAAAACTTCTCTGCAACACCTCAATATCCAGATCTCCCTGTAACCGCAGTGCCAGCGACTCGTTGTACGTGCCACCGAGTGGCTCGAGTTGCTCCAGAAACCACAGCCGCTCCTGCGTGAACGACAGCGGCAGCTCGCCGGTGTAGTCACCACGACTGACCAGCGGCGGCAGCTGCAACCCCTGCTGCTCGCGCCGTGCTGCCTCGATCCGCGCAGCAAGATCACGCACGGTACCGATCGTTTCAAACAGCACTCGCAGCGGCAGCTCCACCTGGAACTGATCACGTACTCGCGCCATCACCCGCATGCCCAGCAGCGAGTGCCCCCCTAGCTCGAAGAAGTTATCCTCCATTCCGACGTGATCCAGCTGCAGCACTTCCGCCCAGATCTGGGCCAGTACTTCCTCGGTCGGTGTCGCCGGCGCCACATACTGTGCTACCGATTCTGCGTACGCCTGCGGCTCCGGCAACGCACGCCGATCCAGCTTGCCGTTGGCACTCAACGGCAACCGCTCCAGCAACACAAACTGCCGCGGCACCATGTACTCCGGCAGGCTCACCTTCAGGTGAGAGCGCAGCTCTTGGGCGCTGGGTATCGCTTCATACCTGACCGTGAAGTACCCGATCAGCCGCTTCTCACCTTGCCTGTCTTCCCAGGCAATCACGACGGCATCCTTGATCTGTGGATGCGCCTTCAACTTCGACTCGATCTCTCCCAGCTCGATGCGATAACCGCGCACCTTCACCTGATCATCCACCCGACCCAGGTACTGCAGCTTCCCATCCGCCAGATATCTCGCCCGGTCTCCCGTGCGGTACAGCCGAGAGCCCGCAGCCCCGAACGGATCGGCCACAAAACGCTCCGTCGTCAGCCGGCTGCGCCCAAGGTACCCGCGGGCCACACCCTCTCCTCCAATGTACAGCTCACCCACCACCCCGACTGGCACCACCTGCAACAGCTCGTCCAATACATACATCCGCACGTTCGGCAGCGGTCCACCGATGCTCACCCACTGTGTTGTCGCATCCTGCACCGTGCAACGCTGCACGCTTGCATCTGCTCCCACCTCCGAGCACCCGTACACATTCACAAACTCACACCACGGCAGTTGCCCCTGAAGCTGTCTTAACAGCTCTCCACTGAGCGCCTCACCGCTGAGCGTCCAGTGCTTGAGCTCTCTAAGACTGTGCGCTTCACCGGTCTCCAGCAGCGCTTGCGCAAGCGAAGGCACGCTCACCAGACGGCTCACTTCCTGTGCTCGCAACAGTTTCAGCAACTGCTGCGCATCCCGTCCCTGCTCCTCATCCGCGATGACCAGCCGGCAGCCACTGAGCAACGCTCCGAACACCTCAAAGACTGCATCCACAAACCCCACTGCTGTCTTCTGACAGCACACCTCTCCCGCCTGCAATGAGCCAATCCGCTCCTGGGCGTACACTCGATTCACCAGCGACCGGTGAATGGCTGCAACCCCCTTCGCTCGGCCCGTCGAGCCGGAGGTGTAGATCACATACGCAAGGTTGTCGGCCGTACAACTTCTGCGGGGGGCACTCACCGGGTAAGCGCTGATCTGCGTCGCGTGAGCACGCACATCCACGATCCGCAGATCGCCAGGCAGCACTGCTGTGTGCGCACCACCTGCCACCAGCACGATCCGTGCTCCCGCATCCCTCAACATCTCGCTCAGACGCTCGCCAGGATGCGTCGGATCCAGCGGCAGATAGGCTCCTCCTGCCTTCAGCACCCCCAGTATCGAAATAATCTGCTCCAGCGAGCGGCCCTGGCACACTCCCACCACCTGCTCGGCGCTCACTCCTTGCTCTCTTAAATAGTGCGCCAGCTGGTTCGCTCGTTGGCTCAGCTGCGCATACGTCAACTCCTCTCCTTCGTAAACCACCGCTACCGCGTTCGGCGTACGCTTCACCTGCTCCCCGAACAGCTCGTGAATACACCTCTCCTGCGGATACTCCCGGACCGTCGCGTTCCACTCCACCAGCTGTCGATGACGATCCGCCGCACCCATCAGTGGCAATTGCGAAATAGGGACACCTGGATCCTCAACCACCGCCTGTAGTACGTGCTGATAACTCTGCGTCAACCGCTCGATCGTCGAGGCGTCGTACAAGTCCGTCGAATACTCCACGGAACCATGCAACTCCCCGTCCAACTCAAGAACATGCCACGACATATCGAACGGCACCAAGGCGCGATCCAACCTCACCGGAACGACAGTGACTCCCTGCCCGGGCAGCTCAAAATTTTGACGATCTCCCACCTGCCAATTGAACGTCACGTCGAACAGCGTCTGCCGCGACAAGTCTCGCTGGAGTTGCAGCTCGGCAGCAATTCTTTCCAGCGGAACTCCCTGGTACGCATAGGCACCCAACGCAACCTCGCGCAGACGACATAACACCCCCCTGAACGATGGATCACCAGACACATCGAGCCGGATCGGGATCATGTTGACGAACATGCCGAATATGCCAAGCGTTTCCCGACGATTCCTACCCGCAACCGGGCAACCGACAACGACGTCATTTTGTCCCGCCCAGCGTGCGAGTACCACGTCTAACGCAGACAACAGCACCATGAAGACAGTCACGCCTTCCGCACGACGCAACTGCTCTACTCGTTTCAGCACTCCTGGAAATCTAAATGCGAGACTTCGGCCGCGGAAGCTCCGCTGCGCCGGGCGCTCGTGATCCGCGGGCATATCAAGATGAGAACAGCCGTGCAGATACTGCCTCCAGAATTGTAATCGCTTATCCAGAGCCGGACCCTGCAGGCTCTCGCGTTCTTGCGAAGCATAGTCGGCGTACTGTAGGGTCAGCGGCGCGAGAGGCGAAGGCTTCCCCGTCGCGAACACGCCATACAGAATTTTCAGCTCCGCTGGCAGAATGTTTGAAAGCGACAATCCGTCACACACTGCATGATGTGCGGTGATGATCAACCTATGATCGTCCGCCGAGTTGCGGATCAGCATTCCCCTAAACAGCGGTGGCGTATACAAGTCAAAAGGTCGCTGTGTCTCTGCATTAGAAAGTAACTCGCACTCTTTCGCACGCTCAACAGGAGTTAGCGCACTGATGTCGAGGACGGTGAGATTCAGCGGCGTGGGCTCGAACACAATCTGTGCGCCGTGCACTGCATCGTTGGCAAAAGCGGTGCGCAGGACTTCGTGGCGACGCACAATCTCGCTGAGCGCCTCCTGAAGCGCCATCACGTTCAGCGGCCCAAGAATACTCAACCCCACCGAAAGATTGTAAGCACCGCCGGATGGGGTGATCTGCTCAAGCAACCAAAACTGTTCTTGGGCAAAGGAAAGCGGCGCTCGCCGCATTTCCCGCGGCCGAGCGCCTGAAGTAGTCCCCACATCCTTGTGCATTGTGACTCCTCTAAAGAGAACCGCGGGGCGCGTCGCTCCACGATACGGCAGTTGAGTCGTTGGACGGGCCTCCGGCCGCGAGCGCCTTGCGCACACTGAGAGGTGTAATGTCCTTCCACTCTCGCTCGACGTAATCGAGGCAGTCCTGCTTCGAGCCGTAGACACCGACACCATGCCAACCCGCCGGGACTGGTTTCCGGCTCGGCCACAGCGAGTGCTGCTCCTCGTCGTTGACAAGCACAGTCCAAGTCCCAACTCGATCTTCTTCTTCCATATAGAGCTCCTTTCAGACGTTTCTTACTGCTCAATCAATACATACGAACTTGACTGCGTCTCCAATGAAATGAGCGGACCGGGTACGCCGACTTCTCGCGAATCAAACGGTCCATCTTGCAAAAACGAAGGCGAGAGAATGGGCGCAGCACGGCACCCTGTACACGAGCTCTGACAACAGGCCGCGGGAACAGGATGGCGAACTGCTACAACTCCAAGGTCCGCGATTCCGTCCTGAGCATGGACCGACGTTCCCTTGAATTGAACGTACCTTATCCGCCCTCCCATTTCGAGCCTTGCCGATCAATTCGCCGCCGGCATGATTGAAAGCAATATCACTTTTTGTCAACTCAACTCCGCACCGCCAATTCACACTTGTAATGCTTGCCAGTGCTGTTTCGTTGAAGGAAGATTTGTTTCATCGGCGCGCATCCTCCGCATCGTGCGTCAGATCCTTCACCAGTGAGATGAGGCCGGGGCGAAATGGACTTCGAGATCGATCCTGCCGATGAGGTATTCCGCTCGAACGTCAGGACTTACATTCGAGACAAGATGCTCGAGCTATTTCCCGACCGGCTGTCCGTCGAACATACTCAAGCGTCCTTCGGCCGCGACGACCTACGCCGCTGGACCCGGGCACTGAACGAGAAAGAGCTGCTCGTCCCGCACTGGTCCTCTGAATGGGGTGGCTCGAACTGGCGTTCGAACTGGCGACGCATCCTCAGCGAGGAACTCGCGGCAGCGCAGGCTCCACTCACAGATGTGATCGGAACTGATTTCGTCGGACCCGTGCTCTGCGCCTTCGGCTCACCGGAGCAAAAACGGCGGTTCCTTCCTCGAATCCGCAATGGCGAAGAGACGTGGTGCCAGGGCTTTTCCGAACCGGACGCCGGTTCCGATGTTATGTCCCTGCGCACCAGCGCCGTACGGGAACGCGACCACTACATCATCAACGGAAGAAAGCTCTGGACGACGAACGCCCATACCGCCGACATGATGTTCGCGCTCCTACGCATTGAGACGCCCGGCGTCCGCAAACAACAGGGCCTATCGTTCCTGTTGCTGGATATGCGTGCGCCGGGTATTACAGTGAGACCCGTCATCATGATCGACGGAGGTCACCACGTGAACGAGGTGCTCCTCGAAAACGTTCGCACACCGGTGACGAACCTCGTGGGTGAATCGGGAAAAGGCTGGGCCTATGCCCGCTATCTGTTGACCAACGAACGACAGGTCGTCGCCGGCCTCGGGTGGGTCTGGGCAATACTGGCAGGCGCTCGTCGCGTACTGGAGACCGAGCAGGAGCGCGGAGTGCCACTGCTGGCAAAACCGGCACTGCGCATCCAATTTGCTCAGTTGGAAGTCGAGCTCCAGGCGCTCGAGTTCATGGAGCTAAGGCTGCTCAACACGAAGACCGCCGACGCCACCAACCAGGCGCTCGCACCGATGCTCAAATTGAGGGCAACCGAGCTGCGCCAACGGATCAGCGAGTTCCTGCTGCAGGCGTTGGGGACGCGCGCGCTGGAGTGTCCCGCCGACTACTACGGACCAAACGAGCCCTCCCCACTTGCACCTCCGTCAGAATTCATGAAGCACGCCACACGCAACTTTCTATTCCAGCGCTCCGCAACCCTCGCCGGCGGTACCAGCGAGACTCAGCGTAACGTCATCGCTGCCGTCGGTATCGGTCTCTGAGGAGTACACATGGATTTCTCGCTCTCCGCAGAACAGTCCGTGCTCCGCGACAGCGTCAGGAAGTTCTGCAAGGAACAGTACAGCGTCAAGCAGCGTCAAGCCGTGGCTCGCGAATGTCAGGGCTTTTGTCGCACGCACTGGAACCTATTCGCAGAACTCGGCTGGCTTGGCGCAGCACTCCCCGAGGATTGCGGCGGCATCGGAGGATCTGCTGTCGAGTACTCCATCATCGCGGAGGAATTCGGTCGAGCACTGGTACTCGACCCCTATGTTGCGAGTGCTGTGGTCCCTGCACAAGCCATCCGAGCAAGCGTCAGTACGTCTGTGTGCCGTCAAATGGTTGACTCCCTGGTGGGGGGGCAGACTTTGTTCGCTTTCGCACATTCAGAACCCGGTGACGGCGGAAGTTGCTCTTACGTGGGGACGAGCGCGCGAAGATGCTCCTCCGGCGAATACGTCCTAAACGGCAAAAAGTCTCCAGTGCTTGGCGGCTTACACGCGAATCGAGTTGTGACCTCCGCACGCACGAGCGGTGCGGCGGGAGATAGATTTGGCCTGAGCCTATTCGTTGTCGACATCACACTTCCCGGTATCCTTACGAGATCGTTTCGCCTGCTTGACGGCACGAGCGCGACCGAACTTCAGTTCCGCGATGTCGTCCTTCCGCCAACAGCTCTGCTAGGGACCGAAGGGGCGGCGGCGGATGCAATAGAAGCTGCGATCGCGTTCATGTTGCTGGGTCTGTGCGCTCAGGCTGTAGGGGCGATGGACGATGTGATCGCTGTCACTGCGACGTATCTCAAGAACCGCCGCGCTTATGGCACGACTCTCATCACATTCCAGGCTCTGCAGCATCGCCTGGCGGACATGCTCATCGAATTGGAACTGTCGCGGTCCATCACACACAGGACACTCTCAGTATTCGCCGGAACGGAGGATGCCGCGCAACGCCTTAGAGCCGCCTCGGCGGCCAAGGCACTCGTCGGGCGGTCCTCCCGCTTCGTGGCGGCCAACGGAATTCAACTTCACGGCGGAATGGGAATGGTAGAAGAGTACGTCATAGGTCAACACTTCAAGCAACTGACCGTGCTCGACAACCTGTACGGAAACTCGGATTTCCATTGGGCCCAGTGCGTATAGATATACCCAATGTTCTGGATTTTCAGAAAAAAGGACAACCAAATATGATCAGGACCATGCTGCAGGCAAAGCTCCACCGCGTACGCGTGACTCACGCCTGCCTCGACTACGAAGGATCGTGCGGAATCGATCGAGACCTGCTGCAGATTTCGGGCATGCAGCCCAATCAGTACATCGAGATTTACAACGTTACGAATGGCGAGCGCTTCAACACCTACATCATCGAAGCCCGCAGCGGCTCGGGCGAGATCTCGTTGAATGGAGCTGCCGCTCGAAAAGCGCAGGTCGGGGACATCCTCATCATCTGTACCTACGCCGGATACGACGAAGTCGAACTGCGCAACTACAAACCGGTCGTAATACTCGTGCGTGAAAACAATCGGGCCGCTGAACCTTCGGGCACTGCCCGCTCGGCAAAGCACGCCGGCGGATTCCTTGACCACTCTGAATGATCCTCACCGAGAATGTGACCCGTAAGTTTGCGGATATCACCGCAGTCGATGGCATCTCATTCGACATTTCTGCAGGGGGGGATCTTCGCCTTCCTTGGTCCAAACGGCGTAGGTAAGACCGCCACTGGGAACCGAGAGCGACAGCGCGGGCAACAGCAGGATCTGGCCAGGATTGACGAACGCCCCCTCTTTCACCAGAACCTCCGCGGCCTCCCCGCCCGCAACAGCATCGAGATAGGCCGTCGTTCGCGGCACCACTGAGATTGTTGCCGGCAATCTCGATCGCAGCTATCTCCCGCCGCGCGCCGGGACAAGCCTTCCGAGAGGCGGCTTCCTGCACCGGAGCTGGCGCTTTTCGCAGCCGCATCCGATTGAATACCAAGAAATCAACGGTTTGCGCTTATGCAGCCTGCATAACATACAGGCGGGTGACACCATCCTACGCTCAACTTTAATTTCTTATTACTTTACCAGAAACAACAGTGACTAATTTTATTTCTTTATTGAAATTTCCTTGGTTGCATTATCGCTGCCCAGCAGTGTCATACGCCACGATATCGCTGGATTCGAGCCAGATGGTGCCTTGTCTGGCAAATAGGAGTACACCGTGCATTCGAATGGTGTGTCATGCATCACTTTATCGATAAACTATATCTACTTTACACTGAAATACACTCTCCAGGGATATGACGCTCAAACCTCACATCGTCTCTGCCAATCCGTTCCGTTGCAGAGTATGGGATTTGCACCATCGTCTTGATCATGTAATCGATGAAAACACCTGCGATACGGAGATCCGCAGCTTCTCCGAGCACGGCCAGCTCGTTGCCGCGTTGGGGCGCCCACTGCACGGTGATCCCGATCACGATATCGAACTGATCTGCGGCGCGCGGCGATTGTTCATTGCGCGTCACCTCAATGTTCCGCTGCTTGTTGAGGTGCGCGAGATGACAAACCGTGCGGCCGTAATAGCGATGGACATCGAGAATCGGCAGCGTGTGGATTTGAGCCCGTACGAACGGGGCTTGAGCTTTGCCCGCTGTCTGCGCGCGGGCTACTTTGAATCTCAAGATGACTTGGCCAGGGCGCTGAGAATTTCCCAATCTCAGGTCTCACGATTGTTGACACTCGCACGCCTCCCCAGCGTGGTGGTCAACGCGTTCCCAAATCCCGTTGAAATACGTGAAGGTTGGGGGTTTGACCTCGAGAGAGCTTTGCAAGATACCCGGAGAAGGCAAGCCACAATTGCCCGCGCTCGCGCCCTGGTATCATCCTCCACTCCAAGACCCTCGGCCGTCGATGTCTATCAACAGCTTCTCGACGCAGCCGTGACAGGTCGAAAGGTTCGTACCAGGCCTCGTGACGAAGTCGTCACTGCCGAAGATGGAACGCCACTGTTTCGCATCAGGGGCCAGAAAAAGACCATCGCTGTACTACTCCCCCGAGACCAAGTTTCGCAGGACACACTCGACGCTGTGCGAGACGCGGTTCGCGACGTGCTTCAAAACAAAAGCCGGCCTGACGGTGTCGAGCGAAGTCCTGCGAGGAAGCTCGTTCGTGGGTTTAAAGCCGGCGGTGGTGAGCGGCCGTCCACTGCTGCAAGCTCCGTCTTGGCTAACGGGTCGGAACGACAACCAGCGACGCAGTCAGGCGGTGGTGAGTGCTGACATGCGAGCGCAACCAGCAGCTTGCCCGGGTATACGCATCAGAACCTGGAATAGATAAAGGGCCTGTCGGCTCCATACAAGAGTGTCACGAGAATCACAGTAGCCGCGCAAAGGCCAATACAGAGCCATCGAACGAGAACCAGTGAGCCAAACGTGCGCGCGCGCTCTGACGGCATTGCCTCGACGATCAAAACCAAGCTGGCTCCGCCTGTCGCCAATGCCAATTGGATGCCACCCTCGGCGACTATGGACAGGATAGTGGCGCCTGCGTTGCTCCAACCATCGAACAGATGGCTCAGTATGTACCCGCCATCTTGTAATGAGGCAGCCCTGAACAATACGTAGGCGATGCAAACGAGATTGAACGTCAGCATGACTTTCAATGCGACGATCGCTCGTGATCCCGACTGAATTCCAAGTCTCTCGGTCAGAAGCCGGCTCGGGCGCTGAAGCAGTACGTATCCCACCATATATGCGCCGTGCAGCGCGCCCCAGGCGACAAACTTCCACTGGGCGCCGTGCCAGAGTCCGCTGCTGATGAATGTGATCATGACTCCGACGAGCATCAGGTTGAAAAAACTGATGCCGAACAGGCGCTGACGGATAAATGGCGTATAGACATAGTCAGTCAGCCAGGATGACAGCGATACGTGCCATCGTTTCCAGAAGTCCTTCACCGAGGTTGCGAAATACGGCCTGTCAAAATTCGATGTCAATCGAACGCCGAGCACGCCGGCGGCTCCTCTGGCCATGTCAGCGTAGCCGCTGAAATCACAATAGATCTGGAATGCGTACATCCACGTGGCGATCGTGAATGATACGCCGTCATGCAGATGTGGCGAGTCATATACGCGGTCGACGAACGGGGCGAAGCGATCAGCGATCACCAGCTTCTTGAAAGCTCCCCACAGCACCAGCTGAATGCCATGCATTACTTGCTGCCGGTCCGCAACGGCGCACGCATGCAACTGCGGCAGCAGGTGTCTGGCTCGTTCTATCGGTCCCGCGATCAGCTTCGGCAGGTAGGTTACGAACAGCGCGAAGATTACGAAGCTGCGCTCAGGCCGCTCGCCCCGATAGACATCCACGATGTATGCGATCAACTGGAGCGTATAAAACGAGATGCCGATCGGAAGAACAATGTCAAAGGGTGGGATTGGATAGTGCAGGTGGAGGAGGCTGAATCCGAATCGAACGTTCTCGTTTATGAAGGATGCGTACTTGAATGCGAACAAATTGGATAGCGCCAGAAGAATGCCGAGCTTGAGGAGCGTTTTTCTTCTTGCTCCTGTTGCGACGTCGATTTGCAGCGCGACGAAGAATACGCAGATGGTGGCGAGCAGCAGTTGTATTATATAAAGGGGCTCGCAGAGGGTGTAAAATACTACGCTGACCAGCAGCAGGATAGCAGCCCTTGCGCGTGCCGGAACTGCGAAGTCCGCCGGCACCGGAGAGTATTTTCCCTGGCTGTCAGCCATTCAGCAAGTCACCCCCCCATCAACCGTGATGGTCTGTCCAGTGATCATTGAAGCAGCCGGGCTCAGCAGAAACTGCACAACGCCCAATACATCCGCTTCGGTTGCGAGACGCCCAAGCGGCGTGCGCTGCACGATCCTTGCGACACGCATGCTGCTCAATGATGAAGACATATCGGTCTTCATGTAACCCGGTGCAATGCTGTTGACCGTGATCGAGCGGCGCCCCAGCTCCCGCGCAAGCGAGCGTGTTAGGCCATCCATGCCGGCCTTCGATGCACTATAGGCACTGAGACCGTTATAGCCACGCAGGCCCACGATCGAGCTGATATTGATAATCCGCCCACCGAGCGCATTGCGAAGCAAATACTCGGATCCCGCTCGTGCGATCTGAATGGCGCCCAGCAGGTTCACGCGCAGAATGCGCTCCGCTTCAATGTTCGGAAAGGATGTGAGAATGCCTGCTTGCGCGGTGGCGGCGTTGTTCACAATTCCATAAAGGCCATCCGTCCCAGCCCATTCCACGCAGGCCCGCACGAAATTCTCGACGTCCTCGGCCTCACCGACCTGGCAACTCTTCCAAAAGAATCTCTCGCCGAATGCCGGGTTCGCCATGAGGCCATCAATGAAGCGAGTCTTCGAACGGCTGCATGTGGAAACCCGATAACCATCCGTCAAAAGCCCCAGTACGAGGTGCGCGCCCAGTCCGCGGCTGCCTCCCGTGACCAGTATGTGTGCCCCCGCTGTCATTGCTGCTTCTTGCCCGAAGGAGCGGTCTGAATACTGGGGACGACATTCAGAATCTGTGGCACCGCATGCCGCGCTAGCGAAACACTGCAGGCCGCCAGTATGTCTGTTCGAAGCGCTTCGACATGCCCGCAGTCGGATAGGACGACGTCCGCGGCGATCACGTGGCCGCATATCGGACTGGGAATGCCGTACACTCTGGCTTCGACGACTGCCCGAAGTGTCAGGAGAAACGCTTCGATCTCGCCGGGATTGACTTTGAACCCAGCCACATTGACTTCCCGATCGCATCGTCCAACGATGTATGCGCGATTTCCAATGACTTCGCAGCGATCCGATGTCCGAATCCATCCGTCGTCTGAGAACGGCCGCTCCGAGGCCGAAGCATACTGCTTCATGGCGCCGAGAGTTTTCACATGCAATACCCCGTCACGAACCCGAAGCTGGATGTCACGGCTGCGATTCTCCAGCCACTCACTGGGGAATCCTTCGAGCCCATCGTGCACCGCGTAGACCACACCCGCCTCGGTCGATGCATAGGTATGTGAGATCCGAGCACCCGGGAATGCTGCTCGAAGGCGGTCCAACAACACTTGATCACATCGCTCTCCCCCTAGGGTGATCTGGCAGAACCGCTGCTCACCAGGACGGAAGATGTTGAGAAACGCTCGCCAGAACGTCGGCGTACCGCTTGCGTGCGTCACTGCAGCGTCTCGCGAGGCTTCATACAGTGCCCGCACACTCCTGTCAGCAGGTACTACCACACAACCGCATGTTGCTGCGGCAGTCAGGATGACCTGCAACCCCGCAAAGCCGGTCGGCTGATAGGTAAGCAACCATCTCGCCTTCCGCATTTCGGTGCTTTCATGACACACACGGATGCGATTGAGAATGGAGCCAAGCGTATGGGTCGCAATTTTCGGCGGCCCGGAAGTTCCTGACGTCATCACATGGATATACGAACCGGCTGACGGAACCCCCTCGCGTGGCTCATATTCATCCTGCTCGCCAATGAACATCTGGATATGACGAGACTCCACCAAAGACCGCAGATAGCTCGGCGAAAGCGCCGTATGTACGATGAAGAGCTCGATACCCGCCCTGTCGCACGCATGAATAGCACGCAGCAGGTGTACGGGGCTGTCGCTGCAAACCACGGCGCGGTTGATCGCCAGCGCTTTCAGTTTCTCAAACAATTCCTCCGACTGCTTGCGTACTCGCGCGTATGTAGTGCCGACCGACCCGCACATGACAAGCAGGCTCTCGTCTTCAACTGATAGAAGAAGCGCGTGAGCCCTTGTGCTCATTGCATGTAGAGCCTCGCCAGCTCTCCGGCATCGCGAAACGGCACAAACCCGTTCCGAAAGGGATCCTTTCCTGTGATGCGTTGAAGTTCGCGCACCAATAACGCAAGGTCAAGTGAATCGATACCACTTTCGCGGCTGAGAAGCTCCGCTTGCGCATCAAACTCGACCGGAGCATGTCCCTTTCGGAGCAACATCTCTGTGACGATCAACTGAATTTTCCCGAGTAGCTCTTTTTCACTCATTCCGTTGAACAACTATCGTTAGTTAATCTGCTCAAGTTGTGAAAGCGAAATGATAATAGCACCAATTTTCTCAGCGATGCACGCAGCCCCACCCTGCGTCCCACTTTAGTTCGGCTATATGAGGGTCCGCGGTGCGAGGTGTGCTCCCGCGCGGGCTCACGACATTGGAGTGTTGCGAAATAGTGGGAGGGGGGCGTGGCCGCAGATCCGTCTGGGCGCGGGAGTGAGTGCTGCGAGCGATCGGGCAGTTATCGACTGGAAGCTGTCGAGCGGAAGCAGTTTATGTCGCGTCTTTCAATCCGTGCGATTGGGCCACGCAGCGACCGGTACCATACGTCGGCGTGAAATCAGCCGACGTAAGTAACGCAAGTAAGTCCAGCATTGCCGGAGCGGCAAGAGCAGGGTAATCAGTTGAGTGCCGGTGGTTTACAATGGCTATTGGGAAACCTTAATCCCGAGCAGGATCGCTACGCCCAACCGCAAGCGATCCCGTTCATGCTTCAGACGTTCCACTTCCTCGCGAAGCATTTCCAGCTCCGTCGTGGGGCGCTCCCGGCCCGCGTGAGGCGGGAGCGCCGCAGGCAGGACACTGTTGACGAGATTCCCTTTCTTGAGGGTTTCTTCCTTCCGCCACTTTATCAGTGTGGGTACGCTGACCTTAAACTCTTGAGCGGCTTGGCGAAGAGACACTTCACCGCTCGCAAGTCTGTCCAAGGCGCGCTGCTTGAAATCATCTGTATAGCCGCGCCTGCCTTTTGGTTTATGTGAGTCCTGCATCTCGCCCTTGATTGACTGCTACACCTGTCGCGCAATGGTTGCACTACAAATTCGGCAAAAGTTTTTCGCTAAAGCATTGCGCTTACACTGCGAAAGCGTTATAGTGATTATAGTGGGATTTGTTGTCGGATACAATTACAAGCTCGATACAATTACAAAGCGGTATCGCTTCATTGGGGGGTTTAGAGCGCCACTAAGCTCAAGCCTCGAGAGGAGAGTCTTTTTGCACAAGGAAGCGCATGGACTATTCAAGTGAGACGCATTCGCGCGTCGAGATGAAGCGACGCCGCCTTTGGGCTTGGCTTGCGATTGTGAGAGAGACGTCGGCGAGACTCGCGTTGTCCACTTCGATATGCTTCCTCCGCTTTGAGTGCGCTGTATTGCGATTTTTCCTGAAAGCCGGCCAGCGTGCCCCGTCTCGACAGAGAGCAGGTTGGGCTTACGACAGCGCGCTTTCGAGCGTGAGAACGAGGTCACCTATCGAGCGACAGGCATAAATCCCGATCAGTTGCTCGGGCTCGAGTAACAGATGCAGTGCGGCCTGAATATTCGCAAGCGCCGTCACCAGACCCAGCGAATCCACCACCTGAAATACTTCAGTGTCGCGCGTCAGTATAGCGCCGGCGCTTGATGCGGCGGTGATCGCTTCGATAACGATTTGCTCGATGAGCTGCTTATCCGCAAACACGTGACACCTTATTTTGTTGAGCATCTTGCACAATCACATCAGTCTTTGGCGTGTCGATGATGTGTAATCAAATCATGTATAACAAAATCATATAAATAAACAGAGTAGCGGGCTGTCAGGTCTTTATCGATCCCGTGCCGCAATCCTTGCGCATAAGGGATATGATCTCACGGACGCACTGACGAGCGTCATTCGGCATATCCGCTGCCAAATCGGCGAGCGCGTGACGCATGGAGCGACTTCCCGCCTGCACGCGTTGCAGAGCCCGGCACAGAAAATCTCGGGAAAACTCGCCTGCCGGGACTAAAGGGGCGTCGACCAACTGCGCCATTCGTGCGGCATGATAGGGCTGGTCGTATTGGAACGGAACGATCACCATGGGAACCTGGTGTTTGCACGCTTGCATCAAGGTTCCGATCCCGCCGTGATGGACAACCATTGTGGCAAGCGGAAAGACGGCATCGTGATCGATGTATGCCCGGACCAATAGGTCCCGCTCGGCTGAAAGACCTGCGGATCGGCACACAAACCGGCTCAGGTATAAGCACTTCATACCAAGGGAGCGACATGCCGCAACCGATTCTTTGAACAGGAAATCCGCCCTTTGCCGATCCATGTGCGATCCAAACGAAACGACGACTGCACCGCCCGCGCAGAATTCAATCAGCTCTGCATCTGCGCCGGAATTGCGGGACGGCAGGAACGGATATCCGACAACCCGGAGTCGCGCGAAATTGCTGGCGGCACAATGGAGAAGAAACAGGGGAAACAAACCCAGAATCGCAGTCGGCGCGTTCATGATCTCGCTGTAGGGGAGAATCTTGCGTGGCAAACCCAGTTGTGCCCGCACCTGTGTCAACGCGGCGTGCCAGCGTGGGGGTGGTTTGAGCCGAATCGGCGTGTCGGTACCGGCGCACCTGGCGCCGGGTTTCGGCGCCAAGTGCGCCGGACTGAGGGCACACGCGATATAAGGAATGCTGCGGTACTCCGCCACAAGATGAGCCGGTACGACGTGGTACGGAGCGACGATCGCGTCGGCCCCTCTTGTCGACTGCAGAAGGTCCTGCAGCAGTATCTCCAGCTGCGAAAAGTTGACGTGTTCAATGAACGCGAGGGTCGGATCCAGCGACTGGCTCGGCACGATCATCGGCTCCTGAGCAGTTCCCAGTCGGGTAAAGGTCAGCTCATGAGACTCTATGATCGCCTGATAGATGGGGTTGGCGGCCACAATGACGGCGTGACCGTCCCCCTGCAGGGCTTTGCCGATGGATAGAAACGGATAGAGATCGCCCAGGGACCCGAGAGTGGCGATGACGACCCTCTTCAAGGTGGAACCTCGGCTGAGCGCTTCAGTGTGCGCTCAATCAACTCGATGTAGGCACCAATGGTCCGCGCGCCCAGAAATATGGCGAGGTCGTCCTCATGAAATCGGATTGCAAACTCCACCTCCAGTATGTGCAAAATTCTGGGCAGCGACAGTGAGTCAAAGCCGATGGATTCGATGCTCGTTTCGCTGCTCAGCAGGCCCGGATCGATTTCGCAAACATCCGCAATGTGAGCGATCAGCCGCGCTGAGATGTCGTTGATATTCAATTGCTACATACGCTCGTTGATTATTGAAACGCCGAGTCCCTGCGACCACCGCACGGCCTTTAGAAGCTCAAGCACGATGCGCGCGGCTGTTGAGTATCATCAGGGTCTCGGCACATTCACAAATCATCGCTAAACTATAGTGATAAACTATAGCGCTCAAGGAAAAGAAATGCGAGCATGCTGCTATCGCTTTTCCATTCCCGCGTGGTTGTTGCCTCTTGGTCGAAGAAGGTGGCGCTAAGGTATGAAAATTCTTGCCTACAATGCCGGACACGACGGGTGCGCTGCTCTGATCGATGGCGGGCAGCTCATCTTCGCGCTCGAGGCTGAAAAAGACAGCGGTTCCCGGCACGCAGTGCTGTCACCCAATGTTTTCATTCGCTCCTTGGAGCTGGGGGGGGTGCCGGATGCCATAGCGATCTCTGGATGGCACACGAACTCCGGCGATCTGCCGATTGCCCGGTCCGATGCGGGCTATGTCGGTATCGGCAGCGATGCTATGCGCCGATCGCACTGTGAGATTGCCGGCAAAGAGGTCCGAGTCTTTCACACGTCCCACGAGCGCTCACACATTCTTTGCAGCTACGGGCTGTCGGAAATTGCGCAGGAACCCTGTTACGTGCTGGTCTGGGAAGGAATGCTCGGCGCCTTCTATCACATCGATAGCAATCTCGTGATCACAAAGATAGGAGATGTGCTCGATGAGCCGGGAACCAAGTATGCGTTCCTCTACGGCCTGGCAGACCCGTTGGTGCCTATGTTTCCGACCGTGATTCGGATGGAAGATGCGGGAAAGCTCATGGCGCTCGCGGCGTATGGCACTCAGACCAGCGCAAGCGCGACTCAATCGGAGCTCATCGAGTCCATCCTGTCGATGCCGCCGGTATATAGCGGACCACGCTACCAGGCACATAAGTCGAGGTTCAAGGACGATCCGATCTGCAATGCAGGTCCGAGGTCAGAAGCCTTTCGCAACATCGCACGTTTGTTTTCGGATGCCCTGTTTGCCCGCTTTTTCACCTTCGCAAAGGAGAACCTGACGAAGAGACTGCCGTTGCTGATATCCGGTGGCTGCGGTCTGAACTGTGAGTGGAACTCACGCTGGGCCGACTGTGGCTTGTTCTCGAGTGTGTTTGTCCCACCATGCACGAACGATTCAGGTGTCGCAATTGGCGGGGCAATAGACGCGCAACTATGTTTCACGGGCAATGCAAAAGTCAGCTGGTCGGTTTATGCGGGCGAGCTGTTTGTGCACGATATCGCCCCACCTGCGGACGTTGAGTCGGAGCCACTGGACCTGGGTGAAATCTGCGATTTGCTGGTGCGAGGCTGCGTGCTTGCCTGGGTGCAGGGACGTTACGAAATCGGACCCAGAGCGCTGGGTCATCGTTCTTTGCTCGCGGCGCCTTTCGCCGGGAAGACCAGAGATCGGCTGAATAAGATCAAGCAACGCGAAGAGTTCAGGCCCATCGCTCCCATCTGCCTGGAGGACGATTTCAGGATCCACTTCGAAAGCACCCTCAGCTCAAGTCCTTACATGCTTTACTTCCAGCGCGTGCGAACATCTGAGCTTGCCGCGGTGACCCATGTCGATAACTCGGCGCGTGCACAAACGGTTTCTCAGGACCAGGACCCGCTAATGCATGCGCTTTTGAAGCGCTTCAAGGAACGTACAGGATACGGCGTGCTGTGCAACACCTCGCTAAACTTCAAAGGCAGCGGGTTCATCAACAGGATGAGCGACCTCATCAGGTACGCGAGCGCACAAAAGCTCGATGGGTTTGTCGTCGGGGACCGGCTGTACAGGTTTAGAGCCCACCCGGGCGCTTCAGTTTGAGCGAGGAGCTCCAGTGGATTCATTCCCGTTGATCTCATGCCTTTGCGTCACCAACGGCAGGGGAGACATGCTCAAAAGAGCGATAAGATGTTTTCTTGAGCAGGTATACACCAACAAGGAGCTCATCGTTCTATATCCATCCGGGGATGAGTCGACGCAACAGACCTTGGCGTCATTTGACAGCTCTTGCATCAAGCCGCAGGCCATGGATATCAGCGGGCTGACGCTCGGAGAGCTGCGCAACATATCCATAGACGTGGCCTCGGGTGAATACCTCTGCAATTGGGATGACGACGACTGGTATAGTCCGCATAGAATCAGTGAACAGTATCTTGCGATCGAGCGCTCGAAGAAGCCGGTAAGCATCCTCACGAGATTGTTGATCTATGATTCTTTCAGGGAACTGGCCTATCTGGGCTGGGAACGGCTCTGGGAGAACAGTGTTTTTTTCGAAAAGAGAACAGTACGCGAGCTTGGAATCACCTACGCGGCGCTCGACAGGACGGAGGATTACCATTTCGTCAACGCGCTGGTTAAGCACAATCTGGTGTACCCGATGTGCGAGCCAACGCTGTATATCTACTATTTCGGTAATCGAAACACGTCCCCAGCGTCTCTTTTTCACTCGCAGCTGAAACACTCGGATGCTCTGGACGCGAAGCAGTCCTCGCTCGTAAGAACGACCGTGCTGCAGGAAATTCAGCCCGCATTAGCCTACGCTCAAATGCAGTCTGCGCAGTTCAAATCGAGCTTTCGCTATGTTCGTCAGAGCGCGGTTCCACGGTGCTGATTGCATGAGCAACACCGCAACTGGAGAAACAGCACGCAGTCCCGCAGCAATAACGACGCGCGAATCAGGCCACGAATCGATTTCACTGCTCTTGCAGCCTCACGCGCTCGAAAAAAGGATGGCGGAGGCCTGTGTTTTGAGACCGTCTACTCGCGTGATCGCTGGCGTGGCGTGCTCGGGTGGCTCTGTCTGGGCGGAATTCAAGGGCCCGCAATGCCATGATCGAACCGCAAGGGATGTGGTAAACCCGGGGTGCATCTCCAAACTGATCACTGGAGCTCTTGCGCGCGAGCTTTGTAGCGCGGCAGATGCCGCGGATCCAACATTTGTGGCGACCATGCTGGGCTTTGAGACAAGTCCAGACTCCAGGGGAATTACTCTCAGGCACCTCATCGATCATACGCATGGATTCGATACCTCCGAGATCACCACTTGCCCGCGTGCCCCTGGCGGTCGCGTTGACCAGGAGCTGTTGCGTGATCGGCTCCTCGGCGCGGCGAGGATCGGGCGTCCCGGCCAGCTACACAGCTACTCAAACGCGAGTGCTTGGATCGTCGCTGCCGTCATGGAAAGATACTGCCAGACAGATCTGGCGACGCTGGTCTGTAATCACCTCTTTTCCGTTGACGGGCAGAAGAAGCTCCCGTGGCTGACCCGCCGCCCGGATCCGGGCGCTGCGTTCTGCGCGGCAACGGGTGAAGGTGTGGAATTCTCACCTACGGCGCTGCTCTCTTTCCTGAGCTCCTTCTGGAGAGGAAATCATCGCGAGCAGTTCCTGCGCGCACAGGAGGTTGGTGCCGCAGTCCCACTGCCGGGATGGAGCGGAGCTGAGCAGGGCATATTCTGGGGATGGAAAACCTACGCTTCGGGTTGGTTCGGGCACAACTCCTCGCATCCGGGCGCATATGGGCTTGTACGAGTGCATCCCGAGGAAAGAGTTGCCTTGTTCGCATTCTCGAACGACCTGTCATGCAATGCAATTGCAGCGAGCCTCTTCGGTCCCGCTTGTCCCTCCCTTGCGCCCGCTAGAATTCCTCGGCTGCTTTCGTCCACGGAAGGTGCGCCGCTTTCGAGCTATACGGGAATGTACACAGTGGCAAGCATGGCCGTGTTCATCGAACAGTCGGACGAGGGAAACCTGACATTGCGAGCGCATGGGCAAACTCGAGGACTGGTCTGTCCGATCCCATTCTTCAAGACTTCTTTACGCGCAGCAACGGGGCACTTTTTCTACACTGAGCCGCGACTCGCCGACTTGTTTCCATACGTGCAGTTCGTTCGACCCTTGAATGACGAAGACAGCTACTTGTGGAACGGAAAGTTCCTGTGGCGCCGCCGGGCTGAACCAACAGATGGCCGGCGAGGTGTTGGAGGCTAGGGTTGTCCGAGCACTCCTGACAGGTGTCGAAGCGCTGGACGCAGTAACCGCGCGAGCACTCCGCCGAGCACAGCTCCCCGAAAGTGTGGGCAAGCGATGGACGGAAACCGAGGAACAAGAACTCAAGGAGGAGATCGCCCGAGGCGAGCCCATCCCCCGTTTATCGCCATCAAGCACAACCGGACCGTTCGCGCCATCGAGTCACGGCTCGAGCGGATGGGCCTGCTGCGACCCGACCCCACCACATCCGGCTCGTTCCTGGCCGGGCTCGGCGCGAAGGAGGACGAGCAATGAATAGCTTCAAATTGACCGCTGTCGCGAATCTCGTGCGGAACCCGGAGCTGAGTACCAGAGGCGATGTGACGTTCGCCCGATTCTGTCTCGTCGGCGACGACCAAGCCGCCGGCTCCGATAAGGGTCCGCTCCGTGACATCGTCACGAGTTTCTGGTTTATCGCGTTCGGCGTTCTGGGACGAGCCAAGCTCGTCCGCTCGTCCCAGGTACCGGAGCGCGTAGCTTTCCCTTCAGAGATTATCCAACATACGGCATCACGCTGGAGTCGGATAGATGAAGGCGAGCGCATCACCGATCGCGACTCCCAGAATGCGCTCCTGAAAGACTGGCACCTGCAACTATCAGCCGGTCAGTACCGCGCCCCAAGGGATGGCCGCACGACCGCCCGTCGCACGAAGCTGGTCCACAACATCGTTCTTTCGATGCCCTCTCCCACGCCACCAGACCAGGTTCTGGCGGCGGCGCGGAAATTCGCGAGCGAGAAGTTCGCCCTCCAGCACCGCTACGCGATGGTGATCCACACCGACCGGAAGAAACCTCCACGTCCACATTGTCGTCAAAGCCGAAAGCGAGGATGGCCGTCGGCTGCACATCGACATGCTGCGCCACTGGCGTGAGGACTTCGCCCGGCTGATGCACGAGCAAGGAATCGCTGCCAACGCCACGCCGCGCGCCCTACGAGGTCGGAACAAAAGGAATACACCCGACCAGATCTACAGGGCAAAGCAGTGCGGCGCTTCCACCGTCGTGCGCCAGCGCGTCACGCGAAGTCGCCACCCAGCTAGCGAGCACCGGACTGTTTTCCGACCCCGCGCGCGCCAGATTACTCGAAACGCGCAAGGCTGTTCTCAACGCGTGGCTGAACATTGCCGACTCCCTCGACATCCAGGGCGAACCCAATCTGGCGGGCGACGTACGTCATTTCGCACGTCACCTACCGCGTGTGTTAACGGACAGAGAACACGTCGCGGCGGCGCTTGTCGCGCACTTCCGGCAAGGGCGCACGAAGGAAACGACGCCGGAATACCCTCTACATAAGACGCCCGAAATCACACGGTAACCCAGACGTCAATCAACGTGTGCGACCACACATCCGAACCGATGAACCACCAAAGGCTCGCGACAAACACCAGGGGATGAAGATTTTCAATTCTCCCTGACTCATCCGCTCGTGTACCGAATGTCGTATATAATCATAACGCAACTCAGCCCCTGAGACAGGCGTGCGGCACCAGCCAGCGATACCGGGAGACGAATGATGCCAAAGTTGACCGAAAGACAACTAGTCGCGCGCGATCGAAACGCGACCTCGGTGCCGACTTGCTCCAGGCCGTGCGCGACGTGAAGGCAGACCGAGGCAAGGTCGTCTTCACGACATCGAGCAAGCAGCAGACACCCCAGAGACGCGTGCGCGCCCGGCCCTCGCATCGAAGGCATCGATGAATGATCAACAAACTCATACGGGGGCGTCTAAGGAAGGATAACCAAGCCACGACGATAAGGCTCAAAATCCCATTTGATGTCATGGAGTCGCTGAAACGGATTGCGCCAATGCGCGGCTTCGATAGCTGCAGAACACTACTGGCGAGCTACATCAGCGAAGGGCTGAGGCGCGATGAATGGGAACTCACGCGACTGACGGTGAGCGGGCTCACTGAAGCACTTCTGCGCCGCGGGGTCTCGGTGGCACTGATCCAAGAGGCGCTGGCCGAGGTCCACTCTAACACGAGCCCCGACCACCGTTTGGTTAACCCTCCTCGGTAGCTGAATAAGCCATATGCCCGCCGACCAGCCGAAATCCTTGTGGCTCCTCTGGGGATCCAGGATCGCCCATGCGCGGAGAAGGCTACTCGGAAGCAATGAACGGCAGCTTGACAGCACTCATCAGCCGTCGTGAGTAAGAAGCGAAACCCCCACGTCGGGAGCCGTCTAGATGACTTCCTCCACGAGCCGGTCGCATTTCCTCCTGCCGCTGGCGCTGAGTCGGAAATGAAGGAGCCGGCAAGTGCTTGATTACCAGGCGTCTTCGGTCGAAAAAGCCACCGCCGCTACGAAATTATCCAAGAATTGCAGTGGTGCACACAGTGCACTAGAATAGCCATGCCGACCATCAAGCGTTTCAGACGATGCCGGATCGAAATGTACTTTGCGGATCATCCGCCACCGCATTTCCATATCGTCACTCGCGACGACGAGCGAGTGGCGGTGACTATCGAGACTGTTGCCATTTGGGCGGGCGAAGCCGATGGACGTGACATCGCCGAGGCGATGACTTGGGCGAAAGAAAATCGCGCGGAGCTTCGGGAGCGATGGAAAGCATATTCTGAGGAAGGATGACTCTGGCGGTGAACTGCAATGGCGAAGTTCTCGAGGGTAAAGGTGTGAGCGAGACGAAAGCTATCCGAATCGCGTCCGTCAAATCCGCCAGCGATTACGCGCTGCGCATACGTTGGGTGAACGGCAAGACGCTCACCGTTGATTTGCAAGAGCCAGTTCACAAGTTCAAAGGGATGCGCGCCCTTCGGGATAAGGCCGCTTTTGCCCAAGCCAGCAAGGGAGAAGGAGGCCACAGTATCGTGTGGCCCGGCGGTATCGACATGGGCGCTGATCGGCTATGGGAAATGACGCTGGAACAGAATGGGCGGATGGATGCTGTGGAGTTTCTTCGATGGCGGTGGCGCAACGGATTGAGCCTGACTCAGGCTGCCGAAGCGCTAGATCTTTC
>CAZBTV010000113.1:0-23903 GCA_964494895.1 uncultured Steroidobacteraceae bacterium | reverse complement strand
GAAAGAGCCGCACGCGCCGAATGCCTGTCGTGGCTGTTCTGGCAGATGGGCAGCGCGCCGTATGTCGGTGGCGGATTCGGACATTTTTACGCTTATGCCCCCGTCAAGATTGAATATGCCATCGATCGCTTCGCCATGGAGGTGAAGCGGCAGCTGGACGTGCTCGACCGGCGCCTGGCTCAAACGCAGTACGTCGCCGGGAACAGCTACACGATTGCGGACATCGCCATCCTGCCCTGGTACGGCGGGCTGGTGAAGAACTGGGCTTACAACGCTGCTGAGTTCCTGAGCGGGCAGGACTACAAGAACGTTCAACGCTGGGCGGATCTGCTCCTCGAACGCCCGGCCGTACAGCGTGGCCGCATGGTGAACCGTACTTCCGGCGAGCCCTCGAGCCAACTACACGAGCGCCATGACGCGAGTGACTTCCTGACCAGGACTCAAGACAAGCTGGCGCCACAGCCGAAGTGAGCCGGGTGGTGATCGACTCTCACCACCCGGCCACAATGGCTATCGCGGCAGGAGCGGGATGGTCGGCAGCGGCGGAACAGCCAGCTTCGAGAGCTGTAGCGCTTGCTCGGGGAACCAGCCGCCAGCGATAGGATCCTTCAGACCCCAGAGAGGATCGAACAGCGCCTGGTCTGTCGCGTTCGTCGGCCAACCGGGCTTGGAATAGACATTGTAGTCCCAGGCCCGGACACCGCCGGCGGCGTCACAGGATCCGTCGGATTCGCCCACTGTTTTGATCCAGAGAAACGCGTCCACCAGGGGGTTGCCTGTCCGGGCAGTGGGGCGAGCTCCAACTCCCGAGCCCGGCGGATTACACCAGTCACCGCCGGCCAGCGCCGTAACCGTGCTGGGCGCCTGGCCAAATGGCGCCAGCCCATAGAGCGTCATTCGTCCCGGCGATTCTGTTGCAAACGTTGGATCTGTCGCTGCGTTCGTCGCATGCGTCTGACCGTTGCGACTCGTATCGATCACGAAATGCGGCGGGTTTGCCGGTGGTGCCGACAGGTTCTGGGCATACCAGGCATCTGTCAGATGCCACGTGCTGTAATCGTCGGCCGACGCTGGGAAATACTGACTGCCGCAAAAATCATAGTGGCCCAGCCGCCATCCCCCTTGGGAAGGATCATTGGCGAACGAAATGCACTCACCGATCCAGGTCCCGTACTGAATCAGTCGGTCAGTGGGCTGGTAGTTCGATACGTTCAGAAAGAAGCCCTGCGTGCGGTCGAGTCCCACCTTCGCGAGCCGGCTGGCTATGGTGCCCACCGCTTGCCAATGACTGTGCCCCGCGTCGATGTATACCCGTGTTCCAGGCTGTGCTTCGAGGGCGTCGATCGCGTAGCTGAGTTGCGTGTAGCGGTCCGCCGTGAGCTGGCCGGTGGGGTCGAGGCCACAATCGCTTGGCAGGTTTGCGAGGGCGTCCGGCTCCAGAATAATGACTGCACGTCGGTCACCGATCGCGGCGGCAATGGCGTCGATCCACGCCTTGTAGTCCGGCGTCGTCTGAGCACCGCCCGCCGAGAAGCCGCCACAATCGCGGCCGGGAATGTTGTAGAGGACGAAAACAGCCCTCGCACGTTGTTCGGCAGCCTCCCGCAACGTCTTATCGACGTTCGCCGCGACTTCCGTGGGCGTACCTCCTGTCAGCCAGGTAGCCTGCGGCTGAAGCAACATGTTGAAAAGAACGAAGGCGTCCCGGGATTGGTGATTGTGAAAGAGCTGCTCGAGCTGGTCGACGGCCCCCTGATCGGGCGGACGAATAGCGAAACGAGTATCCGGATCAAGGCTTCGGCCGCTGTCGTCGGCCTCTGCGGCAAGAATCGATAACGGAATGAAACAGGCCAGCGCCAGTGCAAATAATGCAATGTGGCGCCCGCGCGTAAGCTGGAACATGGCATTCCTCCCCTCGTTGTGCCGCCGCTCCGCGGCGGTTCCCTGATTAGAGTCCTTGATGTCAGCGCTGTCAACCTAGTGAGCCGGGTGCGGAGGCGTATCCTTCCGCAGCATGTCGGGGATCCCTCGCGCCCTCAGGGGACGCGAGGGATCTGCCGGTGGGTCAGAACCTGGCCGCCAATCGGAAGTAGAAGAACGCGCCGTTGTATCCAAACGGACCGCCTGTCCTCGGGTAGACCTCGCCGTCCACCAGGCTGTTGGTTTGCGGATAGACCGTGTTGGTGGCGCTATTTGCAATCCTGTCTGGGTAGGTATTGAAGATGTTCTTGCCGCCCAGCGCCACGGTCACGTTGTGCCATAGCGTGTAGGCCAGGTCGAGGTCCGTAGTCCACTTCGCCGAGAATAGCTGCCCGGGGTAGTCGTTCTCGTCGCGAAACGTACCGTAGTAGTTCTCGTGCAGCACCGCCGCGAACGGACCAAGCTGGTAGTCGAGAGTGAGGTTGACGCGATCGTTGGGCGCATAGTGCTGGATATCGATGATGCGCGCCTGGCTGATCACGGTCGGGTCGAACCGGGTGACATCCGTCTTGTTGTAGTTGTAGGCGAGCGTCGTCGCCAGCCGCCCGGCGCCGAGGTTGAATCGATAAGTGCCCACGATGTCGACGCCGTTGGTCCTGGTATCGAATCCGTTTGTGAAGTACTGTACGGTACCGCCCGCGCCGACATACGCCAGATCGCTGAGCTTGGCGATGTCCGCTGCCGTTACGTTGAACTGCTGGGAAATCCCGATTCGGTGGCGCACCTCGATGCGATAACCGTCGATGGTGAGCAGCAGTCCGTCGAGCGGGGTGAGGACGATGCCGGCACTGTAGTTGGTCGACTCTTCGGGCCTCAGCGTAGTCGCTCCATAGTACCTCGCGACCGGGCTCGTTACCGGATACGTGCCGATCTGCACTTGATTCGCCGTACCGGGTATGAACGTTGTGCTCAGAGTCTCGACGTTCGACTGGCCTGGCGTGGGCGCGTGAAAGCCAGTGCTCACGGTACCGCGAAGTGCGAGCGCATCTATTATCTTCCAGCGGGCCGAGAGCTTTCCAAGGGTCGTGGAGCCGAACGAGCTATAGTGTTCCTGGCGCCCCGCGATGCCTAGTGTGAGATTGCGCAGGACATCTGCCTCGAGGTCCAGGTATCCGGCATAGTTGACTTGTGAGGCGTCGATCCCCGTACTGATACCGCCATAACCGTTGGACGCCGCCGACTGCGTTGCGACCATCTGATGCCCGGTCGTGTCCACGGCAGGCACACAGACGGTACCCGCGCACGTATAGAGTGGTTGGGCCGCGTACGGGCCGGCGACATAGGAAGCAAGGCCGCCCAGCAGTTGTTGGTAATTCTCATCGTGCCACTCGAGTCCGCCGGCCACGGAGACCGGGCTCGCAAGTCCCGGCACCGTCCAGGGATAGCTCAGATCCACATTGAAGGTGGTCTCGCGCTGTACGAACTTGCCATCATAGAAGTTGGTGGGAGAGAGGGGCCCGAGGGACGGGTTGATCGAGTCTTTCAGCGACACGGCGAGGGTGTTGCTGGCGGTGGAGCCGGAGAGGTCATAATTCATGCCGAAGCTCGTGACACCTTTGTACCCGACAGTGCCGAAGAACTCTTGCGTCGTGCCGAAGAACCGCGGGGTGAAACCGGCCGGATACACAGAGGCGAAGTTGAAGGTATTCGCATCCTTGATCCAGCCGCCCGCCGGGCATCCGGAAAACGCGGCCGTGCAGGGGTCGAGATAAATGTCATTGAACGCAGGATGATTCGTGAAAGTCGTGCCGGTTGCGTCGGTCACTGTCTTGGACAAGCGGTAATTGAAGCTCTCGTTAGCCTGGATGTTGGCGTAGTTGCCGAAGAAGTACAGCTCATCACCGTTGTCGAGCTTGATACCGCTGTTGGCAACCAGCTTGACGGATTCGGACGGCGGTGTTCCCCATTGCTGAACCGGGCCGGGATAGTTCGGCAGATCGGGAGCGAGGGTCGGAAAGTCTTGCGCGAAGGCCAATGCCGCAGGGCGCGTGGCATTGCGGATCGTCTGGTCGTTCTTGGCCCATTCCGCGCTGACATTGAAGAAGCCCTGGTTGCCCAACGGCAGGCCAACATTCGCAGCGACCGTACGGTCCCATCCGTCCGCGGAGTAGCCGTGGCCGGGAAAGTATTCGCCGAATCGCGAGCTGACTTCTATTCCCGACGGGTTGTCCCGAAACTGGAAGTTCAGGACACCGGCGATCGCGTCCGAGCCGTATTGCGCCGATGCTCCGTCACGCAGGATCTCCAGTGACTTGATGGCGATGGAGGGAATGGAGGCCAGGTCGGGTCCTTGAGACCCGAAGGACAGCTCGGTTTCGCCGCCTTGAAACACCTGAACCAGGGCGGAGCGGTTCATGCGTTTGCCGTTCAGCATGACCAGCATCTCGTCCCCTGGCAACCCACGCAGCGAGGGTGAGCGCACAAAGCTGGACGCGTCAGAAATCGAGTTTTGTCCGACTATGAACGAGGGTACTGCATCGGACAAAGTGTCCAGCATGTTCGTTGTGGCCTCGGACTGCAGGTCAGTGCCGCTCAGCACGTCAATCGGTGCCGATGACTCTTGCACAGTACGATCTGCGCGCCGGGTACCCGTAACGATGACCTCTGAGCCGTCGTTCGTCGCAGTGGTGGCGTCGCTGTCCGTTACCGAGCTCGGCGCCTTCTCTTGAGCGGCGATTGGATGAATGGCGGGAATCAGCGAGGCTAAAGCCGCAAGCAGTGGCAATGGTTTCATATCTGCTCTTCCAATGGCTGTTGGTTGATTGCTTCCAGGACGACCGGGCGATGCGATGGGCGTGGGACCCGTGTGGTCCCGAGGCCTGTACCGTTCGCGCCCGGCCTAATGCAAAGACGGTTGGAGCCTGGGTACCCCAGCGCCCCCGTACCACGCAGACTGGCCCGAGTGGTCTATGCAAGCTTGGATTATTGGAATGTTGGAAGGGCTACGCTGCCCGGCCGACGCTCTCGCCTGCAACGCCGCTTTCACGGAAGGATCACGAAGCCGAAATGTCGCAGGTGTTAAGTTGCGACTTTGGTGGCGACGGCTCCCCGGCCCGGCAGGGGAGGAGAACCTTCAGGAGATGAGTGTGCGAAGCGTAATGGGACTTCCGGCCGCGTTCGCGGCAATCGGGTTGGCAGCGAGTGTTTCTGCGCTCGCGGCGGATCAGACACAAGTCGGCCTGGGCAACGCCCGGGCAACGCAGATCGGCAGCGCCTCCCCGCTGGTCCGGTCGGCCAAGCAGCTCTTGATCGAGAACGCACGAAAGATCGACGATCCCACCTTGCGTGCGACTACGCTGGACGCGCTCGCCAACCCTCACACCTGCATCGTTCATAGAATCGGTGCCACCGATGCCGTCAAGAATGCAGTCATTGCGCAACTCGAGCAGGCTGGGCTGGTCAACCCAGCCGATGCCGCCTCGATCACCGGGGGCGTAAAGGCGGGGGTCTTCCCACCCATCCTCGATGAGGGTACCGCCTGTCCGCACCTGCCCCTCGTTTTCGAAGCGACACCGGGAAGCAACTTCGGCGGACATCATTCCTACCCGGGCGGGCTTGCGGTTCACGAGTCCTTCAACGATCAGAGCGCTATCAATTTTGCTGCCACGTACCGTGGTGAGTACGACCAACTGGGTCCCGGACGGCTGCCCGTCGCAGAAGGGTTGCGGAATCAGCCGGAAAACGGGTTCATCAATCAGGATACGATCCTGGCCGCGCCGATGTGGCACGACTGGGCAAAGATGTTGGTATTCCAGTGGAATGCCGATGGAACCGAGTTCACCGAGTTGAGCTTCGGTGGCACCGGTACCAACGACAATTTCGGAGCAGCCGGCGACTCGCGTACCGGCGGACATCACATTCTGGGCATCGCCGAGACGATGGCACGCGGTTTGTCACCGGAGCTGGTGGTGACCCAGGCGTCGGCGCATTCCGCGCCGACCCTCGGCAATGAGTTCAAGGTGGTCAATTGGCTGCGGGCTGCAGCGATCATTGCGCGGATAGACCCGGTGGAAAAGGGTTATCTCGTCAGGGATGCGCAAGGCAATCTGCGGCTGCCGCCGTTGCGGGCACTGGGGGAGGGTGTTGACCTTCCGGCCGCGGGACAGACCAACCTGCTGCTCGAATACCAGATCCACAATCTTTCGGATGCGGATTTCGTGAATTCGATCCCAGGGGTAACCGAGACCCAGGTCCTGCTCAGCAAGCTCGCGCCACAATTCGGCTTCGATCCAGCGGATGTCACAACTTACAACAATCGGTTCCGCAATGTGGTCCTCGCATTCCTCAGCCCCGAGCGCCTCGCGGTCCTCTACAGCGAGGGGGGATTGGCCGCTGTCAGCAAGGAAGTCGCCAGGCTCAGAGCGCTTCACGTCATTTGAGCAAGCGGGTAGAGCTCCATCGATCTCCTCTGCCGTACCGTGCCGGGAACGTCGCCGAGCGGTCAAGCAGATATCGAGCTGCTACAATGCGCGCCCCCCGCGAGAGGCGCTTCTTCGGGTAGTCAGGAAAGACCAGCGCAATGATCAGGTTCTATTACGCCCCGGTGCCCAATCCAGCCAAAGTAGCGCTGTTCCTCGAGGAGTCGGGGCTGCCCTATGAATTGATTCCAGTCGATACGCGCAAGGGAGATCAGTTCAAGCCCGAATTCGTTGGTATCAATCCGAATTCTAAAGTCCCGGTCATTGTGGACGGGGATGTGCGTGTTTTCGACAGCAATGCCATCTTGCTGTATCTCGCGGAGAAGACCGGCCAGTTCTTGCCGGACGATCCAGCGCGCAGCCGCGGCGAGTTGCTATCGTGGCTCATGTTTATCGCTAGCGGAATCGGACCGTATTCGGGACAGGCGGTACATTTCCGTCACCATGCGCCGAAGGGTCTGGACTACGCGGTCGATCGCTACCTGTTCGAAGCGAAGCGTCACTATGGCATCCTCGACGCGCAGCTCGTGGGTAAGCAGTATCTGCTCGGCTCGAAGTACACGATCGTGGATATGGCCTTGTGGCCATGGGCGCGGGCGGTTCCAGTCGTCATCGGTGACGACGCCTGGAGCTCATTACCGCACTTGAAGCGTTGGTTGGACAATATCAGCTTGCGCCCCGCCGTGGCCCGAGCGGATGCCCTGAAAGACAGGCACGACTTCAAGACCGATCTCGATGCGGAAGCCCGGAGACATCTGTTTCGACACGTGAAGATCTGACTGGGATCGCGCCCCAGAGCTCGAGCCTTCACTGAAGGGTGGCGTGCCGCTGCGCTGCTGCCTCGGAACGACCGCATCCCCATACGCTCGCCTGTTGCAGGCCATGAGTGTCGATCCGACACTCAAGCGGTCCAATTCTCGTCCGCACACCATAAACCGGTGACTCAGTCAGCCATCACGGTCACGGATTCAACTGCCAACATGTCCTGACGTGGACCCGGGGTGTCGGACTACGTCCGAAATTTCACAAGCGCACAACTGCGCGACGTCCAGTCCGGCATGGACCTTCATCGTGTGTGAGTTTTTGGATTTCGCGCTGGAGAAGTCGCGGCTGTCTCCGCTGCGTGGTGGCGGTCCATTTGGAGGAAGGCTTGCAGTCGGGTGAAACAGCAAGAAACGGGTGGCTGATCGTGGCCAATAGTTGCAGATGGAAGATGAATCGCGAGAGGCGCGGCGCTATCGGCAGTCCAGATGGTGAGCATGCGTGTGGGGGATCACGAGACCCTGTTTTTTCTGGCCAGGGATTGGTTTGATCGGACATGACGCTGCCGGTTGCTACACGCCTGTCGATTTGTTGGATCGCCTCGTAAAGTCGTTGGGGTCGCAAGCTGTGCTGCGGCCGCGCGAATTATCATGATAAGAAACGGAGTTTTCCAAGATGTTGTGCCGCTATGCTTCTTCGCAGTGTCGGGTAGCCTCTCGCACAAGCATCATGATTGGATATGGAGGTTCTTTGTCTAGCCAGCCGGCCACGGCCACGTCAGCGGCCATAACCAACGACGAGTCCCTGATGGTCGCTCTTCCGCTAGAGATCAAGCAGACATCCAGGCTGCACGTGGAACGGATCATTCACGCCTTTCTGTGTAATACCGTGCGGCACGGATACAACGAAGTCTCCATCACGTGCACGGTCCCGACTTCTCTCGCTCATCGACGAAGTTTCAAGGCTCGCGGAGCTCTGTCGGATGAAGCGGTCCAGACATCGAATGAGAGAATTCACCGGGCGTGGAAATATGCCGGCGCGAGTTGTGGCCTCTCCGAGACAGAGCACGCTGGCGACCGCCAATGGAGCTACTCGGTTGATGCGAGTGACGGATCCCAGTCGCAGGTGTTGTTGTCGTGCAGTGTCCACTCGCTGATTCGGCGCACCGATATCCATTCGCGCGCTGCGCTCATCGGCTATTCTCATATTCTTCATCACGACATCTGCGCCGTCATCGCGGCCACCACCCGGTCGAATGCGCAATCTCTGTCGGCGCGGGAAATAGATGCGCTGCGATGGACGGCAGATGGCAAAACCGCGGCGGAGATTGCCCAGATCATCGGCATCTCGAGAAGAACGGTGGAGTCATATATTTCCAGCGCAATGAGAAAGCTCGGCACCTCAACCCGTTCGGCAGCAGCGGTAAAGGCATATGGCCTCGGCCTTTTGACCTCGCGGCGGCTCGCAAACACCAATGCTCCGGAAGTGCGGACAGAGGGAGCTCACGTCAATCAGGCTCGACTTGTACACGGTAACGGTACGGGAGGAAGTTGAAATGTCCAGTCGTAAGAGCAACAGACCCGCCAGATTCTCGGAATCGCGCCGCCGCTTCATAGCCGGCGCGCTACGTTCCGGAATGACACTTGCAGCGGCTACCTCGCTGAGCCGAACCGCGCTTGCCGGGGGGGAATCGAGCACGCCCGTAGACGCTGTCCACGATTACATCGTCGTTGGGGCCGGGGCTGCGGGTTGCGTTGTGGCCGATCGGTTGTCCGCAGCAGGCTTCAGCGTTCTTCTGCTCGAGGCGGGCACTGGAGACATTACGCAACCGAAGATCGCGGATGCCAATCTGTTCCTCGAGAATCTCGACTCGGATACGGATTGGGCGATCCCCATGCCAAACCAACCGGGGCTCGGAGGCAGGGCGCTCGAAGCGAACGCCGGACGCGTGCTTGGGGGTGGCAGCAGCATCAACTCGATGTTCTGGCTGCGGCCTGACGAGCGCGATCTCGCCGGATTCCATCGTTCCATGGGGCCGAAGTGGTCGGTCGAAAACTTCTATGCCGCTACCCGGCGTGTTGAGCGGTTCGTCACCGGAAACAGCCCGGGCCGCTCGTTGGACGGCGAAATCACTGTAGGCCGCTACTCTCCAGCCAATCCGCTGAGCGGGGCAAGTCTGCAGGGCGCCGCGGAGATTTCCATTCCCACGGTGGACCAGAACAGCAGCCGCCGTATCAACGGGGCGGGCTTCGCCGACGTCAATATCCAGCCCGACGGTATACGGTCGGGTGCTGCTGAGACCTATATAGCGGAAGCAATCACGAGAAAGAATTTCGATCTCATTACGGACTCGCTCGTCACGAACCTCGTCGTACGGAAAGAGACCTGCGCGTGTACGGGGGTCGACTGCGTCGTCGAGGGTGATACGCAGCGGTTTCTCGCAAGCAGGGAGGTCATCCTTTCTGCTGGCTCGCTGGGCTCGCCGAAAATCCTGCTGTTATCGGGTATCGGTCGGGAGAGTGATCTCAAGGCGCTCGGTATCGACGTAGCTCACAACCTGCCGTCGGTCGGTTATCAGCTCCAGGATCATCTTTTCCTCGACGGCGTTGCTTATCGAGGTGGCCCCGCTTTCGTCCAGCAGCAGACCCTGGGCAAGGTTGCCACTCAGGTTTTCTGCTCGACCGACGTGCCAAGCGCTCCCCCAAACATCCAACTGAGCGTCATGCAGAGCCCGTTTCCGCCGTCGGATGTCCCCGATGGTCACGGCTTCAATATCCTGCCGTGGATAGTGAAGCCGAAAAGCCGTGGCCGGATCACGCTCCAGAGCACCGATCCGCGGGTCAAGGTGCTGGCGGATCCCGCATATTTCTCGGAGCCAGCCGATCTGGATCTCATGATCAAGTCGCTCGACATAGCGTTGGCCCTGGGCGCGACAGCCTCGCTGCAACCTTTCGTGGACACTCCCATATTCGCGCCGCTGACTTCCAGGGACGCCAAGGTGGCATTCATCCAGGCCCACGCTTTCTCGGGACTTCACTTCGTGAGCACGTGTGCCGCGGGAGTGGACCCAGCCACTTCTGTCGTTACGCCCCGACTGAAGGTCTGGGGTGTGGAGAACCTGCGCGTGGTCGATGCCTCGGTATTTCCGGAGGTGCCCGGTGTGAACCCGCATTTCCTGATTCTCTCGATGGCAGAAATCGCCTCACAGATCATCTTGCAGACGATCTGAGCGCGTTATGCGGGACGCCCTGCTGCGGCGGCAGCAGGGCGTCCCGCCAGGACAGGTCGGTAAAGGATTGCCGCAATGAGCACGGATACGCTTCTCGCTGCCGAACATCTCGCAGCGCTCAGAAATGACACGACTCTGGGATGTGGAAACCTGATTGACAAGGTTCTGGGGCGGCATGCCTTCCCCAGCGGCCCGTTTTTGTTCCTACAACAGCCGATCCGGTTGCCGAACGGTAAGATATACCAGGAGATGAGCCTCCAGGATGTCGCAGACGCGCGCCAGGCGCTGGCGCGCTGGTACTTCTCCCTCGGAGTTGGAGTGAACGATGTCATCACAGTATGCGTATCCGATGGCCTCGCCCCATTCCTGCACTACACTGCGCTTTCGAGCTTGGGCGCAGTGGCGTCGGTCATCAATCCGCAGATGTCGGCCACGATGGCTCCGGAGTATCTGACCTCCAATGGTTTCTTCACTGCGGTGATCGATGATGTGTCGGCGGAGACTTCTCCAGTCGCCCGCTTTCTCCTACATGATGCCGACTCGAGGTTCCGCGTACACAATGTGTCAGACGCTAACGTATCGGCTACGGCGGCGGGAGACTCCCTTCCGGCCTCGTGGCCCTACGCTCATTCCGATAATTCGCTGGTGATGCTCAGTCACACCTCCGGAACCACCGGAGTATCCAAGGCCGTGAAGTTTGAGCATCGGCAGTTCTTCATGGCCAAACGCGACAGGCTGGGCCGGTTTGCCGATTCTGCGGACGAGCGTTTTCTCTGCGCACTGCCACCGTCCCACTCCTCGGCCCTTGGCCATATCGAGACCGCAATACTGCACGGAGTCCCCACCTACATCGTGAGCGACTGCTCAGGTGCCTCGGTCAGGGCAGTGATTGCCGACTTCAAGCCGACTCTCGTGGCTGCCTTCCCGCAAACCTACGCGGGTCTTGCTCGATCCGATCTCCGCCCGAGCGAGTTCGACTGCGTACGCCGCTGGCTCAGCATGGGAGATGCCATGCACGGGGAGCACATCAAGCGCATCCTCAAGGCCTCTGCGCGCTCGAGATTTCTGGACTGTTTCGGGAGCTCCGAGCTGGGAATGGCGATATTCCAGAAGGAGTCCACTCTGGAGAATATTGCGCCCAGCCGGTGCGTAGGACGCCCAGTGGGCATCGCCATATGCAAAGTCATTGAGCCGAGCACGGGCAGGGAGTGCAGAGATTCGGAGCTGGGATTCCTGACTGTCCGATCTCCAACCATCACCTCCGGCTACTGGCAGCAAGACGAGCGTACGGCGGCCTCCTGGAAGAACGGATATTTCCTGACTGGCGATATTGGCTTCGTGAAGAATGGTCAGTACTACCTGATCGACCGAACGGCCGACGTACTCCGCCTGAATGGAAGGGACTTTCACACGCTGCTCATCGAAGAGCGCTTGCAGACCCTGCCTGATGTGTTCGATGCGTTTGTCATCGGCTCGGAATCCGGAGGTCAGCCGCTGGTCTGTACTCTTCTGTTGGTCACCGGAGCTTCAGGGAATACGGAGGAGCTCCTGGCCCGCGGGATTGCCGAGGTGAGATCCGTGCTCATGGCACCTCCAGAGTCGAAAGTGACCGTACTTGCAGCCGTCACGAATGACCTGTCCCACATTCCCCTTGGGCCAACGGGAAAGGTGCTGAAGCGCAACCTCTCAGCACTGATCGCTGGTTGGGCCAGCGGCCAGATGGATGACGAGCTTGCGAAATCTTTCCTGGGCGTACGCCTGGATGCTCCCCTGGAGTTGGCCTGAAATTCCGGCGCTGAGTCGGCGAGAGAAAAGGATGCTCACATGAACGGCAAGGAAGCTAGATTGCGGCGGCTGTTCCGCCACATGGATGGACGCCTTTTGATCGTGCCTCTGGACCATTCCGTTTCGGACGGCCCTATCGCGAGCAACAACGAGTTCGAATCGCTCGTGAAAGGCATAACGTCCTCGGGTGCGGATGCCATCGTGGTACACAAGGGCAGGATGGGGCAGCTTCCGGCGGAAGCCTTCATCCATTCTTCCGTAATTGTGCAGATGAGCGCGTCTACCCGGTATGCTCGTGACCCTAACGAGAAAGTTCTCGTGTGCTCCGTCGAGGACGCCGTGATGAGAGGCGCGGACGCCATTACGGTCCACGTGAATGTCGGATCTCACAGCGAGGCGATTCAACTTCAAGACATGGCCGAAATTGCCGAGGCTTGCGCAAGGCTCGGCATGCCGTTGCTGGCCATGATGTATGCGCGCGGTCCCGGAATCGAGGAGGCACCTCGACTGCAAGCCATTGCGCATGCGGGAAGTCTGGCAGCCGATCTCGGGGCCGACCTGGTAAAGCTGGCGCTTCCTGCGGAAGTGGACGATGTGCATTGGATCGTGTCCCGGTGTCCTCTGCCTGTAGTGGCTTCCGGAGGAGCCAAAACCGACGAGAGTCAGTTTTTACGCTACGCTGAAACAGTCGTTCACGGCGGCGCGGTGGGTCTTGCCGCCGGTCGCAATGTGTTCCAGGCAAGGGATGCCGCGGAACTTGTTGCAAACATTCGAGGTCGGATAGACGGTGTGAACACCAGGCGCGCCTTGTGGCCCGCCGCTTCCTCCCACGCATTGTAGGCGACTTCGAACCCGATCCGACATGACTGGATATGACATACCGGTGATTATCGTCGGCGCCGGCCCTGTTGGGTTGAATCTGGCGTTGTTCCTCGATCGGCTCGGCGTACGTTCGATGGTGCTGGATTCCGAAAAAAACAGCCGTTGGCATCCGAAGGGCAGCACTCACAACTCGCGAACCATGGAACACTACCGCTGGTTGGGAATATCGGATCTCATCCGATCCACCGGACTGCCGGCGGAGTTTCCGAGGGACGTGGCATATTTCACGAGCGGCGTCTCGTGGGAATTGGCGCGTTTCAGGTTGCCTTCCGAGCAGGAACGGTCCCGCGGAGAGGCTCTGACTCCGGCGCTGCATCAGGTTCCGGAGCCTTTGCTCAGGTCAAATCAGATGTACGTGGAGCGCTGCCTGCGCGAACACGCCTCGACCAGGGAAAACATCACGCTGAAATTCGGTTGGGAGGTCACGGAAATATCCGAGAGCGAAATGACAGTAGCGGCCGTCTCGAAAGACGACGGCAGGGTTTCGAGGTGGCGCGCATCGTACATCGTGGGTTGCGACGGAGCCAACAGCTTCACCCGCAGGCTCATCGGGGTTTCCTACGAAGGGCGTAGCCCGGACCGGGAAGCCTTCCTCGACGGCGCCATGGTGTCCTCATACGTCAAGATTCCAGGTTTCGCAGCAACGCTGGAAAAATCAAAAAGGGCGTGGATGTACAACATTGTCTCTCCGCGCACCCGCCTGATCCTGATCTCGCTCGACGGCGGTGACGAATACCTCATCATGTCGAAAGGACGGCGCACCGGATACGTGCCCGATGCCAACGAGGTCATTTCGAGTGTCAGGAAAGCGATCGGAGAGGAAGCGACGGTCTCCGTCATTCGCTCGCTTCCCTGGTCCGGCGGAGTGGCGCTGATTGCGGACAGGTTTGCCAAAGGTCGGATCCTGCTCTGTGGTGACTCCTGTCACCTGTTCTCTCCCACCGGCGGCTATGGTATGAACTGCGGCGTCGACGACGCTCGAAATCTGTCATGGAAGCTGGCTGCGTGTCTTCAGGGCTGGGCACCCCCGGAGCTGTTGACCACCTATGAAATAGAGCGCAAGCCCGTTGCCCGTCGCAACACGCAGGCGGCTCTTTTCCTGACACAGCGCACCAGCAGTATCCGTGTCCCCGAAAATCTGGAAGAGCGGTCGGACGAGGGCGAGGCATCACGGAGAGCTTTTGGAGCAGCGTTGACTGGCCTCCGGACACAATTCACATCTCTTGGCGTGGAGCTGGGCGCGAGATATGACGGTTCGCCGATCGTCTTCGGTGGTGAAACTCCACCGCCGGATACATGGGAGGAATACCGGCCCAGCTCGGTTCCCGGTGGAAGGCTGCCTCATTTATGGTTGCCAGACACGAACAGGGCGGCAGAGGATAACCTTCCACCCAGGCGGCGGGTTTCGATCTACGATGTTCTGGGTACCGGCTTCACCCTGTTGAGAGTCGGTGAGACCGCACCGTCCGGAAACGAGTTTTCCTTGGCCGCGCGCAAGCGCTCGATACCATTCAACATCATCAACCTACCACGAAAGCCGGCAATCGACTTGTACGAGCGCTCTCTTGTACTGGTACGTCCGGACCACCATATCGCCTGGCGAGGCGATCATCTCAATCAATCGGCTGAACAGATATTCGAGCGGTGTCTTGCCTGGAGTGTTCACTGACATCCATGCAGAGATAGTGAGCAAATGTAGCAGCCCGTGGCATCGCCCGGCGGTGTCCGATGAAAAGTCTCCCCCCTTGTCTCGTGCAACTGCATCGTGATAGTCCATGGCGAATCGGAACTCAGACCGACCTCCAGGTTCCGACCTGGAGTTTCAGACCGAGGACGGGCGCTGGGCCGCGCTGGAAAGGCGAGATAAAGCGGCAGACGGTCACTTCGTATATGCGGTCAAGACGACCCGCGTGTACTGCAATCCCAGCTCCGCCTCGCGCAAGCCCAAACGTGAGAACGTCGAGTTTTTTGACACGTCTGCGGAAGCGGAAGCGGCCGGCTACAGGCCCAGCCGGCGGTTACGGAACCCGGTCACTCTGCCGAAAACACAACAGGCCGCGATCATAGCCAAAGCATGCCGGCTGATAGAGCATGCAGACCACGTTCCAGATTTGAAGTCGCTGGCTGCGCAGGTTGCGATGAGTCCGTCGCACTTCCATCGTGTATTCAAGGCGGAGACGGGCGTCACGCCGAAAGCCTACTCGTCGGCCCACCGTGCGCGCCGTTTGCGCGAGCAACTGACGGAGTCGCGAAAGGTGACGGAAGCGATCTACGACGCTGGCTTCAACTCGAACAGCCGGCTTTACGAAGAATATCATGCGTTGCTTGGCATGCGGCCCCAGGACTATCGGAAAGGCGGGCGTAACGCGGAAATCCGTTTCACCATCGCGCAGACCTCGTTGGGAAGTGTCCTGGTTGCCATGAGCCAGTGGGGAATCTGCGCCATCACCCTGGGTGAGGAGCCGGAAGAGATGGTGCGTGAGCTCCAGGACCAGTTCCCGAAGGCTCGCCTGATCGCTGCCGACGAGCAATTCGAGCATCTCATCGCCCAGGTCATTGGCATGGTCGAATTCCCCAACCTGGG
Source organism: uncultured Steroidobacteraceae bacterium (assembly GCA_964494895.1). Lineage (GTDB taxonomy): Bacteria > Pseudomonadota > Gammaproteobacteria > Steroidobacterales > Steroidobacteraceae > 13-2-20CM-66-19. The sequence continues at coordinate 8,263 of CAZBTV010000113.1, read as the reverse complement.
ATTGAATCTCCCGTTGGACATCCGCGGCACGGCGTTCAAACAGAGGGTATGGCAAGCGCTGCGCGAAGTTCAGGTAGGTATGCCTGTCAACTATGCCGATCTCGCCAAACGCATCAAGGCATCGAAGGATATGCAGGCGGTCTCCCGGGACTTGCGGCACCCACCGGAGCGGCAGGGCGATATCCTTGCCGCTCCGGTGGCCCATGACCGGAGTCCTGGCACCGAGTGAGCTGGGCGGTGCTGAGAGTGTGAAGTCACTGCCGCTGGAGAGAGGACGCCGTCAGGATCCTGCAGCTCCTGTGCGGCGGGAAAACGCGAAGTCGCTCCTCAGGTAAGCATCGTAGCCCTGGACGGACGAGGGTCGGACGCGCGTTCGAGCCTGACGCAGGAGAGGGTCTATGCGGCGATCATGGATCAGGTATCGCGAGGACAGCTCGATATCCGCGATGTTGGCGCATGGGGCGCCAAACACTTCGCGATAGATGTCGCTCATCATGTCGTAGCGAAAGGCCATCAGAATATTCGTAGCGCCCTCGATCCGTCTGGCGTCTGCCATACCGTCGACATAGAAAGCCGTGGCAACCATGACGGCGACCGCGTGCTCGACATCTTGCCGGACATGAGCCACCCAGATTTCCATCGACTCGTGGTCCAGAGACAGGCTCTCGCGCTGCGCAATCTTCAGCACACCGGCGATGATCATGGAAAAGAATGCTGGAACCCCCCATTCCATGCCGAGCCCCACGGACGCGAGCGCCTCCAGCTCGTCGAATGCGGGATCGCTCGAGAGGATGCGTTGTACGAGCACGTTATCGGCAACACCGTGCAACATTGGCACATCGTAGTCCACCGCAGTGTCGCCGAGCGCGCCAAGGAAGCGGCGGAACAGCTCCGGGTGGGTCACCGGGCAGAAGAGTTGTCCAATGTCGATGTTGGGGACGGACGGGCCGCCATTTTCCGCGTGAGAATCGTGTCCATGCGCGGTCGTGCCGTATTCGTCACTGAGCAGGCCTGCGAGCACGAGCTGAGTAAGCTCCGACAGGACGGTCAGCACTGGGCCGTCCGGGCGATCGATCATGGTGTGAAATCGTCCCAACGCCAACGCGACGCACTGGCGTGTGTTCTTGACCTGATTGAAGTAGTGGCGCGCAAAACGCCTCAGCTGCTCCGAAGTCAGGTTTCCCTCCGTGACACGGACGAAAAACGGATGTACCCATACCGGGTGCGCCATGACATGCTCGTGCATCTCCCTGAAAAGATGCTCTATGGTTTCGAGCCGCATGCGGCGTTGAAAGCTTTCGGACGGATATGCCTGCAAATAGCGGGTCAGTATGTCGATACTTGCAGTCAGCTCACGTCCGCCATCACGAAGACGCCGGATGGCGGTGGTGAAATCGTGGAGTTGGCTGTTGCGGTAGGCCGCGAGAATCTCGGTGGCCGACATGTGCAGCAGGTTGGGAAGCGGATGGTAGTCGCGCGGGTCCAGAATACCGCGTCTGGGGGTGGTACGCGGCACTGCCGCCGAAGAAGCCGGAATCGAAGTCATGATAGATCACTCCATAAGTTGTGTTCGACCAATCGCCGTCTGTCGAGTCACTCGCCTTCGGTAGCGGGCAGGGCGAGCGTGCCGGCTGGCGAGCGTTCGGGCTCGCGCCGCTTGCTTTCGGGTAGCCCGTGTACGGAATCCTGAATGTGTGATGCTATTCGCCGTCCTCGGGCGATCATGGGCCGTTCCAGAGCGCGGTAGATGACTTCTGTGAAAACCAGCAGAAGCGACAGGAAGGTCAACAGGTAATCAAGCTTGAGCAGCGGAGATATCTTGATACCCGATGAGCGGCAATAACGGAACATCAGCTCGCAAGTCAGGTAGAACAGGGGTAGATGAATCAGGTATATCGTGTAGGAACGGCGCCCGGCATAGTCCAACACCTGCCGGACAGGGGCGGGAAGCGAGATCGCGCCGACTTCGCAAGCGCTCAGGGCGACCAGGAAGGTGGACAGGACGCAGGCGATGGGCACTGTCAGGGTGTTGGTAAAGCCCATGGTGGGGCTGACCGCGATGATCAGGCAAATGACCACAAACGCGACGCGCAGCGTCCGCTGTCCCGCCGCGGCACAACGGCGGACGAGTGCGAACCATGGTTGAGTCGTCGCGAAATACAGCAGGCACCCATAGATCAGGCCGTCGCAGCGCGTCTGCGTGTAGAAGAACTGATGAAGAAGATTGCCGGAGCTCAGGGGGCGTACGCAAAATGTGATCAGTGCGAGTGCGCCGACGAGTATCCCGACGCGCCGCCGCGTGGCTTTGACCGTCAACAGAAAGAGAGGATAGAGAAGATAGAACTGCTCTTCGACCGACAGGCTCCAGTAGGGTCCCACCGGCACGAGCTTCGGCAACTTGTTGTCCGGATACCAGTAGTTGAAAGAATAGGTGAAGATGCTGGCAGCAGCCCGCAGATAGTCGACCACGCTCGCGAAGTATCCGCCATCGTTCAACCACGCGGCGGCGAAGATCAGTCCCACGAGGGTCAGCCACGCGACAGGATATATGCGGAAGAAGCGACGGACATAGAAGGCGATGACTGCTGCTGCGGTGGCTTGGCGATCACCGCGTCGGGCATCGAAGCTGTCGACGATCGTCTTCGAGATGATGTACCCGGATATGACGAAGAACAGGTCAACCCCCGTCCAGGCATCGCCGAGCATGTCTAGCGGCGAGCGTGGTCCGGTGTACTCCATGGTGAAGCTCCATGGATAGAACACCTGGCTGTAGTGCGTGTAAACCGTCATCAGCGCGGCCACCGCACGCAGCCGATCGAGCTCGGCATTTCGTGTCATCTGCGGAAGTCCTGATATGTGAGTCGCGCAGGCTCGCTGCGAGCTTGCGGCGGATCAGAGCCGAAGTCCTCCGCTGGCTTCGATGGTTTGACCCGTGATCCACTTGCCGTCAGGGCCGGATAGGAAGGCCACGACCGCGGCGATGTAGTCGGGCTTGCCGATGCCGCCGAGGGCCTGCATCTGTTTCAACCTCTCCAAGCCGCCTGTTTCGTGTACCCAACGGCTCATGTCGGTATCCGTGACCCCAGGTGCCACTGCGTTGACGGTGATGTCGCGCGATGCGAATACGGGAGCAGCATGCAATGTGAGGGCTTCCATGAAGCCCTTCGACGCGGCGTAGGCGGGCACGGAGGGAAAGTAGATTCGCCCTGCGGCGGAGGAGATGTTGATGATTCGTCCGTCGTTGTTGAGGCGTTCGTGAGCGTGCTGCGTAAGCAGGAAGAGGCTGCGCACATTTACCGACAGGAGATGATCGAGATCGGATGCAGTCATCGCCGCGATTTCCGAGTAGGATATGACAGCGGCATTGTTGATCAGAATGTCGAAACGAGCGAACGGCAGCGCAGCCATCAGCTCGGTGACGCCATCTGGCGAGGATAGGTCGGCCTGAACGACCCAGGAAGTACCGCCAGTCCGCGCGATCTCGTTGGCGGTGTTGGAAGCGGCAACGCGATCCTGCACATAGTGAACGACCACGCTCGCGCCGTCGTGAGCGAGACGCCGCGCGACGGCGGCGCCGATCCCGCGAGAAGAACCGGTAACGAGCGCGATCTTTCCATCGAGGGGCCTGTTCATATGAGAGTCCTGGATGACGGCATGGCGCGGGCCGCCGGTGTGATATCAGACGGGTTTGAGCTCGATGATCTCGAAGCGGGCATGATGGCCCGGAGCAGCACCGTTCCGGGACGAGACGACGCGCGATGCGTACGCATACTCGGAGAGAAGCCTTGTGAGCGCGTCGCGGTTGCCTTGAGAGCTGAATCCCAGAAGAATCCGGCCATTCGGCTCCAGGTATTCCGGGGCGTGTTTCAGGAAACGAGCGTGGGATTTATAGCCGGCGTCGGCGAAGGCCCGGTGTATGTCTTTCTCGAATACATAGTCTTCTGGAACGTGAATGAAATTCGAATTCCAATAGATCACGTCGAACTTTTCGTCCTTGCGGAGCACGTCGAACAGATCGCCACATCGTACCGTGACGATGGAGCTCACTGCGTGCAGCCTGACGTTCTGATTGGCGTTATCAGCCGCTTTGGGGCTGATGTCGGAGGCCAGAACCCGCTTGCAGCCGCGCAGAGCGGCAATGACCGCGGTTACGCCGGTTCCACAACCGACCTCCCAGAACGAGCCTCCCTCCGGATACTGAAGGTCCTGCGAGAAGAATGTCGTGGATAAAAAGACGTTGGGAGGGAAAACATCGGGATTTACCCAGAAGTCGCGCTCCATCAGCCGGAATACGGCTCTGCTGGAAGTGTCAGCGGCTGACAGCCGCTCCTTGATCTGCGACAGAGGATCGTGCGCGGGTTCCATGGTTCCTCGGCTCGTTACAACACCTTCGGCATCAGACTGCTGCAGCCTAGCCAACCGCGAAATCCGGATCCAGTCGTAAAATTACTGTGGCTGCACTCTGTTGGTATTGCGGCGCCGGCGCGGCGCGAGCGGAGCACCAGCTTCGCAGGCGCCGCTCGCACGCCCTCCGTAACCTTACGCATAGCCGGTACCGTGCCGCTTGCGCGATGATTGAATCATCGTCTTGAATCGATGTCAGGAATATGTGAATGGCAGGGCAGCCGACCGGCCCACGGATTTGCTCCAGGACGGTAGCTGAGAGCCAACAAGGAGGTAGCTTGATCTCACGGAATCACATTCGTCGTCTCGCGCGCAGCGTGACACCGCTGGCGGCAGTGCTGGTGCCGTTTGTGTTTGGAGCAGCAGCCCATTCGGCAGGCTCCGACGGGATGTCGGTTCACGCACAGGATGCCGAGGCGAATCGCAGGCTATTCGCCAGCATCAAGCCGGATCCACACCCTATCGTCGTCTACGGCGAGCCCCGAGGCTCGAAGATCGAGTTCCTGCGCACAGGCGCTACGACGTGCGGGAAATATCTGTACGCCAGGGTCACGGTGCCTGCCGGCTCCGGTCCGCCACCCCATGTCCATCACTGGACAGACGAATGGTTCTACGTGCCCACCGGCGGGATCGTGATGTTCCACGGAAACCGAGCCTACAAGGACCTCGATAATCCGCCGGACAAGGCCGGCAAGGACGTCGTGACGCTCATGCCTCTGGAGAAAGGGGAGATCGACTACGGGCCGCGGGACTATATCCACGGATACACGAATGCGACGGATGGGACGCTGGAAGTTGACATTGTGTGGACTCCTGACACCAAGGACATATCCATCCTCGGCTACTTCCTGGCTATCTACTCGCCGGTGTTCAAGGAGGACAGGTTGAACGCCCGATTCAACTCCGTGCAGCCGATCAGGGCGGTTGCCGAGGGCAAGAAGTACGGAATGAATTTCAGTCACGACTTCTGGCAATACATTGACGATGTGAGCTACGGGCAGCATCTGGGGGATGCCCATCTCGAGGAGCTGAAGCGGCTGATCGAGGAAGGCGAGAAGTGCGCCAAGTAGCGCGGCGTCGCGGAACCGAGCTGCAGGCTCCGCAAGAAACGGAATGCGTCGAATCGGGACGTGGGAAAAAATAGGGCCGGCCAATTTTGGCCGGCTACAAGGAACTCTGTATGGCACGCTTATCGGGTAAGACTGTACTCATCACGGGCGCGAGCTCCGGAATCGGGCTCGAAGCGGCAAACCTGTTCGCAAGCGAGGGCGCCAAGGTAGTGCTTGGGGCCAGGCGCCAGAAAGCTCTCGATGATGCCGTCAAAAACATCAAGGACCGGGGAGGCACGGCTCTGGCGATTGCCGGCGATGTCACGGACGAGCGGTATGCAAGAGAGCTCGTCGCGGCGGCGAAGGCGAACTATGGCGGTCTCGACATTGCTTTCAACAATGCGGGAACGCTGGGCGCAGGTGGAGAAATCGATTCGATTACGCTCGAGGGCTGGAACGACACTCTCAATACGAACCTGACGAGCGCTTTTCTGGGAGCGAAGTACCAGGTGCCCGCCATGCTCGAACGCGGCTCGGGTTCGATCATTTTCACTTCCAGCTTCGTTGGGCACACGATCGGATTGCCCGGTATGCCCGCTTATGCGGCCAGCAAGGCGGGACTGATCGGCCTCGCGCGGGTTCTTGCGGCCCAATATGGTCCCAAGGGTGTGCGGGCCAACGTCCTTGCTGCCGGGGGCACGGCGACCCCGATGTCCAAGCAGTTCATCGATTCGAAGGAAACCGAAGCGTTCGTGTGCTCGATCCATGCGCTGAAGCGAATGGCGGAGCCGATTGAAATCGCGCGGGCCGCGCTGTTTCTGGCGAGCGATGATGCGAGCTTCGTCACCGGAGCAGTGTTCTATGCCGACGGTGGTGTGAGCATCTCGAAGACTTGAGTCGTCATCCGGTCAGCCCGGATCAATCAAACCCTGGCTGCGGTCCGGTGGGAAACCGGCCCGCAGCAGGAATCATCTACCCGGACAGAGGTGTTGGCTTTTTTATGACAGTCACGGAAGACGCTGCGGCCAGGAAGGTTACGTGGGCAAAAGAGAAGAGTGCCTGGGATGCTAGCCGAAGAGGTGACGGGGCCGTTGTGAGCCCGGCGTCGTCAGGCGGCGAGACTTCCTGGTGGTGCGATTGCCGAAACATCTCTGACGCGGAGCTCCTGAAGGCGGTGCATGAGTCTTCGTGCACGCATATCTTGTGCAATCCTGACGAGCGCGGCAAGATCAATCATGGAAAGGTAGCGGTCGTCTGGTTGGAGCAGGAAGCAGGACTGGAGTCACTCGGGAGCGATGTGGCTATTCTCACTCCTGTCGAGCAGGTCTACGAGGCCGCAAAGAAAAGAGGGCGAGAAGTCGGCCTGTATCTCAAGGTGCGGGATCTGGAAGCACAGTTCGGGCAGTGTATCGAGTTGTGCGATCGGGGTGATCCGTTCGTCGTCATAGATATAGAGCACGCGACCTACATTCCCTACGAGCTGTTGGTCGCTCGAGTGCAGGGGAGCAGAACCAAGATATTGCGCAGTATCCCCATCTACGATCTCGAGGGGGTCGTACAGACGATCGATCAGTCCTTGAATGCCATGGCTACGATGGAGCATGGTATCGGCGTTCTCTTTCATTCATTTACCGCGGAGACGGTATCGGATCTATCGCGGCGCGTTCTGGAGCGGCAGGGCAGAGCGCTGTCTTTGATCAACGCTGTGGTATGCGGCGTGCGGCATACGGGACTGGGCCATCGGGTTTGTGTGGACACGACTTCGTTCATGTCGCCCGAAGAGGGCATGATCGTAGGTAGCACGGGTTGGGGTGGTATCTTCGTCTGCTCGGAGACGCATTATCTACCTCATATGAACCTGCGGGAATTTCGGGTCAACGCGGGCGCTGTGCACTCTTACATATGGAGCGCCGGTGGTTCGGCGCTTTACCTGAGCGAGATGCGAGCAGGCTCGGAGGTTACCTGCGTCGATATCAGCGGCAACGCCCGGACCGTAACCGTAGGGCGGGCGAAGATAGAGAGGAGGCCGCTTGTCTTCATTACGTGCCGAATCCCCTCCGACCAGGTACCAGAGGAAGTTCGCAATGCAGCGGAGCCGCTGAAAGCGCTTCAACAGCGGGTCACTCCCAAAGGAGAAAAACTGTCGGACCGTGACCTCGACTACATCTATATCAATACATTCCTGCAGAACGACTGGCACGTGCGGGTGATGGGGAGCGACGGAAAAATCCGACACAGCACCATGTTGAAAGTCGGAGATGAGCTTCTCGCGCATGTCGACCACCCAGGACGCCATACCGGGGTCCGGATTTCGGAAAGCATCATAGAAAAGTGACGCTTCCTGGGAGGGTTGTGTCCGCCGGGATCCTGTGCAGAATATGCGCATGGACACCTCATTGGATCTGGACTTTGTCCGCGCGCAATTTCCCGCGTTCGCGCAACCCTCTCTCGCAGATCAGGCATTCTTCGAGAATGCCGGCGGATCGTATCCGTGTGGGCCAGTAGTCAACCGCCTTCACGAGTACTACCTCCGGCTGAAGGTGCAGCCGTACTACGCTTCGCGAGCCTCGACAGAGGCTGGTGAGTGGATGGATGCATCCAGGATGCATCTGGCCCGTTATCTCGCCGTCAGTCCCGAAGAAGTGCACTTCGGTCCGTCGACTTCGCAGAACACCTACGTACTGGCGCAGGCTTTCAGCAAATTGCTGGTTCCCGGTGACGAGGTCGTCGTCACGGATCAGGATCACGAGGCCAACACGGGGGTGTGGCGACGCCTGCAATCCGGTGGAATGGTGATCAAGGAATGGCAT
>CAZBTV010000112.1:21724-24155 GCA_964494895.1 uncultured Steroidobacteraceae bacterium | reverse complement strand
GAAATCTCATGGCTCTTACACGCGAGCAGATTGAAAACATCGCCCACCTGGCGCGCCTCGAGCTGCAACCGGCCGAGGTTCCCGTCTATCAGACGAGCCTGTCGGCAATTCTCGACTTCGTCGGTGAGCTTGACCGTGCCGACACCGCGAGCGTTACGCCGATGGCGCATCCTTTGCCGGGTTTGTCGCAACGGCTGCGACCTGACGCGATCACCGAGCAGGACCACCACGAGCTGTATCAGGAGAACGCTCCGCAGGTGGCGGCTGGCCTGTATCTCGTACCCAAGGTTATAGAATGAGTCGTCCCGCGGTCTTCCGGCGCGCGGCGCCGTTGCATGGCGCGCTTGGGCACCTCATCCACATGTGCGCGGGTCGCTTCGACCCGCAGGAAAGTTTGGGCGAAGCGCATGAATAATAGTGCTGTGATTCACAGGAGAACGCTCGCACAGCTCGCAGCCGGGCTGCGTGCGAGGGAGTTCTCGAGCGTGGAGCTTACGCGGTTGTTTCTCGAGCGGATCGAAGCGAGCCAGCCGAAGCTCAACGCGTTCATCTCGATCACGAGGGAACAGGCGATCACGGCCGCGGAAGCCGCAGACCGAGAGCTTGCTGCCTCGCGCGGCGGAGCACTTACGGGAGTGCCGATCGCACACAAAGATATCTTCTGCACGGCAGGCGTGAGAACCACGTGCGGCTCGCGGATGCTCGACAACTTCGTGTCGCCATATGACGCCACTATTGTCGCGCGGCTCAAAGGCGCCGGCGCGATCATGCTGGGCAAAGTGAACATGGACGAGTTTGCGATGGGCTCCTCGACGGAGACGAGCTTCTACGGTCCGGTTCGTAACCCTTGGACTACCGATCTCGTACCCGGCGGCTCCTCGGGCGGCTCGGCTGCCGCGGTTGCCGCCCGGTTGGCGCCGTTGGCGACGGCGACCGACACGGGTGGCTCCATCCGGCAGCCAGCGGCGCTGTGTGGAGTTACAGGGTTGAAGCCTACGTATGGGCGCGTGTCTCGTTACGGCATGATCGCGTTTGCCTCGAGCCTGGATCAGGCCGGCACGATCACCACGACCGCGGAGGACGCTGCTCTTGTATTGCGTGAGATGGCCGGTTTCGATCCCAACGACTCCACGAGTGTCGACCGGCCCGTCCCTGACTATGTCGCCAGCCTCGACAACCCCTTGGCAGGTTTGAGGATCGGCCTGCTCAAGGAGTTTTTCGAGAAGGGGCTGGACCCCGCCAGCGAGCGTTGCATCCGTGAGGCCTTGGCTCTGTACGAGAAGCTCGGGGCGCGATTGCTGGAAGTCAGTCTGCCCAACCTGCCTCTGTCGGTGCCCGCGTACTATGTGGTTGCTCCTGCGGAATGCTCATCCAACCTGGCGCGTTTCGACGGAGTGCGGTTCGGGCATCGCTGTAGTAATCCTCGGGATCTGATGGACCTCTACAAGCGCTCGCGGGGCGAGGGTTTCGGCGCCGAAGTGAAGCGCCGGATCATGACGGGCACGTATGTATTGTCGGCGGGTTACTACGACGCTTACTACCTGAAGGCTCAGAAGGTCCGCCAGCTCATCGCCGCGGATTTCGCACGCGCCTTTGGCGAAGTCGATGTTTTGATCGGTCCGACGACGCCGACGCCGGCCTTCGAGATCGGGGCGAAGACCTCCGATCCCATCACCATGTACTTGAACGATATCTATACGATCGGCGCGAACCTCGCGGGCCTGCCGGCGATGTCGATTCCTTGTGGGTTCACGCAGGGGCTGCCGGTCGGGCTGCAGATTGTCGGTCCGCACTTCAGTGAAGGGAAGCTGCTGAACGTCGCCCACCTGTATCAGCGCGAGACCGATTGGCATACGCGCGTGCCGGAGCGTTACGCATGAGCTCGAGTGAATGGTCGAATGAGTGGGAGACGGTGATCGGGCTGGAGATCCACGCCCAGCTCGCGACCCGATCGAAGATTTTTTCGGGGTCGTCGATCGCCTATGGCGCACCTCCCAACACGCAGGCGAACCTCGTCGATCTCGGCTATCCGGGAGTGCTGCCCGTGTTGAATGCGGAGGCAGTGCGCATGGCCGTGAAGTTCGGACTGGCGATCGGCGCGCGCATTGCGCCCCAGTCAGTATTCGCGCGCAAGAACTATTTCTATCCCGATCTTCCGAAAGGCTATCAGATCAGTCAGTACGAGCTGCCGGTCGTCGCGGGCGGCTCGCTCGACATTGTGCTCGATGACGGCGCGGTCAAGCGTATCGGCATCACCCGCGCGCATCTGGAGGAGGATGCGGGCAAGTCCCTGCACGAAGGGTTGCCGGGCTTCTCGGGCATGTCCGGTATCGACCTCAACAGGGCGGGCACGCCGCTGGTGGAGATCGTTTCGGAGCCGGACATGCGCTCGGCAAAGGAAGCGGTCGCGTATATGAAGAAGGTGCACACG
>CAZBTV010000112.1:0-21714 GCA_964494895.1 uncultured Steroidobacteraceae bacterium | reverse complement strand
CTGGTGCGCTACCTGGAGATCTGCGACGGCAACATGCAGGAAGGCTCGTTCCGCTGCGACGCCAACGTCTCCGTGCGACGCAAGGGCGCTGACCGTTTCGGGACACGCGCGGAGATCAAGAATCTCAACTCGTTCCGCTTCGTCGAGAAAGCCATCAACTACGAGGTGGAGCGCCAGATCGAGATACTCGAATCCGGGGGTAAGGTCGTGCAGGAGACACGGCTGTATGATCCGGACAAGGGTGAGACGCGCTCGATGCGCTCGAAAGAGGAAGCGAACGACTATCGCTACTTCCCCGATCCGGACCTGCTGCCGCTGGTGCTCGATGAGACATTCATCTCCGGCGTGCGCGCGAGTCTGCCCGAGCTGCCCGATCAGAAGGCGGCGCGATTCTCCTCGCAGTATGGCTTGTCGGCGTATGACGCCGGCGTGCTCACGGCAAGTCGGGAGCTTGCCGATTATTACGAGGAGGTGGCACGGGAAGTTCCGGCTGAGCCGAAGCTGGCGGCCAACTGGGTGATGGGTGAGCTTGCCGCCTCCTTGAATAAGGAGGGGTTGGAGATCCACGCGGTGGCGAGCTCCGGGAAGCTCCCGGCGGCACGTCTCGCCGGGCTGCTGAAGCGTATCGCCGACCAGACGATCTCCGGAAAAATTGCCAAGGAGGTCTTCGAGGCGATGTGGACGAGCGGCGCGAGCGCGGACGCCGTCATCGAGGAGAAGGGGCTCAAGCAGATCACCGACAGCTCAGCCATTGAGCGCGCCATTGACGATGTCATGGCGAAGAACCCGGGACAGCTGGCCGAATACCGTTCCGGCAAGGACAAGCTGTTCGGCTTTTTTGTCGGGCAGGTGATGAAGGCAACCCAGGGGAAGGCAAACCCGGCGCAGCTCAACGAGTTGCTCAAGAAGAAGCTGAAGGGCTGAGCCGGTCGCGGCGCTGCGGGCCGGGCAGGGTGCGACGCACGCGTCGCACGGGCGTACATGCACGTGCGACCTGGGCCTGCGCGCAGCAGGGACTGCGTAGCGCAATGCCCGGATCCAGCGTTTTCAAACCAGTTGAGTTGCGTGCGTGCGTGCCCCATTGTGTCGGGCATGAATTCCCCATCACAGCCTGGCGACGAGGTTCGTCGTTTTATTGTTGAGAATCGGCCTGTTCGAGGGCACTGGGTGCGGCTGGAGGGTGCGTGGCGCGAGCTCCGGGCTCATAAGGAATATCCCGAGCCGGTTCGCGAGCTGCTGGGACAGGCGGTTGCGGCCTCGGTCTTGCTAGCCGCCACGCTGAAGTTCAGCGGAACCCTGACGTTACAGCTCCAGGGCAATGGAGCCGTGAGGCTTCTTGTCGCACAGTGTACCCATGACTTTCGGCTCCGGGCCGTCGCGAGCTTCGACGAGGCTGCTGTCGACGGCGTGACGTCCGAGTCGCTAGGGGGCGCCGCTTTCCGACGCCTCGTCGGGACCGAAGGACGGATCGTCGTCACGATCGAATCGGAAGAAAGAAGCCGCCGGTATCAAGGCATCGTGCCGCTCTCCGGTGCCTCCCTGGCCGATTCACTCGAGAACTACTTCGCTTCGTCAGAGCAATTGCCGACACGGGTGCTGCTGGCTGCCGATAGCGAGCGGGGCGTAGGCGTGCTGGTGCAAAAGCTGCCCGACCCGGAGAACGCCGACGAGTCGGACATGAAGGCCGTGTGGGACGACGCGCAGCGAGGGATCGAGCGTCTGAGCACCACTGACCTGCTTCTGCGTCCGGTCGAGGAGTTGCTCGAACGCGGCTTTGCCGCTCACGACATGCGGCTCTTCAAGGGAGCGCCGGTGCAGTTCGAGTGCCGATGCAACGAAGGGCGAGTGAGCAGCCTGCTTCGTGCATTGGGTGCGGAGGAAGTGCGCGATGTTCTCAGGGAGCAGGGTGCTGTCACGGTGACGTGCGAGTTCTGTCACCGACCGTACCGGTTCGATGCGGTGGACGTGGAGGCCTTGTTCGCTGATGCGGACCGCGTCGGTGAAGACGGTAGGCCTCCTTCGATTCATTGACCCGCCTTCCACATGCACACTGTTTCACATTTGAATTAAACCAGCGAACGGGTGGCTGGAGTCGGGGCGACGCCTGTGCTAGCCTAAGAATTAAAGAATTGTGCAATTCTAGATTGCTATGACTGATTCGATGACCGTCCTGGGTTGGCTGAAAGCGGCTGGTGAAGACAGCCGGTTGCGGCTGCTAGCCCTGTGCGCGCGGCAGGATTTGAGCGTTTCGGATCTCGCCGAGGCTCTGCGCCAGAGTGAGCCTCGGGTGTCGAGGCATCTGAGGATTCTTTGTGAGGCGGGGTTGCTCGAGCGCTCGCGCCAAGGCCAGTGGGTGCACTACCGCGTGACGCAGGACGCCGCGGCTGCAGGCTTCGTGAAGGGGCTGCTGGCGCAGGTGGATCGGCAGGATTCCTTGTTCGCCCGTGACAGGGGCGAAAGCGCAGGACTTTCCGCTGCTCCAGGCGCGCCGGTCAAGGCGTTGGAGTCCCGCTTGGGCCGGGCGATCAAGGGGTTCGTTGAAGTAGTCGATAGTGGGATTCGAGACACGCACCCCGAGCGGCGGAGGTCGGCGCTCGTAGTGGGTGTCGAGCATCTGGAGATTCTGGAAACCGCAGCCTTGGAGGCGGATGAATGCGTCGTCATTGCGCACTCACGGAGAGTTGCGCAGAGCGCGCGCGCATTCGCTGAGCGGCGAGGGCTGCCCTGTCGGGTGCTGTTGGCGGTGAGCTCGAATGCGCTCTGCGAAAAGGACCTCCAGGCAGCAGGAGCGCCCTTCGATGTTGTATTCCTCGATCATGTGGCCGTGCCTGACAGCTCGTTGGACGGGATGTTGACGTGTGGGCGCCGGGCGCTGGCGGCGGGTGGGCGGCTGTGGCTGTTTGAGCGATATGAGTTGCTCGAGCTCCCGTCTGGAAAGGTCGTGGAGCATCCGATTGGGCGGCTGCGGCGGATGTTGATGGACGTGGGGCTCACTTGCGAGCGATTGAGCCCGATCGAGGCCGATGGGGAGCATGTGATTGCGGCGGTTGCGGTTCCTTCCAGAGAAGCGTCGCGTGGAGCGGGCACCGCTGCGTGATTTAGCGCAAGAGGATTGTCATGAGCACGAGCAGTTATGCCATAGGGGCGCCAATCAGGGTCTCCTTCGAGTTCTTCCCGCCGGGGGATGCGGCGATGGAGGAGACTTTGTGGAAGTCCATCGAACGGCTGGCGCCACTCGCGCCGCGTTTCGTCTCGGTAACTTACGGTGCCGACGGCTCGACCCGTGAGCGCACCCACCGACTCGTGACGCGAATTCAACGCGAAACGTCACTGGTGGGCGCGCCCCATCTGACTTGTGTTGGAGCCTCGAAGGGCGAGATTCTCGACATCGCGCGCCAGTATTGGGACCAGGGTATCCGCCATCTGGTCGCTCTGCGCGGCGACCCGCCACAAGGACAGTCGGGTTGGCAGCCGCATCCCGACGGATTTACATACGCGGCCGATCTGGTCGAGGGGCTGAGCGCGGTCGCCAACTTCGACATCTCGGTAGCGGCGTACCCCGAAAAACATCCGGAGGCTCCGTCTCCGAAAGCTGATCTCGATAATCTCAAGCGCAAGATCGACGCTGGAGCGTCCCGGGCGATCACCCAATTCTTCTATGACACCGATGTATTCTTGCGCTTTCGCGATCGCTGCGCGTCCGCGGGGATCCATGCGCCGATCGTCCCAGGGATCCTGCCGGTAACGCGCTTTCCGCAGGTGTTGCGCTTTGCGGAGCGCTGCGGCGCGAGCATTCCCGATTGGCTGAAGGAGCGATTCCATGGTCTCGAAGAGGATCACGATACACGCCGCATGATCGCGGCGAGCGTCGCCATCGACCAGGTGCACGCGCTGGCGCGCCATGGCGTGCGCGACTTTCATTTCTATACGCTCAATCGCGCCGAGTTGACCTATGCGATCTGCCACGCGTTGAGTATTCGCCCGACCCCGCAGTCCAGGCAGCCTGCCTTGCAAGGAGCCACCGCATGAGCATTCATTCGAGCACCAGCTGCCAACACCACGGTGCCGGGCAGCCGCCGCGCCTTCTCGATCCCAACAAGGAAAGCGCCGCGCCCCGCGTGGCTGCCGCGCCGTTCGCTGTTACTCCGATAGACGAGACGGAGCGTCGCACCCGCATCGAGCGTTTACGGAAGCTCCTCGAAGAGCGCATCGTTTTTCTCGACGGTGCGATGGGAACGATGATTCAGCAGCATCGGCTGGATGAGCGTGACTATCGGGGGGAGCGCTTCCACAATCACGGGCGCGATCTCCGGGGCAACAACGACATCCTGACTCTGACCCGTCCCGACGTCGTTGCCAGCATCCATCGCTCTTATCTGGAAGCCGGCTCGGACATCATCGAGACGAATACGTTCAATTCCAACGCGATCTCGCAGTCGGACTACGGTACCGAGGCGCTCGTCGCGGAGCTCAACTACCGGGGCGCCCACGTCGCGCGAAAAGTCGCGGATGAGTTTGCCCGTAGCGCGGGACGGCCTGTTTTCGTGGCAGGCGCGCTCGGCCCGACCACCCGCATGACTTCCCTTTCGCCGGATGTCAACGATCCCGGGTTCCGCAGTGTCACGTTCGACGATCTGGTCGCGACATATCTCGACGCCGCGCGTGCGTTGCTGATGGGGGGCGCTGACCTGCTGCTCATCGAGACCGTCATCGATACGTTGAATGCCAAGGCGGCCATCTATGCCGCGCAGACGCTTTTCGACGAGATCGGCGTGAAGGTCCCGATCATCGTGTCGGGCACGATAACCGATGCATCAGGCCGGGTACTGTCCGGACAAACGGCCGAGGCGTTCTGGAATTCGATCCGTCACGCCGAGCCGCTGGCCGTCGGCTTGAATTGCGCGCTGGGCGGCACCGCGCTTCGACCCTACGTCCAGGAGCTTTCGAGGATCGCGGATACCTACATCTGCGCCTATCCGAACGCGGGACTGCCGAATGCGTTCGGCGAGTATGACGAGACTCCCGCGGAGACAGCGGAGATTCTGCGCGAGTATGGCTCATCGGGCCTGGTGAATATCGTCGGCGGCTGTTGCGGGACCACCCCTGAGCACATCCGGCTCATGCAAGAAGGGCTCGTGAAGCTCGAGCGGCGGCCAGTCCCGAGCATTCCTGCGAAGTGCCGGCTCGCGGGGCTCGAGCCTCTCAACATCGACGATGAGTCGCTCTTCGTGAATGTCGGAGAGCGTACCAACGTGACCGGCTCGGCCAAATTCCGCAAGCTCATCGAGGCAGGCGATTACGCGGCGGCACTCGAGATCGCGCGCCAGCAAGTGCTCGCCGGCGCTCAGATCATCGACGTCAACATGGACGAGGGCATGCTGGATTCAGAAGCCGCCATGGTGCGCTTCCTGAATCTCGTGGCCGCCGAGCCCGACATCGCCCGCGTGCCCGTCATGATCGATTCCTCCAAGTGGTCGGTCATCGAGGCTGGGCTGAAATGTGTTCAGGGCAAGTGCATCGTCAACTCCATCAGCCTCAAGGAAGGTGAGGAGGTTTTCCTCGAGCACGCCCGTAAGCTGCGCCGGTACGGGGCGGCCGCAGTGATCATGGCGTTCGACGAGCAAGGGCAGGCCGATACGGTCGAGCGCCGCGTTGCCGTCTGCGAGCGTGCCTACAAGTTGCTCGTCGAGCGCGCAGGCATGTCGCCAGAGGACATCATCTTCGACCCCAATATCTTCGCCATCGCAACGGGGATGGAGGAGCACAACAACTACGGTGTCGCGTTCATCGAGGCCACCCGGCAGATCAAGAGCAGGCTGCCTCGCGTGCTCGTCAGTGGCGGGGTCAGCAACGTCTCCTTCTCGTTCCGCGGCAACGATCCGGTGCGCGAAGCGATCCATTCGGTGTTTCTGTACCACGCCATCGCGGCAGGTATGGATATGGGCATCGTGAACGCCGGCCAGCTCGGAATCTACGAGGAAATCAATCCGACACTGCGCGAAGCGGTGGAGGATGTGGTCCTCAATCGGCGTCCGGATGCCACGGAGCGGCTCCTGCAGATCGCCGCCCAGTTCAAGGGCGATGCTGGCACGAAAGCCAAGGAGGACCTGGAGTGGCGCGCCTTGCCGGTTGCGAAGCGCCTCGAGCACGCGTTGGTGAAAGGGATCGACGACTATGTCGTCGAGGACACGGAGGAGGCGCGCCTCACGTTCGAGCGTCCCCTGCAGGTGATCGAGGGGCCCCTGATGGATGGCATGAACGTCGTCGGGGACTTGTTCGGCGCCGGCAAGATGTTTTTACCGCAAGTGGTCAAGAGTGCCCGCGTCATGAAGAAGGCGGTGGCCTATCTCGTGCCGTTCATCGAAAAGGAAAAGGGCTCCTCCGGAGAGCGCAAGAGCAACGGGCGGATTGTGGTCGCCACCGTGAAAGGTGACGTACACGACATCGGGAAGAATATTGTCGGAGTTGTGCTCCAGTGCAACAACTTCGAGGTCATTGATCTGGGAGTGATGGTTCCCTGCGAGAAGATCCTCGAGACCGCACGCCGCGAGAATGTCGATTTCATTGGACTTTCCGGTCTCATTACGCCATCGCTCGACGAGATGGTGAATGTTGCGAAGGAAATGCAGCGCCAGAACTTCGTGGTGCCGCTGCTCATCGGTGGCGCGACGACTTCTCCCGCGCACACGTCGGTGAAGATCGCTCCGCAGTACCGCTCGCCGGTGGTGTATGTGAAGGACGCATCGCGATCGGTCGGTGTCTGCCAGACGCTCAGGTCACCCTCACAACGCGAGCCTTTCATTCAGAAGGTAAACGAAGAGCACGAGCGGCGCCGTGAGCAACATGCTGGCAAGAAGGTGAAAACGCCTGAGGTCAGTCTGGCTCAGGCCAGGGCCAACAGGCGGCGAATCGACTGGGCGGCGTTCACGCCCACGACGCCGCGTGTCCTCGGGGTGCGGGCGTTCGATGACTACCCATTGAGCGAGCTGTTGGGCTATGTCGACTGGATGCCGTTCTTCAACGCGTGGGAATTCGCGGGTAAGTTTCCCGATATCCTGTCGGACCCCAATGTGGGCGAGGCAGCCAGCAATCTGTATGACGATGCCCGGCGGCTGCTGAAGCAATTGATCGCCGAGCGTTGGATCAAGGCGCGCGCCGTCGTTGGCTTGTTCCCGGCCAACTCCGTTGGCGACGACGTCGAGATATATACGGACGACTCGCGCACGGAAGTGGCTATGCGGCTGTCGTTCCTGCGACAGCAGAAGGGCAAGCCGCCGGGGCAACCGCACGAGTGCCTCGCTGACTACGTAGCTCCGAAGTCGAGCGGGGTGCGCGATTATTTTGGGGCGTTCGCGGTGACCGCCGGCATCGGAATCGAGGAGCACGTTGCCCGATTCGAGAAGGCGCATGATGACTATTCCAGCATCATGTTGAAGGCCCTGGCGGATCGGCTGGCTGAGGCTGCTGCCGAGCATTTCCATGAGCGTGTCCGGCGTGAGTTGTGGGGTTATGCAGGGCCGGAGGCTCTGACCAACCAGCAACTCATCCAGGAGGAGTATCGGGGCATCCGGCCGGCGCCGTGATTTCCCGCTTGCCCGGATCACACCGAGAAGGCGAAGCTGTGGGAACTGCTGGATGTCGAACGCAGTGCGGGCATCAAGATCACCGAGTCGTACGCCATGTATCCGACGGCCGCGGTGAGTGGCTGGTACATCGGGCATCCTGACTCGCATTATTTCGCCGTGGGGAAGATCGACCGGGATCAGGTCGAGGATTACGCGCGGCGCAAGGGCATCAGTGTCGAGGAGGCCGAGAAATGGTTGGGGCCGAATCTCGGCTATTAACGGGCCGCCCGTCTCCGGGTGGGCGGCGGATTCTCTGCTTCGATTGACCTGAGATAACTCGGGCCGCCCAGGCCGCGCATCTGGCCAAGGATCCACGCGTGGCGGGAGAGCACGTAGGCGGAAGGACGATCGACGTGGAATCGAACAGGGTTGGGGAGCACGGCGGCCAACAAGGCTGCCTCGCCCGAGCTCAGGCGCGCGGCGGTCTTATGGAAGAAATGGTGGGCGGCGGCCTCGACTCCATAGATTCCGTTGCCGAATTGCGCGATGTTGAGATACATCTCGAGGATGCGCTCCTTGGGCCACATCGCTTCGATGAGCACGGTGAAGTAGGCTTCCAACGCCTTGCGTACGAAGCCCCCGTTCCAGAGAAACAGGTTCTTCGCCACTTGTTGGGAAATTGTGCTGGCGCCCCGCAGCTTCTTGCCGTGCTCGCTGGCTCGTACCGCCTCACGGATGGACTTGAAATCAAAGCCGGCGTGGAACGGGAACTGCTGGTCCTCGGAGGCGATGACCGCAATGGCGGCGTTCGGAGAAATGCGCTCGAGGTCGACCCACTCGAAGTCGGTGTGATAGCCGTGTTCGCCAGCGGCAGCCGCATGCGCGCGCGCCTCGAGCATATACGCGCTCGTGAATGGATGGATCCAGCGTAGCAGCAAAACCGCCACGCAAGTTACCAGCACCCAGCCGAAAACGGCCAGGGCCAGCAACTTGAATAGCGCGCCGAGGCAGCTGCCTCGTTGAGCGTTACGGAGGGCGGCTACGCGCCTCGTGTTACTTTGACTCGACCCGCCGGGCTGAAACAATGATGACATCTTCCAGCGGCGCGTCCTGATAGCCCTTGCGCCTGCCCGTTTTCACCTTGGCGATCTTATCGACGACGTCCATGCCTTCCACCACTTTCGCGAACACCGCGTAACCGAAGTCGCGGGGGCCGTGGTCGAGAAATGCATTGTCGGAGAGATTCACGAAAAACTGTGAGGTGGCGCTGTTGATGTCGCTCGTGCGAGCCATCGACAGGCTGCCGCGGGTGTTTTTCAAGCCATTCTTGGCTTCGTTCTGGATGGGCGCGCGGGTCTCCTTGTTGCCGAAATCCGCCGTGAGGCCGCCACCCTGGATGACGAAGCCGGGGACGATGCGATGGAAGATCGTGCCATCGAAGAATTTATCGTCCACGTAGCGCAGGAAGTTCTCCACGGTGATCGGAGCTTCCTTGGGAAACAGCTCGATGGTGATGGAGCCGTGTGAGGTTTCGAATTTGACCATGGTGTATTTTTCCAAAGTGGAGCGAAGCCCTTCAAGATCCTCTCTGGGCTTCGGTTACACGCTCGTGCCCGGCGAGATCGCGGTGCGAGCGTACGTGACGGAGGCCACGCGCGACAAGCTCGCGTGCCACTTGAGCGGCCTGAGTTGCGCCGTGTTCGAGCAGCAGCCAACCGTTTCGCTCCAGGTATTCGGGTGCGGCTTCGATGATGGCCCTGAGGCTTGCCATCGCGTCCAACCCCGGCGTAAGGGCAACTCGAGGCTCATGACGCAATGCCAGGTCCCGCATGGCGGGATCATCCGCGGCGACATACGGCGGATTGCTCACAATGATATCGAACCTGCTTCCGCCCAGGGGCTCGAACCAGCTACCCCGAAGAAACCGCACTCGCCCGAGGCCGAGCGTCTCCGCGTTGCCCCGCGCGAGCGTAAGCGCGTCTTCCGAGATATCGGTCGCCGTGACCTCCCATCCGGGCCGCTCGCTCGCGAGGGACAGCGCGATGGCGCCGGAGCCGGTGCCGAGATCCAGCGCGCTCCCGGATTCGCCGGGGCGCAACGCCAGAGCCCGCTCCACCAGGAGCTCGGTTTCAGGTCGGGGCACGAGCACCGCGGGCGTTACGGCCAGCCGTAGCGACCAGAAGTCCTTTCGGCCAACGATATACGCGAGCGGCTCGCCACTGGCGCGACGCTCGAGAAAGCCGACATAGCATTGGTACTGCGAGGCAGTGGCGGTGGCCTCCGGGTGCGACCGCAAGCGCGCGCGGTTCATGCCGAGCGCCTCGAGTAATAGAAGCTCGGCATCGAGCTCTGGCGTGGCGACCGTCGAGGAGGAGTCCCGTAGCCGCCGGGCTCCGAGCTCAAGAAGCGTCCGGAGAGTAGATTCTTCGCTCATGATCGATTACGCGCTCGCGCACCGGCCTCGGTAATATTCTCGAATGTCATCCGCCTTGTATCCACCTCTCCGCCCGCTCTCGATCGCCGAGGTCCTGGATCTCGCCGTGCAGATCTTCAAGGCCACAGCGGTCAGATGCATTCCTTACGGGGTTTGCGCTGTGACCTTCCAGCAGCTTCCGAACATTTACGCCCTTGGCGGTAGCACGGTCCGGCAGCCATTTGGGGGCGGTCGTCCGATATGGCTAGCGCTTTTTATCCTCGGAACGCTTCTGGGGCTGATCGTGTGGTCCGCGATGTTGTTGAGACAGCGGGCGATCATTGAGCACACTCCCACCAGCTTCAAGGCCGAGCTCACCGCGACCTTGCGACGGCTGCCGTTTTTTGTACTGGTGACACTCCTCTTTTTTGCCGTGGCAGGCGCTCCGCTCGCGGTGCTCCTCATCGTGCCAAGCCCATACTACGCTTGGTTGCGCATTCCGCTTTTCATCTCAACCGGGTATCTGGCAATCCTGTTGTCCTGCACCTGGCCGGCGGTAATGGCCCCGGACCAAAAGCCGTTGGGCGCGCTACGCCAGAGTGTGCGGCTCGTATGGGGCAACTGGTGGCGCGTAGCTGCGGTTTACGGGGCCGGTGCTGCCGCTGTGCTGGTGCTCGCTATCCTGGTCGGTTTTCTGATCGCCGTCGTCGTACCAACACTGGTGGCGGATATTCCAGTGATGATGGCAGTGTTCACTGTACTGGCGAATGGCATGGTCGCCGTGGTGGCGCCGTTTGTCGGCGCGGTGCTGTTGGCCGTGTTCGGCGACTTGCGCGTGCGTAAGGAAGGTGTCGACCTGCAGCAACGGATCGCCGATCTGGCGACCGAGTGAGTCATGAGGGGCGGGCGACCGGCAGGGTTGACGGCGCTGCTTGTGCTGATAGGTGGCCCTGTCACGGTGGGGGCTGCGCCGCCGCCGCCCATGCCTACCGATCTCGCGCTGGAAGCGATCGACTCCTGCCTCAAGAGACTCCATCCGGACATCGACATCGGCTATGAGCGAGTCGCGAGCCGCTGCCCTCAGCTCACGCGGCGTCTGGAGGAAAGTGGCTGGTCTCAATGGCTGCCCCGTGACTGGAAGCGGCCGGGGAACGATCTGTCCGCGGGCGGTCTGCGCCAACTGCGCGAGCTTCTGTCGATCAGATCAGATGCCCCGCGGGGGGGCACTCGCCGGCCGGATGTCGCTGGCTTGCCTGCCGCTCTCGCTGGCCTGACGCGGGCCAACTCTATCCACCGTGGCTGGTGGCCGAGGGCAAAGGAATGGCTGCGCGAGGTGTTCGAGCGGCGCGCTCTGGAAAGCGATGACGATTGGCTGTCGCGCTCGATCTCGCGAGACGGACTTTCCCAGAGCATCATCGAGTTGGCATCATACGCTGCGTTGATGTTGGTAGTACTGTTGGCTGGCATCATCGTGCTGAATGAAGTGCGCATCAGCGGCATTCCGGGGAGATTGCGCACGAATTCACGGGGCACCCGAGTCGCTGGCTCACCTGCCGCAGCCGAGGGCGACGCGCTAAGCTGGGATGCAGTGCAGGCAGCGCCCCTGACACAACGTCCCGGATTGTTGCTTGAGATAATCGTTGCGAAGCTAATTCGGGAAAGCCGCCTGCCCCACCTACGCGCTCTCACTGTGCGTGAATTGACCAGTGCTGCGCGAGTGACGAATGAAGAGGACCGTGAGGGTCTGATAGAGCTCGCCCGAATATCGGAGCGCGTGCGGTTCTCCGGTGGGGCGGTTCCGAACGAGGCGCTCGCGGCGGCATTGGATCGCGGACGGATGCTCCTCGAGCGGGTTTCCCCCGGTGCTTCCCACGAGAGGCGGTCATGAAAGAGAGACTCACGACGCTGGCTTGCGCGCTGGGCGCGCTTGCGTTGTTTCTCGCAATGATCATGCATGGGGATGATGCCAACAGTGCTGGCGACACCCCCCGCCCCACATCTGAAGAAGGAGGTCCAAACGGCTATCACGGTGCAATGACCTGGCTGGACCGGCAGCACATCAGAACGGTATCTGTGCGCGAGCGTTTCAACCAGCTCGCGGCGCTGCCCCAGATGCCTGCTGCCGGCAATCTGTTGATTGTCACCTTGCCCGCGGCAACTGCATTCAAGACAGAGGAGTTCCGGTCTCTCGAGAGTTGGGTTCGTGCCGGGAACACGCTGCTGGTACTCGCAGCTCTCTGCGACAATCCCAACTGGGCGTTCATGGCCGGCCGGCCGGCGGGAAATGACCTGAGCCTTCTGACAGGCATGCAGTTCCAGATGATCACCGCCCACAAGGGTTCGCCATCCGCGAACGAAGTCGGTGCCCGGATAGTGGCGACCGCTCATGCGTTCGCGCAACCGCGCCGTGAAACACTCATCCCGAATGGAGCACACGCCTTCTTCGAGGGAGTGCAGGTGGCGGTTGGGTTATCCGACTATCCAGCACAATCGTGGACAGTGAAGATTCCTTACGACGGATTCTTTCTTTCACTGGCCAGGCAGCGGGAGACGGGCGAGAGCGTGCTCTGGATGCGCCCTCTGGGACGCGGCCGGGTCATCGTGAGCGCGCTGGGGTCATTGTTCACAAATCGGGCTCTGGGCGAGGCCGGCAACGGACAGCTTCTCGCGAACCTTGTCGGCGAAACGCTTGGCCCGGGCGGCGCGGTATTGTTCGATGACATGCACCAGGGATTGGGAGCTGCATACGATCCCGCGAAGTTCTACAGCGATCCACGACTGTACGCCACGGTTGGAATTGCGGCCGCGCTATGGTTGTCCTGGGTGCTTGGGTCGACCCGACTGCTGGTGCCCGTGAAGCAGCCCCGGGTGCCCCGTGAGTCGGAGCTCGTTCAGACAACAGGTCGTTTTCTGGCACGCGTTTTGACAAATGATGCCGCCGCGCGGGGTTTGTTTGAGCATTTTTTTCGGCGAGTCCGCGAACGTCTGCGCGTGGGCAGCGCGCGGACCAGCCCACCATGGGGGCTGCTCGAAGGGCATCCGGGTATCGCCGCCGCGGAGTTGCGTCAGCTCAAACAATGGTACGCTGCCGCGTGCGAGTCGAGGCGCGTGCCACTGGTGCGTCTGCATAACCTGATACTGAAAATAGACAGGCATCTCACCGCATGAGCGCTACCGTGCAGCACCTCGAGTCCCTGCTCGCCCGTGAGCTGAATCGGGTGGTGGTGGGAGCCGACGCTTCCATACGCGCATTGGTGATAGCGCTCCTCGCGCGGGGGCACGTACTGGTCCAAGGCGTGCCTGGGTTGGGCAAGACTCTGTTGGCAAAGACTCTCGCCAAGGCGCTCGGTGGGGAATTCAAGCGTATCCAAGGCACCTCCGATCTCATGCCCAGTGACATCATCGGGATTCACGTGTTCGATGAGGCGCGGCGCGAGTTTGTATTCCGTCCCGGGCCGCTGTTCGGCGATGTGGTACTGGTCGACGAGATCAACCGCGCCGGACCCAAGACACAGTCGGCGCTGCTCGAAGCAATGGAGGAGCGTCAGGTGAGTGTCGAGCGGTCCGCTTTGCCGCTGCCGCGCGATTTTCTGGTGCTCGCCACCCAGAATCCCCGGGAGTTCGAAGGTACGTACCCCCTGCCTGAGTCGCAGCTGGACCGGTTCATGCTGCGCGTCGACGTGAGTTATCCGGCACGAAGCGCTGAGACGGAGATTCTCACGCGCTACGGGAGCGTGTTGGCCGCCGCTCCGGCCGCTCTGGAGAGTGTCCGTCCGATCGAGGCCACCGTGTTGGAACGGGCGCGCGCTGAAGTTGAACGCATTCACGTCTCGGAGAGTCTGTTGTCCTACGTGCTGGATATCGCCGCCGCCTCGCGAGAGCATCCACGCCTGGCGCTGGGCTTGTCGACCCGCGGGGCGCTCGCGTTGCTGAAATCCGCACGGATTACGGCAGGGTTGCGTGGTGGCGAGTTTGCGACTCCCGACGATGTGAAGGAGGCTGCGCCGTGGGTGATTGCTCACCGGCTCGTGCTGACGCCGGAGGCCGCCCTCGAGGGACTGACCGATACTGAAGTGGCGCAAGGCTTGCTCGCGGAGACGCCTGTTCCACGCTGAGGCGAGCGCTGCATGCATCTTGCTCAACGCGCCTATGCACTCCTCCTTTTGACCGCGGTGCTGGCGGTCACCGGCATCTGGTCCAGCCAGCCGGGTTTCGGTGATTTGTGGAATATCCCGGCCATTGTGTTGCTGTCAGGGTTGGCCTGGGAGAGCGCAGTGGTGCGTCGGATCCACCTCGTTGCCACCATTGAGACGGCACCACGGGCGTTTCTCGGACGTGAGCAAGCAGCCTCCCTGACTCTCCAAAACGACTCCGCGCGCACGATTGCCGTGGAATATGCTCCGGTGCTGCCGCAAGGATTTGAAGAGTTTGAACCGCTCCAGACCCGTCGAGTGACTGTTCCCCCTCAAGGAGCAGGCCGCGACACGTTCACGCTCCTGCCCGTCCGGTTGGGAGCGCAATCGTGGCGAGCATTGCCTGCGCGCTTACGGGGGCCGCTCGGGCTCGCGTGGTGGTCCAGAGAGTTGCATCCCCCGGGTCAGGTATCGATCGCCCCGGACTGCGTGCGCCATGTCACCGCGACACCGCGGGGGAGTCCGTCGGGCTCTCGTGCGCGTCGAGCGGTCGGTGGTGGTGCTGAGCTCCACCAGTTGCGGGCTTACCGATACGGCGACCCGCTGACCCGAGTCGACTGGAAGGCGACGGCGCGCGCACGGCAGCTCGTCACACGAGACTTCAGTGAGGACCAGCACCTCGACATTCTTGTCGCAATCGATGCTGGCCGGTTCAGCCGCATACGCGCTGGCTCACTCGATCGCTTCGGGGTTTATGCCAACTTGGCGGCGCGATTCGCGCAAGTCGCAACTCCAAACGACGACCGGATCGGACTGATGGTATTTTCGGACCGGCCGCTCGCGGCATGTGCTCCGGCTCGGGGCTTGCCCGCAGTCACGCGCATCAGGCGGACCCTCGAGGGTCTACACGCGGAGCCTGCCGAATCCGATCCAACAACGGCGGCCGTCGGGATCCGCGGTATGTTGAAACGCCGGGCGCTGGTTGTCCTGTTGACGGATCTCGATGATGTGAATATGGCGGATCCGCTGGCCAGGGCGGTGCGGCTGTTGTCTCCGCCGCACTTCGTGGTGGTGGCGGGGGTGAGCAGCCCCGAGGTCGCGGCTCTTGCCGCAAAAGCTGCTGTGGAATGGCGCGATCCGTGGGTCGCTCTGGCGGCGCAGGAGCATGAGGCCCGGGTGGCTCTGCAGCGCCTGCTGCTGCGACGTCTTGGCGCTCCGGTAGTCGTGGCCAGCTCTGAAATGTTGGAACGGAGCTTGTTTGCTGAGTATGAGGCGCTGCGGCGGTTCCGGCGTGTGTAGCGTCTGCCTCATGGCGCAAGCCGGGAGCTGCGCCTGGGTATCAGCCAGCCCGCCAGGAGAGCGATCATCAAACACCAATAGCCTACGCCGATGCCGACACGCGCCCACAGTGGAAAAAGCGTACGCGGCGAGATGTATCCTTCGATCAGGCCCGAGCCCACGAGCAGCGCGGCACAGGCCACCAGGAGTTTTCCCGAGCGCAGGGCGGCGATCCGAAAGGACTCCATGCGAGTGCCCTGCGGCGCGCGGATGAGGGCCTCGCCCACCGCGGCGCCCGCCGCGCCGGACAGGCACATGACCGAAAGCTCGACGCATCCGTGGGCCACAATGAATCGCAGCAGAGCTCCATCCAGTCCGTGCAGCCGGGTGAATGCGAACACCGCGCCGAGCATCAGCCCGTTGAGACCCAGGATGTAGAGTGTCCCCAGCCCAAAAATGAAACCCGCGCAGTAGGCGAACAGGCTCACCACGATGTTGTTCGTGAGGATCTGCAGTGACAGTACCGACGAGGGCACGATGTTGAGTATGCCTTCGGTCCACAGTCGGCCGCGCTCGACCGTGGTGACGAGATCTGGCGAAGCGAACAAGCCGATGAGGTTGGGATAGGTGCGCACCATCCAGTATCCGGCGAAGATCGTCAGGATGAAAATAGTCGTCGCCCAGAGGATGTGGGGTCTTAGCCAGCGGACGACCTCGGGGATCTCGTCACGGAATAACACCCACAGGGCTTGTGCCGGGCGCCGTGCTCCCCTGTATAAAGTGGCGTGCGCGCGTGCGTATGCGGCCTCTAGATAATGGTGAACGCGAGTGCCTGGCATGAGGCGGCGGGCACGCGCGAGGTCGTGCGCGAGCAGACGGTAGTCGTCCGCCATTTGCGCGGCATCGGAGAGATCGGTAGCTCGTTCGCGCGAGAGGCGCTCCGCTCTGGCGATTGCGGCCTTCCATTCTCCCGTGCGCTGAAGCAGCGCGATTTTCAGGGCCTGATCACGGCCGGGCTTACTCATGCTGGGCGTCGTGGGAGAGCTCCTTCAACCGAGCCACTAGCCCGGCCTCCGTTTGCGGCTCCGCCGTGAGGCTTGGCGTAGGGTCGTGTCGGCACAGCAACTTGACTGCCAGCTCGCGTCTCACGGCGGGAGTGAGGGTGCTCCAGCGTGAAAGGAGATCGGAGGCGATTTCGGCCTCTGGCCGGATCTCAGCGGTCCGGATGTCATTCGCCCGGATTCTGGCTTGGGCTCCGTAGCGCCGGATAGTGCTGGAAACGGCCGAGCCGAGCGGGTCGTGTCGGGTCGCTGGCGGCAGGGCGTGCCCGGATAACACGACTTCGGTGCGGTCGTACGCCAGCAGTGTTCCGGCTGCCATGTCGCCAATACGGACATGATCCCTGGTGACGAGCGTGGTGAGCAAACCAACTCCATACGCTATCGGCAGGGAGTCCACGAGCCGGAAGACGTTCCGCGTCAGCAGAGCGGTGATGCTTGGCGGGCTGCCGTCACGCATGACGATGTGGATCCCGGCCATCCGTTTTCCCGGAGTCCGGCCGTGCATCGCGACCTCGAGCACGACGTGATACAGGAAATAAATCGCCGCGGGAGGGGCGACGACAAATATGAACCACTTCGTATCCGGGCTCAGGGGCGCGGTCACGCTCCAGCGTCCGTTATAGATCAGCGCGCCCGCGCCGTACCAGGCCGTGAACAGGATTGTCCGGATCAACCAATCAAGGAGGAAGGCATAGCCACGCGCCCCAGGTCCCGCCAGCGGCAACGAGAGGTCGACTCCGGTAACGCTGTCTATGACCAGGTCTCGTGCCATAGTTAAGTCAAGACCTGACGCGTAACTCTCCTCTACGTATGCTAAGACGCATACCCGCGAAATGCAGCGGCGCTGCCCACCCCATGCGCGCTGGCATACATGACTTCACCTACTCCTGGGCGGCCAGCAGGTCTGCCTGGTGCTCCTGGTGCAGGGAATCGAGCAACTCGTCGAGCTGGCCGTTCATGACCTGGGGCAGCTTGTAGAGTGTCAGGTTGATACGGTGGTCCGTCACCCGGCCTTGGGGGAAATTGTAGGTTCGGATGCGCTCGGAGCGGTCGCCGCTGCCGACTTGAAGGCGGCGCGATTGCGCTTGCTCCGCCTGCTGTTTTTCCTGCTCGGCCGCGAGCAGACGTGCCTTCAACAGGGACATCGCCTTGGAGCGATTCTTGTGCTGTGACCGCTCTTCCTGGCACTCCACCACGATGCCAGTGGGGATATGGGTAATGCGTACCGCCGAGTCGGTCTTGTTGACGTGCTGGCCGCCGGCGCCGGAAGACCGATAGGTATCCGTGCGCAGGTCCGCCGGGTTGATCTCGATCGATTCGACTTCGTCGATCTCTGGCAGGATGGCGACCGTGCACGCGGACGTGTGGATCCGGCCCTGGGCCTCCGTCGCCGGAACTCGCTGTACACGATGGGCACCGGATTCGAACTTCAGGCGCGAGAACACGCCGCGCCCCGCAATGCGGCTGATGATTTCCTTGTAGCCGCCGTGCTCCCCAGGGCTCTCGCTCAGAACCTCGACCGTATAGCCTTTCGATTCGGCCCAGCGGGCGTACATGCGGAACAGGTCGCCCGCGAAGATCGCAGCTTCGTCGCCGCCCGTTCCCGCGCGGATCTCCAGGTAGATGTTCTTTTCATCCCGTGGGTCCTTCGGCAGCAGCAGGCGGCGGAGGTCGGCTTCGGATGCTTCGATTTCACCCTTTACCCGAGTGATCTCTTCGGCGCCCAGGGAGCGCATGCCCGCATCAGGATCCGCCAGCATCTCCTGGGCTGAGGCCAGCTCACGCTCAAGGTGGTGGTAGCTCCGATAGCGCTCCGCCAGGGGCTGCAAGCGGGCATACTCCATCGACAGGTCGCGAAATTGCGCCGAGTTGCCGGCAACTTCGGCCGTGGTGAGCAGACGCGCGACCTCCTCGAAGCGATCGGACATTTTTTCAAGTCGCTGGCGGATGGATTCCTTCATACGGGTTGGCGGGGGTGCGGTGCGGCATTCTCAAATTGATAGCCGGCCATTGTAACAAGGCGCCAGCTTCGCGCTGGCAATAGGATGCAACCGGGCGCTACAGCGCACACGGAGGCGTATCGGGTGCGTCGTAAGATATTTCGGGAAGGGTGCGAGGCGTGCAAGGAGGCTCTATAGTGTCTGGGGTGCAAACCATCAATCCAAGACTTCAGGTCCATCCAAGAGTCGGCGGGGTGGCCCGGATACCCGCCGTAGCAGCCAGCTTGCTGCTGGCTTTTTCGCTCTTGGCGGGCTGCTCAAGTGCGCCGCCAGCCAAGGAAGAGGCGACCGCGTCGAAAGGCGACCCCGTCGCGTTGGGGGTTGTTGCGGAGATTGCGCTCGAGCGGGGTGATTGCAAGACCGCCTCTGAGACTTACGCGAAGGCCGCACGGGCGACTGGCGATCCTGCTATCGCGCGCCACGCCACCTTAGTATCCCTCAAGTGCGAGCATCTTCCGGCGGCGTGGGATTCCGCCACGCGCTGGCGCGCATTGGCTCCCATGAACGCTGAAGCGAATGCCCGGTATGCGACAGTCGCCGTCAGGCTGTACCACCTGGCGGAAGCGCGTTCAGCCATCACCGATTTTTCCCATTCACCGCCGCCACCCGCTGCTACCCACCCAGAGGCTCCGAAGGGTACCGGAAAGAAGGACAGTGAGGCGCCAGCAGATAATCCGGCCGACAGTACCGGCAAGTCGGGCGATGGCAAGGACGAAACGCCGTTGATGACAAGCCTGACGGCACTCACCGCGCTCCTGTTGGAGCAATCCGATGCGTCCACAGTGTTGGCGGCCATGAGCAGCACGCTCGAATCTACCCCCTCGCCGGAGGCAATCGCGCTTCTCAGCGAGCTCTCACTGAGTGCGTACGATTCACAGCGCGCCGAGCGTTACGCGCAGCAGGCTTTGCAGCGTGACCCGAAGGATGCGGAGGCGAAGCTCGTACTTGCGCGCGCGTACGTCATCCGCGGTGATGCCGCGAAGGCGATCGCGACGGCTCGTGAGGCTATGCATGACGATCCCGAGCACAGCAACTTCGATCTGGTGGAGGTGCTGATCGCACTCGATCGCATGGAGGATGCTCATCAGGAGTTGGAGCGGCTGCGCTCCAAGCTGCCCGCCGCCGAGATCGACAGGCGACTGGCGTTGCTCGCGTTCGAGGCGGGCGATATGAAGGAGGCGCAGCAGCGCTTCACCGAGCTGGCTTCGAATGGTGAAGCGAACGAGGCGGCATTGTTGTACCTGGCTGATATCGCCGCCCGCGACGGCGATACCGATGCGGCGATCGCCGGCTACCGCCGACTTTACGACTCATCGGTCGCTCTGCCGGCGCGCTCCCGAGCGGCCGCTCTGCTGTTCGCACGCAGTGATCGCAAAGAGGCGCTCACACTCCTGGATGACTACGTCACGGAGCATCCGGACAGCGAGGTCGATTTGACTGTTGCGAAGGCGCACTTGTTGGCGGATCACGGTGAGGGTGACGCGGCTGTCGAGCTGTTGAACACGGCTCTCGAGCGGCACCCGCAGCACCCTTCGATCGAATATGAGCGTGCGGTGATTCTGGAGCAGGCCGGACACGTTCGCGATTCGGTCGAGGCGTTGCAGCATCTGCTGTCCGTACGGACGGACGATCCCACCTTGTTGAATGCGTTGGGTTATACGCTCGCGGATCACAATCTCGAGCTGCCGCACGCGGAGTCTCTGATCCGGCGTGCGCTCACCATCATGCCGGACAATCCAGCGGCGCTCGACAGTCTCGGTTGGGTGCGCTTCCGGCAGGGCGACTCGAAGGGGGCGCTGGCGGCGCTGGAGCGTGCCTACACTATCAGCCACGACTCTGAGATTGCCGCTCACTGGGGCGAGGCTCTGTGGGTGAGCGGAGACCGCAGTCAGGCGCGTAAAGTCTGGGCCGCGGCGCTGGCGCGTGCGCCGGATTCCCACCAGTTGAAGGCGACCCTGGCGCGATTCCTGCCCGATGCGAAATAGGGCTCCGAGGCTGCTCGGAGTGATCGCGGTCGCCGTGGTTGCCGGCTGCCGCACGGTTCCCGTGCAACATCCTCCCACGGTTTCCCAGCCATGGGATGTCACGCGAGCGGAGCTCCAGTCGCGGGATCATTTCGCACTCAAAGGCCGGGTTGCGGTCGCCTCCGGCAAGGAGGGATTCAACGCGTCGTTGCGTTGGACGCAGGAAGGCATGCGCTCGAACGTCTCCTTGCAAGGTCCGCTCGGTGCCGGGGGTGTCCAAATCAGTGCGGAGAACAACAACCTAAGTGTGGTTACATCGCACGGCGACCGGCTGGATAGCGATGCGGCACGCGCTGAGCTGGAGACCCGACTCGGCTTCGATCCACCGTTGAGTAGCTTGCGGTACTGGGTCCTGGGGGTGCCGGATCCAGCGCTACCCTCCAAGGAGGAAGTTGATTCTCAGCAGCAGCGCCTGCAGAGCCTGGAGCAAGGCGGCTGGCAGATCGATTATAACAGTTATATGCCGACCGATGTCCCACTGGATGGAAACCCGTCTCCCGCCGTACGCGCCGATTCTATGGGCGTGGCCGACTCCACGGGCGCCGCGCACGGCGCCTCTGCCTGGTTGCCTTCACGCATGACCGTGCAGCGCGCGGGTGTGCGAGTTCGTCTTGTAGTTGACGGTTGGAGCTCATGAACGATGTTGCGGACCCCGCCGAGACGCGATGGCCTGCGCCGGCGAAACTGAATCTCTTTCTGCACGTGACGGGTCGACGGGCCGATGGGTATCACGAGCTGCAGACTGTCTTTCAGCTCATCGATTTCTGCGACACGATCTCGATTCGGATCACTGAGGACGGCCGCATCGACCGGCCCGCCGGGCCTGCTGGGGTGGATCCGGCGGCGGATCTGACGGTGCGCGCCGCCAAAGCTCTGCAGGCAGCCACTGGTTCCCGCGCCGGTGCGTCGATCCGGATTTCCAAACGGATCCCGATGGGTGGCGGTCTGGGCGGCGGGAGCTCCGATGCCGCCACGGTGCTGGTGGCGCTCAACGAGCTATGGCGGTGCGGGCTGGGCATGGACGAGCTGGCTGCGCTTGGGCTGCCGCTTGGAGCGGATGTCCCTGTTTTCGTTCGAGGTTCTTCGGCCTGGGCCGAAGGAGTGGGGGAGCGGCTGGTGCCTGTGGAGCTGCCGGAGCGCTGGTATGTGGTGATCCATCCAGGCGTCGCCGTGCCCACCCGCGAGGTGTTCCAGAGCCCTGAATTGACACGAAATTCCCCCGTCATCACAATACGCGCCT
>CAZBTV010000111.1:7282-24468 GCA_964494895.1 uncultured Steroidobacteraceae bacterium | reverse complement strand
GGAAATGCACGTCGACGGCTTCCGGTTCGATCTCGCCTCCGCGCTCGCCCGCGAGCTCTTCGACGTCGACCGGCTCGGCTCTTTCTTCGACACCATCGGGCAGGATCCGGTGCTGTCTCAGGTGAAGCTCATCGCCGAGCCCTGGGATATCGGCAGCGGCGGCTACCAGGTTGGCAATTTCCCGCCCGGCTGGAACGAATGGAATGACAAGTATCGCGACACCATGCGAGCGTACTGGAAGGGCGATGGCGGCCTGATAGGCGATTTCGCGCGCCGTTTCACGGGCTCGGCGGACCTGTACGAGGCCAGCGGCCGCAAGCCGCACGCCAGCATCAACTTCATAACCGCCCACGACGGTTTCACTCTGCAGGATCTCGTCAGCTACAACGACAAGCACAACGAGGCCAACGGGGAAAACAATCGCGATGGGCACAACGACAATCGCTCATGGAACTGCGGCGTGGAGGGACCCACTGACGATCCGGCAATCAATGCATTGCGAGCCAGGCAGCGACGCAACCTCATGGCCACACTCCTGCTATCGCAGGGTGTGCCGATGGTGCTCGGCGGAGACGAGCTGAGCCATACCCAGCTCGGCAACAACAACCCGTACTGCCAGGACAACGAGACGTTCTGGCTCGACTGGGAGTTGGATCCCGAGCAGGAGCGGTTTCGCGAATTCACCGCGCAGATGATCGCTTTCCGGCGCCGCCATGCGGTGTTCTCGCGCCGGCGCTTCCTGCAGGCTGACGCGGTGACGGCCGAAGGGCTCAAGGAGATCATCTGGCTCACGCCGCAGGGCCTGGAAATGACCGAGACAGAATGGAACCAGCACTTTGCCCGCTGTCTGGGCGTATATCTTGCGGGCGCTGCCATCGAGCGCCGTGACCGTCACGGGCACCCCGTCAAGGACAACAATTTCCTGCTGCTCTTCAACGCGCATCACGAAATGATTCCATTCAAGCTGCCGAAATTCCTCAGCGAGAAAGCCTGGTGGACCGTGCTCGATACCGCCGAGGCGGAGCGACCCTTCGCGCAGAACCGGATCGAGCCGGGGGCACAGTATCCGTTGCAAGGGCGTTCTCTCGCCCTGTTGCGTGAGACGGCCTACAGATGACCCGGCAGCGCCATCACAGCATGCCCTTCGGTGCTGAGCTGACATCCGACGGCCGAGTGCGATTCCGTCTCTGGGCGCCCGCTGCCCGTGAGGTCGAGTTGATGCTACACGAGAAGGAGGCTCAGGCCCGGGCGCTGAAAATGGAGGCGCGAGACGGCTGGTTTGAGCTGACCACCGCTGAAGCTCGCGCCGGCAGCCGCTATCGATATCGCATAGACGGCAAGATCGAAGTGCCGGACCCCGCTTCGCGGCGCAACCCGGAGGATGTGCACGGCCCCAGCGAGGTCATGGATCCTTGCGCTTTCAAGTGGAACGATGACGGCTGGCGCGGACGGCCCTGGCACGAAGTGGTCATCTACGAGCTCCATGTCGGAACCTTCAGCCCGGAGGGAACTTTCGCGGGCGTCACCAGCAAGCTCGACCACCTCGTCGATCTGGGAGTCACCGCAATCGAGCTCATGCCCGTCGCTGACTTTCCCGGCAAGCGTGGCTGGGGCTACGACGGTGTTCTGCAGTTTGCTCCGGAGTCCGCTTATGGCACTCCGGAAGAACTGAAGGCGTTGGTTTCGGCAGCGCACCAGCGTGGGCTCGCGGTCATGCTCGACGTCGTCTACAACCATTTCGGGCCGGAGGGTAACTACCTCCACCTCTACGCGCCGCAGTTCTTTACCGACCGGCACCATACGCCCTGGGGCGCCGCCATCAACTTCGATTCCCCTGGCTCGCGCACGGTGCGCGACTTCTACATCCACAACGCGTTGTACTGGCTCGAGGAATACCACTTCGACGGCCTGCGCTTCGATGCGGTTCACGCCATCCTCGACGATAGCCATCCGCACATCATGGTCGAGATCGCTCATGCGGTCCGCACCGGCCCGGGACGCGAACGTGACATTTTTCTCGTGCTCGAGAACGGCGCAAACCATGCCCGCCTTCTCGGGCCCGCTGGAGCACCCAGCACCGCGGATGCACAGTGGAACGATGACCAGCATCACTGTCTGCATGTCATCTTGACGGGCGAAAAAGATGGGTATTACGAGGATTACGCGGCGAATCCGCACGCCATGCTGTGCCAGTCTCTCGCGGAAGGATTCGTGTACCAGGGACAGATGTCAGCCCACCAAGGCAGCCCACGTGGAGAGCCTAGCGCCCACCTACCCACGACTGCGTTCGTGAACTTCTTGCAGAACCATGATCAGATCGGCAACCGAGCCTTCGGTGAGAGAATCTCCACCATCGCACGCTCCCCCGAGGCTTTGCGGGCCGCGACCGCGGTCTTGTTGCTCTCGCCCTCCCCGCCGCTCCTCTTCATGGGAGAGGAATGGCACGCGCCCGAGCCGTTCATCTATTTCTGCGACTTCGAGCCAGAGCTTGCCGGCAAGGTACGCGAGGGCCGCAAGCGCGAATTCTCGCGTTTCGAGAAATTCGGCGGCACGGGCGAGTTGGCCACCCTGCCCGATCCAACCTCAATCGAAGCATTCGAGAGATCCCGGCTGAATTGGAGCGTGCTCCGGGAACGTAAGCACGCGGATGCCCTGGATCAGTTCCAACGGCTACTCGCGATTCGCCAGCGCGATATCGTCCCGCTGATCCCGAGAATCCGCGGCGGCACATGCATCAAGCTCGAGCCGAACGGGGCGTTCGCCGTGGATTGGAAGTTGGAAGACGGGTCCATCCTGCATCTGCTCGCGAACCTCACGGACCACGGCGTGCCGGTCGTCGGGCGTCTCGCCGGGCGCCTGATCTTTGCGACCCATCCAAACATCCGGGCCGCGACGCAACGCAACGAGCTGGCGCCCTGGAGTGTAACCTGGCTTCTGGAGCGTGGCGTTGCAGGAAACTGAGCACAACGCGGCCGGGCCGCGAGAAGCAATCATCCCGCGCGCCACCTATCGCGTCCAACTCAACTCGGGCTTCACATTCAAGGATGCGACCGCCATCGTTCCCTACCTGGCGGACCTCGGGATCAGTCACGTGTACTGTTCCCCCTATTTTCGCGCCCGAACGGGTAGCACCCATGGCTACGACGTAGTCGATCACAACTCGTTCAATCCGGAAATCGGCACCCGGGATGATTTCGAGCGCTTCGTCGCGGAGCTACGTGCACACGGAATGGGCCACGTGCTCGACATCGTCCCCAACCATGTCGGGATCATGGGCGCGGACAACACCTGGTGGATGGATGTCCTCGAGAATGGCCAGGCTTCGATGTATGCCGAATTCTTCGATATCGACTGGACCCCGGCGAGTCCGGCACTGGCCGGCAAGGTCCTGGTGCCTGTGCTTGGGGACGCGTACGGCGTGGTGCTCGAGAGGGGAGAGCTCGAGTTGCGATTCGAGAAGGAGCTGGGCTCGTTCGCGGTGTTTTATCACGAGCATCGCTTTCCCCTCGATCCGCGCACCTATCCGCGGGTCCTCGATCGAGCCCTGGCCCACACTTCGAAGCCCGAGCTCGAGGCGTTGCGACGGACCTTCCGTGATCTTCCAGACCGACAAGCGCCCACCGAGGAGCAGATAAAAGAGCGCCATCGGGAGAAGGAAGCTGGCAAGCACGCGCTCGCTGCACTCTATGCGAGCGATCGCGCTGTAGCCGACGCCATCGAAGCAGGGGTGCGCAGCCTTGCAGGCCACCCCGACGAGCCTACGAGCTTCGATGCGCTCCACGAGCTGCTCGAGAGTCAGGCGTACAGGCTCGCTTACTGGCGCGTTGCCTCGGACGACATCAACTACAGGCGCTTCTTCGACGTAAACTCGCTTGGCGCCCTGCGAGTCGAGAACGAAACCGTGTTCGAAGCAACCCACAAGCTGCTGTTGGAGCTGGTGGGCCAAGGCAAGATCGACGGATTGCGCGTCGACCACCCTGACGGGCTTTACGATCCACCGGGCTACTTCAAACGGCTGCAACAGCGGGTCGCGGAGGTAACCTCGAACCCCGCTCCGCGGCCGATCTATCTGGTGGTTGAGAAGATCACAGCCGCCTTCGAGCATCTGCCGCCGGACTGGCCGGTGCACGGCGAGACCGGCTATCACTTCTGCAACGTCGTCAATCGCATGCTGGTCGACCCCGCCACCAGGGGTCGGATGGATCGAGTCTACAGCGGCTTCATCGACACTCACCTCGAATGGCAGAATGTCGCCTACGAATGCCAACACCTCGTGTTGCGGCGCTCGCTGGCTTCCGAGCTAAACACCGTTACCAACCTGCTGGCGCGGATCGCACAAGTGGACCGGCGCTCGCGCGACTTCACCTTCAGCAGCCTGCGTCAGGCGCTCGCAGAGGTCATCGCGTGCTTTCCGGTCTATCGGACGTACATCTCCGATTCCATATCCGACAACGACCGGCGCTATATCGAGTGGGCGGTGGCGGCGGCGAAGCGGCGCCGCTCTGCGATCGAGGCGCCGGTTCTCGATTTCGTGCGCTCGGCACTGTTGCTCGAGCTTCCCGTGACAACCGAGCGCGTCCGCCAACAGATGCGCGCCTTCGTGATGAAGTTTCAACAGGTCACTGCCCCTACCACGGCAAAGGGAGTGGAGGATACAGCCCTTTATCGATTCAACCGCCTCGTGTCGCTCAACGAGGTAGGAGGTGAGCCGGACGCATATGGCACGAGCGTACAGGCATTCCACGCCGACTCGCAGTATCGTGCGAAGAACTGGCCACATGAGATGCTGGGCACCTCCACCCATGACACGAAGCGTTCAGAGGACGTCCGCGCACGTATCAACGTCCTGTCGGAAATGACCATGGTCTGGCGCAAGACCATCGAACGCTGGAGCCGTATGAACCGCAGTCGCAAGCGCGAAGTCGACGGCCACCCGGCACCCACGCGCAACGATGAAGCACTCTTCTATCAGACACTCATGGGATGCTGGCCTCTGGAGGACCTCGACACCTCCAGCAACGCGGCCTTCCGGGAGCGGATCGAGGCATACATGATCAAGGCGGTGCGCGAAGCGAAGCTGCGCACGAGCTGGGCCAACATCCATGCCGACTACGAGGAGGCACTGACCCAATTCGTCCGTACGACATTGGAGCTGCGCGAGGGGAATCTTTTCCTGAGCGACCTCGTAGCCACGCAGCAGCGCCTGGCGCGCTTCGGCCTGCTGAACGGCTTGTCACAGGTCACCTGCAAGCTTACCGCGCCGGGTGTCCCCGACATCTACCAGGGAAACGAGCTGTGGGAATTTTCACTCGTCGATCCTGACAATCGGCGGCCGGTCGACTACGCCAGACGCCGCCGGTTGCTGGCTCAGATGCGCCAGGCAACCACGCCGGAAGCCGCCTGGGTCCGGGAGTTGGTCGACGGCCTGGCAGACGGCCGCTGCAAGTTGTATCTTACCTGGCGCATCCTGCAATTCCGCCGTGAGCACGAGGATTTGTTCCGCTCGGGCGAGTACCAGCCCTTGAAGGTGAGCGGAGCACATGCTTCCAACCTCTGTGCCTTCGCACGATGCCATGAGCACGAGATGGCCGTCACGATCGCGCCCCGGCTTTACCTTCGCCTGCTCGGAGACCGCGACGTGCCGCCGTTGGGCGAGGCGGTCTGGGGAAATACCACAATCGAGCTACCTCGCGACTACAGCGCCGGCGAAAGTATGAAAAACCTGCTCGACGGCCGTGAGCTGTCACTCGACAGACAAGGTGAGTGCGCCAGCATTCGCGCCGCCACGGCGCTGGCCAACTTCCCCGTGGCCGTCTTGTATTTGCCAGCCAGTAAATAACGCTGGATCCGGGCATGCATGCCTGGACCAGCACGCAGCCGACATTCCTGTTACCTGTATCCCCGCGCCTGCAAGGTGAACAGATGCGCGTAGCGGCCATTGAGCCGCATCAGCTCCTCATGGCTGCCGCACTCGACGATCCGGCCACGATCGAGAACGGCGATCTGGTCGGCCATGCGCACCGTGGAAAAGCGGTGCGAGATGAGAATCGTGATGCGATCCTTCGCCAATTGGCGGAAGTGCTCAAAAATGTCCGCCTCCGCCTGCGCATCCATGGCCGCGGTCGGCTCGTCCAGGACCAGGATATCCGCCCTCGTGCGCATGAACGCCCGCGACAGCGCAATCTTCTGCCATTGACCGCCGGAGAGCTCGCGGCCATCCTTGAACCATTTGCCGAGCTGCGTCTGATAGCCGGCGGGCAGCGTCTCGA
Organism: uncultured Steroidobacteraceae bacterium; assembly: GCA_964494895.1. Classification (GTDB taxonomy): domain Bacteria; phylum Pseudomonadota; class Gammaproteobacteria; order Steroidobacterales; family Steroidobacteraceae; genus 13-2-20CM-66-19. The sequence goes on along the minus strand of CAZBTV010000111.1, from coordinate 18,199 downwards.
TGAACTCACTCGCCATTCCTTTGCGGGCCGCTTCGCGCCAGCGTGGCTCGTCTTCGAAATAACGCTCATCGCCCGCCCCGACATTCTCGCCCACGAGCATCTGGTAGCGCGTAAAATCCTGGAAGATTACACCGATGCGCTCGCGCAAGGCCTGCTCGTCCCACTCCGACAGATCGCGGCCGTCGAGCAGTATCCGCCCGGAGGTGGGCAGGTAAAGGCGCGTCAGGAGTTTGATCAGCGTGGTCTTGCCCGAGCCGTTCTCCCCCACCAGGGCGAGACTGGAGCCCGGCGTCAGGTGCAATGTGACGTGCTCGAGCGCCGCCTGCTCGGCTCCTGGATAGGTGAAGCTGACATCCTCGAAACGTATTCCGTCCTCGGGATGCGGCCCCTTGGTCGCAGCTCCCGTCGGCTGTGGCACGTGGGTTTCGAGGTACTCGTACAGCGTCGACAGATACAAGTTGTCCTCGTACATACCGCCAACGGCCGAGAGAATCGCCGATACCGCCGACTGCCCCTGCCGAAACAGCGCTACGTACATCGTCATTTGTCCGAGTGTTATAGCCCGGCGTGCGGTGCTGACAGCGATCCAGGCATACGCCCCGTACAACGCGACGGTCCCGATGAGCCCGAGCGCGAAACCCCAGGCATCACGCCGGATGGTCAGCGCGCGATCCTCTTTGTAGAGCCGCCGGAAAATATCCCTATACCGCTCGAGCAAACGCGGGCCGAGCCCGTAGAGCTTGACCTCCTTGGCATGGTCCTCGCGCGCAATCACGGTCTCGAGATAGATCTGCATGCGCGTCTCGGGAGAGCGCCACCGGAACAGCCGAAATGCATCGCCCGAGAACTTCGTCTCGGCGATGAAGGCAGGCAATCCGGCCAGCAGCAGTACGACTACCGCCCACGGCGAGAAATGACTCAACAACGCGCCGTAGCTGGCCAGTGAGATGCCGTTCTGGACGAGCCCGAAAGTGCGCGTCACCAGACTCAGAGGACGAGTGGAAGCCTCTCGCCGGGCGCGCGTGAGCTTGTCGTAAAACTCCGAATCCTCGAAGTGCCGCAAGTCCAGGGTGAGCGCCTTCTCGAGGATCATCACGTTTACGCGCTGGCCCAGTTGCGCTCGCAACAGCGACTGGCAAAGCGACAAGCCCCGTTGCGCGGCCGCTATCGTCGCGACCAGAGCGCCCTCGAGCACAACGAGCTCTATAACCCGCATCGGGCTGGCATGCATCGAATCGATCATGCGCGGCACCTGGGTCGCTTTGGCCACGGCATCGACGATGAGCGAGCCGATGTAAGCCACCGAGGCAGGCAGCACACCCGCAATGAGCGTCAGCAACGCCAACGATACAGTGAGGGTGCGGTTGGTGCTCCAGACCAGATCGAGCGCCCGCCGGCTATAGCGGAAGACGCCGAAGAAATCCCGCGCGGTAATGGACTCACCGTCGCCAGAAGGCGTGCGCACCCGGCGAGTTGAAGGCAGGATCTTAGGCGTCATCAACTCGTCGGGTGGACGTTACGTCAGGCCACTCGCTGCGGAGGCAATCTGGAAGTGGCCGGAGCGATCGGCTGTTTGACACTCGTCGGTCCCAGTCCCGTGATCAGGCGCGATCCGCGGCGGAAAAAGATATAGCTGTAGATCCAGGAGGATAGCACGGCGAGGCGGTTGCGAAAGCCGATGAGCACCGTGACATGCAAAGCCATCCATGCCAGCCAGGCCAGCAGGCCGCCAAAGCGCAGCCGTCCTATTTCCACCACCGCGCGCGACTTCCCGACGGTCGCCATCGAGCCAAAGTCCTTGTAGTGAAAACCCGTCGCCCGCAGCTTTCGTGCGTTGCTGAGACCTTTGTCACTGGCCTTGGCCCGAGCACCCGCCCCACTACCCTTCTCCCTCAGCTCAGCCTCGATGACCTTCGCGACATACCGTCCCATCTGCAGAGCTCCCTGCGAAACACCAGGGACTTGTCGCGCCGTGGCCGAATCCACCAGATAGGCCGCATCTCCGATCACGAATGCGTTGGGGTAACCCGGGACCGAGCAATCCGGTAACACCTTTACCCTTCCTCCAGGCCCCAGCTCCGCGCCAAGCGTGCCCACCAGGGGCGAGGCCCGGACACCGGCGGCCCAGATGACGTTGTAGCTGCGGATGCGCTGGCCATCGACCTCGACGCCATCGGGAAAGATATTGGTAACAGCCTTGTCGAGAAGCACTTCCACTCCCAGCCCCTGCAGCTGCCTCAGCGCACGTTCAGAGGAATCCGGATGCATCGTCGGAAGCAAGCGGGGACTGGCCTGGATGAGGATCACACGCGCCCGCCGCGTATCGGCTACGCGGAAGTCCCGCGGAATCACATCGACGGCCACCTCCTTGATCGCGCCCGCAAGCTCGACCCCGGTCGGACCTCCCCCCACGATGACAAACGACAGGTGCGCCGCTCGCTCCTCTGGATCGGACTCGACCTCCGCCGTTTCGAAGGAGCGCAACATCCGCGAGCGAATGAGAGTGGCGTCTTCCACCTCCTTCATGCCCGGCGCGAAGCTGTGCCACTGATTCTTGCCAAAATAGTTATCCACCGCGCCCGGAGCGAGGATGAGATAGTCGTACGGCACACGACTGTCGCCAGCGTGCACATACTGCTCCGCGAGGTTTACCTCATCGACCTCACCGAGCATGACCGAGGTATTGGCCTGGTAACGCAGGATCGTCCTGATCGACTGTGCTATATCCGCCGGCGCCAACGCTGCCGAAGCAACCTGGTACAGCAGTGGCTGGAACAGGTGATAATTGTTGCGGTCGATCAGGAGCACGTCCGCCGGCGCACGCCTCAATGCCTTCGCCGCGAAAAGCCCTCCAAACCCGCAACCCACAATGACGACGCGTGGACGCTGCTGACCCTGCATTGCCGTGTCTCCCTACATGGTTACTACTCCAGATGGGACGATTATCCTGGGATTGCAGACAATTGACTCGGCCGGGAGCGGCAACCTAACGCCTCGGGAGGGTTCCCGCGCTGCCCGGCTCCCGTGCCAGCGGCGAGCCCGGCCCTCCTTTAGTGCGTGTGAGTCCCTGGCGGCTCGATGAAGGAGCATTCCAGAGCACGAGACTCAGTCTCAGCCGGGTCGGCTGTTGGCTTGTTGCGTCTCCTGATCCGCCTTTCGTCCCATCGCGCGCCCTTGCGCGCGCACTCGCGCTCATGAGCCCATAACAACAGTGTCATGAAGACGTCCTAACATCCGCGAGCAGACGCAGCTCGTGCGCGCGCGATCTATCCAACAACCAACTTCGGGAGGTTTCGGGCCATGCGGCTCCGCGCCGCATGTCTCCGGCGCAAGGGCATGTCGATCTGCGGACGGATACCGGCCATGACGAGCACGAGCCCACGGACCTGAAGGCTGGCGAAGGCAGGTGGATCGCGCCGCGATGGCTGGCGCAAGCTGCTGTTTTACTTAGGACGCCGGACAGTAAAACGCCCGCTGCAGACCATCGGCTGCAGCGGGCGTCTCACCACGGTCACCTTACCGATCCTGACAAAGGAGCCGACCATGGCTATCGTGTGTTCTTGTGCCTACTATGACGGTTTCGGGCGCATATTCCGTTATGCCCCTCTCGGACCATCGCGGACGCAGCGTCGTATTTCCGTTGCAGTCGTGGCCCGTTCGGTGCGTAATAGCGCTGCGCTAAGGACAAGGACAACGGACTGAGGGGCCGTGGCCAAAGACGAAGAACGATATCTGGTGCAGGCGCTGGAGTTCGAAGGGGTGCTGCGCGCCTTGCTGTACCGCTATGCCCGCAACAGCTCCGACGTGGAGGAGTTGTTGCAGGAAACATACGCGAGACTGCTCGCCGCGGGTGCATCCAACGAGCCAGAGGTGCGCTCGGTACGGGCGTTCTCCATGACGATAGCGCGGAACGTAGCCTTCGATTGGCTGCGGCACAAGCAGGTGGTGCCCATCGAGCTCGTAGCGGACATGGAAGCCATGGACATCCTTGATGAGCGGGATCAGATCGACGCCATCGTAAACAGCCACCAGGAGCTGATGCTTCTGGTAAAGGCCGTACAACAGCTTCCCGAGCGCTGCCGCCAGGTATTCACCCTGCGCAAGGTGTACGGCTATTCGCAGAAAGAGATCGCGGCTCGGATGAACATCACGGAAAACACGGTGGAGCAGCAGCTCATCAAAGCCGCGCGCCACTGTGCCCAGGCCTTGTTCGACCAGCCTGTCGCGGAGCGACAGGCTACCTTCTTCGAGCGTTTCCGGCGGCGGGTACAGTCCAATGACCGGCACAAGTGACATCATCGGTACAGCCGCCTCCTGGCTCATTCGCCTGGAGGGGCAAACCAGTCCCAAGATGTGGGACGAGTTCCAGGCATGGATCGAGGCCGACCGGCGCAACGAGGCCGCGTTCGTCCGCCTGAGGACCGCCTGGACCCGCTGCGACCGGTTCAAGCTCCTGCGGCCCGAGGATGGCAGGGTCGATCGCGACCTGCTGGCACAGCTGGCCGGCGGCTGCCTGGAAGCCCCCTATGGACTGCGCGGGTCGGAGTCCGACGGCGTCGCTGCGGCCGAAGATGATGCCGTCAATCTGGATCGCAGGAGATGGCTGGTGGCGGCTGGGGCCGTGGCGGCCCTCGGAGCCGGTCCGGGATTGCTCGCCTGGTTGACGACGAGGAGATACCGCTGGACGTACTACGAAACGGGTGTGGGAGATAACCGGCAGGCCATGCTCCCGGATCGGAGCTCGGTTTTGCTCAACACCGATAGCCGCGTGCGCGTGCGGCTTGCCTCCGCACGGCGCGATAGCGAGCTACTGCGCGGCGAGGCGCTGTACACCATCGCCAGGGACAAGCTCCGTCCCTTCTACGTCAAGGCCGCCGGAAGTGTGGTTTGCGCACTGGGGACCTCGTTCTCGGTGCGGATCCATGAGGACCAGAGTGTGGAGGTACTGGTCGCGGATGGCCGGGTCGCGATCGGCGCTCAGAGCCACCCCCGATCGACACCTCCGGTCCTGGACGATTCGGCGCCTTACGCCTCGGCCGGCGACACGGTCGTCTTCGGCCAGGGCTCGTGGACGATCAAACACCCTCCGTCTGATTACGTTGCACGCAAGCTGGCCTGGAGAACCGGGCGCATTTCCTTTGACGGCGAGACGCTCACCGAGGCTGTACGCGAATTCAACCGCTACAACCGCCGCCACCTCACGATTGCGGATCCTGCAATCGCGCAAATCCGCGTCGGTGGAATTTTCGACGCCACCGACCCTGAGAGCTTCGCTGCAACACTCGAAAAACATTTCGGTGTACGAAAAATATCGACTGACAGGGGGAGTAACGAGTCGATTCGGCTGGTGAGCGGCGGCCAGGCGACCACCGTACTGCCCTGACCCGGACCTGAGAACGCGGGCTTGGGGGGTGGCGGCATTCAGGTCGTCTATAAGTCAGTGCGAACGGATTCTCGTACATCCCGCCGGGTATGGACCTTCGTGGTCTTTCTTCTGGCCACTTCTCTGGCGTGCCGGGTCTACCCTGCCACCCCGGAAGCGCTTCCGCTCGAATTCCACGTTTCAGGCGGCGACGCGACGAGCACGCTCACCGAGTTCAGCCGTCAAGCGCATCTGCAACTGCTGTTTGACTACAACGTCGTCAAAGGCCACACCACGCGCCCGCTCGTAGGCCGATTTACGCCATCAGCGGCCTTGCGCGAGCTGTTGGCGAATACCGACCTCGAATTCGATTTCGTGAACGAGCGCACGCTCGCGGTCATGAAAAAACACCTGGCTCAGGGCGACACGAAAGTCACCGCAATCGAGTCCAAAGTCGTACGACCGGCTCCCCAACCAAAGCTCAGCGCCCTGCATTCCAACCAGACGAACGCAGTGATCGACGTGATCCGCGTCACGGGTACTTATCTGCATGACGAGCCCCCGGTCGGCGAGGAGGTCATCAGCGCGAGCGGTGAGGACATCGAGGCAACAGGCGCGGCCACGTCGGCGGACTTCCTGCGTACCCTCCCGCAGACTTTCGGTGGTGGGCCAAATCAGGATACCCACATCGGGGAGGAGACTGGTTCCAACTCCGGCCTCGGCGTCGGTGTCAACCTGCGCGGTCTGGGTGCCCGAGCGACTCTCGTTTTGATCAATAGCCGCCGCGTGGCGCCGAGCGGCACGGAGGGTGAGTTCGTTGACATCGAAAACATCCCGCTGACCGCGATCGAGCGTGTCGACATACTGCCTGATAGTGCCTCCGCCACATACGGTGCGGATGCAGTCGGCGGCGTTGTCAACTTCACCCTGCGTGACAAGTTCGATGGCGCCGAGACAATAGCCCGTGGGGGGTCTGGTACCCGCGGTGATCTTCAGGAATATCTCCTCTCCCATACCCTCGGGAGCTCCTGGGATGGCGGCAACGGGCTGATCTCATTCGAGTTCTACCGCCGCGGAGCGCTGCCGGCCGCCGACCGCAGCTACGCCGTAAGCAATCTGCGGCCGTTTGGCGGCGGCGATTTCGATGTTGGTCTCTCGAACCCCGGAAACATCATCGATCCCCAGACTGGAAAGACGTGGGCCATTCCGGCGGGGCAAAACGGTACGCACTTGACGGCGGCCGATCTTACTGCCGGAACCATGAATGTCCAGAACCGGTATCTGGGCGCACAAATCATCCCGAATCAGGAGCGCTGGACCCTCTACGCCTCCGGGAGACAGGCGCTCGGTGAGCGCATCACGCTGTTCTCCGATGTGCTGCTCGGCCATCGTGAGGCGACCCAGATGAGCGCAGGACTCAGCAGTGAGTTGGCCGTTCCGAGCAGCAATCCTTTCTATGTCAATCCGGCCGGAGGCACCGCCCCTGTCCGGGTTGGCTACAACTTCGGCAGGGACCTAGGCCCGTTGGTTACCGATGCGCGAATCGACACCCTGAACGGCACGCTGGGCCTCGATATCGACGCCGGCGCTTCGTGGACAGTCAAGACATACATCAGCTATGTGCGCGAAAAGCAAAACCAGCACCTCGCGGGTGAAATCAACACCAGCGCACTGCAACTCGCGCTGGCGGACCCCAACCCGTCGACGGCCTTCGATCCGTTCGGGGATGGATCGAATACCAGTGCGGCCACTCTGGACAAGATACGCGCGGACAACAGGTTCTGGCTCGATTCCCAACTCAAGACGTTCGATGTGACGGCCGACGGCTCGATCGGCAGGGTCGCAGGAATACCTTTGAAGCTCGCCGCCGGCGCGGATTGGCGCGAGCAACCCTTCGCCAGGAGTTATCTTGCCTTTCAGGCGGGCAGCACGCTCAATGACATCAGCCTCACGCGCAAAGTGCTGTCCGCGTTCGGACAACTGGTCGCGCCCGTTTTCACGGAGCAAGACGCCATTCCCGGGCTGAGGACACTCGAGTTGTCGGCCGCGGGACGATATGAGAACTACCTCGGGTACGTGAGCGCCATCACGCCCAAGTACGGCATCTCCTGGTCGCCATTGAAGGGTGTCGCGTTCCGGGCTACGTTCTCACATTCGCTGCGACCACCCACTCTCGTCGATCTCGATACGAGTCGCAACGTGTCGTTCACCACGGCCCCGCTCAACCCTGCCGCCGTCCCTGGGGGGGGCGTCGCAGCACTCCTCTGGAGCGGCGGCAACGCAAATGTGCAACCCGAGCGGGCGCAGAGCTGGACAGCCGGCCTCGACATCGCGCCCGAAATGGTGCCGGAGCTCTCTCTCGGGTTTACCTACTTCAGGACTGTTTTCAAGGACCGCATCCAGGGCACGATCTATTCGCCCACCATGCTCAGCGACCCGAGCTATGCCGACCTGGTTACGCGCAATCCTACCGCCGCGGAGATCGACTACATCTGCAACCATACCATCTACCCACAAGGGTCCGCCGCACAATGCATGAACACACCGGTCAGCGCCATCGTTGACCTGCGAGTACGAAACCTTGCGAGCCTCCTGACCGACGGGATCGATTTCAGCGGCAACTACGACCGGCCCACGCCGTTCGGCAAAGTCACGTTCGGACTCAGCGGCACATGGTTGCGGAATTTCGCCGAGGCACAGACTCCGGACGCGCCCCTGACTTCGCTGTTGAATACTCAGAACGAGCCGGTCAATCTCAGGCTGCGGGCAACTACCGGCTGGGAGGTGCATGGCTTCAGCACGCTCATATCGGCGAACTTCACCAACAGCTACCGCGATACCGCCAGCCTTCCTCCGCGCACCATCAGTGCGTGGACCACTGTTGACCTGCAACTCCGGTACGACCTCCCGGCAGATACGAACGGGTGGCTGCACGGGATACGCATCGAGCTCGACGCCCGGAATGTCTTCAATGTCGATCCACCGTTCTTGAACAACCAGGTGACCTACATCGGCTACGACCAGGAAAACGCCGACCCTTACGGCCGTCTCCTCAGCCTGCAGTTGCGCAAGAAGTGGTAAGCCAGCTTCGCAACCACGCTTCCGCGCAAACGTGCTCCTGGAGGATACCGGTGTATTGGAAGTCCGCCGGCGAGCGGCTCCGATCGAGATAGACCTCGAGGGCCGCGCGATTCAACAGCCCCCGTTGCACGAGAAGCCCGTCGAGCAGCAATTCGCGGACGAATCGCAGATTGGCATCCATGATGTTGCGCACGTGCTGATCTGCCCGGCCTTTCGCCTGACGCCGAACGATCTCGGCGGGCAGGTCGCCTTCGAAAGCGCGCCGCGCCAGCGCCCGATCCAGGCCACCCTTGATCAGCAAGTATGTCGGAATTCGCAGGCACAGCTCCACCAGCGGTTGTGAAAGCAACGGCATCGTCCGCTCCGGGTACGGACCTGAGCCGAAGGAGCCGTAGAACGCGGGCGGTACGGAAATAGAGGTGATGTGCCAGAGAGTCCCCGGTGGGATGCCGCGTGTGCGGGCGGAAGTCAACCACGGGTGCTCGAAGCTTCGGTCGCCCCTCACCGCGGCGATGATGTCGGCGTTGAGGAGGGTTCGAGTCGCCGGCTTGGCCAGCGCGATGGGATCCCATCGAGATCCGAACACCCGGGCGCGAATCGCTTGCAGCAACAGGGGCCAGATCGATTTGCGCGATAGGCGCGCGGCATCGACCGCTACGTGCAGCAGCCCCGGACCGAAACCCCGATCGAACAGATAATCGGTTACGGCAAGCTCGCCGTGCCCCTGATAGAACACGCCATCGCCCCCGGCCCCTGAAAACAAGGCGGTTGCTCCGTATTGCGCGGCAAGGTCACCTTCGAAACGGCCATGCTCGATCTCGTACATGTAGAACCAGGGTCGCGGCGAGCGTCGCAAGCTGAACAGTTCCTCGAGCCGCACGGCCCGTGGGTCGAGCTTGCGCTCCACGAGCTTCACACCAACGCGCCCGGCCATGGCGCGCGCATACCGGCGCTCGTCTTCATTCGGTCCAGTGCTGAAATAGTTCACACACGTGACCTCGGGACGCGATGGCGCGGTAGCGAGGCAACTCAGCACGATCGAGGAGTCGAGTCCTCCGGAAAGGTTGTGGAGTATCCCACCGTAACAGGCACTCCACGTTTGCACGCAGCCGATCGTCGTCGCCCGCAGGGAGGCGACTGCTTCGTCTACGTCCTCCAGAGGCGAGCTGCACGCAATGTCGATTGGATTCCATTCAATCGAGCGCTGCATTGATCCGGAGGAAAAATGGAGCCGCTCGCCAGGTTGCACTTCCGAGACCTGGTCCAGCGCGGTATCGCGCGTTTGCAGTCCCGCATACGACACGAAGGCCGCGACGTACTTCCAGTTTATCGTGAATGACACCAGGCCCAGAGCATGGCAGTCCTCGATATCGGAGCAGACGATGCTGACACCGTTGTGGCTCGTCAGCCAACAGGGAAACGCGCCTGACGGATCACGCAACACCCACACCTCGCCGGTCGAGCCATTGCGTAAGATGGCCACATAGCGGCCCCAGTAATTCTTCAGGAGATGGCGGCCGCCGGTGGCGATGATCTGGGAGCTTTCGGGGTCGTCGAAGCTGACACGCGCCGCGGACTCAGGGGTCCCGATATCACGAGAAAAAATTCGACCGAGGACAACTCCCGCGGAATGCGGAAGCAGCAATCCGTCGCCCGAGCCGACGTAGCGATCCGCCTGAAAGACGACGACGCCGGCGCCCGCCAGCACGCGTGACCATTGGGTCGATCCGTCCTGCAAGCGCTGTGTCAGGGACAGCACCGCAAGCCGAGAGCGCTCGTCCACGGGATTCCAGACGAAAGCTATGTACCGGTACACGGCTACCGCTTCACGCTACCATGATGGGGACGTACGTGCTCGCGTGCTCGACGGTGTCGTTGAATACGACCTCGGCGTACTGTACCCAACAATGGGCTGCGAACGGCCGTGCCCGCACACCAAACACCCAGGCTGGAAACTCCCCGTACCGCGCCAGAAACTCGAGAGTGGCGAGCGAATCGAACAGGCATTGTTGCCGCGTCGAAAACAAAAACACTCGCATACGGTCGAAAGCGGCCACGAGCCGCCGTGCGCGCTCGAGGTCGAGAGGCGAATTTGTGCGCGCATGCTCGGCGTTACGCCTGGCAACTCTCTGGATGACTCGCTCGAACGGCCAGAAGCGCAATGCAAATTTCGCGACTACAGACGACGCTACAAACGCGACCACGGTAGACAGGCCGAGCTTCACGTCGGTTGGGGTGGGACCGTCCGTAAGCTCCGCCGCGGGCAGGGCAATCCTTACGGGGGTCGCATCCTTGCCATCCGCGGACCCTTCCACCAGCCATCCCTGCTGCAGAAGGGGAGCCGCGACCTTTTGGATATCGGTCTCCAGGGGTGCCGAGGGTGGATCCGGGGAGGGCCATCCCGGTAACGCGGAGGCCAGTGCCGCGGTCTTGGCGGCTTCCAGGGCAAAATAGCGATCGCGCCTGAGATCGAG
>CAZBTV010000111.1:0-7272 GCA_964494895.1 uncultured Steroidobacteraceae bacterium | reverse complement strand
CACAACAATGTCCTCTTCATCGCGGCACACGAAGACATGACGGGCCAGCCCATAGCGAGCCATCGAGACCCCACCGACCCGTTCTTGTTGGATCCGCACACCACCCTTCCCGCCCTGTGATGGTCGCCACGGGCGGGAACGGCGAGTATCCGGAAATCCCGGCCTGGGTCAGAACCAGTATTAGAAGAACCAGTTGTTAGGTGAACTGCCCAGCTCGATGGCGTACCCGACGACAAGGCCCTTGGTACGCTCGGACGCCGAACCGCAATCAACAATCACGACCGCGTCCTCTGCCTGCACGTTCTCGTTCTTTTCGATTTCCAGCGCGCTCATTAATCCTGCTTCGATGACGAATGTCGATTCCAAATACCAAACGCACGATAAGCGCCGTTGGTTCTCCAACGCGCTCCTTGTCAGCTCGATTCAACGGGTGCTACGGATTGGCTGGCGCGTAACGTGCACCTAACGGCCACGCGCGTCAAGTCCCCCGCTGTTATGTCGTTAGGTAAGTAGCGGAAGACCTGCGGTGGTTGCCGACGAGCGATGGGACTTTAGGGCATGTTATCAGTTACCAACTCGCAATAATCGTCCGAACCGCTATGCGCTCAGGCGAGGCGCCGCAGCTTACGGTGGCGGAAATCGGCGACGATTTCGCGCGCGGCGTTATGTCCGGGCGCCCCGGTGACACCGCCGCCTGGGTGCGTGCCTGCACCGCACATATACAGCCCCCGCAAAGGGCCACGGTAGTTACCATAACCCAGCACGGGCCTCGCGGAAAACATCTGGTCGAGGCTTAAAGCTCCGTGAAAGATATCCCCGCCCACCAGGCCGAAAGTGCGCTCGAGATCCAACGGGCTGTTGATCTGACGGCCGAGCACGGCCGCCTTGAAGTTGGGCGCGTACTGGCTGACTGTATCGATCATCAGATCGGCGACGGCTTCGCGGTGCGTGTCCCAGGACTCCCCTCCGGGTAGCCGAGGCGCGACGTGCTGGCAAAAGAGGCTCGCAACGTGTTGTCCCGGCGGCGCCAGCGTGTCATCCAGGGTGGACGGAATCACCACCTCCACGATAGGCTGGCGTGACCACCCTTTGGAGCGCGCATCGAAATAAGCTGTCTCCATATAGGACAGGCTGGGCGCGATGATGATTCCGGCCGTATGGTGGTCCGCGAGACTCTTTCCAGGCAGGCACGTGAAATCCGGCAACTCCGCCAGAGCCACGTTCATGCGGAACGTCCCGGAACCGCAACGCCAGCGGCGGATGGCCTCACAAAACTCCTCCGGCATGCACTCGGCGGGCAGCAGCTTCAGATACAGGAGCTTCGGGTTCAGATTAGAGACAACTGCGGCGGCGCGAATCGTCTCGCCCTCTGCCGTAATCACACCTACTGCGCGATCGCCTTCGACAAGGACCTGCTGTACCGGGGTCGCGACGCGAATCCGCGCGCCGCGCGCCTGCGCCGACCTAGCCATAGCCTCCGTGATTGCTCCCATGCCCCCGATGGCATGGCCCCAAACGCCCTTCTTGCCGTTGACCTCGCCGAAGACGTGATGAAGGAGCACATACGCCGAGCCCGGCGTATAGGGGCTCGCGTAATTACCCACAATGCCATCAAAGCCGTACACAGCTTTGATGGGACTGCTTTCGAACCACTCATCGAGATAGTCGCCCGCGGAAGTAGCGAACAGACTCAGCAACTCGCGACGCTGACTCATGTCGAGCCTGCGCAGCCGCCCGCCCAGCCTGGCCGCCCTGACCAGCTCGGGCAGCGCCAGCCGCCAACTCCCCTCCACGGCGTTCGGCGGAGTCTCCAATACCAGATCCCTCAGAACGTCCGCCACCGCACCGAGCCGCTTGCCGTACTCCTCGAGTCTGGCGGCATCGCGGGCGGAGAACCTGGCGACTTCGGACGATGTGCGCCCTTCTCCAACCAGCAGGTACCGACCATCCTCCGTGGGCAGGAAATTCGAAGCCTTGCGCTCCACTATCCGCAGCCCGTATTTCGGCAGCTCGAGATCGCTGATGACCTTCGGGTTGAGCAGCGAGACCGTGTAGGAGGCGACCGAGTTGCGAAAGCCGGGATAAAACTCCTCCGTAACGGCCGCGCCGCCGACCACCGGGCGTTGCTCGAGCACGGTGACCTTCAGGCCTGCCGCGGCCAGGTAAGCGGCGCAGACCAGGCCGTTGTGACCGCCTCCGATGATCAGGGCATCGGTGCCAGCAGCCCCATCCTTACTCACGGCTCCACCCGCGCGGCGGCGCGCGCAGCAGGCGGCACTCAGGGATCAAACTGCGCATGCGGCGCCCAAAACTGCGCAAGGAAACCTCACTTTCGCCCAGCGGGCCAACCGTATAGCTGCTCGAGCTCATGCCCGCCTGGACCCGCTCGATGAGCGCCTTGTCCTCGATGCTCACACGGCGGTTGATCCGCCAGTTCAAGTAGCGTGCCGCTCGCATCTCCCGCCGTGTGTCCGGATGCACATAGGCGATCTCGCGGATGAGTGTCTCGGTGGGTGAGACCGGCAGGAATTGCATGAAGTCGATCTGGTCCGGATAGATGTCGAAGGCCACGTTTGGCCAGAGTTTGAAGTAGGTCCACTGGCGCCGCTGCTGTGGCGGCAGGTGCGCTACATCCGGCAGCAACCGCTGATACAGCCGCTCCGACAGGTTGCTGGACGGCTCCTCGCGCAGCAAGCCCCACATCTTGTCGATCCACGGTTGTGATTCCACGCCGTAGCTGCGACCGAACAACCGTGTCAGGCCCGGATGCGCGACCGTGATATGCAGGCCGTCCGAATAGTTGTCGCCAACATTCTTCCAGTTCACCGGCCGCGGACGCAACGTGACGCGCCCGTGAGGCACCAGATCCTCCATACGGTAGGAGGCGAGCTCAGCGGCGTAAGGGGCCGCCATTTCGCGGACGCCAGGCAGCCCGGGCTCGAGTCGCACGAACACGAAACCCATGAACACCTCGAGATCCACAGCCGCCAAGCCATGCCGGGCTGGATCGAGCCCTGGGAAGGCCTGTCGGTCGGGCACCCCGGACAGACGGCCATCCAGAGCGTAGCTCCAGGCGTGGTACGGACAGGTAATGCGTCGTCCGCAATGACCTTTGGAGCCATCCACGAGCCGGGCGGCCCGGTGGCGGCACACGTTGTGGAAGCCCCGCAATTCACCGTCGTCCCCGCGCAGAACGATGAGAGACTCGCCCAGAAAGTCGAGCGAATGGAAGTCTCCGGGACGGGGCACGTCGCTGGTATGGCAGACCACCTGCCAGCTTTTGCGGAAAATCGCGCGCTTTTCGTGCTCGAAGAACTCCGGATCATGATAGATCCAGGCCGGCAGGCTCAGATTCTCGCCCTCGCAGGCGTCACCCGCCGTGGTGATGGACTGAAGCTCTCCCGAGCGGGTCGCAGCGTTCATGGCTGAATCGATTCCCTGAGCCTGTTGAACGATCGTACAATAGCGGCCGGAAACGGGTCAAACCGGAAACCCGACCGGCCGCCAACAGCGACGGTGCATAGCGGAAAATTGCCAGTGAGCCGTCACACCCAAGACGGGTACAGTGGATTAGAGTATCTCCTTGAACCGGACACCTGATGCTCTCCAAACAGAGCTCCAGGCTGCCGAGTGGCTCATCCGGCTGGAAGCCGACGCTTCCGCCGCGAGCTACGCCCGATGGCGGCACTGGCTCGAAAAAAATGCGCGTCACCGCGCAGTGTATCTTCGGCTCGAGAGCGGTTGGCGTGAGACAGACTGTCTCAGAAGACTGCGTCCCCTGGATGGGAAAGTGAGGCTGGACGTGCTCGACAGCTTTCCGGGCCTGCCGCCAGTATCAAAAAATACGGCCACAACAGCACCTTGCATCTCCAAAGGGCTGCGTCCATACGGAAAACTGGCCGCGACGACCCTGGCGGTGATACTCGCGGCGGCCTTGATGTCGGTTTTCTAACACCTCATCAATGCGGCCAATGAGCAATGGTGGATAGAATGTTGGCGATGTCCTTTCTCGCCTTCGGCGAAGCAACCTCAAAGCACCGCCAGTTCATGACATCCGGCAGCGGCGTCTCGAACAAGTCGGGCTCGAGCTCGCGGTATTTGCGCATCGAATGCTCCAGCGACGTGGCATCCACACCGAGACGTTCGGCGGCCGTGGCAACAGTCGCAACACCGTTGCGCGTAACGACCCAGGCGATCAAGGCGCGCGCCATCCATATCCGCGATCGATCCACCATCTCGCGCGAGAGCTTCGCTTCGACGGCGTCGGCAATCATGCGCGGCGCGGTTTGTGCGTGCGACTCGCTATGAGCCGCCGCATCGGCTACCTGGCCGCTGTTGGGACGTTGCAGGCATTGACCCACGGTGTCCTTGGTCAGCCACGGAACTTCCTCGAGGCCGTTGTAAGCGCGAGCACTGCTCCACGGAAAGCTGACGCAGTCCTCTGCCAGGTCCAACACCACAGGGCGCACGTGCATCGAGCGAACGATGTCCACCAGCTCCGAGTGGCTCTCGGGCTCATAACAGATGTGCGAATCGGAAAAGAGGACGCCGTGCCGTCCTAGCCGGCCGCTCACGGCTCCCCCATAGGCGAGCGCGATCTTGCGGATCAAGCGCTCGGGCGCCACCGGGCCAGTCTCCGCGATCAACTCGAGCTCGTTGTTCAGCCAACAGTAGGCGTGAACGCGGACTCCCAACTCACCAACCACCTCGCCGACGATCTGGTTCAGCGTGCGTCGATCCTCGTCGTTGCCAAACACAGCCTTGCCGTTTGCGCTGAACAACAGCAAAAAATGGAATCCCAGGCGGGACTGGACCAGCTTCCTTGCCACGTTCATCTCCTCATTCCTTGAAAGATGTCTTCCTGTCAGACAAGCGGAGTGTGGCCCCAACCGCGTCCCGCAGCAAGCGGATAGAGAGCGCCGAAACGCGCCCCCTACAACCGGGTCGAGGGCTCGTCGCGTCGTCGAAGCGGAACGCCGGCAATGGCGCGATCAGCGACAGCGATTTCCCAATCTCAGGCTCCCTCCGCCATAAAGAACGGATCGAGCCCATCCATTACGGCACGCTCAGCGATGAGGTACGCGGCGGCGTTCCAGGATTGTCCGGGCATGCCTCGCGGCGCGAGCGTCCTGCCGTGAAGCCATTCGGTAAAAGCCCAATTCTTGAGGGAGCAGGCACGCGCCAGCTTCACCAGCTCCCGTGCCGCCTCCCGCGTCCGGCCATTGGCCACCAGCGCAGCGACCCAGAAGCCACCCACCATGGGCCAGATACCGCCATTGTGATACTGCCATGCGAGATTCTGTCTATGACGGGCCATGTAGGGACGCCAGAGCACGCTGGCTCGCCGGATCGGCCGTGTCACGGCGCGAACCGGGTAAGGATCATGCACGTGTGCCTTCGTCAGAGCGTCCAGCGTGCGCTTCGCGGCAACCCCGCCCGCAAGCCCGAGCAGAACGGCAAGCACGTTGCCGAAAACGTCGCCCTCCTCGCCGAAGAACGAGAAGTTGACAAAACTCAGATACAAGTTGCGCTCGCGGGCGACTCGCAACACGTAATCATTCAACAGGCGCGCGCGCCGATACTCGGCGAGGCCGGCGGAGAACGGATGGAAAAGTCCATTGAAGCTCGCCAGCGTCTGCCGCTGATGCTCGAGGCGGTATAACTTCTTCACGAAGTACCACAATGCGTTCGTGTACAGCACGAACCCTGAGCGCGGCATGATGTCAGCCCAATCGCTGGCTTCGTTCTGCTGTAACAGGAAGAATCGCTGATGTTCCTGTGCCAGCAACCACTGGAGCGCGAGCTGGATACGGCGGGCGTAACGGCGGCGCAAGCCGCCACCCCGCGCACGCCTTGCCTCGGGCCGAGAGTCCAGGAATGCCAACCCGATGAGCCACCATAGCGTCGAGTCGATACAGCCGAGATACCAGAAATCCGGCTCGCTGCGCTGGACATCGACAAACTTCGGAATCTGGCCGTTGGGTGCCTGATGCTCCGCCAGGGTATGCAACCCGGTGGCCGCCTCGGTTTGAAGTAGCTTGTCGCCGGATAGAGCCATGCCGAGCGCGCAAACCGCCGCGTCGCGCCCGAAGATCGCGGTATACCCGCGCAACTCGGCGCGCTTGCCCGGTGAGGCGGCCAGAATCCCATCCGGCGAGAGATTTCTCCGCAGCAGCTCGATGGAATGGGCGCGGCATGCGGCGAGCAGCTCAGAGTCCTGTGGATGTCTCGAAACGGAACGCATAGAGATGGCATCATATGCCTCCAACCATGGACATCGCTCACCTCATTCAGACATCCGTCGCTCCTGTCTTTCTTCTGTCCGGAGTGGCGGCGACACTGGGGGTGTTGACGAACCGCCTCGCGCGCGCTGTGGACCGCGCGCGCACGATCGAAGCCAGTCTCGAGAGCCATACGGGCGATCCCCAGCACCTCCTTTACGACCTGGAAGTGCTCGCCCGCCGTGCCCGTTACTTGAACACGGCGATCTCGCTTTGTGTCGTGTCCGCGGTGATGGTGGCGCTGGTGGTCGTCACATTGTTTGCCAACGCATTCTTCGAGGCCCGGCTCGCCTTGACCATCGCTCTGCTCTTCGTCGGCGCGATGTTGTTGCTGACTGGCGCGTTCATCGCTTTCTTTATCGAAGTGCGCGTTGCGACCACAGCTCTTCGTATAGGACTGCCGCGGGCCGGCGTCTAGGAGTCGCACTTGCGCCAAGCTCACGCCCGGGGGAACAGCGTAATGCGCCGGACGCGGCGGTGAAGGCCCTGTCGAGCCCGCGATCAACCCGATTTTCAATAACTTACATCAATTTTGAAAAGCGGGCAGGGCCGCCCCGGATCTGGTACCCTGCGCGCGATTTTTTGAGACCTACGCCCGGCTTGTTCAGGCCTTCGGCCTGTCCTCGGGGTCGAGCGACCCCGTAAAGGTAGCGGCGCGCCGCGCCGGTAAAAGGCCCATCTCACATTCCCCCTTCCTCCTCAAGTGACGTATGAACCGCCCGATCCGCAACATCGCCATCATCGCCCACGTCGACCACGGCAAGACCACCCTCGTCGACTGCCTCCTGAAGCAGTCCGGCACCTTCGCCGCCCACGAGAAGCTGGGCGAGCGGATCATGGACTCGAACGACATCGAGAAAGAGCGCGGTATCACCATTCTGGCGAAGAACTGCGCCATCGAATACGGAGGCACTCGTATCAACATCGTCGACACCCCGGGCCACGCCGATTTCGGAGGCGAGGTCGAGCGTGTCCTGTCGATGGTGGATGG
>CAZBTV010000110.1:0-24645 GCA_964494895.1 uncultured Steroidobacteraceae bacterium | reverse complement strand
CAGCCTGGCGAGCGGCGCCTGCCGCAGATCGATCAAGGGTTGACTCCCCGGTCGAATCCTTTGCTTCAGGTGCTCCAACGCATCCTGGCCCTCATCCACTGTCAGCTCTTGAACCGGCAGCGTCGCCTCGCGGGAAACGACCTGCACCGGTTTCTGCAAGCCTTCCCAGCGAACCGAAGTCCGCAGGATATCGTGACGCCGCATCACTTGATTCACCGCGCTGATCCATTGCATCAGATGCGCGCGCGATTCGAATTCAAACAGGGTGGACCAGATGTAGGCGTCACTCTGCTGGCTCAAAAGGCAATGGAAGAGAATTCCCTCCTGCAATGGAGATAGCGGACAGACATCCGTCACGTTCACCCGTCCACCCGGCACACTCTCCACGAGTCGCTGGAGCTCCTCGTCGTTCAGCTCCGCAACCCATCGCAACTCGGGTTCCGCATCCCGGAGGCCGGCATTCACGGGACGTTGTTGCTCAAGGGCGGCATGAGACTGCGACGGATTCGCCATGTCCTTGCTTTGCACTTCCATTGCGGTCATCTCCAAAGGCGTAAGTGACGAGCCCTTCGCGAACGGGTGCAGCAGGTACCCGCCGGGCGCGCGCGCCCCCGGTACCTCATGACACGAGTTGATTTAACTCCGCTCTTTCGGGCTTCGGCTTCTGGTCTCTGTAGTAGTGATTCGACGGCGGTGATCAGTTGTATCGTTGTCTGGTTTTAAGGTCGGCCCATGCATCCCCGGCGCAGTGCTTGCCAAAAGCAGCGCCAGGATCTTTCAGCGATGGCGGAGTGCCAGCAGTTGTTCGCATTTCGGGCGCAGCCGCCCGAACCGACCCCATCGACTGCATCGACTCCATCGGCTCCATCGGCTCCATCGACTCCATCGGGTGCATCCGAGGTCGATTCGGAACCACTCATCGCCTAGCGCACTGAAAACTCGCGGGCCGCTGGAAAGTTCCAACTGACATGACACAGAGCTCTCCATTCGGAGCAAGCCGTTTGATCATCGATATGTCTCTGTTTGATCACGGCCCGAGGCGGATCCGCCGAATCCGAGATACACGCTGGAACCACGCATTTCCTACATCAATTCCATCTTCAAACTTTGAACACCAACACTGAATGCCGCCAGACATCTCCGCATATTCCGGTTAATACGCTGCATCCGCTGACGATGATCGCCGCTCCGGCATGTCTCGGAATAGCGCCAATCGCGGTATTAGCTGTTTTGTTTCATCCGCGGAGCGGATCCGCGTCCCCGATCGGCTGGACAATCAACAGGATGAACTCCGCCTCCGTGCAGGCATCGCTTTAATCGACTTGCAATTCCACCAACAGAGAGCCAGGGCTAGATGCGGAGATCATCACCCGTCAACGCCCGCAGATGACTTCCATCCGACCCGGCCACATCCGAACCCACACCGACTGCTGGAGATCGCATCCCTCACTGACATCCCTCTGAATCTCCGCAAACAGTGGGCCGCAATACGCACTGCTATGGTCACGCCCAAGGCACGGATACGTGGGCCGCGGAGGCAATCATGAACCGGACGTCGGACGCTACATCGCGCCATCGGCGCAGCCGTCCTTGCAGACCAAGCTCCGACACCATTTCGCCGCGGCAGCCATTCCGATTGCGGACGGTGGCCCGCCCGCTCACCGTTTGCAGCGGGAAGTAACATTGCAGTCACTCACGGCGGTCGATAAGAGCGAGCAATAGTGCCATGGCGGCCGGCGCACTCAACCTCGACTCCGAGTCACCTTCGATGCTCGATACCCAACTGACCAGTCGGCGCTGGAGTTGACATACACAGCCGCATGACAATCATGACAGTGACACTGCCATCTTACATGTTGTGTTTTCTATACATGTACATGGCGCCACTCAGACATGTTGGCGCGAGTGTCAGCAGCTGTTGATTCTCAAGTCTTGACTGACACTCAGCCCATTCACATCAGCGATGCGATCAGGTGTCGCCATGATCAGCCAGCGCCACTCTCATAGGCTCTTGCAAACCCATCAAAGACCCCGCAGAACGGGAACAGAACAAATTCTTCAGAAATCTTTAAGCAGAATAACCCCTCAGGTAGGCTCACTCGTGCTCGATCTGACGAGAGCACATAGACCAAACACTTCGAAGTCCCGCGTCGGGAACTCCGACCTAACTTCATCAGGGAGCGCACTATGGAAGGCCACGTATCAGGGGAGGGAACACCCTTGCCGGAAGGTTCCGAGCCGACGGACACACAGAATCACGAACAAACTCCGCGACAAACGTCGCGCCGGAATCTGATGAAATGGGGTTTGTTCACGACCGCCAGCGTCGCCGCGCCATTCGGCGCTCTGAGCCCGTTCGTCCGCTATGCCTTCGCGGACGGAGGCGGAGGGGGTGGTGGAGGTGGTGGCGGGAGCAGTGGCGTTCCGACAGGCCTACCACCCAGCCCCACGTTCGGTGTGGCGCCTTTCAGTCAGCCGATGCCGCGCTTTGACGTGTTGCCGCGGAATCCGGTTTCCACCTTGTCCCCCGCGCCCACTGCACAGTCGAACCAGACACAGCAGTTGCTCGATCCGAACCTCGTCGGCGGACAGACCGGACTGACGGGCCCGATCGAAGGAAGGCCACCCGGGCCGATCTGGGCTCACCAACTTTTCACGAAATTCCCCCCACAAGTCGCAATCGAGGTGACGACCCAGGGTGCCAGGGCAAATACCGCTTATAACCCGGGCGTTCCGTCGAGCCTGAACTCGGGCATCAATGCGGCCGCACCGCTCCCCGCGGCGTTCCACCCCAGCTTCCCGGTGCAACAACCTAACTCCGTTTGGACTTTCAACGGCACGTTCCCGCCGAAGTTGGTGATTGCCCGCTATGGCGAGCCGATTCTGTTCCGCTATCACAACGGCTTACCGACCGACGTGACACAGAACAATGGCTTTGGCCGGCACACGCTCACCTTGCATGAGCACAACGGCCATCATGGCGCCGAAAACGACGGATTCACCGGCGCCTATTTCTACCCGAACCAGTTCTATGACTATCACTGGCCATGGACTTTGGCCGGATGGACCAGCATCAACACCGGTGCAACCGACCCGCGCGCGGGTGCGCCCGATGGCCAGGGTGGCATCACCAAAGTTCCCGGCGATTATCGCGAGACAATGAGCACTCACTGGTTCCACGATCACATGTTTTCGTTCACCGACCAGAACGTCTACAAAGGGATCGCCGGAATGACGAACATCTACAGCGCGCTGGATCGCGGCAACGAGGCGATCAACGACGGCGTGAATCTGCGCCTTCCCAGCGGCACAGCCAAGGATTTCGGCAATCTGGATTATGACGTCAACCTGCTGATCGCCGAGAAGGCATGGGACGGCAACGGCCAGCTGCACATGGATACCCTGGCGTTCCGGGGCTTCCTGGGTGATCAGATGACGGTCAATTTTGCCTGGAAGCCGTTCTTCCAGGTGGAGCGCAGGAAATATCGCTTCCGCATCCTGAACGCGAGCGTGTCGCGCTTCTTCGTACTTGCGCTCAGCGATGGCTCGACAATAGTCCAGATCGCCAACGACGGCAATCTGCTGCCCATGACCGTGCCGCTGAAGCAACTCGACCAGATCGGTATCGCCGAGCGGTTTGACATCGTCATTGACTTCTCCCGCTACAGCATCGGCAGCACCGTCCACCTGGTCAACCTGCAGGAGCAGACGCAGGGACAGGGACCTGGCGCAATTTTGACCATCGCGCAAGCAATGGCCGGCGATTCGAGCGACCCCTGTGTAGGGCCTTTCCTGCAATTCCAGATCGTGCGCGACCCCGCACAGCCGGATCAGAGCATCTGCCCCAACACGCCCATCCCGCTGATACCCAACCCTGACCTGTCGAACATTCCGGTTGCACGTCAGCGGACCTTCACCTTCGGCGACAATGGCAAAGTCACGACCAACGACCCGATCACGGCCTACACCGGGACAGGCCCATGGGGCATCGGCGTGAATAACACCGGTGGTGGCGTCAGCGGGGGCGCCCAGTTGAAGGCAGACTATGGCCGTGTCAGCTCGGCTCCAAGATCCGGCACGCTCGAGATCTGGACCTTGATCAACACGGACAAGAACTGGGATCACCCGATTCATATCCATTTCGAGGAGGGGCAGATCCTCGCGCGCAACGGGAGCGCCTCCAACGTCCCCGCCTGGGAAAAGGGCCGCAAGGACGTCTACCGCCTTCACCCAGGTGGCAGTGTGACCATCGCCTTGCAGTTCCGCGACTGGAGCGGCATGTTCATGGAGCACTGTCACAACACGATGCACGAAGACAACGCGATGCTCCTGCGATGGGAGATAGACGATGCCGGCAGTCCGTTCATGAGGCCGTTGCCGACGCCGATCGTTTCACCGACTGGCGTAACTTTCGAGTCGCCTGACGACATTCTTCCCAGCGCTCTTTAGTATATAACGCTGGATCCGGGCATTGCGCTACGCAGTCCCTGCTGCGCGCAAGCCCAGGGCGCACGTCCATGTGCGCCCGTGCGACGCATGCGTCGCACCCATGCCCGGCCCAGCGTGGCATGGGGCAAAAACGTGGTTTTTGCCCCATGCCTCCGCCACCTGCGGCGGCGGGGCACATCCCTGTGCCTGGACACTCGCTCGCGCAGGCACATGGTTGTTCATGCTTCGGGGTCGGCGCCGGGGCGCCGCATCTTTGATCCGCCGAATGCGCTGCCTGCTTGCAAGGAGAAGCCAGCAATGCCGTATTGGAGGTCCTGGACGAGGGGCGTAACGATCGGAGCGGTTGTACTGACAGCCACCGCGTTGGTCCTCTGGAGCACGCGCGTTGCACACGGTGCAAGGCTCGGTACCGATCATTTTCCCAATGTCACGCTCACCACACAGGACGGCAAGCGTGTCCGATTTTACGATGATCTGATCAAAGACAAGACCGTCGCCATCAATTTCATCTATTCCCACTGCGAGTTTTCCTGCCCGCTCGAGACAGCCCGTCTCGCTCAGGTGAAAGATCTCCTCGGTGCCCGGGTGGGCAAAGATATCTTCTTCTACTCGATCAGCATCGATCCCAGCTACGACACACCGGCGGTGCTCAAAGAATACGCGGGCAAGTTTCACGCGGGAGCGGGTTGGACCTTCCTCACGGGGGCGAAGCAGGACATCGATCTTCTCGCCGACAGACTCGGGTTGAGCGAAGATGCAAGCATCACCGATGCACCCGGCACGGATATCGATGGGCATACGCCGCATCTGCTCATCGGCAATGAAACCACGGGTCAGTGGTTGCGGGACGCAGCGACTGACAATCCGCGGTTCCTCGCGCGGCTCATCGCGGATCTCGTCGAAAACCGCGGCGGCACGCCCTCGGCCGCCCACGGCGGAACAGGACAGGCGTTCGATATTTCCAGTCCGGGGCGGTACCTGTTTGCGAAGGAGTGCTCCGCCTGCCACACCATTGGCCACGGAGACAAGATCGGGCCGGATCTGGCCGGCGTGACCGGCAGGCGAAGCGCTGACTGGCTCGCCCGCTATATCGCGGAACCTGACAAGGTGCTCGCCTCGGGCGATCCGACCGCAAAACAACTCCAGGCCCAATACGGAGTGATGATGCCTAACCTGCGGGTTGGAGACCGGGACCTCGAAGCCCTGCTGGATTTCCTGCGCACCGAGGCTGGTCGGGGCACCCAGACAGATCAGGGAGGTCCCCACACCGGCAATACCGGCTCCGGGACTCACTCAGCACTGCGCCAGCCGGCGCGGTAGCTCTTCGCATTCGAGCGCCCGTTCGCGAGTAGCGTGTCATGTTAGCCGGAGATTGGGGTTCCTACGACTTTGCCTACATCCTGGATATGCCGAGACTGGTCCCACACCTCTTGGCGCTCGAGGCCTCCAGAGAGGCCGCCAGAGTGGAAGTACTGCCGCCGCACTGGCTGGATCCTCCAAAGCCCGCAGGCGCAGGCGACACACACGCGAGAGCTTCAGCCCGCATAGCAACCCGAGAAAGCAGCAGCGCCCGGGCCTGGGTGCAAACGCGTTTCGTTCCAGGCAGCGCACCTCTATCCGTAGCTGACATCCTCGCCATACATAGGCTGGTGGCCGAGGAGTCCGAGCTAGAGTCAGGACCTTGCGGCGCGTTTCGGACCGTCCCCGTTAGAGTTGGGCGACCGAGAGTCGGGGGCTTTCACGAAGGAGCCCCTGCGGCACAGCTACCGCAGTTGATGGAGCGATATGTAACGTTCATCGATGCGGCGCCGGTTTGTGATCTCCCGCCCGCCGTGACAGCTCTGCTCGCGCATTTTTTTCTGGACACGCTTCATCCTTTTCTGGACGGTAACGGACGAACGTCGCGACTGATCGCCGCAGCGATTCTCTCGCGGAGAGGCTATCGACTACAGGGCACCCACGCTCTCGTGCGCCACTTCTACAATCACGAGTTCCGCTATCACACGCTCTTGCACCGAAGTTGGCAGGCCTGCCCATTCGATGTGACGGACTTTGTTGCGTTCGGGCTCGAGGGAATCATCGCGGAGCTTCGCAGTGTGGAGGCTTTTCTGCGCATGAAATGTACTCGGACATCCGACAGTGAACCTATCCATGCGAGCGTTGCTGGCGAAGCAGCCCCCCGCCTGCCAAGGCCGAAAGCCAGTCCGGCACATGCGACGCACGGGACGGGTGTTGGACGCGGACTGAGCGTGCTTGCGGCTGCATTGCTTTCAGCCTCCAGCGGCGTTGCGACCGCCGCGGGGGATTTCGCCTTGACCGCCGCGCCAGAGAAGGCAGTCGTGATCACTGGTGCGGAGACGAGGTTTACCGTCGAGTTCCACAGTATTGGTGGCTTCACCGGATCGGTGCGGCCGCAGTCGCTCGGCATCGAAGCCGCACGCGGCGCTGTCGGGTCGTGGTCGGTCCCGACGGTAAAAGTGTCGCCCGGTGGCGTGACCCGAGCAACCTTTACCGTCCTGACTCTCCTGGATACTCCACCCGGCGAATACCCGATCGTCTTTCAAGGTGTCAGCGACTCCCTCGCTCATCGAGCAGCTCCAGTCACCCTGACCGTCTCGGGCCCACCGAAGGATGCGATCACGGCAGTCTTTCGCCCCGATGCGCCGGTCGTTGGTGTGACGAGCTGTATCATCTCGGGACAGTCCAGCAGGGGTGGATGGGTCACCGATCTATCGACTTTTCCCGACGGCAGCGTTCACTCTTTCTCAGTCAAGTCGAACGGAGCCGGCGCCTACATGGATGGACCCTTCGTCCTCAAGCAACTCGGTACCTACCACGATGTGTTGATCGACACCGAAACCGGTGGCCGGACCGCAATCGTGTATCGCGGTGCCGGCGATTTCGCGGCAACGATCGACGCGCCACAGCGGACTCTCACGTCGGGCCAGACAGCACAAATCCTGGTGACATTCTCCAGCCTCTCGGGATTTGCAGGAATCATCACTCCGGCAATCGAGAACCTGCCCGCCGAGTCGAACATCACTGCGACCTGGTCGATTTCTCGGGTGGCTGTTGGCCCGGGAGCCCCAGGCTCGTCGCGCCTGACCATCAAGACGGCAGAGGCTACACCGGCTCCCGCGACGTTGAGAATCCATGCCAAAGGGATAAATGGGTCCGTGGCCCGTGCCGCACCGGATATCGTCTTGAAGATCGTGCCGCCGCGGGCCGTGGTGGACAACAGGCCTAACTTAACTACGCAGATAAAACAGGCCGGATTCCGCCTGCCGATCGCAGGCTCTGAAGGCTCGAGGTAGCGCTTCGACCACGTCCTCGGCCATCAGTGCGTGCTCGTGTGACATGTTGCAGGCGATGTCGGCGGCCAGGCCGTGCAGATGGACGGCAGCAGCAACGTGGAGGTCTCGCAATAAACTGAAGTGAAATGCAGGCTCCTCCCGCCCAGGGAAGTCACCGCCGGAGCCTCTGGCCAGCGCCGCCCCCATGATGCCTGCCAGAACCTCACTCATGCCCGCCTTCGCCAGAGCGGCGCTGCCCGATAGATTGACCCATGTTTCACCGCAAAGTCCGGCGACCTCCGTCCTCGAGCCTCTCAACACCACACAGGCGTTGGTCATGCGGGATATGGACCTCGCCAGATCCGGCGGCTGGACGTCCCCGTTGTCGAGCGAAGTGCTCAACCATTGTTCAACCTCGCTGATATCCGCGCAGATGGCTCGAAATGCCTCTCGCCCGGTGCTCTGGTCAAGTCCGGCGCAACGCCCAGAAAAGGCGGCAAGGCCGCCCGCACCGATGACCAGCGGTATCTGACAGGTGGCCATGAGCTGACCGACAAAACGGACGGTCTCCGGGTCCACCGAGAGGCCCGGACCGACAACCGCCGCCTGCTTTCCGGCAAGCAGCCTGCCAATCTCGTCGCCGGCCATGGCTGCGATTCCTCCATCAGTCGTTTCCGGCAGCGCATGGGTGAGAAGAGCAGGACTGAAGGCCGCGACGGTTGCTTCGACCGACCTCGGACAAGCAACAGTCACTCGGCCAGCCCCGGATCTCAACGCCGCGAGCGCGCCTAACGCAGCCGCACCAGCGCTTCCTCGTGCACCACCCACTATCAGGACGTGTCCAAACTCGACTTCGGTCGTCCCAGGACTCCGGCGGGGGAACGCGATGCAGACGTCGCGCCCGGTGAGCACTGAAAGACGTCCGTCACCGCGGACAACCGCTGGCTGGACACCGATCTCGCTCACGGCGGTGGGGCCGGGCGTCAGGTCCCCGAAGACATGAGCGGGCTTGGGTGCCAGGAGAGCAAGCACTCCCTGGGCGAAAACCATGTTCCCGCCATAGGCCCGAGCGGGTTCAGGGCTATCCGCATCCACACCGGACGGCACATCCACCGATACAACAATGCCGGAGGCTCTGTTGACCGCAGCGATCGCCGCGCAAGCTGTAGGACTCAATGGCTTTTGAACGTGAGGACCGGCGATAGCGTCGATGATGAGATCGGCGGCCAGAGCCTCGCGGACCGCCTCGCTGTCGAAATCAGTCTCCTGCTGGATCCGGATAGGGCGGATGGACTGTGACATTCCATCGCTACCGTCGGAGCTGCGCTCATCGGTCTGCCCGGCGAGAGCAATCACCCAGACTTTCGCAGCAATCCCTACGAGAACGGCAGCGGCAGCCACGCCGACCTCACCCTTACTCCCTCGCCCACAGACCACACAGGCAGAGCGGAACTTGAATTCAGCGATGCAAAACTGCGCGACGGCGTAGCCAGCCCGCTGTATCAGGAGCTGCGGACTGGTCTCGCCAGCAGCCACCTCGGCTGCTTGGGCGCTCGTGAGAACTCTCATCGAACACCCGGGCATGGATGAAATGTCAGGAAGGAGTCAGTTCGAAGACGCGCCAGATCGCGTTGTCTGCCTTTCGAGACCTGACGAATGTCGTGCGCGCCAAGACCCAGGAACGCGGGAACGTATCGTTCCCACCCTCCACGGCCAAAGATGTCACCCAAGGGTCACTCCGCGAAGTTAGAATCGCCGCCGATCCGCGCATCCGCATGGATCATTCACGAACGATTCAGCCAAACGAGTCTCCCACGATCGTGGGAGGCATGGAAGAATCACACCGACAGAGAATGGAGGGAATCATGTCCAAGAAGAAGTTAGCCGCTGCTCTGATTTCTGTGATGCTCGGCGCATCAGCGATGGCTGCGCAAGCAGAGGATTTCCACGCGGACTTGAACGGTTTCCATGAAGTCGGGGTCTTGGGTGCTATTACGGGAGCCATTTCGACCGAAGGCCGGGGCACACTCGACCTGAAACTCGACCGACGCGCCCAGACTCTGACGTTCAAGCTGACATTCGAGAATATGAGCGCTCCTGTCATCATGTCGCACATCCACCTTGGGCAGGTGCACACGGCAGGTGGGGTCATGGTGTTCTTCTGCTCGAACAATGGTGGTCCCGCAGGGACTCAGCCTTGCCCCGGCACGAGCGGCACGGTTACCGGAACGATCACCGCCGCCAATGTGCTCGCGCTCCCTGGCCAGCATCTGAGCGCCGGTGATTTCGACGCGTTGGTCGACGCGCTCGAAAACAACTCGACATACGTGAACGTACATACCACCACTTTCCCAACGGGAGAAATCCGCGGTGAAATCCGCCACCGCGATCGGGACGAAGAATGATCGCAAGCGGAAATAGATAGGACCCGAATGTCTTGGCGGGATCGCGGTCGATGATCGCGACCCGCCACGACCACATGCCTCCGCATGGCGGTGCACGCGTTCGTTGCTGCATCCCGTCCAGCACGCCCTCCCCCAAGTGAAGCCCCGCCAATACGGCGGGCTCCTGATGACGCTCTGCGCTATTGACGGCAGGCGCGAAGTCCATCACGCGCTGACAGCTCGGCACTGGACTTATTGGGGAACAGAAGCGCAATATCCCCTAAAATCAAGGACTGCCGTCGCCTGGGATTACCCCCGGGGCGGCGTGGACAGCCACAGATAATGATCATGCCACTTTCTCCAGGGCTGCCCGCATCCGCGATATGGGCGGCACCGAAGGCCGTTTCCGTATCGGGGGACCTGGTGTCCCCTGCACGATCACCATGAGCCACATAGTTTCACTGGGTCGCACCCTTTATAAGTGCACTCTGTACGTCGTTGCCTCGGCTGGGCTGGTCGTCGGGCTCCTGTCTCCATGGCACCGCAGAAAGCCACTGAAGCTGACAAAATTCCCGAAAGACGTCGTGGTGCTCATTCCTTGCGAGCCAGGAAATGTCACAGGGTCAACGCGCGCAGTATACGAATTGCTCGCGATGTTTCAGGGGGCGACCCACACGCAGGTCATCGAGATGGAAAAGGCGCCGCCTTCCATCGGACCCCTGCGGCGATTGATTGCCAGCATCGCTTCCAAGGTATTCCCCATCCCACCCGCTGTCGCGCAAGCATGTGTCAAGTCGAAACGATTGCGGGAAGCGACTGCCAACGCAGATGCCGTTGTCATTGAGTTCCTGCTGTCCGCGTTCTTTCTGGTAGGAAGAAAGCCTCTTGCCCGGCCGACCATCATTCGCGACCACGAGGTCCTGGTCAGACGCGCATGGCTCGACCTGAAAGCCGCGCGAGGAATCCAACGCGTTGAGTGTTTGCTGCACCTTTGTGCGCTCTGGCTCATGACTCTGCATTGCTATCGCCAGGCAGACCGCATCGTGGCACTCACGGCGGAGGACGCGGAGTTCGCAAAGAGAATACTTCCCTGGTACTCGGAGCGCATTACCTCGGTACCGATCTCGTTCGAGCCGCATGGCACTGAACCCTGGGATGAAGGAGGAGAAGTCGGAGCGCTCAACCACATCGTTCTGGCCGCGAACTTCTGGCACCGGCCGAACGTGGAGGGGCTGATGTGGTTCCTGTCAGAATGCGCGCCTCATCTGAAGAGCGACATCGTTCTTCATCTGGTCGGACTCGATGATGCATTGACCGAGGTTCGTGCCAGTTACGACAAGGTTCGCGTTGTACGCCATGGGCACGTCGAGAGGTGGACTCCCCCATTGACTCAATGCAAAATTGCTGTCTCTCCTGTCATCTCCGGAACCGGTGTGAGAGTCAAGAACCTGTTCCTCTCCACGCTCTCAATGGCAGTGGTGACAACATCTCTCGGAAACGAAGGCATCGACCTGCGGGACGGAGCCGAGGTGATGGTCCGAGATACTCCCCAGGGATTTGCATCCGCAATCGACACGCTGGTAACGGATCAGGCGCTGGCATTGCGCATGGGACAAGCTGCAAGGGCTCGCGTCCAGAACGACTTCAGCCGACAGCGAACCCTGGATCGGTGGCGTACCGCCGTCTTTTCGTAAACACCGGAAAAAAAAGCTGGCCTCTGCCGCGAAGACTGACTGCCCTCGCCCAGCCCTTCGCCGTGCTGGAATTCATCCGGCAATTCGCTTGGACATACAGAAGGCGGAGCTCGGACACAGAGAGCGGAATTCTTCGCTGGTCTGGACGGACTCCGGAGCATGCGAGCGCTCGATGATCCGGTAGCCCTGCCAGGCAAAGAAGTCCTTCGCCGTCTGTGTCAGCAAAACCAACTCAGAAAGCCCCATTTGCCGGCCGCGCAGCTCCAGGTAACTGACAATCATCGGACCGATCCCCGCTCCGCGGCGATCAGGACTCACTGCGACAGAACGCAACAGCCCTGTTTGACCGAACCGCTCCAGTCCACCAACGCCGACGAGGCGCGATCCCTCGCATGCGACCACGAATTCGGGTTGCGCACGCGGCAGATCCGCAGTCGGAAGCCCACTTCCCTCGAGCAAAACCCGGATCGCTTCCATATCTCTTAGTCCGGCAGCCCGGAGAGTAGCGACCATGTGATCACCTGTGACGAAGTTGAGGACGGCTCACGGCAGGCTCACAACACGTTTCCTGCTGCACACGGAAATCGCTCTATTCACGTGGTTTCCGTACAGCAGCCGCAACGGGCTTGCAGTCAGGCGTACACGCCTCATCGGCCAGGCTGCAGCAGTTTTCGGTAAGAAACGCCACCAGAGCGTTCATCCGCTCGAAGTTCGGGCTGTAGTATAGATTTCGTCCTTCCCGGCGGCTCACGATGAGCTCGGCGTGAACGAGCTCCTTCAGGTGAAACGACAATGTCGGCGCGGGCACGCTCAGACGCTCGCTCAACTGCGATGGCGTATATCCGTCGGGCCCGCGCTTGACGAGGAGGCGAAAGACGGTCAAGCGGGCCTCCGAGGCCAACGCACCCAGGGCGGAAATGGCATCACCCGATTTCATCATTCTAAGTTTATAGAATTAATTTGGGCATGCAAAGCAGTTGCTGCAGCCTGAGTGGAGCGCTCAGCACCGTTGCCATCGCCTGATGCACGGCATAGGCTGCGCCGAGCAGGTAAGTGCAAGTGCGGTTTGCCCCATGAACAGTTACGCTCCCAACTTCCGGCTCGATGGCAAGGTTGCCCTGGTCACCGGCGCCAGTCGGGGCATCGGCCTCGGGCTCGCCAAGGCATTGGCAGAGTTCGGCGCAAAGGTTGCGATCGCTGCCCGTGACCAGCAGGCGCTGACTGATCTCGCCGCGACAATTCCCGGCTCCCTCCCGATTGCAGTGGACATGCGCAGCGTCGCCTCCATCCAAGAATGCGTTTCCAAGGCGGAAACGCACTTTGGCCGTCTGGATGTGCTTGTCAACAATGCTGGAATCGGTGCCAACCACCCCGCCCTCGACGTCACTGAGAGTGACTGGGACGACATCATGGATGTCAACTTGAAGGGTCTATTCTTCTGCGCTCAGGCTGCCGCCCGAGGCATGATCTCGCGAGGTTTCGGGCGCATCATCAATATAAGTTCACAAGCTAGCGTGGTAGGCATTGTCAACCACGCCGTCTACTGCGCGAGCAAAGGCGGCGTGAACCAGCTCACTCGCGTAATGGCGCTCGAGTGGTCGAAGTTTGGCGTAACGGTAAACGCGGTTGGGCCCACTTTTATCTACACGCCGGGCACCGCCGAGCGCCTCAACGACCCTGTTTATCGCGAGAATGTACTTCGCCGTATCCCGGCGGGGAAAATCGGTGACATCTCGGACGTGTCAGGTGCAGTGATCTATCTCGCTTCGGACGCAGCTAAGCTCGTCTCGGGAACATGCCTACTCGTCGACGGGGGTTGGACAGCTCAGTAGCAGCCATTCCGGCACTCTTCAATTGCCGACGGGCGATGTCAGCACCTGCGCAGACTTCGACTCGAGAAGTGGGGGTGAAGAGTACGTTCCTGGGTCGCCGGGTGCTCAATGACCCGGTACTGTCCGACAGGGCGTACACCGTGACGAACCTGCGCTTATCGTATGCACCTGACAGTGACCGCTGGGAGGCGGGAGTGTTGGTGAACAACTTGACCAACACGCAGTACGTGCTGAGCGCCTTCGACTTGAGTACGACCAACGGTGTGGTGACGCGAATCTATGCGCCGCCGAGGCAGGTCGCTGGGACGTTCACCTATCGCTTCAAGTGACAGGCTGCAAGAGACCATCGACGACGGTGCGATCGCACTGGAGGGCTCCGACTGGCCGGTCTCTCCCACACGACCCCTCGGATTGCAATCGAGACCCTGTGCCGCGCAGAAAGCCGGCGGGGAGCAGCGTTATAGGCGATCTCTAGGTCTAGACGAGGGTTCTCAGATTCGCATCGCCCCCTAGGGGCCTTCACCCGGTGCCTCTGGGGCCAAATGAAACAGACGGGTCACGAAGTCACGAGCGGCATTTTCACCTTGCCGTAACAACCCCGGAATTATAAAGTCTGTCGTTAAATTTCCGGGGTTCCACAAATGATCACCCGCCGCCTTCGTTCCGAAGGCGTCACCGCGATTGGTCTCGTAGAGTTGATGCGCAACCTGGCGACGTAGCCGCTACCGAGTGAGCACCCTCAGTTCACAGTCACACTGACCGGTGCCGATGCGATGCCGTTAGCCACGACGGTTAGCGAGCTAGCGCCGGCCTCGGTCCCAGGCGGGACGTCGAATGAGGTAGACACGATTTTGCTGCCAGTCGCGACCGCCATCGTGCTGTGGTCATGGGTATGTGCATAAAACACATGCCCGGACGCCGCATTGGTGATGCGCACCAGCGGATAGTTGGTAGCGACGTTAAGCTCATCTCCGTACGCCGCTGCCTGCGATAGCCCGTTGAGCTGCGTGCCGGATAGGGTGTAAGTCATGCCCGGCTGGACGGTCGCCGGGGAAACGATGATGGTAGGCGCCCAAGCCGGATTGGCGCTGCCGTTGTCAGTGTAAACAGCGGTAACACCTCCGCCCGTGACAAGCATCTGCCCATTCGGCAGGGGCAGGACGAAATAGCGCGAGTTTTTGGGCAGGGCACCCGTGACCGACATCGGCGTGCTGGCGCCAGCGTATTCGTAGAATCGTCCCGATGCCGCGGCTATCAGAACGTGGCCAGAGGGCATTAATGCGGCGCTGCTGTCACCCGCATCGTCGCCAGCGACAAAATCCGGGCCAGCCACAAAACTGCCCGAGTCCGCCGGACTCAGCCCTGGCATGTAGACTGCTGTGTGCGCCGTAGCGCCACCAGCGGCAGCACCCGTCGCGAAGACCGTGCCATCGGGCAACAGCAGTGCCGGGCCGATTTCTCCAGGGGGAAAGTAGGTGCCCGTCGGACCTGGACCATAGCTCACGCCACCAACTACCTCGAGCGGCGCGGGGCCGTAGGTCAAGCCACCGGGGTGGCCAGTGGGAGAGCTCAGCAGATTTGGCGTGACACCATCGCTGTACCATTGTCCCGCGACGGGATCGTAGTGCTCGGCATGCTGCGGATTGCCAACATCAATGGTCAAGATATTGCCGTCAGGGAGCACGGTCCAACCTTCTTCCGCGAAGTCATCCGCCTTGCCAACGGCGGGAAGCGAGCTCCAGGTCAGCGTTACAGGATCCAGACGCCACATATCGCGTCCGAGCTTATCGCCAAAGACGAAGCTGCCATCGGCGAGCAGCGCGGCAGGTACATCGCCGATGTAAGGGAGGCCGGCCGGTGCGGCGATCATCTTCCAGGAGTCGGCTGTTGGATCATAGATTGCCGACATATTGGTCAAGCCACTAGGCGCGAACGGTAGATTGTATTGGTTCTGGTTATATTCGCCGCCGACAAACAAAACACGGCCATCCGCCAACACGGCTTGTGCTCCAGCATATGGCGCGTAGCCGCTCGGAGGGCTGGAAAGCTGCCGCCAGGTCCCGTTTACAAAACTGCCAGCGGCGTCGGGGGTCAGCTTGTAGAAGACGCTCGCATCGTTGATCGACTGCATCATGACACTGCCGTCCGTCAATAGCAGGCTGAGGTAGCCTGGTTTCGGTGGCTGATTTGAGAGGGCAGTAAGTTGCGCCGGTGCGCAAGAGACCTCCACGTCGACCACATCCGTGTTACCGACGGTTCCGGCCCCGTTCGTGACGACACAATTCTGAGTAGGAGTGGACGGTGGGGTCGCCACAGTTACCGCGTAGGCGGCGCCGCTGCCAAGGCCATCTGGAAAAGTGAAAGTGTCAGTTGCGGAGACCGGAAGTTCGGTCTTGCCATTGATTTGCAGAACCAAGCCCGAACCGACGAGCCCCACGACAACGCCGCCGACCGAGTAGGTTGGCGCTGCAGGTGTCGGTGTCGGTGCAGATGAACCGCCACCACCGCACGCGGCAAGGGACATCACCAGCAGTGCAAAATGCAAGCCGCGCCAGATTAGCATAATCATTCACCAAGGCTTCGCGCATTCGGGATGGCGATAGACATGACTTCCGCCTCCCCGGTTAGTTCCACGTATCACACATTGAACGGGATTTTTCATTTGATATAAAGTTGGCCGCCGTTCCCGCATCCCAATTGGCTCGACGAGTGACCACAAATGGGCCGGTCGATTACCGACCGCACGTTGCATCCACCGATCGAACCGCAGAAATCCTACACTTCGCTTGATCGCAAGATCGCAACTTACCGTCGACAGCGAAGTTGAAAAGCGTTCGCCCTTGGTTGCAGGGAAGAGCGAGGTGATCGCGTGCTTGTTTTCATTGTTCGGTTGAAGTGCACAATGACGATATCACTCACCGGCGGTCGCGAAGGAACACTCGTGATGTACCCCACCGAGGACCGATGTACCTCGGACGGCGTATAATTCTCCACGTCAATGTCATCGCCGGGCCCCGCGCGCGCGTTAGAACCAGCCGCCGATCAGGGCCCGCGCCACGGTCTCCTCGACTTCGTTATATCGCTGGTGCTCCGGTCTTTGCCGTTTCGAAAGCGCCCGGCGCGTAGCCGGACGCTCTCGGTCCTCACACGTGTGCTCACGAGCTTAGGGGCACCTCACGCACCCACGCCCTGAGCTTCCTGGAGCATTCATTGCACGATAGGCGCCGTGATGATCACTTGGCCATTGCCCGTGTTGCCGTCTGCGAACGTCTGATTCATGACCGAAGCGGAAAGGAAAGACCCGCCGCCGCCGCCGAAGGAGCCGGTCTCACCCTCACCGCCGCCCCCGCCCGAGTATCCGCCACCACCGCCGCCGCCGTTGAAGCCGCCGCCACCACCGCCGCCGAAGCCGCCATTGGTTGCTTGCGAGCCGGCCGGAGCGCCCCCACCGCCCGTAAAAGTTAGTCCACCGGCGCCACCGAGACCAGAGCCGAGCGAAACGCCGAGGTTGCCATTACCTCCGGTGCCCGACCAACCCCCGCCGCCACCACCGTCATCACCGAAGGTCGTACCCCCAGAGGACACGAACGTGCCGCGACCACCGGCGCCACCGGCGCCCCCAACTCCACCGCTACCCGCGAAGGTGCCATTTCCCGCGGCGCCCGACGTTGTCAGTGAAGCGTTGTTTCCGTTTTGCCTGAAACCCGCGCCGCCGCCACCACCAGCGACGGCGAGCGGCTGTGCGCTGCCGGTGACGTACACGAAGCTGCCGCCCCCGCCGGCGCCGGCATATATCAAATTGTTCACTCTTGCGCCGAAGGTACCTTCGCCGCCGACGACGATACACAGCTGCGTTCCCGCGGTAAGAAACACGTCGCCACTGACCACGGCGCCGGTGCCGCCGATGAAATTACTGCTCGAGCCTCCTGAGCTGCCGCCGCCGGAGGCCCCACTGACAGTTATGTGGTACACGGCGGTCGAGGGGATCGTGAGGACCTGTACGCCGCCCGTAAAGTTGAAAGTCTGCGCGTCCGCCACCAAAGGTCCAAAGATCAGTATCGAAGCCAGCAGCGCCTTCGCGATTGATTCCATACATCTCTCCTTGCGAAAACCAACAGAATTCCTATTTCTATACAGCTACGAGACCGGGTAACGACTCCTGTCGTGACCTATGTGAGCGACTTCCGCGCGCCGCTGAACACTTCAGCCCTCGGATGCTGACACACCGTATTGAGATGTTGCAGGCACCTGCTCAAGCAAGCGGCCCACGCATCCTGTGTGCTCTCAATACCTTTGCACGACCGATGACTCCCTGAAGCATACAAGCAGGCAAACACCTTCAGTTGAGTTTGCCGGCACAGCATGTACGACATATGAACTTAATGTGATAGCGGCAGGCGCGGACGCAAGCTCCACCGGACGGTGCCGACTATTGGAATAAGCCAGATCGCGCCGAGCCGGGCGGGCGGATGTTGAAGAAGGGGGCGTTCGTCTTTTCAAATGTACGCGGCAAGCCCTCTGGACGCGCCACCGTGACGTAAGAGGCGCTTTGCCACATAAGGGTATGCTTTGGTGTAACGGAATGGCTGGTGTTGGTCTCGCAGCTCCCCCGTAGGCTCGAATCATCAAAATGCGCTCGCTGCTGACGCTCTCCGTCATGACAGCCGTAAAACGCAACCCCATCTGGGCACAACCATCGCGAGCGCAATACCGGTCGAGCCGCTCGATGCCTCGACTACCCTCGCGCCTCGAGCGCACCGGGAACGCGCATTCCAGGCGCCCGCCCCATGACCTCAGCCACCAAACTGTCACATCCACAGCGCCGTGTTCTGTTATTATTTCATACATTTAGAATAATCGAACAATTTGACGAGAGAGGAGCTTCACATGAACACAAGCGTGGATGAGAAACTCGTCCGGACGGGAATCCAGGACTACTACGGACGCGTTCTCAAATCGAAACAGGACCTGCAGACCAGTGCTTGCTGTCCAACTGCTGCGCCGCCCGTCCACGTACGGGCGATCCTGCCACTGATTCACCCACAGATTCGTGAACGTTCGTATGGCTGTGGCTCACCGATCCCGCCGGCTGTCGAAGGCTGCACGGTGTTGGACCTGGGCTGTGGAACAGGACAAGACGTGTACGTCCTCTCGAAGCTCGCAGTCCCAGTGGACGCGTCATCGGCGTTGACATGACCCCGGAACAACTTGCCGTTGCGCGTCAACATGTTGAGCATCATCGCGCGACGTTCGGCTACGAGCGAAGCAATGTCGAGCTGGTACACGGCTACATAGAGGACTTGGCCAGCTGCGGCGTTCAAGATGGCTCCGTGGACATCGTCGTTTCCAACTGTGTCCTGAATCTTTCGCCGGACAAGTCGCGAGTCTTTGCCGAGATCTTCCGTGTCCTGAAGCCGGGCGGGGAGCTGTATTCCTCAGATGTCTTTTCAGATCGCCGCTTGCCTCAAGAATGGTTGAACGACTCGCGGACAGCACAAACCGATTCGCAGTCAGTGGCTTGTTGCTAAGGACTGCGGCTTGTTCATGGGCGGCGAGCAAATCGCCCCCCTTGTATCGTCCGCAGAGCAGGGTCTTGAAAGGCGAGCCATCTAACAAATTCGCTTATCTGCCCAACATTTCCAAAGTACTGGATGGATAGAAATGACATCACCCACACTCGAGCCCCTTCCCATCGCGGTGATCGGCGGGGGGCCTGTCGGACTTGCAGCGGCCACCCACCTCCTCGCGCGGAAGCTCCCGGTAAAACTCTACGAGACCGGTTCCACCGTTGGTGCTAACATGCTCGACTGGGGCCACGTTCGCGTTTTTACGTCGTGGCGCCATTGCATGGATGCAACCTGCGTCGCGCTGCTCGAAGCTCAGGGCTGGAAAGCACCACCGCCTGATACGTTTCCCACAGGAGACGAGATCGTCCGAAGTTACCTCGAGCCGCTTGCGGCTACACCCGAAGTGGCTCGCGTCGTCGAGACCCATGCCCGTGTCACCGCGATCTCACGTCTTGGCCTCCATAAGGCTGTTAGTCGAGGCCGCGCGGAGCAGCCGTTTGTTTTGTCAATAAAGACCCCTGCAGGCACCCGTCGCGACTTTGCGCGTGCGGTGATCGATGCATCTGGCACGTGGGCAACACCCAATCCCCTTGGTGCAAACGGCCTTCCAGCCGATGGCGAAACCGAGCTCTCTCAGCGGATTGTCTACGGCATACCTGACATCCTCGGAAGGCAGAGGCACCTCTATGCCGGACGTACGACGCTCGTGGTCGGCGCGGGTCACTCGGCTGCCAACGCACTCCTCGATCTTGCTCAGATTGCGCAGACAGACCCGGCGACAACGGTTTTATGGGCGACGCGCAGCGTCAATCTCGCCCGCGTCTACGGCGGCGGTAATGCGGATCAGTTGCCTGCGCGAGGTGAATTGGGCGCCAGGATCCGCGAGCTTGCAGAAAGCGGTCGTGTATCGCTCATCAAGGGCTTTGCGATTGTCGGTCTTCGCATCGCGGGCGATCGGGTCATGGTAGATGGCGATACGCCAGAGGGTGTGCGCACCATCGGCCCCGTTGACCGTATCATCGCTGCAACCGGGCAGCGACCCGATCTGTCGCTGACGCGCGAGTTAGCGCTTGACCTCGATCCTCGACTCGAAAGCACCAAAGCGCTCGGACCGCTGATTGATCCGAACGAGCACTCCTGCGGTTCTGTCCCCCCACACGGCCACCGCGAGCTTGCGCATCTCGAACCCGGCTTCTACACCGTTGGCATCAAGAGTTACGGGCGGGCGCCCACGTTTCTTCTCCTGACGGGCTATGAGCAGGTCCGTTCCGTCGTGGCGGCGCTCGCCGGTGACATGGCGGCCGCCGACAACGTGCAGCTCGCACTACCCGAGACCGGTGTATGTTCCACCGCGCTTCCGGGCAAGGGCTCCGAGGTAGCCCAATGCGGTGGCAATCCAGTACGCAGCAGTCCTCGAGTCTGCGGCGGCACCAGCGCATTCGCCAAGGAGCCCGGTTAGAAGCTACGGGCACGGAGTTGCTTTGTGAGCATCGCCTTCGCACGTCCACGCGCGCCCGTCGAAAACACCCCATCCCTTCGGACGATCGTCCCCGTTCTCGGCGTGGCGCAGATCCTTGCCTGGGGGTCGTCGTACTATCTACCGACCGTATTCGCGCAGCCCATCGCTCGCGACACCGGCTGGTCTGTTACGTGGATCGTGGGTGGGCTTTCGCTCGGATTGTTTGTTGCAGGAATCGTGTCGCCACAGGTAGGCAAGAGCATCCTGCGCTTCGGCGGCCGTCGGGTCCTGTCAATGAGCGCACTGTGCTTCGCCCTTGGACTCATCGGCTTGGCGTTATCGCGCAATCTGCCGTTGTACATCGCCTCTTGGGTGGTGCTGGGCGT
The DNA here is from genome assembly GCA_964494895.1 of uncultured Steroidobacteraceae bacterium. Classification (GTDB taxonomy): domain Bacteria; phylum Pseudomonadota; class Gammaproteobacteria; order Steroidobacterales; family Steroidobacteraceae; genus 13-2-20CM-66-19. The sequence continues at coordinate 3,581 of CAZBTV010000110.1, read as the reverse complement.
CGGCATGGGGACGGGCCTCTATGATGCTGCTTTTGCAATGCTCGGCCGTGCCTACGGGCAAAGTGCCCGCACTGCGATCACGACGCTGACCTTGTTCGGGGGGTTTGCCAGCACGGTTTGCTGGCCGCTTTCCGCCCTGCTCATTGCAAAATTCGGCTGGCGCGACGCCTGCCTGGCCTACGCGAGTATTCAACTCCTGGTGCTGCTCCCGCTCTACCTCTTCGCTCTACCGAAGGAGTCGAATCGGCAACTCGAGAGTGCCAGTGTAGACAGTCACGGAAGGAACGTTACCGAGCGGTCAGTCTCCGGTTCGCCGAACTTACTATTCATTGTAACCGCAGCCATCCTCGCCATCGGCTCGATGATCTCGGCACTGCTGTCAGTCCATCTACTCACAATCCTCCAAGCGCGTGGCATTGCACTGAACGAGGCCGTTGCGTTTGGCACCCTTGTGGGACCCTCTCAGGTCGGAGCACGCGCCATCGAGATGGCGATCGGCGGTTTCCATCATCCGATCTGGACGAAGCTCACCTCTTGCGTTCTTGTGGCCATTGGCGTTGGGCTGCTGTGGGCAGACCTTCCAATCGTGTTGCCCCTCATCCTTTACGGCGCCGGCATCGGCATTCAGTTCATCGCACGTGGAACCCTACCGCTCGCCATCTTTGGCGAGCATCAGTATCCGGCGATCATGGGTCGACTTGCGATGCCAAGTCTTATCGTACAGGCGGCGTCGCCCTCGCTCGGCTCTATCCTGATTGAAACCTTCGGGCCAGGCGGTGCGCTAGGCGCCGTTGACATAGCGGCGATCGTCAACGTGTTGCTCGTGGGTTTTATGTTTGCCCTCTTGTCGAAGCGCTCGGTCGACGGCGAGCCATGAGTCGCGGCAAAGCACCGCCGCCCTTACAATCAAAGCGCGGGATCACTGCGTCGCCGGCTGACCGCGCGTTAAGGTCTGCAATCCACGCACAAATGCGGTGACGATCTCATGGTCACGAAGCGAATTGCGTAGAGGCACGGGCGTACCTTGGTCAAACAGAATCTTCACGCCGCCGCAGAGCGTACTGTTTTTTGTTAAGGACTCCGATAAATAAACCAACTGCGATTTCCAGCGCTGAGATGCGACGATTCGCTCCAGCCCAAAATGTTGGGGATAGTCTTTCGTTTCGGAGTCCGTTGCATCCACCCTCAAGGGTGGCTGAAGACAAACGAGCACATCCCTTCGAAAAGATGTCCGACTGACTCAAGTCCGCCGTATATATGAAGGTCAGAGGGAGGAACGGTGGAAGCAAACTCGCAGCTCGAGGCGACAATCGTATACGCGGACAAAATCCGGGCGGCGATCGAGGCTCTCTCAGAGGATGACTTGTACGTGCTGAAGCGCGCAGCCGACACCTGCCTGTTTGCGACTGAGTTCTGCGAACCTGGTGAAATCATCCATGAGGCCATGCTGCGCGCGTTGAGCGGGAGCCGGCAGTGGCCGTACCAGCGTGTGCCTTTTGTCGTCTTCCTCATCATGACCATGCGGAGCATCGCCGATGCGTCCCGAAACTCACCTGAACAGGCCCGAACTGAGTCGATCGACGCGTTTGTCCTGGAGGCGGGTCATTCGGTGGGCTCGTCAACAGTTGTGACGACAGCCTCGCCCGAGGAGGTCCAGATCGAGTCGGAACACGAGGCAGAGCGCCAGAGGAATGCAGCGATGGACATCGAGAAGCTCAGTCGACACTTCGAAAAGGACCTTCGAGTCCGGCTGTTGATCAGCTATTTGAAGAACGAAACGTCTGCTCGTGAGGTGTGCGCGGAGCTTCGCTGGACGAAAACCGAATATGCTACGACCCGAAAACGCCTTCGCCGCGCCGTGGAGAGGCTCTTCCGTACGAGGAAGAAGTCATGACATCCAGCAAACCATCGACGCACGCTGCCGCGCTTCGCCGCGAGGCTCTGAATGATCTGTTGGAAACATCCGTCGAGCAGCTTCGACGGGAGGCCGCGGAAGACGGTGAGGATCTCGGCCAGGTCGCCAATCGGGTACGCTCCATTTTGCAGGCCGCGATCGCCTCGACGCATCCCGAGCGAGTGGCTATGCAGAGCGTGGAGGAGCTTGAAGGGTTTGCAGACTTCGCTTCTGAATTCCGAGTGCCGGACCGAGACCGGAGCCGATTTCTGGGCGGCAATACCCGTCGGTGGGCTGCAGTCACCACGGCCGCACTCCTTGCAGTCGTCAGTTGGGCGCTCCATGACGTCAGTCGCACAATCGAAACGTACGCGAACTCCAGCGCAGAATCCCGCACGGTTGTTCTTGGGGATGGCAGTACAGCGATCCTGAATACAAAGACCCGTCTCACGTGGGCCGACACGACGCGTGAGCGCAGAGTGCAGTTGCAGGACGGCGAAGCATTGTTTGAAGTCACTGATGATAAGAACCGGCCATTCAAGGTGAGCGTCGAAGGCTCGGAGATTCGCGTGCTCGGTACGGAATTCGACGTCTACCGCAAGCCCAACGGCCCGGTGGTCGTGACGGTGCTCAAGGGCACTGTATCCGTTCGAGCCCCCTCCAATCAGGATGAGGCGCCGTTGTGGGAGCGTACCCTGACTCGAAACGAGCAAATGGAATATACCGCGACGAGGCTTCTGTCGGACGTTCATCCGACCGATGCCACCGAAGCCGTTGCTTGGCGCGACGGAAGGATCATAGTCAAGAATGGCACCCTGCACGATCTGGTCGAGGAGCTCAACCGATATTCGAGTCGTCCGATTGTTCTGAAGCGCGACTTGGAACACCGTCGCATCTTCGCCGTCTTTCCCAACCACGGCATCGACGAATCCCTGAAGAATCTCCAGTCCACTCTCCCTGAGCTTCGGATCTCATACGCACGTGACGGCACGATCGTATTGAGCGATGGTCCCGAACCACCGCCATCGATCCCGTTGAGCAACTCAAGACCTCGATAAGGGCCTGCTTTCGCGGTCACCATCGAGCCGAACGATGGACAAAACGCTCCCGCGATTGGCCGGCATCGGCATCGCTCTGTTGTGTCTTGCTGCCACGAGAGTCTGGGCCAGACAAGCCGCCGTGCCGTTCAACTTGCCGGCCATGGAATTCTGCGCCGCACTGAACGAGTTCCATAAGCAGTCCAAGGTGAACCTGCTGGCGGCAGTCTCAGATGACGACTGTCACGTGAGGACCCAACCTGTTGTTGGCGTGCTCAAGCCGATTGCTGCCCTCGAGAAAATGTTGGCAACCACCCCTTTTACATTTTTCGCGGCTCGCGACGACACCCTGATCATCAACAATCCGAAGGGAGGGCACATCCGACACTCAAGTAAAGCCCCAGGATCCCGTGATCGGAAGGACCCCGATAACAGTTCGGATGTCGTCGTGACCGGCAGCTTCTTGCGCCACAATGTCGAGTTCGATTTCGGTGGTCCGGTCACGTACTTGAGGCGCGAAGATCTCCTGGGTGCGGGCTATGCCACCATCCAGGACGCTTTGTACGCGTTGCCGCTGAATTCATTGAACGCACCACGCGAAGACTATCTGGTCGGCCGGAACAACTACCAATTCGGGTCTGGAATCAACC